>NZ_CP021874.1:0-640393 GCF_002197645.1 Enterococcus wangshanyuanii | reverse complement strand
AAAAGATGGAAAATTTGCGATGGCTGGAGACGGTCAAGTGACGATGGGTGAATCTGTCGTGATGAAAGGAACAGCTAAAAAAGTTCGCAGAATTTATAATGATGAAGTCGTTGTCGGTTTTGCCGGCAGTGTTGCAGATGCATTTACCTTAGAAGAAAAATTTGAAGGCAAATTAAACGAATACAATGGCAACCTTACTCGAGCAGCTGTTGAACTTGCTCAGGAATGGCGTACGCAGCAGTCTATGCAAAAGTTAGAGGCAATGTTGATCGTCATGAACAAAAAAGAAATGCTTTTAGTCTCCGGAACAGGAGAAGTCATTACGCCGGACGATGGCATTTTAGCTATTGGTTCAGGCGGCAACTTCGCGCTTTCAGCAGCAAGAGCAATGAAACATTATGGCGATAAAGATATGTCTGCTAAAAGTATTGCGGAAAATGCGTTGAATATAGCAGCAGACATCTGCGTTTTTACAAACCACAATATTATCGTAGAAGAATTATAGATGGAGGATGCTAGCTATGAATGAATTGAATAAAACACCTAGAGAAATCGTCAAGGAATTAGATGAATATATCATTGGACAAGAGACGGCTAAAAAATCTGTCGCTGTTGCCTTAAGAAATAGATACAGACGTCTGCAGCTTGATGAAAAAATGCAGCAGGATATCACACCTAAAAATATGTTGATGATCGGTCCTACAGGAGTGGGTAAGACTGAAATTGCTCGACGTTTAGCTAAGATCGTCAACGCGCCATTTATCAAAGTTGAAGCAACTAAATTCACCGAAGTCGGTTATGTTGGCCGTGACGTTGAATCGATGGTGCGTGACTTAGTAGAAAATGCGATTCAAATCGTTGAAAAGCAGCAGTATAGTAGAGTATATTCTCAAGCGTTAAAGAAAGCGAATAATCGTCTGGTAAAAGTTTTGGTTCCTGGAATCAAAAAAGAGCAGAAGCAAACATCAACTAATCAATTTGAACAAATGATGCAAATGTTTTCCGCAGCCCAACAACCGCAAGAATCCCAAGAAGAAGTGACGGAAGAAATCAAGGTCAATCGAAAAACTGTTCTTGAGCAGTTAGAAAAAGGACTGTTGAATAATCGTGAAGTCACGATCGAAATCGATGAACCTAAGAAAAATATGCCGGCGATGAACGCTGGGATGGAACAAATGGGAATCGATCTAAACGAAACACTAGGCGCATTGTCACCAAAGAAAAAAATAGAGCGTACGGTCACTGTAAAAGAAGCACAGGAACTCTTAGTAAAAGAAGAATCAGCTAAAATCGTTAAAGAAGCGGATATTCATAGCGAAGCCATTCGTTTAGCAGAAAGTAGCGGCATCATCTTTATTGATGAATTCGATAAGATTACTTCAAAAAGTCAACAAAACTCTGGAGAAGTGTCACGTGAAGGGGTGCAACGCGATATTCTACCGATCGTTGAAGGCTCACAAGTCAATACAAAATACGGAACGATCCAAACAGATCATATTTTGTTTATCGCATCAGGTGCATTCCATTTGTCGAAACCCAGTGATTTGATCCCAGAACTACAAGGTCGTTTTCCAATTCGTGTAGAATTAGATGATTTGACTGCTGAAGACTTCGTGAAGATTCTAACTGAACCAAACAACGCATTAATCAAACAATATATAGCATTGATCGGAACAGAAAATGTAACAGTCATTTTTACTAAAGAATCAATTGAACGTATTGCTGATATCGCTTTTGATGTCAATCGAGACACGGACAATATTGGGGCACGTCGTCTGCATACGATTTTGGAGCGTCTTTTAGAAGATCTGTTGTTTGAAGCACCAGACATGCAAATGGGTGAAATTACGATCACAGAAGCATATGTGAATGAAAAACTAAACAGCATTGTTCAAAATGAAGACTTAAGCCGCTATATTCTTTAGTACGAATAATGCATTATGGCATTTTTTCGATCGAATACCAAACAAAGCTAGATAGTCTTTAAATTAGGAGGAGTAAAAATGACTACTTTATTAGAAAAAACGCGTCAAATCAACAAATTATTACAGCAAAAAAATACATTTGATCAAAAAGCTGATTTGCCTTATGACAAAATGGCTATGATTTTGGGGGATGTATTAGACAGCAATGCTTACATCATCAGCAGTGAGGGTGTACTGCTAGGGTATAATGAAAAGTTAGATGTGAACAATGCACGTGTTAAACATATGTTTGAAGAAAAACGCTTTCCTCAAAGCTATACAGATGCAGCGGATAATTTAGCAAAAACCGAAGCGAACATTTCCATTACCAGTGATCTGACTGCGTTTCCTGTGGAATGGCGCGAAAAATATCCGTTTGGCTTGACAACGATCGTGCCGATGTTTGGAGCGGGCGAACGTTTGGGTACAATCATTTTAGCGAGAGTGGAACAGTCTTTTGATGATGAGGATCTAGTTCTAGCTGAATATAGTGCGACCGTAGTTGGTATGCAGATCTTGTATCAACAGTCTAGATCGATCGAAGCAAGTGTCCGCAGTGCAACTGCTGTCCAGATGGCCATCAACACATTATCTTATAGTGAGCTGAAGGCTGTTCATGCGATTTTTAAAGCGTTAGACGGGGAAGAAGGACGTTTAACAGCATCAAGTATTGCAGATGAAATCGGAATCACGCGCTCAGTGATCGTCAATGCATTGAGAAAATTAGAATCTGCAGGTATCATCGAATCTCGTTCGTTAGGGATGAAGGGGACTTACTTGAAAGTCTTGAATAAACAGTTCATGAAAGAACTCGAAAAAGAAAACTAGCAGGGGGCATGACAAATGACTGTACAAATTGAAAATGAATTTTTGATCGCAACGATCGCAGAAGACGGAGCGGAATTAATTAGTTTAAAATCTAAGGAAAATGATATTGAGTATATTTGGAACGGAGACCCAGCGTTTTGGGGACGTCATGCACCTGTTCTTTTCCCTTTTGTCGGAAGGTTGAAAGATGATCGATATACGTATGCGGGCAAGACTTATCCAATGGGGCAGCATGGGTTTGCGCGAGATCAAGTCTTCGAAGTGATCGAGCATGGCGCAGAATTAGTCTCTTTATCGCTTAAAAGTTCAGCAGAAACGAAGAAAATTTATCCTTTTGATTTTGAATTGATTCTTTCGTACGTTTTAGAAGAAAACAATCTTACTGTAAATTACCAAGTTGAAAATACTGGAAAAGAAGAAATGTATTTTGCCATTGGCGGTCACCCAGCTTTTAATGTGCCTTTAGAAAAGAACTTGACATTTGATGATTACTATTTAGGCTTCTCACCACAAAAATCACGGATTCAAATTCCTTTAAGCGGCCCATATGCTGACTTTGCGCACAAAACATTAGGTCAAACGAATACTAGTTTAGACCTACGTAGAGAGTTATTTAAAGACGATGCCATTATTTTTGAAACAAAAGGCGTCAATACTTTTACGATCGCAACGGATGAAAGTCCTCACAGCATTAGTTTAAGCTATACTGACATGCCTTATGTCGGCTTTTGGTCTCCTTATCCAAAGGATGCCCCATTCGTCTGTATCGAGCCATGGTGCGGAATTGCAGATGGTGTAGATGCGACCGGGAATCTGATTGATAAAATCGGCATCAATCAGATTGACAGCTCAGGTATATTTAAAACACACTATACACTAACAGCCAAATAATAAGAAAAAAGCCAATGACGAACATCAAATATGCTCGATCCTTGGCTTTTTTCTTATTTATTATTTTTTGCGCCTAATCCAAAGGATACACGGCTTTCTGTTCCATCTTTGATTCGTTTGATGTTGTCTTTATGACGGACAAAAATAAAAATCGTCAATGCCACAGCGATCAAAGTCAGCAACCAGTCAAATCTTGGCAAAATCTGTGGAATCGCGAAAGGAATAATGATCGTTGATAATGTAATCAACACAGCACTAACCATACTAGTCAAACTTACCATGCTGGTAATATACAATGTAATAATAAAAATCAATGCAGAATAAACAAAAAATGTTGGACTATAGGCTAAAATCATTCCCGCGCTTGTTGCAACAGCTTTGCCACCTTTAAAATTCGCAAAAACTGGAAATGTGTGTCCTAATACAGCTGCTACACCGAAAACCAACGGATTGACATTCAAAGAAAATAAGAGTGGTAAACTAGTTGCTAAAGTTCCCTTTAAAATATCCATCAATAAAACAGTGATTCCAGCTTTTTTCCCTAATACTCTAAACGTATTGGTCGTTCCAGTGTTGCCGCTGCCGAAAAGACGAATATCTTTTTTAAAAAAAAGTTTTCCGATCCAAACACCAGACGGAATCGATCCTAATAAATAGGCAATGATCAATAATACTATAAATTTCATCAAGTGACCTCTTTCTGTTCAAGCTAGCCTATATTTTATCATGAATAGAAACAGCTAACAATAATTAACTATTCGTTGTATAATAAAAAGTAAGGCAATTTAAGAGAGGATGACAAAGATGTCTGTAGAAAATCCATCACAAGAACAAATTTTTACTTATTTGAAAGAAGCGAAACGAATCGCAGTTGTCGGTTTAAGTAATAAGCCGGACAGAACAAGCTATCAGATTGCAGAGTTACTGCAGGAATATGGATATGAAATCATCCCGGTTAATCCAGTTTTAGCAGGACAAGAAATTCTTGGCGAACACGTATATGAAAAACTTCAGGATATTCCAGGCCAAATCGATATTGTCGATATTTTCCGCAGGAGTGAATTCTTACCAGAAGTTGCCCGTGACTTTTTAGAAACAAATGCGACAGTTTTTTGGGCACAACTAGGGCTAGAAAGTGAAGAAGCGGCGGAATTATTGAAAAAAGCGGGAAGAAATGCTATCATAATGAATCGTTGCATTAAGATCGAACTCGCTAAAATGCCGAAATAAGCACAAATGATCTTAAGAAAGAGTTACCGAATAGGAAAGCTCTTTTTTTTTGAGAGTTTTTAGAGTATTATTGTAATGATGTGGCTAAGGGCCCTATAATTCAAGTATAAGGAGTTTTTTTCTTTGGCGAAAAAGGTAAACAATGAATACAATGACGCCTCCATCCAAGTTTTAGAAGGTTTGGAAGCGGTACGTAAAAGACCAGGGATGTATATCGGTTCAACCGATAGTCGCGGATTACATCATTTAGTGTATGAAATCGTGGATAATGCCGTCGATGAAGCATTGTCAGGGTATGGAAATGAAATCAATGTAGTCATTCAAAAAGATAATAGCATAAAGATCGTCGATTCCGGACGTGGTATGCCCGTAGGGATGCACGCATCAGGAATACCAACTGTAGAAGTAATTTTTACCGTATTACATGCAGGTGGAAAATTCGGACAGGGCGGTTATAAAACATCTGGCGGACTTCACGGAGTAGGTGCCAGTGTCGTGAATGCCTTATCCTCATGGTTGGAAGTAACGATCGTCCGCGATGGTGTTGAATATAAAGAACGTTTTGAAAATGGTGGGAAGCCTGTCGGAACATTGAAAAAAATCGGTAAAACGAATAAAAAGAACGGAACGACCGTCACCTTTTTACCAGATGATACAATTTTTTCTACGATTCATTTTTCTTATGAAACTTTAGCAGAACGCCTGCGCGAATCAGCTTTCTTGCTGAAGGGTGTAAAAATCTCGCTAGCTGATCTACGAGGAGAGGAACCTAAAGAAGAAGTTTTCCATTACGAAGAAGGAATCAAGGAATTTGTTTCCTATTTGAATGAAGAAAAAGATACGTTGACGCCAGTTGTCTATTTTTCAGGTGAAAAAGAGGGGATAGAAGTTGAATTAGCTTATCAGTATAACGATGGTTATTCAGAAAATGTCTTGTCTTTTGTAAATAACGTCCGAACAAAAGATGGCGGGACTCATGAAGTTGGGATGAAAGCGTCAATGACAAAAGCGTATAATGAATACGCTCGTAAAGTGGGTCTGTTAAAAGAAAAAGACAAAAATCTTGAGGGTAGTGACTTTCGTGAAGGTTTGGCTGCGGTCTTATCGATTCGTGTGCCAGAAAATCTTTTGCAGTTTGAAGGTCAAACAAAAGAAAAATTAGGCACACCCCTTGCAAGAAATGCAGTGGATAATGTTGTTGGTGAGCAAATGGGCTTTTACCTTCAAGAAAATAGCGAAATGAGTCAGCAATTAGTTCGTAAAGCAATCAAAGCACGTGAAGCACGCGAAGCAGCTCGTAAAGCTCGTGAGGAAAGTAGAAACGGAAAAAAACGGAAAAAAGGGGAGTCTCTTTTATCCGGTAAGTTAACACCTGCTCAATCGCGAAACCCTAAGAAAAATGAACTTTATCTAGTCGAAGGAGATTCTGCCGGCGGCTCTGCAAAACAAGGCCGTGACAGAAAATTTCAGGCGATCTTGCCGCTTCGAGGAAAAGTGTTAAATACAGAAAAAGCAAAAATGCAGGATATTCTTAAAAATGAAGAAATCAATACGATGATTTATACGATTGGTGCTGGTGTTGGTCCAGAATTTTCAGTTGAAGATTGCAATTACGATAAAGTGATCATCATGACCGATGCGGATACAGATGGTGCGCATATCCAAGTATTGCTATTAACTTTCTTTTATCGTTATATGAAACCGTTGATCGAAGCGGGGAAAGTTTATATCGCTTTACCTCCGTTGTACAAAGTTTCAAAAGGTCTTGGTAAAAAAGCAGTTACAGAATATGCCTGGACTGATGAAGAGTTGGTTAACGTTACGGCACAAGTTGGTAAAGGTTACATGCTGCAACGCTACAAAGGTCTTGGTGAAATGAATGCAGATCAGTTATGGGAAACAACGATGGACCCTGAAACTCGTACGTTGATTCGCGTTCGTATCGATGATGCAGCTCAGGCAGAACGTCGTGTTACCACTCTTATGGGAGATAAGGTAGAGCCTAGACGAAAATGGATCGAACGTCATGTTCAATTCACTTTAGAAGAAGATGGCAGTATTTTAGACCGTAAAGATGGCGAAACAGAGATTGCGCCTTCTATTTCAAACGACGTTTTGGATGAAGAGAAAAAAATAGAAAATGAACAAAAAAAGACAGCAACTGAAGAAATCAGTTTGTTCGATTTAGAGTAGGGAGTGATGAATGTGGAAAAACGCCAAGAAGTTCAAGAGCTAACTCTTGAAGAAGTAATGGGCGATCGTTTTGGAAGATATTCCAAATATATCATTCAAGAGCGTGCCCTGCCAGATATTCGTGATGGATTAAAACCAGTTCAGCGCAGAATTTTATTTTCCATGAACAAAGATGGCAATACATTTGAAAAAAGTTTTAGAAAATCAGCCAAGTCTGTCGGAAATATCATGGGGAATTATCACCCCCATGGAGACAGTAGTATTTACGAAGCAATGGTTCGTTTAAGTCAAGACTGGAAGCTTCGTGAAGTTTTGATCGAAATGCACGGAAATAATGGTAGTATGGATGGTGATCCGCCAGCTGCTATGCGTTATACCGAAGCACGCTTATCTGAATTAAGTGGAGAAATGCTGAAAGATATCGAAAAAGACACCGTAGACTTTGTTTGGAACTTTGATGATACAGAAAAGGAACCAACTGTTCTACCAGCAAAATATCCGAATCTATTAGTCAATGGCTCAACAGGGATCTCAGCAGGTTATGCAACAGAAATACCGACACATAACTTAGCCGAGATCATAGATGGAACGATCTATCTGATCGATCACCCAAATGCTTCCTTAGATAAATTAATGGAATTTATTCCAGGTCCTGATTTTCCGACAGGAGGTATCCTGCAGGGGAAAGAAGAAATCAAGAAAGCTTATGAAACTGGGCGGGGAAAAGTGATCCTTCGTTCAAAAACTAAAATCGAACCATTAAAAGGCGGCAAACAACAGATCATCGTTACTGAAATTCCTTATGAAGTGAATAAAGCAACTCTAGTGAAAAAAATCGATGAAGTTCGTTTGAATAAAAAAATCGAGGGGATCGCCGAAGTTCGTGACGAAAGTGACCGAACAGGGCTACAGATCGCTATCGAATTGAAAAAAGATACTAACGCTGAAGGAATTTTGAACTATCTTTTCAAAAATACTGAATTGCAAATCAATTACAATTTCAATATGGTTGCTATCGATAATATGACACCGCATCAAGTTGGCCTTAAACGTATTTTAGACAGCTATGTTGCACACCGTAAAGAAGTGATCACAAACCGCAGCCAGTTTGAATTGGATAAAGCTCAAGCCCGCCAGCATATCGTGTCTGGTTTGATCAAAGCGTTATCGATCCTTGATCAGGTCATTGAAACAATTCGTGCATCAAAAGATAAGAAAGATGCAAAAAATAACTTAGTAAAAGAATATGCATTCACAGAAGCACAAGCGGAAGCGATCGTGACTCTACAATTGTATCGTTTGACGAACACGGACATTACGCAGCTTGAAAAAGAAGCAGATGAACTTAGCCGTCAAGTCGCAGAATTGACAACGATTTTGAATGATGAAAAAGAATTGTTCAACGTCATGAAAAAGGAGCTTCGTGAGGTCAAAAAGCAATATGGAAATGCACGTTTGACTCAAATCGAAAATGAGATCCAAGAGATCAAGATCGATACACAAGTATTGGTTGCTCAAGAAGATGTAGTAGTGACTGTTACGCATGAAGGATATATTAAACGGAGCAGTTTACGTTCTTATAGTGCTTCCAAGCCAGAAGAAATTGGAATGAAGGAAGGGGACTTTTTACTTTATACAGGAGAAGTCAACACCTTGGATCATCTTTTATTGATCACGAATAAGGCAAATGTGATCTACCGTCCAGTTCATGAATTACCAGATCTAAAATGGAAAGAAATCGGCGAGCACATTTCTCAGACGATTTTAAATCTGTCTATAGATGAGTCGATCATTGCTGTTTATACCTATAAAGAACTGTCACCGACAAAAACATTTGTCTTCATGACAAAAGAAGGTATGGTCAAACAAACAAAAATGACCGATTTTGAACCTTGGAGAACCTATAAGAGTCGGCCAACAAATTGTATGAAGCTAAAATCTGATACGGACGAAATCGTCAATGTTTATCTGACGAATGAGCAAAAGCTCTTGGATGTCTTTTTGGTGAGTCATCGAGGATTTGGCCTTCGTTATCCATTAGAAGAAGTCCCAGTCGTCGGAGCAAAAGCTGCAGGGGTAAAAGCGATGAACTTAAAAGACCAAGATTATGTGGTCAACGGCCTATTAGTTTATCAAGAAGGAGATACGCCTGTTGTGATCTTAACACAGCGAGGAAGTATCAAGCGAATGCATGCACAAGAACTCACCCAGTTAGGTAGAGCCAAACGAGGACTGATGGTCTTAAGGGAATTAAAGAAAAATCCACATCGTGTGAGCTTTATGTCAGAAAGCAGCTCTTTAGAGCTTTTAGTAACCACTCAAAGTGGCAAACAATATACGATCGATTCTCAAACGTACCCAATTAATGACAGAACTTCTAATGGTTCATTTATATTGGATGAGAAACAAGATGGCGAAATCCTAGAAGTCCATGAGATGCATACTGCAGAGTTACCTGAAAAAGAAGAGGCTGAATAAGCTAAGTCTGTTCTATAGAATTAGAGGAAAACCGAAACTGTATTAGTACAGTTTCGGTTTTTTATATTACAGATTTCTTACTTTTTATATAAAACTAATTCTAGTTCGTTAAACGTATCACAAATATAAAAAGCCTTTAAATCAACGTTTATAATCATTTTATTAAAAAAAATAGCGATTTAGCTCAAAATATAATAAGGAAAGGCTTGCATAAAAATCGCGATGTGTTATACTAATCACATAAAGCTGTTACAGTAATCAACAGCATACTAAGGAGGCCCATCAATGGAGCAATGGAAAGGCTTTAAAGGCGACAAGTGGAAAACATCAGTAGATACACGTGATTTCATTCAAAGAAACTATACTGAGTATACAGGTGATGACTCTTTCCTAGAACCGATCGCACCAAGCACAGACAAATTATGGACAAAATTACAGGAATTATTTGAAGTACAGCATGAACAAAATGGCGTGTATGACATGGACAATAATATTCCTGCAACAATCACTTCTCATGAACCTGGTTATCTAATCAAAGAAGAAGAAACAATCGTAGGTCTACAAACTGACGTACCATTGAAACAAGCATTCATGCCATTTGGCGGTATCAACATGGCAAACAACTCACTAACTTCAAATGGTTACGAAGTAGACGCTGAAATGTCTAAAATCTTTACTGAGTGGAGAAAAACACACAACCAAGGTGTTTTCGATGCTTATACACCAGAAATGAGATCAGCTCGTAAAAACAAAATCATCACAGGTCTTCCAGATGCTTACGGACGTGGACGTATCATCGGTGATTACCGTCGTATTGCTTTATACGGAATGGACTTCTTGATCGCTGAGAAGAAAAAAGACTTAAGTAATACAGGAAACAAAGTAATGACTGACGATGTTATCCGTTTAAGAGAAGAAATCTCTGAACAAATCAGAGCAATGGCTGATCTTAAAGAAATGGCTTCAACTTACGGTTTTGATATTTCTAAACCAGCAGCAAATGCTAAAGAAGCAATTCAATGGTTATACTTTGGTTACCTTGGTGCGATCAAATCACAAAATGGAGCAGCAATGTCTATCGGACGTATCTCTGCATTCCTAGATATCTATATCCAACGTGATTTAGAAGCAGGATTGATCACTGAATTTGAAGCACAAGAAATGATCGATCACTTGATCATGAAACTACGTATGGTTAAATTTGCCCGTACACCTGAATACAACCAATTATTCTCTGGTTATCCAATCTGGGCGACGTTATCGATCGCTGGTATGGGCTTAGACGGACGTTCATTAGTAACTAAAAATGATTTCCGTATCTTGCATACTTTAACAAACATGGGACCATCACCAGAACCAAACTTGACTGTATTGTATTCATCTCATTTACCAGTTGGATTCAGAACATTTGCATCTAAAATTGCAAAACAAAGCTCTTCGATCCAATTTGAAAATGATGATCTATTACGCGCTAACTGGGGATCAGATGACTGTGCGATCGCTTGTTGTGTGTCTGCAACAGTTATGGGTAAAGATATGCAATTCTTCGGCGCTCGTGCAAACTTAGCAAAAGCTGTGCTTTACGCGATCAACGGTGGGGTAGACGAAAAAACAAAAATGCAAGTTGCTCCTAAATTCCGTCCAATGACTGGCGATACTTTAGACTACAACGAATTTATCGACCGTTACAAAGATATCATGGATTGGTTAGCTGAATTATATGTAAATACATTGAATGTTATTCACTACATGCATGATAAATACTCATATGAAGCAGCACAATTAGCCTTCATGGAAAGTAACTTACAACGTACATTCGCAACTGGTATTGCAGGGATTTCACATGCTGCTGACTCAGTTATGGCGATCAAACATGGTAATGTACAAGTAATTCGTGACGAAGATGGCTTAGCAATTGACTATGTTCCTCAAAATGAGTTCCCAACTTATGGTAACGATAATGAAGAAGCAGATGCAATGGCTAACTGGATCCTTGAATACTTTATGACACAAATCAGACGTCAACACACATACCGCAATGCGAAACCAACGACATCATTATTAACAATTACTTCTAATGTTGTTTATGGTAAAGCAACTGGTAACTTACCAGATGGCCGTCGTGCAGGTAAACCATTGGCACCAGGTGCTAACCCAAGTTACCAAGACGGAAAATTCTTAGGTGAGAAAAATGGTCTTTTAGCTTCACTTAACTCAACTGCTAGACTTGAATACACAAGTGCATTGGATGGTATTTCTAATACACAAACAATCAACCCTAACGGTTTAGGTAAAGATGATGAAACAAGAATCGACAATCTACGTAACGTAATGGACGGCTACTTTGATAAAGGTGGTTACCACTTGAACGTTAACGTATTCACAAATGAATTACTTTTAGATGCACAAGCACATCCAGAAAAATATCCGAACTTAACGATCCGTGTATCTGGATATGCCGTGAAATTCCGTGACTTAACTCCTGAGCAACAAGCAGACGTTATTTCTAGAACTTCACACGACAGACTGTAAGAACATACAATTGAAGGGGTGACCTCGTGTCATCCCTTTTTTCTAAAAAAGAAATGAGGAATCGAAATGACGACACCTGTAATTGGTAGAATCCATTCTACAGAAAATTTTGGAACGGTTGATGGACCTGGTGTCCGCTTCATCGTATTTACACAAGGGTGCCGTATGCGTTGTCAATTTTGCCACAACCCTGATACATGGAAAATAGGCTCAGGCGGCCGCGAAGTCACAACAGATGAAGTATTAGAAGAAGCGATCAAGTATCGTTCTTATTGGGGCGAAAAAGGCGGAATCACTGTCAGTGGTGGCGAACCATTACTACAGCTTGAATTTCTAACAGACTTATTTAAAAAAGCAAAAGACAAAGGCATACATACAACGATCGACACTTGTGGGAAACCTTTCACAAGAGAAGAGCCATTTTTCAGCCAATTTCAAGAACTAATGAACTATACTGATTTATTATTATTCGATATCAAGCATATCGACAATGAACAACACAAGCTATTAACATCCTTAGGTAATGAAAATATTCTTGAGATGGCTCAGTATCTTTCAGAAATAGGGAAGCCCGTTTGGATCAGACACGTATTAGTTCCTGAACGTAGTGATTATGATGAATATTTAGTTCGTCTAGATTCTTTTATCAAGACACTTAAAAACGTTGATAAGGTTGAAGTTTTACCTTATCATGTGATGGGTAAATATAAATGGGACGAATTAGGCTTGGATTACCCTTTAAAAGGGATCGATCCTCCAACAGAAGACCGCGTGACGAACGCAAAAAAACTACTACATGTTGCGGACTATCAAGGATATGCAAGCAGATAAGTATCAAAAATAGAAAAGTGCAGCAAATATTGTTGTTTCTTTTCTATTTTTTGTTATTATTAATAATGAAGAAAAAAGAAGGAGTGAACCCTTATAATGTCAAAAATTCTTGTTTTTGGACACAAAAATCCTGATACTGATGCAATCGGTGCAGCGATCAGTTTTGCTTATTTACAAAAGGAACTTGGAAAGGATACTGAAGCGGTAGCTTTAGGTGCACCAAGTGAAGAGACACAATATGCTTTAGACTATTTTAACGTTGACGCACCTCGAGTGATCGAGAGCGTTTCTGAAGAAACGAATCAAGTAATGTTAGTCGATCACAATGAATTTCAGCAAAGCGTTTCAGATATTGCAGATGTAACGATTTTAGCTGTTGTTGATCACCATCGTATCGCAAACTTCGAGACAGCTGATCCATTATATTATCGTGCAGAACCTGTCGGCTGTACAAGTACGATCGTTTTGAAGTTGTTTAAAGAAAATAATATTGTTGTACCGAAACAAATCGCAGGAATGATGGTCTCTGCGATCATCTCTGATACGTTACTATTTAAATCACCAACTTGTACTCAAGAAGATATCGATGCAGCTCATGAACTGGCAGATATCGCAGAAATCAATTTGAATGGCTATGGACTAGATATGTTAAAAGCTGGAACGAATCTAAGCGATAAATCAGCTGAGGTCTTATTGGACTTAGATGCAAAAAGCTTCCCAATGGGCTCTAAAAACGTTCGAATCGCTCAAGTGAATACAGTTGACCTAAATGAAGTATTAGACCGCCAGGAAGAGCTGGAAGCGGCTATGAAAAATGAAAATGCAACGAATGGGTACGATTTATTCGTTCTAATTATTACAGATATTTTGAATAGCGATTCTGAGTTGCTAGTCATTGGTGATTCACTGGATAAGGTAGAATCTGCTTTCAATGTAACTCTAGATAATAACCGCGCATTTTTAAATGGTGTCGTTTCACGTAAAAAACAAGTAGTTCCTCAATTAACTGAAGTATTTAGTTAAGCTGAATATGTTAGTCGAAAAGCTTGGGACATAACTCTTCGGGTTATTTTCTAAGCTTTTTCTTATGAAAAAAAGAAAGCGAGGTCGAGCTTTGGAAAAGGTAATCTACTATTATAAAAGAGAGCGAGCCGCACAATTAGATAAATTGATCTCAGAACCATTATTTGAACAAATCATGACGTATTTGATAGGCAATCAGGAACAAGAACCTATTTTACGACAATTAAAGACTGCTATACCAACGACAGAAAATTTAGAACTCTATTTAGAACAGATGATTAGTCATGGAATAATCCAAAGGAAAAATCGACGCTACTATTTATCCATACCCATTTTTTCTCAGGAAAAGCGGCTAAAGATCCCAGCTTCTACTCAAATATTTCTGGATGAATCAATGAAAAAAACGAGCAGTCAAGAACCGTTTTTTGGGGAGATCTTGTGGTCATTATTCTTTGATGATGATACGGACTATTTTTTTGGTATAAAAACAGCTGAAACGTCTACTACTTTTGTGAAAAGAGTAGAAGAGGGGAATGAAAAGTTACGATTTATTGCTCTTCATTTAGAAGATACCTTTCCGCTTTCTTTGGCCGATTATTTTTCTCTACTCACTAAGAGAGCTGCTTTGCCAGATACATTTAAACCACTTGAGCGACTAATCGGTGATGTTGACATTGATTATTTCATCACTCAAGCTTTAAAAGTCATACGTTCTAGTAAAAGAGCTACGTCCAGACAACTGAAAAGAAATATTTTTCAGGAGGCACTTTTAGTCACCAACGATCTAGAAAAGACTTCAGATACAACCTTTTCATTGACGTCACCGATTTTAGAAAACGACAATTTATCGGAAGTAGACGAGATAAACACACTCAAAAAATTGCTATCTCCGCTTTGGGAAGGTATTGAAGATAACAATGAACGAGTGTTTTATAAAAAACAACTATACTCTCAGTTGTTTCATTATTATTTTCCTAATACTGATGTTTTGCATTATTTCGCATACTAAGTTACCAATAAATATGTTATGTAAACTTAAAAACAACTTAGCTAAAAGAGCAGCGTCTAAAGTAAGTTAGATACTGCTCTTTTTTAGTTAACTATTTCGTTTCCGTACTTTTTTAGTCCAGAAACCACCTGAAATAAACTTGGGTTCATAAGAAATGATAAACGCTCTAGGTTCTTTTTCGTTGATCAGTTTATACAAGCTCCGTTCATTTTTACGAGGCGAAAGAATTTCAAGAATCATTCGTTCGCCTTCGCGACCAATACCAAAACTTTGAGTTACGCCATATCCATTTTCTCTTAATGTTTCCGGTAAGTTCAGTTGTTCAGTAGAGGAAGGTAAGATCGCAGTAACCATGATATAGCCTAAAGCTAAATAGTCTTCAATTTTGATTCCAACACTGATTCCGACAGCATATCCTAGAGCATAAACAATTAGATTGATCGGCTCATCCAAACGATTCAACACCATGCTTAAGCCTAAAACATAAATGGTGATCTCTGCCATACTAACTAACGGGGCAATCAACCGATACCCTTTCATTGTCAGCATAAAGCGAATGGTATTCAATGTAATATACGAAAAATTCACAAAAAAAATAGTTGCAAGCATCTTGATATCCATTCCTACTAATTCCTCTTTTCAATTAAAGATATCTGCATATTATAGTACACTATCGACTGAAATTAAATAGGCTAAACAAAATTAAAGCGAAAAATTTACGCTTTAATTTAGTCAAAAACGATTATGAAAAATTAGAGAGTTATATGTTGGAGTGAGGGATAGTTTTTGCTATAATCAATATATTATGTGTTTAAGGGAGAAATGAAATGAGAATTTTTATCCTTATACTTGTGGGTTTATTTGTATTGAATACGACAGCAGCACTTATTACAGTATTTAGAAAGCCACGAAGTATTTCGAGTGTTTTGGCCTGGATCATGACTTTACTTTTTTTACCAGGTATCGGCTTTATTATCTATCTCTTTTGTGGTAGAGGGATCAATGGGCAAAAAGTATTTCAATTAACTGACTATGATAATCAGAAAATAGCAGAAATCAAAAAAATTGTTGATAAAGATAATTTAAAAGCCGATAGCGGATTAAATATTAATTTATTAACTGATGCTCGGGTCCTTAATCGTTATTTCAGAAATATGGATTCTTCTCCTCTAAGCAAGCGTAACAGTATAGAGCTTTATACGGATGGTAAGGAAAAATTTGAAGCTCTATTTGATGATATCCGTAATGCAAAAGAAACTGTCCATGTCGAATATTATTCTTTTTTTAACGATAAGATCGGTAATAGGTTTCTTGATCTATTGGAGGAAAAAGTAAAAGAGGGGATAGAGGTTTATTTGATTTATGACCCATGGGGCTCGCCTGGCGCTAATAAAAAGTTCTTTGCTTCCTTTGTTGCTGCCGGTGGGAACGTTGCACCTTTTATTACCTCTAAAAATATGATCAGTAAGACTAGACTAAATTATCATTTACACAGAAAAATCGTCGTAATCGATGGAAAGATCGGCTGGACAGGCGGTTTTAATGTCGGTGATCAGCACCTAGGAGAAAGTAAAAAATTTGGTTACTGGCGAGATACACATATTCGAATTGTCGGTTCTTCAGTTTTTTCTCTTCAGGAAATTTTTATCATGGATTGGAATGCGTCTGTTACAGATGACACGAAGAAAATGGACTATTTAGACAAGTATTTTCAATTCTCTGCGGATGATCAATTAGAAGATCTATCCTTGCAAATCGTTTCTGATGGACCGGATTCAGAAGAAGAGATTCTAAAAAGCGGATTTATAAAAATGATTTTAGCAGCCGAAAAATCTGTCTGGATCCAAACGCCTTATTTAATTCCTGATGACAGTATGATCAATGCACTGTTGATTGCTGTTCGATCTGGAATCGATGTACGTATCATGATCCCATGTATGCCAGATCATCCGTTTATTTACCGCGCAACTCAGTACTATGCAAATTATCTGCATAAACGCGGTATAAAAATTTATCTATACCAAAACGGCTTTTTACATGCAAAAACGATGATCATCGACAATGAAATCTGTATGGTCGGCACCACAAATCAAGATATTAGAAGCTATGCATTAAATTTTGAAGTAAGCACATTTATCTATGACACGAAGTTCTCTTGGAAACTCACTCAATTATTTAAAGAAGACATCGAACAAAGTATTTTACTAACGGATGAAATGATCAAAGAGCAATCACATTGGTTACGATTTAAACAAAATTTCTCAAGATTATTGTCACCAATCCTATAATGAAACAAGGAACATAAACGAGAAGCTAGCTATAAACTTATAAGGTTTATAGCTATTTTTTATCTCTAAAGTATATAGAATAGGTTGAAAGAATCACGCAGAAGATTAAGCGGATAAAACAAGGGAGGAAGGTACGAAAAACGTTATCAACTTTTTTTAACTTATTCTAGTTAACATAATATACATTATACAAAGTAGTTTTAATTAAATGAAATACGACCTTCAAATACCTTTTTAATCGATATCAGCTTGTAGCCATTTCCCATTAACTGTCGTTTAAGATCAAGCAAAAAAGAAAGACGATCAACAATGTACTATTGATCCTCCTTCTTTTTAACCTACTATTATTTCATCAATCTTCGTAAAATCAATGATAAACCGAACCATAACGCCACGCTAATCAAGATCGTGATCAGCCATCCAAAAACATTATGTTCTAAAGGCAAAGGCATATTCATACCAAAAAAACCGGTAATAATTGTAGGAATAGTCAGTAATATCGATAATACAGTTAAAATCTTCATTGTATCATTCAAATTATTGTTCAGTACATTGTTATACGTTCCGGATAATTGTTGTAAAATTTGTGAAGATAGCTGCGTCATTTCAACGAGTTGCTTCGCTTCGATCAATACGTCTTCTAGCTCCTCTTTCTCTTCCTCGTTAAGTAATCGATAAATATAATGTGCTTTAACTTGCTCCAGCAGCATAACATTTTGTTTTGATGCTGACACAAAATAAACAATACCAGTTTCCAGATCCGATAGTAACAAAAGATTTTGTTTCGTTGTCTTATCTTTCAGTTTATTATTGATCAATTTTCGATCGCTATTCATCTCTTCTACATACGGAAAAAACAAATCAACCAATGTAAATAAGCTACCAAATAAGAAGCTAAAAATCGTCGTATTTAGATCTTTTTCCAAATATTTCTTCATTTCATAAAATACATAATGATTCGTTTTATTCGTCACTGTAATTAAATTTGTATCTTTAACAATAAAAGTCATTGGAACTGTTTCATAATGATCATCGATTTTTTCTAGCTTAGGTACATTAAAAATAAGTACGAACGTATTCGTATTCTTATCGTAATCTAAATGCGCTCGTTCATTTTTATCTAATGAATAGGCGACGATTTCTTCATCGATTTTATATTCCTGATAAAATTTTGTTAGTGTTTCTTTCTCATCAGTTGTGATATTCATCCAATAATCACCTTTTTGACTTAAGGCTGTTTTAGTAATCAAATTTCGCACTCCTTACTTCTATAAATTATGAGTCAATCTTTTAAAATTGTCTGACTTTTCAGAAAAAGTCTTTTCGGAAATTAGTGATATTTCAACAAAATTAAAAAGTCTTTTTATTAGAACTACTTAATTATAATGAAACTCGTCAACTAAAACAACCTAGATCAGGTGTTTAGTATAAAATAAAAAAACTGAAACAAAACTTTTTAAAGTTGTGCTCCAGTTTTTTTATTTTACTGCTATTATCTTTCGTTTTTCATTGCTTCTAGCGCTGCTGTGTTGATAATATTCCAAGGTTTATCAAATGAAGGTTGGAAGAAGAAATCTGCATAAGCTAAATCTTCGATCGTCATTTTTGCTTTGATCGCTAATGAAATGGCATTGATATTTGCTGTTAAATCAGCTTTGGACATCAATTGTGCGCCTAAAATTTGTGTCGTTTCCGGATCGTAAACTAGCTTGAACCATGCTTTTTGCTTATCCGGGTTAAAGTCCATTAAATAATCTTCAACAACTAATGCTGATTTTGTTTGTTTATTTAGTTTTTTGGCCATTTCTTCATTGATACCAGTTGAAGCAAATTTATAATCAAATACGGCTAGTCCTGATGAACCTTGAATTCCTGGGAATGGTTTTATAGGAGCCTCTAAGTTTTTCACTGCAAAGCGACCTTGTTTTCTAGCATTCGTAGCTAACGCAATATTTACCTCTGTTTGTCCAGGATTGTATTTGATCAAGGTTGCGTCACCAACAGCAAATACATCCGGAGCACTTGTCTGCATGTACTCATCTGTCTTGATCAATCCATTAGGATGAAGCTCAAGTGTATCCTCTAGCCAACCTGTATTCGGACGAACACCGACCGCTACAACTACTAGATCAGCAGCATATTCGCCCTTATCTGTCACAACTTTTTGAACATGTCCATCGCCTTTATAGCTTTGAACGGTTTCGTTAGTTACAACTTTAATATTGTTCGCTTCCATTTCTTCAGTCAATACATCTGTAAATTCTTTATCAAGATAAACACCTAATGGTCGATCTAAAATATCGATCACTGTTACGTTTTTCCCAGCTTTTGCAAATGATTCTGCTGCTTCAATTCCGATATAGCCACTACCAATGACAACAACATTATTTACTTCTGGATCTACTGTTTTTTGTTTTAGTTTGATGGCCCATTTTCTGCCGCGCATCAAATAGATATTCTCCAAGTCTTTACCTGGGAGATCCAACTCAAATGGAACAGCTCCGGGACTGATAATAAGTTTGTCATAGTCCTCAGTACGTTCAGTTCCAGTGACTAAATCTTTTACAGTAACATTATGTGCTTCCGGATTAATCGCAGTAATCTCTGTGTTTGAAAAAACATTGACTCCTCTACTCTCCATGCCCTCTGCAGTCATGTAACGGACTGAATTGACATCTTTAACCTTTCCTTCTAGATAAAGCTGCATCCCGCAAGAGAGAAAAGAAATAAAATCTCCTTTTTCGTACCATTGAATCTCTGCATCTGGATGTGAGATCAATAACTCCTCTACTGCTTCATAACCTCCATGAGATGAACCTAAAACGATAACTTTCATACTTCTATTCCTCCAATACTATTTATTATATAATAAATAGTATCATATACTCACCTTAGAAAACAAGTGATTTATGAATACATTCTCAATTAAGTGATATTAATTGAGAATAAAACTAAAATCAGTTAACATAATAAAATTATCGTCTTCTTAAATAGAAACAACTAGAAATCGATGAAAAGATATCCTTCCCATTGATTTCTAGTTGTTGTTTTATAGTTGATTTTGTTCTTTGGATAAAGAAGTTAAATCGTAAGGCGTATTTTGATAGACTGCATAGTTTAGCCAGTTGGAAAAAAGCAGAGAGGCAGCCATGTGCCAACGTAATTGAGGCGTCTTTTCTTGGTCGTTATCCGGGAAATAATGTGCTGGAACCTCTGGGTCGATCCCCTTCTCTAAATCCCGTTTAAATTCTTGCTCTAGTGTCTCTCTATCATATTCTAAATGTCCCATTGCGTAGAAAGCACGATTGTTTTTATTCCCTACTAAAAAAATGCCGGCTTCCTGTGATTCCGCCAAAATGTCAAGCTCTGCAGTTGCTTCAATATCTGCTTTTTGAACGGTAGTATACCGGGAATGAGGTGCAAAAAAAACATCATCAAATCCCTTTAAAATACTCCAGGCACTATCAAGAACATCGTGCAAATAAATCCCAGATATTTTTTGAGCTAATTGATGTTTATTGATTTTATGATGATAATAGAGACCTGCTTGCGCGCCCCAGCAAATATGAAACGTCGAAAAAACATGGGTTTTACTCCATTTAAAAATATCTGACAACTCCGGCCAGTAATCTACCTCTTCAAAAGGCAATTGCTCAACAGGCGCTCCGGTAATGATTAATCCATCATAATAATTTTCCTGGACCTCGTCAAATCGATGGTAAAAACGTTTTAAGTGATCTTTGGAGGTGTTTTTTGCTCTATGACTACTCATGTGCAAAAAGTCCACATTGATCTGTAGCGGTGTATTACTCAATAAACGTAATAATTGCACTTCTGTTTCATCTTTTTTTGGCATTAAATTCAAAATAAGAAGCTGCAACGGACGAATATCTTGGTGCATGGCGCGATCTTCATCCATTACAAAAATGTTCTCTTTCTCTAAAACTTTGATAGCTGGTAGTTCTTTTGGCACTCGGATCGGCATACACATATTCCTCCCTTTCTTATTATGTAAATCTATTCTACGCTATAAATAGATATAAAGAAAGATACTTATTGATCAGCATCACTTTTTAACTGAGCTTTCATTGAGATAAATGATCTATGCTTTCTTATTTCAACACTATTTCAAAAATCAGAAGCTTATTGAAAATCAAATAGAAAAAACATGAGATGAAGAGTTTCTCTTCATCTCATGTAACTTATGGAAGTATAAATAAATACTTTATTTATTCTTCTTCTTTTTTGTTTCTACGGTTAAGACCAAAGATTCCTAGTGCACCTAATAATAATGCACCTACTAAGCCCCAGTTATTAACGATTTCACCATTGTTAGGGAGATCTTTTCTTGTGCCTGAGCTTAGATTCTTCAATCCAGAACCGTTATTGTTTAAGCCGTTATTGCCAGTACCAGTACCAGTACCATTTCCGTTGCCATTGTTGTTATTACCATTCCCGTTACCATTTCCTGATCCAGGATCAACTGGGATTAGGAATTCAGTTGGTAAGCTTTGGTTCCCATTTTCGTCAAAAGCAACGGCTGTATCTGTTTCTCTAGGTGATACCATACCTTTAGGGATAGCGATTGTGTAATTGCCATTTTCATCAACTTGGCCGGCACCTACCAACATACCTTCATCACTATATAAATTGACAGTGTTGCCAGGGTCAGCTGTTCCAGTTACTGTATAACCAGTTGTTGATGTTCCAGTCACACTATTAACGATTGGTGCGGAAACAGTTGCACCAGGATCTGCAGGTAATTCAAACAACGTAGGAACACTTTCGTTATTTGCGCTATCTTTTGCAATTGAAGTCAACTGTTCATTTGGAGAGGCCATTCCCATTGGGATAGTAATTGTGAAGCTACCCTCTGCCTCTGCTGCTCTAGCATTAGTAGTTGTTGGAAGTTCTCCATCTGCAGTTGCTTGACCTAATAGGTCACCATCTGCATTGTAGATTTCAACTTTATTTCCAAACGTCGTTTTACCGAAAACTGTGTATCCAGTAAGCGAAGTTCCTTCTACATCTAAGATGATCGGCGGAGCAACATTTATTTTAGGGTCTGCCGGCGTTGTAAATGGTGTAGCCGAACTTGTATTACCAGCCCCATCTTTCGCTACAGCATTCAAGTGTTCTCTAGCAGATGCAGCTCCTACTGGGAGTACAATTGTGTAATCGCCATTAGAATCCGCTACATCTGTTCCCAACACAGTTCCATCAGTATTACGAATTTCTACTGTGTTTTCTGCTGTAGCTTTACCAGTCACTGTATACCCCGAAGTTGAACTACCAGTTACTGTCTCAACAGTCGGTGCAAGGACATTTACAGGATCTGCAGGTGTCGTAAATGTAGTACCCGGACTTGTGTTACCATCGGCATCTTTCGCTGTTGCAGTCAATTGTTCGTTTGGTGTTGCAGAGCCTGCTGGAATCGTTACAGTGTAATCGCCATTTTCATCTGCTGTTGCAGAACCGATCACTGTACCACCACTATTTTTGATTTCTACAGTGCTGCCAGCTGGTGCTGTTCCTGTCACTGTATAGCCTGTAGAAGAAGTTCCTGTAACACTATCAACGGTTGGTGCTGCAATGACTACAGGATCTGCAGGTGTCGTAAACGAAGTACCTGGACTTGAATTGCCATCCTCATCTTTAGCAGTTGCAGTCAACTGTTCATTCGGTGCTGCAGAACCTGCTGGAATTGTTACAGTGTAATCGCCATTTTCATCTGCTGTTGCAGAGCCGATCACCGTACCACCGGCATTTGTAATTTCTACAGTGCTGCCAGCTGGTGCTGTACCTGTCACTGTGTAGCCAGTAGATGAATCTCCTGTGACACTATCAACGGTTGGTGCTGTTACAATAACTGGATCTGCTGGTGTCGTAAATGGTGTCGCTGGACTTTGGTTGCCGCTGCCATCTTTTGCAATTGCAGTTAATTGTTCGTTTGGTAAAGCAGCTCCAACTGGTAGAGTTACTGTGTAATTGCCGCTGCCGTCAGCTAAACCTGAACCGATCACTACGCCACCGGTATTTTTCACTTCCACAGTGTTTCCAGGTGTTGCCGTACCTGTGACCGTATATCCGGTAGACGAAGTACCTGTTACATTATCCACTGTTGGCGCTGTTACGACAACTGGATCTGCTGGTGTCGTAAACGGTGTTGCAGGACTTGTGTTACCATCCGCATCTTTTGCAACTGCATTTAATTGTTCACTTGGTGCTGCTGCTCCTACTGGGATTGTAACGGTGTAATCGCCATTTTCATCTGCTGTTGCTGTGCCTATTACTGTGCCTCCTGTATTTCTCACTTCTACTGTACTGTCTGCTGGCGCTGTACCAGTTACAGTATAACCAGTAGAGGAAGTACCTGTTACGCTATCAACAGTTGGTGCTGTTACAACAACTGGATCTGCTGGTGTCGTAAATGGTGTCGCTGAACTTTGATTGCCCAATAAATCTTTGGCTATAGCGTTCAATTGTTGACTTGGTACTGCAGAACCGATTGGAAGATTGATTGTGTAATCACCATTCAGGTCAGCGATCGTTGTACCAATTACTGTTCCTCCAGTATTTCTAATCTCAACGGTGTTTCCGACTGTTGCTTTACCTGTCACCGTGTAGCCAGTTGCTGATGTTCCTGTTACATTATCAACGGTTGGTGCTGTGACAACAACCGGATCTGCAGGTGTTATAAACGGTGTAGCTGGGCTTTGGTTGCCATCTAAATCTTTTGCTACAGCGTTCAGTTGTTGGTTCGGTGTTGCTTGTCCTGCCGGAATCAAGACTGTGTAATTGCCACTGCCGTCTACGATAGTAGTGCCAATGATAGTACCGCCAGTATTCTTGATTTCGATAGTATTACCAGGAGTTGCAGTTCCTGTCACTGTATAGCCAGTTGCTGATGTTCCTGTTACGTTATCAACGGTTGGCGCTGTGACGACAACTGGATCTGCTGGTGTTGTAAATGGTGTAGCTGAACTTTGATTACCTAATAAGTCTTTGGCAATTGCTGATAGCTGTTGATTTGGTGTTGCTAAACCAACTGGTATCACTATCGTGTAATTCCCGCTCAAATCAGTAATTGTTGTACCGATCACTGTACCGCCAGTATTTTTGATTTCTACTGTATTACCAGGAGTCGCAGTACCAGTTACTGTATAGCCAGTAGAAGAAGTACCAGTTACATTATCCACTGTTGGCGCTGTAACAAATACAGGATCTGCTGGAGTAGTGAATAGCGTAGCAGAACTTTGGTTACCATCTAAATCTTTAGCTACTGCTGAAAGTTGTTGATTTGCTCCGGCTAATCCAACTGGAATCAAGACTGTGTAGTTCCCGCTACCGTCAGCAATTGTTGAACCGACAACAGTACCACCGGTATTTTTGATTTCTACTGTATTACCAGGAGTGGCAGTTCCTGTCACTGTATAACCTGTAGATGAAGTACCAGTCACGGTATCAACGGTCGGTGCTGTAACTGAAACTGGATCTGCTGGTGTTGTAAATGCTGTCGGTAAACTTTCATCAGCGTCGATCTTAGCAATAGCGGTTAAGGCTTCGTTCGCTGTTGCTTAGCCTTGAGGAATCGTAACCGTGAAGTCACCATTTTCATCTGCAATGCCAGAACCGATTATTGTACCACCGAGATTATGGATTTCAACCGTAGCACCTGCTTCAGCAGTTCCTTTGACTGTATAGCCTGTAGCAGCGGTACCTGTCGTATCCGTCACAATTGGAGGTGCAACAACTACGATTGGATCTGCGGGTGTAATGAATGCAACTGGCAAACTTTCGTTCGCTCCGTTTTTAGCTACGGCAGTCAAAGGTTCAAGTGCTGTCGCTTGACCTTGAGGAATCGTAACAGTGAAATCGCCATTCTCGTCTACTGTAGCTGTACCGATCGTTGTACCGCCAAGATTACGAATATCAACTGTATCACCTGCTGTCGCTGTCCCTTTAACTGTATAGCCAAGAGTTGAGTTACCGGTTGTACTTGTAACAACTGGAGGTGCTACTACTACTGCATCAGCTGGTGTCGTAAAGGCTGTTGGTAAACTTTCGTTCGCTCCATCTTTCGCCACGGCAGTCAATGCTTCATTCGCTGATGCAGCTCCTTGAGGGATCGTAACAGTGAAATCACCATTTCCGTCTGCTGTAGCTGTACCGATCGTCGTGCCACCAAGATTACGAATATCTATTGTGTTTCCAGCAGTAGCTGTCCCTTTAACTGTATAGCCAGTTGCGGACGAGCCAGTTGTGCTAGTTACTACTGGTGGTGAAACTAAAGCAACATCCAATGGTGTTTTAAACGGAGTCGGTGTACTTTCATTTGCTCCGTCCTTAGCAACAGCATTTAACGACTCATCAGCAGTCGCTTGACCTAATGGAATAGTGATCGTGAAATCGCCGTTTCCATCTACGACTCCAGAAGCGATAGTATTGCCGCTTCCATTACGAATATCGACTGTATTTCCAGCAGTTGCAGTCCCTTTAACTGTGTAACCAGTCAAGGAAGTTCCTGTTGTACTTGTAACAACTGGTGGAGCGACGACTACTGCATCAGCTGGTGTCGTAAAGGCTGTAGGTGTACTTTCATCAGTTCCGTCGATGGCAATAGCATTCAATGATTCATTCGCAGTCGCAGCTCCTTGAGGAATCGTCACTGTGAAATTACCAGTTCCGTCAACAATTCCTGTTCCGATTGTTGTTCCTCCTGCATTTCTGATAGCGATTGAATTTCCAGCAGTGGCCGTCCCTGTAACTGTATAACCTGTTGCAGAGGTTCCAGTTGTATTTGTAACAACCGGTGGTGCAACAGCTGCAGCAGTTCCAGCGTAGTAAATATCAGATACGCCATTTGCTGTTTTGATCAAAGCGACATCGATAAGATCTGCTTTGACAACTGTTCCGACAAATCTAGCATCTAGATTTTGTGTTAAACCTTGTGGGCTAAGTACCGTTGTTGGGATATTGATATCTGTCCCGCCTAAAACTGATGCATCGGCTAATTGATTAACACCTTCTCCACCTAATCCAACAAGCGGCAAAGCAAGATCGATAGCTGTATTAACAGTGCCTTTCACAGGTAGCAATGCAGTATTGATGGCTGTTGCAACGATATTGCTGGCAATACCACTTCCTGTAGCGTTTAATGCTGCTACAGCTGCTTTCAAATCTTGTAGTAAGGTTGAAACATTTTGTGTTAGAACTAATCCTAGTCCGTCATCAATGTTCGCATTGATATATGATCCATCTGGCGATAATACAGCATTACTAGTAAATGATGCACTACCAAAATTTTCTAAATTATTTAAAGCATCAATTTTTTGATTGACCGTTGTTAAATCAAGTGTAACCCCAGTTAAACTTCCAAGTGACCCATCAACAATATCAGTTAATAAATTGGATAATTGATTAACTGCATCCAAGGTCCCAGTTAAAAACGTTAAGTCTCCCACTGTTAATGTTATATTTGTATCGATTTGAGCTGCTCCATTAGGAGATACACGCCCTTGTAATTCATTTGGTATAGCTAAAACTGCTTGTTTCGTTCCGTCTGCAACAACTGAAGCACCTACTAGCTCACTACCAGAAATCGAAAAATCAACATTTTTGGAAGTACCATCGGCAGCCCAACGATTCGACGTATTTGTTCCACTGTTGTTTGAACTAGAAATGTTAGATAAGATCTCGGCATCTAAAACCGCTGCTGAAGCTGTGATTCCCCCTGGTAGATAAAATGACAATGGAACAGTCAAAGGTGCAATGATTAAACTACTTGTCATTACTAAAGATAATGCACGATATTTATTTTGCTTTTTTGACTTTGCGGTGCTTTTCTTTTTTTGCTTATCATTTTTCATGATTGTCCTCCTCTTTACTTATAAGACTTAATAACACAAAACAAACAATTAGAAGCTTTCCAAAACCTATAAGACACTCTCCCTTCATAAATTGTGAGCAACGTAAAAATTTATTTAAGATTCTACCAAAGGATTTTATAACCTTTATAATATTTTTGGAAATAATATGTACTGAAAATCATCGTTTTTTTTAATAATAAAAAAAACAGACAAGAAAAAGAGAAGAAAAAAATCTTATAAATGCTTATATAACAAAGTTTAACTGCTATCTCCTATACTAATCATTATTTAATAAAAATAATAAAAAAAACGATTGGATATTATTTGATTAATATTGACGTTTACGAAACACAAATTGTATTCGCTTACATTTTAGTTTTATTAAAATAACAACTAAAATGATCAATTTTTAAAGTTCAGCTGTTAAGAGTTCACGCTTTTCTTAATTAGTGGTAAGCTAACTTTATTGTTCCAAAAATCGATTAATGGGCCAGTCAAAAAAGCATTAATAACTGTACCGATTCCAACAGGTCCGCTGAATATAAATGCTAATAAAACGAAAAAGACATCTTGTGAAATTCGAATGATTTTATAAGAACCATGTGTTCTATCTACGATAATCGGAGCAATCGCATCATAAGGAGCATTTCCTAGTTCAGCTGACATATATAATGACGCACCGAAAGTAAAAACTATCACACCGATCAATAGTAATATCAATTGGACAAAGCGAGTGATTTCCAACGGGATATATGTTTCATAAACCCATGTGTAGAAATCGATAAAAAAACCTGTCAAAACCATATTAACAACTGTACCAATCCCTATATACTTCCTCCCGAAAACGAATACTAGCCCCAAAATGACACAATTCACGATCAGCTGATACACACCTAGAGAAAGACCTAAGCTCTTACCTATTCCAATATTCGCTGCTGTATATGGATCCAGACCGACTTTTCCAACACGTAAAGTTGCTGCTCCAAAGGCCAAAATGGCTACTCCTAAAAAAGCGTAAGCTGTTCGTAGGATATATTCTTTTGATTTTTTCATTTATTTAATTGCCCCTTTCTTATATAGATAAAGCATCTCAAACTAATCAAAAAAAAGCAAAAAAACGAGCTCTAAAAAATCAGAAAAAAAGATACTTGAAATATGACTCTTTAAGTCATACCTCAAGTATCAGAAATTTGAATAGATCGTAAAATCGAAAGCTGTTTCACCTTTTGAAGTAAACGGCTATACTACACTTTTACTTCAAAATTTCAATATATAGTTAGCTTGTGTCATTAATTTTTAGCGAGATCTTTTAATGCTGCTTGCGCTAATAAGTTTAGATAGTTCCAAGGTCGATCAAAATGCGGCTGGAAGAAGAAATCAGATAACGCAAGATCTTCAACAGTCATTTCGTTTTGAACAGCTAATGATAGCGTATTGGCCGACTGTGTAATATCATATTTAGACATCAATTGTCCTCCGACAATTCGGTTTGTTCCTTTTTCGTAAACTAATTCCATCATAACATTTTCAGTTGTTGGCATAAATTCTGGACGATAGTTATCTTCAAACAAAGTCGCGCCGACTTCTAAATTGTTCATTTTCGCACTTTCTAAAGTTACCCCTGTTGAACCTATTTTCCAACCGAATAAGTATAAACCAGATGTTCCTTGAGTCCCACGATAAGCTAGCTTTTGTTCAACTAAATTGTACCCAACAAGCATCCCTTGACGAACAGCATTCGTTGCTAGAGGAATGTAATTGGTTGAATTGCTTGGATTATAGTGTACAACTGCACTATCACCTGCAGCAAGGATATCAGGGTTGCTCGAACGCATAAATTTATCTACAACGATGGCTCCATTAGGCAACATATCAACTTTATCTTTCAACAACGTTGTATTAGGACTGAAACCTACACACATAATAACCATGTCAGCATCGAATTCTTGACTAGGAGTAATTACTTTATTCACATGACCAGCTGCGTCAGCTTGAAATTCTTGAACATTTTCGCCCAACGCTAAAGTCACACCGCGATCGACAAGCTCTTTTTCTAAAACATCTGTGAATGGTTTGTCCAAATATTTATTTAAAATACGGTCTAAACCATCAATTAACGTGACTTCTTTACCAGACTCTACAAAAGCTTCAACTAATTCGATTCCGATATAACCTCCACCAACTACAACAACTTTTTTCGCTTCTTTGGCACGTTCGATAATGACATTTGCCTGATTAAAGTTTTTACACAATAAAATATTTTCTGCTTCAATGCCCTTGATTGGTGGTACAATTGGCCATGAACCTGTGGTCATTACTAATTTATCATATGAAACTGTTTCAACACTTCCAGTAGTTAAATCTTTAGCTGTAACCGTTTTATGCTCAACATCGATAATTTCGACTTCATGTTCCATCTTAACTGTAGCACCTAGTGACGCTAGCTCTTCAGGACTTGAATAAAATAAGCTGTCAGCCTCCTTCACTACTCCACCAACATATAGAGCGATCCCGCATGATAAAAATGATACATTATCATTTCTTTCATAAACGGTTACCTCCGCATTTGGGTGATTTGTTAAAATACTTTTGACTGCAGCTGTTCCTGCATGCGTACATCCTACGACTACGACTTTCATTTTGTAAATCCCTTCTTTCAAGTTAAATTTTTCACCAATATATGTTTTATTCTACACTGGTCTACTTAAAATATAACAAAGTGAACAACCAGTTTCGAGTTCTTTGCTTGTGAATCACAAAGATATTTTTTCACAAACTCTTGCTCATTTAATCATTTTCACAGCATGATTTAAATAGATTTCAGAAAAATCATTGATTTAACAACAAAAAAAGTTGAGGATCAAGAAATCCTCAACTTGTGAAAACGCTATGTTATTGATTAACAGCTGCAATAATTTCTATTTCTATAAGAACATCTTTGGGCAGTCGGGCTACTTCAACTGCAGAGCGAGCTGGTAATTGTGAAGTAAATGCAGAAGCATAGACTTCATTGAATACTGCAAAATCATCCATATTCTTCAAAAAGCATGTTGTTTTAACAACGTGATCGAAATCACTCTTTACTTCTTCTAAAATCGCTGAAATATTTTTCAGTACTTGCTTCGTCTGTTCTTCTATCGTAGTCCCTACCACTTCCCCAGTTACGGGATCCAAAGGTACTTGACCAGAAGCAAATAATAGTCCGTTGATGATGTTCCCTTGAACATATGGACCAATCGCCTTAGGTGCATTGTCTGTATGTATTGCTCTCATCTTTTTCACTCATTTCTTTTCAGCAGCTTGGCACTCTGGACACAAACCATATAGTTCCAATCTGTGTTCATTGATTTCAAAGCCTGTAAGTTTACTGGCAGCCATCTCAACATCTTCTAATCCCGGATAATGAAAGTCGACGATTTTACCACAGTTTTGACAAATCGCATGATAATGTTTTTTAGAACTAAAATCAAAACGGCTGGATGCATCCCCATAATTCATCTCTTGAACGAAACCGATATCTGTAAATAATCGTAAATTATTATACACGGTCGCTACGCTCATATTTGGAAACCGATCTTCCAATGAACGATAAATTTCGTCAGCTGTTGGATGACTATGATTCTCAATTAGATATTCTAAAATCGCATATCTTTGAGGAGTGATACGGATATTGGCTTCTTTTAACTCTTCAAGTGCATTTTTAACCAATACATTGTCCATTTTGTTCCCCTCCAGTCTTCTTTCTTAAATAATACTATTTCTAATCTGACTTGACAAGAATAATCGAGTAATAAAGCGGGAAAATCCCGCTTTTATTTCAATTTTCCACATAAAAAAGAAATAATACTCGCTTTTTGACAAAATATATAGACACAGCCCGTTTTACTTGTTTATTCCTTTAGATGATCAATCATTCAGAAAAATTGTATAATGCAGTTGAAAGGTAACGTTCTCCATTATCTGGAACAACCGTCAATACTTTTTTTCCTTTACCTAATTCTTTTGCTTTTTCAATCGCAGCATAAACTGCAGCTCCAGCAGAAATACCGACTAACAAGCCCTCTTGAACGGCTAACTGGCGTGCTGTTTCCATAGCCGTTTCACTTGGAACAGCAGCAATTTGCTCATAAATTTCTGTGTCCAATATTTTCGGTACAAAACCTGCGCCGATTCCTTGAATTTTATGTGGAGACGGACTTCCACCTTCTAAGACAGGAGATTCTAACGGCTCTACTGCAACGATAGAAATAGCTGGATACACACGTTTCAACTCTTTTCCAACACCTGTAATCGTCCCGCCAGTACCGACACCTGCCACAAAAGCATCTAACCCAGAAGGGCCAAAAGCATCTTGAATTTCTTTTCCTGTTGTTTTCTCATGAGTCTGTGCATTTGCTGGGTTTTCAAATTGCATCGGCATGAAATAACCATCTTGCTCCGCTAACTCAGAAGCTTTAGCAATAGCTCCTTTCATCCCTTCTGCTCCTGGAGTCAATAGCAGCTGGGCACCATACGCCTGCATCAACTTTCTGCGTTCAATACTCATTGTATCAGGCATGACAATGATCACTTGATAGCCTTTGGCTGCACCAACCATCGATAAGCCGATACCTGTATTCCCACTTGTTGGTTCTACGATAGTATCTCCTTTTTTTAAATGACCATCTTTTTCAGCCGCTTCGATCATGCTAAGTGCAACCCGATCTTTGACACTTCCACCGGGGTTAAAGAATTCCAGTTTCACAAATACATCTGCGGCATCTTCAGGAACGATTTTACCTAACTTGACAATGGGTGTCTTTCCGATTAATTCTGTAACTGAATGAAAAATTTGAGTCATTAGCTATTCCTCCATTTTCTATTATGAGACTTGGTAATTTTATAATAGCTCATATTTTTTCATATGGCTATCATTTTGCAAGTATTTACCTATCTCTATGAAGGATTGGCTTATTTTTCATTCTTATGCATTAGAATAAAAACATTGTACCCTTGAAAAGGCTTAACAGTCATTCTTTTATGCTATAATTACTCTTTAAAAGGCTGCACTTGTTTTCGATTCTTATCATTTAAGACAAATTTAATAAAAATAGTGTATAGTTATGAAGAGAATAAATACTTAAAAATAGGAGTTATTTTATTTATGAAAATAGTAAATATTAGTCCTAGAGGCTATTGTTATGGCGTTGTTGATGCTATGGTCATCGCTAGAAATGCTTCTCTTGATGAAAATCTGCCACGTCCTATTTATATTTTAGGAATGATCGTTCACAATAAACATGTCACCGATGCCTTTGAAAGCATTGGTATTCATACGTTAGAAGGCGAAAATCGTGAAGATATCTTAGCTCAAGTCGATCAAGGGACCGTTATTTTTACTGCTCACGGGACATCGCCAAAAGTGAAAGAAATGGCTATCGAAAAAGGCTTAACGATTATTGATGCAACCTGTCCTGACGTGATGATTACCCACGAATTGATTGCCGAAAAAGTTGCTGAAGGATATGAAATTATTTATATCGGCAAAAAAAATCATCCGGAACCGGAAGGTGCACTTGGTGTGTCTCCTGAACATGTTCATCTGGTATCTAATACTGATGAAATCGCAGATTTAAAATTAGTTGCTGATAAGATCTTCGTTACCAATCAAACAACAATGAGTCAATGGGATGTCAGTGATTTGATGAATCTGATCAAAGAAAAATACCCAAATGTCTTAATTCATAAAGATATCTGTAAAGCAACGCAAGTCCGCCAAGAAGCGGTGGTCGAACAAGCGAAAGGTTGCGATCTGACAATCGTTGTAGGCGATCCTAAAAGTAACAACAGCAATCGATTAGCTCAGGTTTCGATCGAACAAGCCGGTGTCAATGCTTATCGTATCTCGGACGTCTCCCAGATAGATCCTACTTGGCTTTTGAATGTGGAGACGGTTGCAGTGACTGCTGGTGCCTCAACCCCAACTCAAATTGTTCGAGAAGTGATCGACTATTTAAAAGAATTCGATCCAAATGATCCACAAACACATAAAAGAGAATCAACAACCATACCTGAATCCATATTACCAAGACCTAGAATCAAGGACTTGACCAAAAATCGACAACGTCGTTTAGAAGAACTACGCTCAGGAAAACGCTAAAAAAAGCAACAGCTTCACGTATCTGTGAAATGCTGTTGCTTTTTAACATGTTATACTTGTAAAGTTTGTCCAACAGTAATCAACTCAGCAGATAATCCATTCATTGCCATCAGTTGATCAACTGAAACGCCAAAATTTTCTGCAATTCCCCAAAGGCTATCTCCAGAAGCTACTGTATAGGTTTGTCCTGAAAAAGTTGCTGTTTCAGTGCTTTGTCCAATCATCGATTGATCAGCAGTAGTCGTAGCTACTTCAGAAGTGCCCCAGTCATAAGCTGTTAATCCATAGGTTGAAATTAACCAGTTCAACTTATCTGCATAATTTGGATCTGTTGCATAACGTCCTGTCAAAGCAGCGGTTGCATCCATATAGCTTGTCGTATTACTTCTCCAAGCACCTGCATAGTGAGCACTCATAAGAACATTTGCATGGTCCTGAAATGAATCGGCATAAGAAGGATAGCTTCTAAACGGTTCGGTAAGAGTGACCCATTCGCCATTTAAATATTCTTTCGTTGGCATATAGACTGTTTGTCCACCGTAACTGCCCTTTACTCCAAATAAATTATAATTAGGTGCTGATGCTAAGCCTGACGTACCGTAGCTACTTTCTAGTAAAGCTTGAGCAATCATGACAGACGCATATAAATCATTCGAACTAGCCACGGAAGCAGCTGAATAACCAATAGAATCAATAAATGCTTGTTGAGAAACCGCTTCTTGCTGTTCATACTCAGTCGCTTGCGCTCCCAGTGGAAGTAAATTTCCAGCAATTGGTAAAAATATTAATGATGTTCCAATTACCGACGCAGCTTTTTTATTGCTATGTTGCTTCGCTTTAAGTTGATGTCTGCTACTTCTTGTCATTTTCTTGTCCATCCATTTGTTCCTCCTCAATAGAACATCGTACATTCATTCTACTAGGAGTTTTTTTTATAAACAATCATTTAGATTCGAAAAATAGATATTTAAAGGTAGTGTAACTCGGTTGAAATGTTTGTTTTATTATATTATTGTTAATTGTTTTGCATTTCTCACAGAGTGTGTTCTATATTTATAACTATTTATTGAATAAAACGCTCACTAACAGCTTTCTAAGAAAAAGTTAACAAAAAAGCAGATTCTTTCCAGTTATTTCGATTTGGTTACATTTATTACATAGATTTGATTAAATAAAACACACAAAATTCACCATGCAAAGTGAATTTTGTGTGTTCAGTTAGCTATTATAAAGTATTGAATTTCGCAGCAACATTTTCTGGTGTGAAACCAAACTCTTTCAAGACTAGATCGCCTGGTGCAGATGCTCCAAAATGATCGATCGTTACAGTTGTTCCTGCAGTTCCTACATAACGCTCCCAACCGAATGGAGAAGCCGCTTCAACCGCTACCCGCTTAGTTACTTCTTTAGGAAGAACTGATTCTTTATATTCATCTGATTGTTTTTCAAATAAGTCGAAACTTGGCATTGAAACAACAGAAACATCTTTTCCTTGCTCAGAGAGCAGTTTTTGCGCTTCGATTGCTAGATTAACTTCAGAACCTGTTGCAATCAAAATACCTTCAGGTTTTGCTCCTTTTTGAGCTGATATTACATAGGCTCCCTTTTTAACAAGCTCACCTGCATTTTCTTTAGTGCCTTCAATAACTGGTAAGTTTTGACGGCTTAGTACTAGAATAGTTGGTGCGTCTTTTGTTGTCATCGCGATTTTCCAAGCTGCAACTGTTTCATTGCCATCTGCCGGACGGATAACTTGAACACCAGGCATACAACGAATACTTGCCAATTGCTCAACAGGCTCATGGGTTGGTCCATCTTCTCCGACTGCGACTGAATCATGCGTCAAGACATATGTCACAGGTGTATTTTGGATAGCAGCTAAACGAACTGCCGGACGAAGATAATCAGTAAATACAAAGAACGTTCCTCCGTAAATACGGCTTCCTCCATGTAATTGAATACCGTTCATAGCAGCTGCCATGGCGAACTCGCGAACACCAAACCAGATATTACGACCTTCGTATTGTCCAGGCTCAAAATCTTTTTCAGCAGCAACCATTGTATTATTTGAAGCTGACAAATCAGCTGATCCGCCCCAGAAGCTAGGAATAGTTTTAGAAAGAGCTTGGATCGTCTCTTTACTAGTCACACGACTCGCTGCACTAGTCCCAACCTCGTAACTTGGCAATTCACTATCCCAATTTTCAGGAAGTTCATCAGCAAAAGCTTGTTTGAATTGTTTCGCTAGTTCAGGATGTGATTTTGTATAGTTTTCAAACATTGTATTCCATTCGTTTTCAGCTTTTTCGCCTTCATCAACTACTGTTTCTTTGAATCGTGCTGCAACTTTATCCGGAACTGTAAAATCTGGGTATTCCCAGCCGTAAACGGCTTTCGCTGCAGTAATACCTTCTGCTCCAAGAGGTGCTCCATGAACAGCTGATGTTCCTTCTTTAGGTGACCCAAATCCAATCACTGTTTTCACTTCGATCAATGTTGGTTTATCTGTCTCAGCTTTAGCAGTTTCGATTGCTTTTGAAATGGCTTCTAAATCATTTCCGTCTTTTACTAAGATATGCTGCCAGCCGTATGCTTCATAGCGGGCACCGACATTTTCAGTGAAGGCTTTAGACGTTGGTCCATCTAATGAAATATCATTTGAATCATATAACACGATCAATTTGCCGAGTTTCATATGACCAGCCATTGAGCTTGCTTCCTGAGAAACGCCTTCCATCAAGTCACCATCACCACAAAGTGCATAAGTATAATGATCGATCACAGGGAAACTATCGCGGTTGTAGACTGCAGCAGTATGCGCTTCAGCCATTGCCATTCCCACAGCCATCGCAATCCCTTGACCTAATGGACCAGTTGTTGCTTCGACACCATCTGTATGATGAACTTCAGGGTGACCAGGAGTCAAACTTTCCCATTGACGGAAACCTTTCAAATCATCGATAGAAACGTTATAACCTGCTAAATGAAGCAAACTATATAACATCGCTGAACCATGCCCGGCAGAAAGAACGAAACGGTCTCTGTCTGCCCAGTTTCTTGAGGTTTTAGGATTTACTTTTAAGTGTTTTGTCCAAAGTGCATAGGCCATAGGGGCTGCCCCCATTGGTAATCCAGGATGTCCTGAATTAGCTTTTTGAATCGCTTCGATACTTAAGGTACGAATGGTATTGACGCCTAATTGATCAGTGTTGTCGAACAAAAAAATCATCTCCTATTTAGGTTTTTTTTACCTTTATTAAGTCCATTTTAGCGTATTTCTTTTATGAAAGCAATTACTTTCAGTAAAAAAAACTGAAATTATTTTCTATTATGCAGCCCTTTTTGCTTTTGGATTTTCTTTAATTTATCTGGGGTCACATCTTTTCCTTCCGGATCTACGACCTTCATCCCTTCGATATGATGACGCATGCCGCTGCGGAAGGTCGCTAAATATTCTTGTCTGAGTTCGTTCTGTTCTTTTTTTTCAGTTTCTGATAATCCGCTCTCCTTTGCTTTTTTAGCAAGTTCATTGATGCGGTTCATTTTTTCTGGTGATAGCATTTATTGTCCTCCTTTAATGAAAGGTTAGCAAAAATCTTGATAGTAATCATAATAAGAAATAAGAGTTTACTTTCCATGTCTATCTTATAAGATGTATTATAAAAATACAACCATATTCTAGATAAAACAATGTTCTTACCCTTTTTTTTGCATATAATAATACTTTTAACAAAAAATACGAACGCTTGTTTGATTCCTATAGAAAACTATGGTACACTAAATTTATAAATTGAAAGAAGGTGCGGGTTTTGGTGAAACGTACAGATACAAGACAAGTCGAAGTATTAAAATATATATATGAACAAGTCGAACTTAAAGGCTATCCTCCAACCGTTCGAGAAATCGGAAAAGCAGTAGACCTATCCTCTACTTCTACTGTTCATGGACATTTAGCACGTTTAGAAAAAAAAGGATTGATCCTAAGAGACCCGACTAAACCTCGAGCGATCGAACTGACTGCTGAAGGATTGGAAAAAATCGGTATCAAGCCAACAGTCATTCCTATGTTGGGGGTGGTTACTGCTGGTGAACCAATCCTAGCTGTTGAAGAGGCATCGGATTTTTTCCCATTGCCGCCTGATTTACAATCCGAAGAAAATTCACTATTCATGTTGACGATTCGCGGAGAAAGTATGATCAACGCTGGAATACTGGATGGTGATCAAGTTATCGTTCGTAAACAAAGTGCTGCAGCAAATGGGGACATTGTTATTGCAATGACAGATGAAGATGAAGCAACATGCAAGCGATTCTTTAAGGAAACAGACCATATTCGCCTACAACCTGAGAATGATGCATTAGAACCGATCATTCTGCCTAATGTTAGTATTCTTGGTAAAGTTGTTGGTTTATACCGCAATCATATTTAATAAAAAAGTTAGCAGAATCTTCTACAGACCTGCTAACTTTTTTTACTCTTCCTGCTCTGGGCAGACTTTCCTTTGGTATGTTTCAAACTGATAAGAATAGTAATTTTGTTCATCCTGCTCACCAGGGCTAAGATTGATCAACGTCCAATCTTCCCAAGAAACTTCTGGAAATACTGAATCTCCATCAAAAGTATGGCTGATCACTGTACGATATAAAACGTCACAGTAAGGTAAAAATTCCTCGTAAACTTTGGAACCGCCAGCTATAAAAGTAATTCCTGAAAATTCTTGGGCATAGGCCAGTACTTCGTCTATATCATGAACAACAATAACGCCAGAAGCCTTATAGTTTTTGTCCCTCGTCATAACGATCGTTTGTCGATTAGGCAGCGGACGACTTCCCATTCCTTCAAATGTTTTTCTTCCCATGACGATTGTATTATCCTCCGTCATTTGCTTAAAAAATTTTAGATCATTTGGCAGATGCCACGGCAATCGATTTTCCTTTCCGATCGTTCCCTGTTCATCTTGTGCCCAGATAGCTGCTAACATAAAATGCTCCTTTCAAACTTAAACGGCGATAGGTGCTTTGATTGCTGGGTGAGGATCATATCCTTCTATTACAATATCTTCCATTTCAAAATCAAAAACAGATTCCTTTTCTTGGTTCAACTTAAGTGTAGGAAATGAACGAAGTTCTCTTGATAACTGCTCTTTCATTTGATCAATATGATTTGTATACAAATGCGCATCTCCAAGAGTATGGACAAAATCCCCCACTTCTAAGCCCGTTTCGTGAGCAATTAGATGAGTCAATAATGCATAACTAGCGATGTTAAACGGTACACCTAGAAAGACATCTCCACTACGTTGATATAATTGACAGCTCAATTTACCATCATTCACATAAAATTGAAACATAGTGTGACATGGAGGTAAAGCCATTGAAGGCACATCTTCTGGATTCCAAGCAGAGACGATCAATCGACGTGAGTCTGGCGTTGTTTTGATCATCTCAATGACATTTTTCAGTTGATCGATAAAACCGCCGTCTTTTGTTTCCCAATGACGCCACTGCGCACCATAAATATTACCTAGCTCTCCATACTTAGCAGCAAATGCTTCATCTGATACGATCTTTTCACAAAACGCTTTGTGCTCGGCCTCGTAGCTTAGTTTAAATTCGTCATCCACTAATACTCTACGACCAAAATCTGTCATATCTGGTCCTCGATAATCTTCGCTTTTAATGTATCGCTCAAAGGCCCACTCGTCCCAAATATGATTATTATGCTCCAATAAGTAACGAATATTCGTGTCTCCTTTTAAAAACCACAACAACTCGCTTTTGATCAAGCCAAAAGGAACACGCTTTGTCGTAAGCAATGGAAACCCTTGAGATAAATCAAAACGCATTTGATGACCAAAAATACTTTTAGTCCCAGTTCCAGTCCGATCTTCTTTTACATGTCCCTCTTCTAAAATTTTGCGGCCTAGTGCTAAGTATGCTTCTTCCATCATTATTGCCTCCTAATTTTCTGCAAATTCACTCAAATATTCCCAACGTTCCAATTTTTCTTCTAGTTGCTGTTCAACAGTCGTTAATTCTGTTTGCAGTTGCTGAAGCTTTGTAAAATCATCTCCTTGATGATTCATTTCTTCTCCAAGTTGAGCGGAACGATTTTCTAGTTCACTGATTTCAGTTTCAATTGTGGCCCATTCTTTTTGTTCCATATAAGTCAATTTTACTTTTTCTTTTTTTTCGGTCACTTGAATTTGTTTCGGCTCAGATTTAACCGTTTTTTTAGCAGATTCTTTATTTTGGTTCAAGTAATCACTCATCGAACCAAAATACGTACTTATCTGTCCTTCTCCTTCAAAAACAAGTAGTTTTTCCATTGTTTTATCAAGAAAATATCGGTCATGTGATACGGCAATAACCGCACCTTTGAATGTACGGATATAATCTTCTAAAATTGTCAATGTATCGATATCTAAATCATTGGTCGGTTCATCAAGCAGCAAAACATTTGGCTGACCTATTAGTAGTTTCAATAGATATAAACGTCGTTTTTCTCCACCAGAAAGCTTGCCGATGATCGTCCCATGCATAAAACGAGGGAAAAGAAACTGTTCAAGCAGTTCAGCGACTCCAATGCTGCTGCCGTCTGTCCTTTGTACCTGTTCAGCAGCTTCTTGAAGATACGCGATCATCCGCTGGTTTGGATCCATAGCTTCATTTTGTTGCGTGTAGTATGCTAATCTCACTGTTTCACCAATCGAATAGAGACCGCTCTCTAAAGGTAAACGCCCGGCTAAGATATTTAATAAAGTTGATTTCCCTGCACCATTTTTTCCTGTGATTCCAATGCGGTCTTTTGCCTGCACAAGAAGGTCAAATTGCTTTAAAATAACTTTCTGTTCAATTGAATAATTCCCGTCTTTTATTTCAAGTACCTTTTTTCCAAGCCGTTGTCCAGCAATATCGATCTCTAATTGCCCTTTTTGATTGACCTGATGCAAGTTTTCCTTAAGATCATGAAACCGATCTTGTCTAGCTTGTTGTTTGGTTCCGCGAGCCTGAACTCCTGCGCGCATCCACTCAAGCTCTTGTTTATACAGTTGTTTTCGTTTCTCTTCTTGATCGATCTCGATCCGCTCACGTTCAGCCTTAGCCAAAATATATGCTTCGTAATTCCCTTTATATTCATATAATTTTCCAAATGACAGCTCAAAAATTCGATTGGTCACTCGGTCGAGAAAATAACGATCATGTGTCACCATTAAGATGGCACCACGATAACCATTCAAAAAGCTTTCAAGCCAGCTGATTGCTTCATAATCCAAGTGATTTGTCGGCTCATCCAAAATCAGTAGGTCTGGGGATTCGATCAAAACCTGTGCTAAACTAACACGCTTTTTTTGACCGCCGGATAATTCTCCAATTTTTTTATGGAGCGTTTCGATTCCTAATTTTTGTAAAATGATTTTAGCATCTGTATCTGCTGTCCAAGCATCTTCTTTGTTCATTAATTCTTCGGCCTGAGCATATTGTCTTTGAGCAGCTTCACTACTACCGTCTTCAGCCAGAGCAATAAGTGCCAGCTCGTACCGTTTAACTGCTTGAATAATCGGTGTTTCTCCTTGGAAAATAGCATCCACGACTGTTAATTCAGGATCAAAAACCTGATCTTGTGAAAGGTAACCGATTTGATAATCATTTGGTTGCTGAATTGCTTGAACGTCTCCATCTCCACTATCTTTACCAGCTAGTATATTTAATAAAGTAGTTTTTCCAGTCCCGTTCGTTCCAATCAAACCAATTCGATTTTTTTCATGGATATAGAAGGATATATGATCAAATAATGTTTTTTCCCCGTATGTTTTAGTTAGTTCTGTGACTTTTAATTCTTTCATCTGTTTGCTCACACCCTTTTCATCCTGCTTATTGTATCAAAAATAAACAAAAAAAAGAAGCTTGTTTTCTTACTCAGCTTCTTTTTCTAATTTTTTCGCTAACTTTCTAAATGGAATCGTATTAGAAACGTCATTGATCGAATAAGATTCCAACAAATTCACATTTTTTCTATACTCGTTTGCTTCTAGTGAAGATATTTTATCACATAACTCATATTCATCGATCACTTTTCGTTCTTCTTGATAGCCGATCAATAACTCTTTAACATAATTTGATTGAGAATGAACGATAAAGGAGTCGATAAATGTCCCATCTTCTAAACGTTGAGCTAATTGCAGACGACTCTCAATGAAAAAACGAATGATTTCATCATCATAGACACCTTTTAAGTTGTCCAAACTCTTTAAAATGACTTCAGTATTTTGTAAGAAAACTTGTCGGACATTTTCTAATTCTTCTGATTGGAGCTCTCTTCTATCTTCTTCGTTTTTACGTGCAAATAGAAAATCTGGATGAACGAAAAAAGCAATGATTTGTCGGACAAACAACAGCCAAAAACCAATGATCGAAAGAAGCTGTCTTGCAATCGAGCGTTCCATCCTTGAAATCAGACGTCCATAGAGACGATAACCATCAACACCGATTTCCTTTTGACGAAAACTTTCTTCAAGTCCGTCACGTTCAATAGAAACGATCAAAGCCCGTAATTCCTGCACTTCCTGTTTCTGATCAGAAGGTAGCTGACTGGTATACAATTCCTTTAGGCGATCTTGATAGTTTTCAATGACCACGTTCATTTCTACTTGAGGATCTTCTTTATTGATAACTTTCAACTTTTCAATCACATCTTGCAATAAGGTGATTCCTTGAGGATTTATCTCCTCTACATCTTCTGAATCCGTTAAGAATGGCAATACCAAAATTCCGCCAACTAAGGTAACTAAAATGACACAGGCCGTTATGAATAATAATAAGGAGCGTTCCTCAAACGTTTGGCCATTGATTGTGATCGGTAAAATGAAGATCGTTGCTAAGCTGACTGTTCCTTTTACACCACCAAATGTTAAAATCAACATTTCATTCATAGATTGCCAAAGATTTTTGATCCCTTTTTTTACACTATAAATCAAAACGATCGAAAGGAAGCGCGCAACAAACAAAGTCACACTTAAAAGCAAAATAACCAGCATCAAAAAGCTGTTTGAATACGTTTCGCTATTCCAGATCGGTGAAAATACTTGAGACAACTCGATCCCAAGAAAAAGAAAAACTAATGCATTCAACATAAAAGTGATCGTACCCCAAGTGCTTTCAGACACACTCGATAATTCCGCTTCAAATAACGATACTTTTTTGAAAGTCGCAGCTTGCATAACACCTGCAACAACTGCTGCGATGATTCCAGAAACATTGAATAATTCCGCAACCATATAAGCTAAAAACGGTAGTAATAATTCTAATAATAAATAACCTGTTACATCTCTTGCTGATGCTTTTTCTAATATCATAACAACTTGTCTTTTGATCATTACTAAAATCGCACCGACGACTGCACCGCCAATACTTGAAACAATCAACATGATTCCGGCATCTGTTGCAGAAAAAGAACCTGTAAGCAACGCAGCTAATGCAAATTGAAAGGCAGTAACGCCAGACGCGTCATTGATCAGTCCTTCACCTTCAAGAATATGCATCGCCTTTTCCGGAATTTGAATCTTCCCTGATAACGAACCAACTGCCACGGCGTCCGTAGGACCCAAAGCGGCTCCCAAAGCAAAACACGCTGCAATCGGCAATGCCGGGAGTATTATATGTAAGGCCCATCCAACACTGATCAATGTGATCAGTACGCCGAAGAAGGCTAAAAATAAGATCACACTAAAGTTTTTCAGTGTGGATGAAATGTCATTTCTTTCACCTTCTCGAAATAATAAAGGTGCAATGATCATCACTAAAAATATTTCTGGTTCAAATACTATTTCGTGCCCGATCTCGGTAATACCAATCAGTACACCAACGATGATCTGTACGATCGGCAACGGAACGATCGGGAAAATTCGGTTAAAGACATTAGAGAAAGTAATAGCAAAAGCAAATACAATAATTAAATAGACAAACTCCATCTTGTATCCCCCTTTGACTAATGGTGTTATTGATCGATTTGTTTTCCTAAATAACGAAGTAATTTTTCCTTCTTACAACTGATTTTCTTTTCAACCAAGCTTAATTCTTTTTCTCTATCACAAAGCTCTAGTTGTGCACGTCGAGCCTCCAAGCGCAGTAGGTCAGATTTCACATGCTCGATCTTCTTATAGTTCAGGAAATTTTTCTTTTTGATGTGGCGTTCCCACTCCGCTTTTTTCTCTGGCGGCAATTCTTTGTATTTTTCGCGTAATTCAGCAAGCCGCTCTTCAATTTCTTTATGCACAATGATACTTCCTTTCAGAATTTCTCTGACACATTATAGCAAACTGTTCAAAAAATACCTATCAAAATTGACTATTATTTTGAAAAATAGATTTCTTTTACTCTATTCTCTCAATAATTTAATAAAAGTGAAAACGACGTACCTAGTTTTGTACGTGAATCCACCTTTACTCGTCTATTACTTATTGATTTTCATCAACAAGTATGTTGATTTCTGCCTCTTCATTCAACCGGTCAGAGAGGAAACAAAGTAATTCCTCTAATGGGATAGAAAATTTCAACATGGGGCCTCTCCTACCGTCTTTGAAATAATTCAACCAAATCTCTTCTTCTTTTAATAACAAAGCCATCTTGTCAATGTCACGATACAATATCCCTTTACGGTCAAAAGGCCCTAAAATCAAGCGATCATCTGAAAAACCTTTTGCATCTAATAAAAAACTTAAGACAAGTAAGAGAGCAAGAAAACTACGAATCCGTTGATCAGCACTTTGTTCAACGCTTAAAGCCATAAATAGAATCAACAAACTGACCGTACTGATAAAAACATAGACAATTTTTTTCTTGACGCTCTTAATCAGAATACTCTTTCTGACTAAAATTAAATAAACATACATCAGTAGTACAAAAATGAAAAGTAGTACAGTAAAAAAATCGATAATCAAATCATGCTCCTTTTTGATAAATAGCCACATGAATCGTTGACTACTCTTTATTATTTAATTCTGTTAATTTCTGATTTATTTTCTTTATTCTATCTTTACTTGCGAGTATATCGCGAATCATTTGGTCCCTCTGATCCCCAAGCGGTAAACGGTTGATCACCTGGTAATAAGCTGCGAGCAGTTGAACCTGCTTCATTTTTTCTTTCTGTAATCGCTCTTCATTTAGATTCATCCACTCGCCTCCTTTTCTTTAAGTATACCTTACTTTTAAAGAAAAATGACTATCGAATCGTTATTTTTATTAAAAAATAGGATCTGTCTTCTATTTTAACATACTATTTATTATCTGTTGAATTATATGAAAAACATAGGATAAAGTAAAACCATCGATCAGTCTTACTTCATCCTATGTCACCTATTATTATTGAGCTGAGATACATAAACCAATTGCTTTTTCACCTAAATGTGTCCCAATGACAGGACCAAAATGACCGATTTCAATAATTGCATCAGGATATTGTTTTGCAAGCTTTTCTTTCTCTTCTTCAGCGACTGCCAAATTATTTGCATGGATCACATATAATTTAACTGGACGGTCGATCTCTTTATCACGCATACCGATAATTTTTTCCGCTCGGGCAAAAGCTTTCTTAGTCGAACGGATTTTTTCAAACAAGACTATTTTTCCTTCTTCAAAGGTCAAGATCGGTTTGATTTTCAATAAACCGGCAATCAGTGCTGCTCCATTTGTCAAACGTCCGCCACGAACTAGATTATTTAGATCATCAACAATCAGATAAGCGTAAGTATTATCTCTAATAATATCCAATCGTGCAAAGATCTCTTCTAGGCTAGCGCCTTCTTGAACTAGATCAAGTGCGACCTCTACCATATGGCCCATCGGTACACTTGTGATCTTAGAATCATAAGGATAAAGAGTGATTCCTTTCACTGCATCTGTCAAAGAAAACAATGTATTGACAAAACCAGAAATTCCAGCAGAAAGATGAATGCTGATGATCGTATCGTAGCCTTTTGCTGCAATCTTTTCATACAAATCGATGACTTCTCCTAAAGCTGGCTGAGACGTCGTTGGGAATTCTTTACTGCTATTCAATAAGCTGTAATATTCATCTGCCTCAATGTCGATTCCTTCGTTATATATTTTACCATCCAAAATGACTGGGATCGGTATCACAAACAAATTAGGTGAATTCTTAATTCGCTCAGGTAAATAAGCGGTACTATCTGTCACAATAGCGATTTTCATTCTGTAACCTCGTTTCACTAATTTTACACGATATTATAAATATAGCATAGATTACCTGATATTTAAATAAAATACTTATTGATCAAGAAAATTTTGTACAGCTGCACGGTTCATATCTGGATCGATTTGAAGCACGCTGCCAGCGTAATCGTAATCGACATTCTGCCAAGAATTTTCCACTGGAACTGTTAATCTTTCGATGCCGCTGCCGCCTTTTAAAAGAAGAGACGGACCATTTTTGATCATAAAGCTAGTAGGAACATCGGTTGACATATATCCTACTAAACGGCCAAGCGATTCTGGTGTGCGCAATAATGCTAATGGATTTTTCAACTGTCCCATCACTGCCGTCATCACTTGTTGTTGACGGCGAACTCGGCCAAAATCGCCTTCTTCATCCATTCTAAAGCGTGAATATTGTAATAAAGTATGTCCATCCATTTTTTGACTGCCTTTAGCAATATCGACGCCATCTAGATTTAGATCTTTTTCAGCATCTATTTTGACACCATTAGGAAACATTGAATCGACGATCTTTTCGAATGATTGAAAATCAACTTTTGCATAGTAATTACATTGGATATTAAAGTTTTCAGCTAAGGTTTGGCGAACTAACTCTGCACCGCCTAAAGCGTAAGAAGCATTGATTTTATTTGCGTCATAGCCTGGAATATCAACAAAGGTATCGCGCATGAAAGAAACCAACTTAGGTTTTTTAGAAGGTCCATCTAACTGTAGGACCATGATCGTATCTGCACGACCGCTATCTTCTCCCCGTGTATCACTTCCTAAAATCAAGATATTGTGGGCACCATTAGCGCTTTTTACCCCATTAAATGTTTCAAGTTCTTCTTTTGGAAGAGAAGTATCATTTTCAGCGTAAGACTTCCCTTTGAAAAAAAAGCCAACAGCTAATACGATCAATAATAGCAAGACAAGTAAAATTCTTTTGGGCCAACTAAAACGTTTCTTTCTTTTTGGTTTTTTCGGTTGTTTTTCTTTCTTGAAAAAACGTTTCTTTTCTTTTGACTGATCGATACGTTCATGGGAACGAGGTGCTATTTCTGGCTCGTTAAACGACTCTGATTCCTCGTAGTATGCTTCATCACCATAATTCTTTTCTTTTCTTGGGTTGAATGTTTTTTTCTCTTCAATTGGTTTAGCTTTTTCATGGATATGTTTGTAACGATCCACTCGGCTCATTATTTCCACCTCACTTAAATATTACAACATTAACAAGCATACCTTATTTTACCCTAAAAGCCTAATGCTTCGTTAAAATTTTAACAAAAAAATAAAAAGACCTTTGCAGATCTTTTATACACCTTCTATCAAATGAACATTGTAGTTACCAAACACTTTAACCGTTCCTCCCATTAAACGCAGTTCCTCAAGTGCATAGTCGATCAATGGTCGTGGTTGCTGGATATTGATGTCGATTAGAAAGAAATACTCCCCTAAGGTCGTTTTTAAAGGTCTAGATTCGATTTTACTCAGATCGATTTCTCGCCAACTAAATACGGAAAGTGCTTTATGGAGCGCACCCGGCATATTATTTGGCATCGTCACCGCAATGGTCATCTTTTGGTTTTCGATCGTTAGCGGTAAATGGATGTTTTCAGCACCCAAGATCCAAAAACGTGTCTGATTGGTAGCGACATCTTGAATGTTCTCTCCAACAACAGCAAGGTTATATGTTTCGGCAGATTTTTTCGGTGCGATCGCTGCCATTTTTTGCTCTGGATGGTCAGCCACAAAACTCGCAGCATAAGCAGTTGAAGGCGTTGCTTCTAAACGAGCATTCGGAAAATACAGCCGGATAAACTCTTGTGATTGAGCTAACGCCTGCGGATGAGATAAAATTCGTGTTGTTTCCTGCCAAGTTTGTTCATTTGATTTAGCAACCATAAACTGCTGATAGATCGGCAGAACGATTTCACCGCCAACTGGAATCGTTGATTGATGAAATAGATAATCTACTGTTGTATTGACAGAGCCTTCAATGGTATTTTCGATTGGTACAACACCGAGATCGACTTCGCCAAATTCAACTCCTTTGATACAGGCCGGAATTGAATGGAACGGAACTAATTCTTCTTTTGGAAAAGCTGTTTTTGCTGCATTGTGTGTAAAAGAAGCTTCTGGACCTAAAAAACCCACTCTCATTTGTTCACCTACTTATATTTTTTCTAAAATCTCTTGAACAATGCTTTCCGGTGTTCGATCACTTGTCGGAATAATCAGGCTTGCACTTTCTTCATAAAAAGGAATCCGTGGTTCAAAAATTTGTTGGATCTCCTCTGCTGTTTTCGATAAGATCAAAGGCCGTACATTTTCCTGATCTTCTTTTAACCGAGAAAGAAAAGTTTCCGGTTCTGTTTTTAGATAAACGACTGGCGTCAATTGTTTCAATAATTGGCGGTTTTCTGACCTCAAAACAATTCCGCCGCCGGTCGAAATGACCTGTTCGTGATCAACAAACTGTTTTAACAATTTTGTTTCTTGATCTCTAAAAACTTCTTCCCCATAAAGATCAAAATACTCCTGGATCGACATCCCCAGTTCAACGACTAACTGCTCGTCAAAATCAATGTGCTGCATTCCTGTTTTTTCAGCTAACAATTTTCCGACGGTCGTTTTGCCTGAACCCATGAATCCTATTAAAATAATTCCTTTCATTTGGATCACCGCCTATTGATACAATTTGTCTAAATCATCGAAAAAGGCTGGATAAGAAACAGAGATAGCTTCAGCTTTTTCAAGTTCAACAGTACCAGATTTAACTAAAAGTGCTGCGATCTGCAACATCATCCCGATTCGGTGATCGCCGTAGCTAGTCACTTTTGCGCCATGTAACGGTGTCTTTCCATGAATGATCAATCCGTCATCAGTAGGTTCGATCGAAGCTCCCATTTTGTTCAATTCTGTTGCTACTGCATCAATTCTATTTGTTTCTTTGACTTTTAGTTCTTCCGCATCTCGAATGATCGTTGTTCCTTGTGCCTGTGTTGCTAAAAGAGCAATAACCGGTAATTCATCGATCAATCGAGGAATGATTTCTCCGCCGATCTCGATCCCTTTCAAATCGCTTGTTTCAATAATCAGTTTGCCTGCTTTGTTTTCTTTATTACCCGTTTCTTCTACTGTTAGTTTACCACCCATTTGTTCAATGACCTCAAGAATACCCGTCCGAGTTGGATTCAACCCAACATTATTTAAGATGATTCGGCTATTTTCAATGATGGTACCTGCCACAAGGAAAAAAGCAGCGGATGAAATGTCTCCTGGAACGTTAATTTCTTGACCCGTCAGTTTTTGCGGCCCTTTAATGCGAATTTCTTTACCTGAAATGGCAATCTCACCGCCAAATTGACGAATCATGTCCTCGGTATGATCTCGAGTCTTTTCTTTTTCGATGATTACTGACTCGCCTTGCGCCTGTAGCGCTGCAAATAAGATAGCTGACTTGACTTGGGCACTCGCAACCGGCATTTGATAATGAATGGGTTTCAGTGTTCTTGTGCCTTTGATCATCAACGGTGGAAACTCTGTCCCATCATGTCCAGAGCATTCTGCACCCATTTGATTGATGGGGAGCATCACTCGATTCATTGGACGCTTAGCTATAGAGTGATCACCGAATAACTCCGTAGTGAAATCTGTTCCAGCTAAAATTCCTGTGATCAAGCGGATCGTTGTTCCGGAATTTCCTACATCGATTGCTTTTTTAGCTTGGGTCAAACCGGAAATCCCCTTGCCATGAACAGTAATTGTTTCACCATCATCTTCAATCTTAACACCAAGATCTTGAAAGGCCTTTAGTGTACTTAAGCAATCATCGCCACGCAGAAAGTTTTTGATCGTTGTTTTCCCATCTGCGATTGCCCCAAACATAATACTTCTGTGAGAAATTGATTTGTCACTGGGTATATCGATTTCTCCATTCAATCCAATCTGATTCACTACTAGTTCCAAAATATCCCTCCTTGATTTAGCTATTTTTCATACTTATTTTTCATAGCACAGGTAACTTGTTTGTTTTTCTATATATTTTTTTGCTTTTTCTACATCTTTTTGTCGTTTAAAAGTCAATTGTAGGATACCATAGATATCTTCTCGCGTTTCAAGAATTTTTAAATTAATTAGGGAAAGTTCAGCTTTACCTAATAAGCCGGTAATTTCAGCGATCACACCTGGAACATCCGGTACATCCACAAATAAATCATGGAATGCCGGAATTGCCCCTTCTTTATGGACAGGTAGCTGATTTCTTGTCTCTTTTGCCTCAAAGAAAAATTGAAAGATGGCTTCAGAATTCTCAGAAGCGATCCAGTCAGCCACTTGTGTCATTTCCTTTTGCCATAGATGCATCAAGTCCAACAGAGCTTCTTTATTACTTAATAAAATATCCGTCCACATTTGCGGATCTGATGAAGCAATTCTTGTAATATCTCTGAAGCCACCTGCAGCTAATTGCTTAGAACGAGGGTGTTCTTCATTAAATTGCTTACTTTGGTTCACTAAGCCTGCAGCAATAATATGCGGAAGGTGACTAAGCATTCCTGTGATTTGATCATGTTCTTTCGCTGTTAAAACAACAAATTTCGCTCTAGTTCCCTGCAGTAATTCCTGCAATTGGCGAACATTCTGTGCGTTCGCTTGATCTGAGTTCGTAAGGATATAATAGGCATTCTCAAATAAATCTTCATCAGCTGCTGTTACACCTGACTTGTGCGAACCAGCCATTGGATGACCGCCTATAAAAGAGTTTAACCCTAATGATTGAGCTTTAGCAACGATTTCCTTTTTCGTGCTGCCGACATCTGTGATCACCACATTCTTTTTAAGATCTAGGTGACTCAAAATCTCTAGTTGTGTTAGAGTACTTTTAACTGGAGCGCATAAAAAAATTATATCCGCATCGACCACTGCTTCTTTTAATGAATCTGCTTTTTGATCGATGATCTGCCTTTTTAACGCAAAAGTCATTGATGTTTCTTCTTTATCTAAACCAATGATTGTTACTGATGGATGCATTTTTTTTATACACAACGCTAATGAACTACCAATGAGTCCTAATCCAACAATTACTACATTTTTTTTCATATCGTGTCACTCTCCATTTATTTTTTGATTAAAACGATTGAGTATAACGACGATAAGCTGAAACTTCTTCTTTCATTTGTTCAAATGCATCACTGCCAAATTTTTCAAGCATTGCTTGAGCAACTTCTGTTGCAACGACCGCTTCGCAAACAACGCTGGCAGCTGGTACAGCGGTACTGTCAGAACGTTCCACACTAGCCTTGTACGGCTCCTTCGTATCGATATTGACACTTTGTAATGGCTTGTAGAGCGTCGGGATCGGCTTCATCACCCCTCTGACAATAATCGGCATCCCATTGGTCATTCCACCTTCAAAGCCACCTAGATTATTGGATGTCCGAGTATAGCCGGTTTCTTTGTTCCAGATGATTTCATCCATCACTTGACTGCCAGGGCGATTCCCCATTTCAAAACCGATACCAAATTCAACCCCCTTAAATGCATTGATACTTGTAACAGCTTGAGCAATTTTAGCATCTAATTTCCGGTCCCATTGTACATAACTACCTAAGCCGATTGGCACGCCGCCGACAATGACTTCAACAACTCCACCGATCGTATCCCCATTTTTCTTAGTTTGATCGATCAAATTTCTCATTTGTTCTTCAACCTCAGGATCTAACACTCGAACGTCTGATTGTTCGGAGCGCTCACGAATTTCAGAAACAGTCAGGTTTTCCGGGATTTCGGCTCTGATCCCGCCCAAAACAGCCACATGTCCAGCTACCTCAATATCCAGCTCTTTCAATAACTTTTTGGCAACAGCACCGATCGCGACACGCATCGTTGTTTCACGTGCTGAGGAGCGCTCTAAAACATTTCTAAGATCATCATGCTGATATTTGATCCCGCCAACCAAATCTGCATGTCCTGGTCTTGGTTTATTAACACGACGAATTTTCTTTTCTTTTTCTGTGACTTCTTCAATGGACATGACAGATGTCCAGTTTTTCCAGTCTTTGTTTTCAACGACAAGGGTCACTGGTGAGCCAAGAGTTTTACCATGCCGAATGCCGGATGTAATTTTCACTTGGTCTTTTTCGATCAGCATTCTGCCGCCGCGTCCATAGCCGCCTTGTCTTCTTGCTAATTCGAAATTAATATCTTCAGGTGATAAAGGTAATCCCGCTGGTAAGCCTTCAATGATTGCAGTTAATTCTGGTCCGTGCGATTCTCCCGCTGTAATAAAGCGCATATTTATTCCTCCCTAATCTAAATAACTCTTCATTTCTTCAATTGGTATACGAACGATTTTAGCTTCGCCGATCGCTTCTAATAAAATAATGTTGATTTTTCCGCCGCGTGTCTTTTTATCATGGGTCAGCGCATTATACAGCGCTTGTTTGTCCCAATTTTCAGATGAAATAGGTAAATGAAATTTTTGAATCATTTGGCTCAATTGCTCAGTTGTTCCAACTGGAGTCAACCCTTTTTCCTCTGCTATACGAGTGATTTGAAGCATCCCAATAGCTACGCCTTCGCCATGAGTCAAATTTCCATATCCAGCTGTATTTTCCAAAGCATGACCTATGGTATGTCCAAAGTTTAGTAGCAGACGCACTCCATGATCTAATTCATCTTCCTCCACAACTTTTCGCTTGATCTTACAGCAAGCTGCAATAATTTCAGTCGCATGTACTAGTAAATCATGTTCATCTTTTAAAGCTGCTAATTGCTGCCAAAGCTGTTTATCAGCAATTGCTGCTGATTTGATGATTTCGGAGATTCCTTCTTGAACACGTCTGAGTTCCAATGTATTCAAGGTATTTGGATCGATCAACACGCCATCTGGCTGAGCAAAGGTTCCAACTAGATTTTTTGCTTTAGATGTATTGACAGCCGTTTTACCGCCGATACTGCTGTCAACTTGAGCCAACAAAGTAGTCGGCACTTGTAAAAAGTGCAACCCACGCATATAAGTCGATGCTACAAAACCCGCCAAATCACCGACCACACCCCCACCTAAGGCAATGATCCCATCGCTTCTAGTTAAGCCTTCCTCTGCTAAAAAATCATATAGATCAGCAGCGACTTTTAGCGATTTACTTTGTTCACCAGCCTCAATAACAAAAGTTGCTGTTTCAAATCCGGCATTCTTCAAACTTGTCTCAACCTGAGCACCGTATAAAGGTTGAACATTCGTATCAGTAATGATAACAACTTTTTGCGGGGACCAAATAGTTGCAGCCCATGGACCAATTTCAGTCAGCAAGCCTTTTTCAATCGTCAAATCATAGGAATGATTTGGTAAGGTTACGGTAAGTTTCATTTTCGTTCAACTCCTGTATTTGATTGGAAGAATGGCCGCCTTGGAACATTCTGCCTTCTATTTTTCGAATTAGTCTAATGCATTGATTTCTTTCATTGCTTTTTCCATGATATGCACTTCTTTCATCATGCGCATGTATGTTTTTTCATTTAGCGATTGTGGGCCATCTGACCAAGCATTGACCGGATCTGGATGGATTTCAACGATTAGACCATCTGCGCCAGCTGCGACACCTGCACGAGCCATTGGCGGAACGAGATCCCAAATACCCACCCCGTGACTAGGATCGACAATGATCGGGAAGTGACTTAATTTTTTGATCAGCGGTACTGCACTTAAATCTAATGTATTTCGTGTAGCCGTTTCATATGTCCGAATCCCACGTTCAATGAAAATGACATTAAAATTACCTTGCGCTGCAATGTATTCGGCAGCATTCAACCACTCATCAATTGTACCAGATATCCCACGTTTCAGACCAATCGGTTTCCCTGTTTTCCCAACAGCTTCTAGTAGTTTAAAGTTTTGCATATTTCGAGCACCGATCTGTAAAATGTCACTGTATTCAGCAACCATATCGATATGCGCTTCATCCATTACTTCTGTGATGACTTTCATGTCTAGTTCGTCTGCTGCTTGACGAATGTATTTCAACCCTTCTTCTTCCAAACCTTGGAATGCGTATGGAGACGTTCTTGGTTTAAAAGCACCACCTCGTAAAATAGTTGCCCCACCAGCTTTAGCGATTCTAGCACATTCACGGATTTGGTCCAGTCCTTCAATCGAGCAAGGTCCAGCCATCATTGTCATACTTCCGTCACCAATTTTGACGCCATCTACATCAACAATCGTGTTTTCCGGATGAAACTCACGACTTGTCAATTTGTAGGTCAAAGAGATTCTTACTGCATTTTCTACCCCATCATAACTATTGAACGCTACATCCTGCATTTTACGTGTATCACCAACTAATCCAATGATCGTTTGTTCTTTTCCTTCGCTTAAATGAACCTCAAGTCCTTCTTTTTTTACTCGTTCGATTACTGATTTAATTTGTGCTTTTGTTGCTTCTGATTTCATGATTACGATCATTCTAATTCTCTCCTCTGGTTTCGTTCTTTTTATATATTCTCAATAATGGGTTTAACTATTTCAATAGGCAATTCTTGTCCTGTCCATATTTCAAACGCTTCTGCACCTTGATAAAGCAGCATTCCTAAGCCGTTTGCTGTCTGTGCACCGCGTATTCGTGCTTGTTTTAAAAATTCAGTTTCTCTCGGTGTGTAAATGGCGTCATAGACTGCTAAATCGGATCGGATAACTGAAAAATCTTGAATAGGCGTCGCTTCTTCTAATGGTTTCATTCCAACAGAAGTGGTATTTAATAATAAAACACTTTCTTCAATATCTTTAGCCAAGGCTTGTTCGTCAGCTAAATCATTCAAGCTAATGTTACAGCCTGTCTTTTCAGCGATGGTTTTTAATTTCACCTTGGCTTTTTCATACGAAGAGCTTTTACGATTGTATACAGCAATTTCATTCACTCCATCTAGCGCGGCTTGTGCTATGATAGCTGCTGCCGCTCCACCTGCTCCAAGAATAGTCATTTTTTGATCGATGATAGTGACATCCATATCATTTAGACTTTTCAAAAAGCCGATGCCGTCTGTGTTATGCCCAATCAGTCGACCCTTGTCGTTCTTGATCGTATTGATCGCCCCGATCAACCGAGCGGATTCACTCAATTCATCCATATAATCAACCGCTAAAATTTTATTTGGCATTGATAAATTGACACCGAGCATATCCAGATCTTTGATTGAAGCAATCGCTCTTTCAAGGTTACTAGTTCCAACATCAAAAGCTAGATATACGGCATCGATCCCCAATGCTTGAAAGGCTGTATTATGGATCATTGGTGAAACACTATGCCGAGCCGGTGTAGCAAACAATGCAGCCAACCTTGTTTTTCCTGTAATTTTATTGCTCAACTCATCTCCTCCTCTAACAATCTTTTCAACAAAAAAAGTGTTCACGTAAATTTTCAGAAAAATCTACAGTGAACACCTTGCAAAAAAATAGGTAAAATAAAAGCCACTATAGATTTCTCATCTACGCGGCTGAAAGTCATCTCAAAATCCCTTAGCCATCATAGATACAAACGTGTCTGTTTGTATCCACAATGTTCATGAACACAAACTCATCTAAAATAGCTAAAGTAATAATTATTCAGTTGTAATTGGTTATGCTTCATGCTTGTCATATGAATCACTCCGTAACTGATTTATTTAAGAATTGTTCTCAGTATATACCTCAAATTTACATGTGTCAACAATTATTTTCGTGTATGGTTAAAACCTCAAGGATATTTATTTGAATTTTCTTATTCTTCTAACTATTCTTGATTGAAAAACAAAGAGACAAAACTATAAGATTTGCCTCTTCATTAGATCGCTTACTATTAAAGCTCTTCACCATAAACATCGTCAACTGTTTGTGTTGGATCGATCACGATGTATAAGCTTTTTGTTTTTTCACTGACTTTAGTTGATTGGTACACGTTGTCTAAACCTTCGTCAGTTTTGTCTTTGTATGGGAAGTATACTAAGTCAGGTGTACCTGTTTTGTATAAAATTTCCATACGTTCAATATCTTCATATTTTAAGGCGCGGGCAAACATACCTAATTCCAAACCACCAAGGTTGATGTCATGTGTTTGAACATGATCCCCTTCTTGGAAAATTTCAATTTTGAAGCCTTCGCATGGATGAATTTCCATAAATTCGCTTCCGTGGATACGACCAAAACTTGTTGTGATTTGTTTGATCCATAAATCTCCGATAAAACGGCGTCCGATCGTCCATGTTTCACCATTTCTAAAATAAAACTTCAATCCTGTCATTTCTCTGCTCATGATATAAGTCTCCTTACTAAAATATTTTATACATTTTTAAGTTTAGCATAACTTTTAAACTAGGTCACTCTATTCGCTTCATCATTTAGAAAGCGCTAATTTGCTTAAAAATACATCAGTTAAGATAACAGCTCTTTGATGCGTTCCAGAAGCTACGACGCACTCATTATCTAAAACCTCAAAAGAAAAATCGACTTTGGATTTCTCTCTTGTTTCAACCTTGATATGAACGGAAATTTTGGCTCCTACTTTTGAAGGTCTTAAATGCTTCGCATTGATCATCGTACCGACACTTGTTTCTTCCGATGTCAGCTCTTTAGCCAAGAAATTTTTGGCCGTATTTTCAACCATCGTGATCAATACAGGTGTTGCAAGAACATCTAAATCACCTGATCCTATCATTTTTGCAGTGTCTTTTTGACTGACAATAAACGACTTAGAAAATTTCCCCATGGCGCTCACTCCTTCTCCAGCTTGTCTTTTGCAAAAGAAAGTAATGCTTCCTGCGTATTTTCAACCTGTCCATCAACAACCGCTCTCTCGATTGTTTGAATTAAATCACCTAACCATTTTCCAGGCTTTTTGTCAAAGGACTTCATCAACTCATTCCCTGAAATGGCTAGTTCTTTCCGATCATGGATAGGCAGACTTAAATAAAGTTTACTTGCTTCTTCAATTTTACTCTTTTGGTTATAATAAAACAATAGTTTTTCAACCGATACGACCGCTTCTAAGCCTAAATCGAATAAATCGATGGCTTGCCAATCAGCAACGTGACGTTTCTCTAAACCATATAATAGCTGTTGTACTTCCTGAAGTAAATGGTTGGAAAGCTTCCATGATTTTAAAAAGTTGCGTAGGTCACTTTCCTTTAGACCAATTGTTTTAATCAGCAATGTCCACGCTTGTGCTTCCGTCTCTATCTTTCGGTCTGGGAAATCAGCAAACCTTAGCAAAGCATCCCCAAATTGTTCTAATCCTGGACAATATTGATAACATTCAGTCTCGACAAAAGGTAAGATTCCTGCCCGTCTGTTTTTTCCTAGTAATAATTTGCTGAACTCCACAGCGACCCGCTCCACTGAAATCTTTTCAAGTAACGAATGAAATTCTTGGATAGCGGCCAATGTATTGGTTTCAATCGAAAAATCAAGCTGACTGGCAAAACGTAAACCGCGCATCATACGTAAAGCATCTTCATGAAAACGTTCTTTCGGGTTACCTACTGCCCGAATGATTTGTTGATCCAAATCTGCCATACCATCAAATAAATCAATGATTTCCCCTTCGACAGTCATCGCCAACGCATTGATCGTAAAGTCACGTCGTTTCAGATCTTCTTTTAATGTGCGGACAAATGTAACTTTGTCTGGTCTTCTATAATCTTGATAAGTGGACTCCGTTCGAAAAGTCGTGATCTCATATTGTTCTTCACCTGCTAATATAAGAACCGTACCATGATCGATCCCAACATCGATTGTCCGACTAAATATTTGCTTGATCTCTTCTGGGTAAGCGCTAGTAGCAATATCTACATCATGAATTTCTTGACCTAAAAGGGCATCTCGAACACTGCCGCCCACAAAGTAGGCTTCATATCCATGAGAATGAATTTCTTTTAAAATATCAGATGCTTTGATAAATTCAGCTGGAACCATATCTAGTTTCATAAAAGATTTTCCAATCCATAGACTAATTTGTCTAAATGAATCACTTTTTCACAACCTAAAGCGACTCCAGTCATAAATGAACTACGATCATAAGAATCATGTCTGATAGTCAGCCCTTCACCCACACCACCAAATTGCACTTGCTGATGTGCAACTAATCCTGGCAATCGTACACTATGGATTTTCATACCGTCAAAATCTGCGCCTCGTGCACCAGCAAGTAGTTCTTTTTCTTCTTGATGTCCTTGCAGTTTCTTTTGACGAACTTCACTCATCATTTCAGCTGTTTTAAGCGCTGTTCCACTCGGAGCATCCAGCTTATTATCATGATGAAGCTCGATGATTTCCACATCTGGAAAATAGGCTGCTGCTTTTTGTGCAAACTGCATCATTAAAACTGCACCCACAGCAAAATTAGGTGCGATTAAGCCACCAACTTTAAGTTCTTCAGAGAGCGTCGTTAATTCAGACAATTGTTCTTCTGTTAATCCAGTTGTTCCAACAACTGGTGAAATATGATTTTCGATTGCAAATCGTGTATTCTCATAAGCAACCGCGGGAATAGTAAAATCGATCCAAACATCTGGTTTAACAGATACTACATCTTTTTTAGCTTTAAAAATCGGGACGTCGACTACTTCATATTCAGCTAATTCTTTAAGATTGTTTTTTTCTTCAAACGGATCTAATACACCTACTAACTCAAAATTATCATGAGCTAAAACCATTTTGGTCGCGATAACACCCATCTTCCCTTTGAAACCTGCTACTAACACTTTAATCATTTGTCTGACCATCCTTTCGTTCAAAACGATATTTATCTCGCTGATTGAATTTTTCCATATTCTTTTGAAACGCTTCTGTTAAATCTATATCTAGAGAATTGGCCATGATCATCGTCACAAATAACACATCTCCTAGTTCTTCTGTCACGGTCTTTGGTTGTTCGTTTGCCTTTTTAGGTTTTTCACCGTAATAGTGGTTGATTTCTCTGGCTAGTTCACCAACTTCCTCAGTCAAACGAGCCATTTGACTCAAAGGAGAAAAATAGCCTGTTTTAAATTGTTGGATATACGCATCAACTTCCTGCTGCATCGAATACAGTGACTGTTTATTCTCATTCATTTTATCTCAACCTTTCTTAGTATTCATCTTATCAAAAACTTTGTGATCTGGAAAGGTTCTACTTGTTGTTTTATCTGTAGAATGCTAAAGTGAGTACTGGATATGGACAATTTATGGTAAAGAACTTCGCTAAATTTTGCGTTGTTAGGGAGTGGATTTCATGGAAGAAAAAAAATTTTATGTTAAGGATGTTTTGCTGATTTTAGCTGGAACCTGTCTCTATGCATTTGGTCTAGTTACTTTTAACATTGCAAATGACTTGGCTGAAGGCGGCGTGACAGGGATCACCTTGATTTTACGGGCATTATTTCATATTGATCCAGCGTACTCAACGCTGATCATCAATATTCCACTGATTTTGATCGGTGGCAAAGTTCTTGGTAAACATTCATTTTATTATACTATTTTAGGAACGGTCTCTTTATCCGTTTTCTTATGGCTATGGCAACGTTTCCCGATCGAAGTTAATCTGGATCACGATTTGTTGATTGCTTCTTTACTTGCGGGGTTAGCTGCAGGCTTAGGCAGCGGATTTGTCTATCGTGTTGGCGGAACCACTGGTGGAACAGATGTTATTGCCCGGATTTTAGAAAAGAATTATGGGATCAGCATGGGACGCTCATTACTGATTTTTGATATTTTAGTCCTTGTTCTGTCACTAAGTTACATTGATGTTAAACGAATGATGTATACACTGATCGTATCGTTTGTGTTTAGCCGCGTGGTTGATTCTGTGCTGGATGGAGCATATGCTGCAAAAGGAATGCTGGTCATTTCTGATCATACAGAAGATATCGGCGAAGTCGTTATGGCTATTTTAGAACGTGGTGTTACTTATTTGAATGGTCAAGGCGGTTACTCTCAAGGAGAGAAAAAAGTGCTGTATATGGTCGTTAGCCCAAGTGAATTGATGGAAATCAAACGAATCGTTCACGAACTGGATCCAAAGGCGTTTATCTCAGTCATCAATGTTCATGAGGCCATTGGTGAAGGCTTTACTTATGCCCGACCAACTAAAACATTATTCAAAAAGAAAAAGGTCTTAAATTGACCTTAAAAGGAGTGAAGCAAAGGGGATAGCCTTTCGTTTCACTCCTTTTAGTATTTATCATGAATTTTTCAAATGATTCAGTTCATCTGATAATTCAAGAAACGCTTCATAGTTATCATCTTCCAGCGCCAAATCGATTTGACTATACAATAAATCGATCTTCGCTTGTTTTTCTTCTTGAGCAAAAAAGGTATTGATGTTTTCCATGATTTCTTCACTGACCTGTTCGTTCCAACGAGCATATGGATTGTCTTCTAAAATAGATAAATATTGGCTATTTTGCCAAGCCCCATCAAATATACATTCAATATAAAGAGCTTCCTTCCAATTCATTCGAATTTCATGAAAAATCTGATCCGTATCTACGAACTCTTTTCCTGAAAGGAATAAGGTGATCGGTTCGTCTTCAACTTCCTTCGATGTCACCTTCATCCCTCTCACTGTTTTATCTGCATGCTCAACAAAATGCACATTATTTAAAATCGCTTCGTGATTGATTAGATAATTCAAAATCCATAATACTTCTCGTTGACTAAAAGAAACATTATTCACTAACCAAAGTAAAAATTCTTTCTTATCAGAGACATTGACAAACATCGTCATCACCTATCTTTCTTCTATATCATCCAGTAATGATTGTGCTTCTGTATCACCAGGCTCATGGTGAAGATAATGCTGTAACAGTTCCTTCGCTTTTTCCAGTTGGCCTTCTTCACGTAGAAACACCGCATATTCTTTCAAAAAATCCGGCTCATGGTTAAGCTCTTGATAGGCTTGTTCATAGTGAACTTTTGCCAATGCAAATTCTTCCAGTTCATTATATGCATGAGCGAGATTCCATTCAGCGTATGGATGTCCTTGTTCTTCCATCTTTTGGACGACTTCGACAACTTCATCAAAGCGTTCTTCATTTAAATACAAATTACTTAAGGTAAGCAGCGTTTCATCTGTTTTTTCCCCAAGTTCTAGAGCTTTTTTCAATAATTCTTCTGCTTGCACTGTATCATGTAAACGATAAGCATTTTCAGAAGCAAGATGGTACAAATCAACTTGAAATGGATTTTCTTTGATTCCTTCTGATAAAACTGTTTGAGCTTCTTCAAGTTGTTCCTCTTCTTGTAAGGCTTCACCTAATGAAAGATACAAGGACTGATAATGTGGATTTAAAACTCTCAATTGCTGCAGCAATGCAATAGCTTTTTGATTTTCGTGTAACTGTAAATACGTGAACGCAAGCTGAAATAGACGTTCATCCGTCTGTCCTTCTCCTAAGGCTTTTTCCAAATATGGGATGGCCTCTTCAAATTCACCCATCATGCTGTAACAACTTCCAAGGCGTTCATTGATCGAGACTCCGGAAATATCTGTTACTTGTTCCTCAAGTAGTGTCGTGTATGCCTCAATGGCTTCACCAAATTGTCCATTTACAAAGTATAGTTCGCCTAAAGCGAATAAAATAAGTGGTTCATCCGGTAAAATCTGTTGTGCTTCTTTCAATTTTGCTTCACTGACTTCTGGAATACCGATCACTTGATATAAATCTGCTGTAACTAGCAGGCTTTGAACATAGCTATCACTGTCTTTCGTTACTTTTTCTAAATATTCAAAAGCTTCATCGATCAAATTATTCTCGATCGCAATCTCAGCTAATGGAATATTCAATCCTTCCGCATCAGGGAAAATCGATAGTAAATGGTCAAAAATCAATTTTGCTTCTTCTAAAAAACCTAATGACAACAACTCTTCACCTAAATCAGCAAGTGTATCATCGTCATCTTTTCTAATTGCTTCCGCAAGCATCAATTGCGCTTGCGCTAAATCATCTTCATGTAATGCTTGTAGCATTTTTTCACTATACGTTGTCATTGTTCTACCCTCTGATTTCTTTTAGTATTCGTCTATAATGTTCAACGGTTTGTAATAAGTCTTCTGCTTTCGGCTTTTGAAGCTGATCGCCATTGCCGATTTCATTTAACAAAAGCGCTCGTTCTCCTCGGTCCACACAGGTTAGGATCCCTTCGACATAATCGCTAGTCAAAATTTGTTCTGGAAAATCGACAGGAAAGCCTAAGTGGATCAACCAAATCACAAAATTTTTATAATGAAAGGAGAAATTATTCACTTCCTGAGCCCAAAGCAACTGCAATAAACAGCCTAAAAGTCGCTTCATATTTCTAGATAAAAGATGCCCGTTGGCTACTTCGGAAAAGCCGTGCTCGAATAGTGTACCAAACTGATCGATTTTTTGTCCATCTATCTCATAATAATGAATCATTTCATTCAATAAAGCAGCGAATGACTGCTGATTTAATTTCGAACGATCATTATAGTTTTTAAAAAGTACTCTCAAATAATCATGACTTCGCACAATACCGCATCGGATAAAAATCAGAAAGTCAACCAATTTTCCATCCCCATGATCAGTGATCAATGTATGATCATAGATAATTTGTTCTGGAAGCACTGTATTTTTTAAAACAGGATGATTGTTTAGTTCTATTTCAGCGGCGCCAAGTAAACTCTTACTTAGTGAACGAACAGATAAAGGGAGTAACCAGCAGGTCGATGTTAATACTGATGTACTGTGCAAAAAGCTAGTCAATTGAATTACTCCTTCATTTCCGATACCTAAAAACAAGAAATCCTGTTGCTGGTCAAAATCGGCAATAAACGCAAGGAGTCCTTCCAGTTCGTTCATATTATTGCAGTGCGCGTCATTTTTACAAATAAACCAATCGATTTCTTGCCCCTCATCAAAAAACTGAATAAATTTATCCGCAAACAAATCGTAGTAGCGCTGATTGGTGATTAAAAAAACATGTGTTGCGCTCACTGTCGTTGTCCTAAGCTGAGAAGCGAAGGTTTTTCCATATGTAATGGTGGTTTTTTGATGATTCTTTGCATAAATGAATTCCATCGCTGACACCCCTCTTCCTTATTCTACCATTATTTGTTGGAAAACATAAAGAGGGATGGACTATTTTATGTAACAAGCATTTCCATCTAAATAACAATGGTTCTTTAGAGTTTCTTAAAGAACAGACATTATTGATTCATATTTTCCTACGGAATATTCCGTTTTTACAGCATATAAAATTCTAATACACCGATGATTATAATAAGTTTGCTTCAAAGAAAATGTATGTTACGGATCTTAGCGCACTCCTTAAACATACAGCGTTCTAGAAGCTTAGTGATTCGATCTAAATTGAATAATTAGTCGCCTTAACTGTTCATAGGTAAATTTATCTTTTTGACATAACTAATTATTCATTATCCTTAAAAAACTGAGATAAATGCTGTCAACGTCCATAATTTATGGAAGCAGCACTTATCTCAGCTTTTTATCATTCAAAAAAAGAAAGAACCCCTGAAAATCAGGGATTCTAAGAACTGTCTTATTTAACAGCATCTTTCAAGGCTTTACCTGGTTTGAACGCAGGTACTTTACTTGCAGCGATTTGAATTTCTTTACCAGTTTGTGGGTTACGTCCTTTACGAGCCGCACGTTCGCGAACTTCAAAGTTACCAAAACCGATTAATTGAACTTTTTCACCTTTAGCAAGAGATTCTTGGATTGTTGAAAATACAGCATCCACTGCTGCAGTTGCGTCTTTTTTAGTTAGACCAGTTGAAGATGCAACGTTTTCGATTAATTCTGCTTTATTTGCCATGGATTATTTCACCTCCTCCACAAGGGATAGGATATCTAATAGATATCGAATTTACGTTCATTTTTGAGTGGTCCAAAAATGACGTACAAATATTGATTTGGTTCAATATTCTGTTATCACGATATCATAGGAAGCTTGTAATAGCAAGGTTTTTGATGCTTTTTAACCAGTTTTTTCAAAAAATGTCATTTTTTTTTAGAACTCAATGAATTTGTTTGTACATTTGAAAAAAGTGTGGTAAAATGCGCTATTTCCGTCTTCTTGGAATAATTTTGATCGGTGTGCCTTCAAAAGTAAATGCTTTTCGAATTTGGTTCTCCAAAAATCGTGCGTAAGAAAAATGCATCAATTCCTCTTCGTTTACAAAAATGACGAAGGTCGGCGGTTTGATAGCGACTTGTGTTGCATAAAAGACCTTTAATCGTTTGCCTTTGTCTGTCGGTGTTGGATTGATCGCGATCGCATCCATGACCACATCATTCAATAAGGCTGATGGAATTCGTAGATTTTGATTCATGCTGACTGTTTCGATCAGCTCAGGCAACTTGTTTAAACGCTGCTTCGTCACAGCTGAAACGAAAATGATCGGAGCATAATCCAGATATTGGAATTCATCACGAATTTCTTCCTCAAAATCACGCATAGTATTCGTTTCTTTTTTCAACGTATCCCATTTATTGACAACAATGATGATCCCTCTCCCGGCTTCATGTGCATAACCAGCAACTTTTTTATCTTGTTCACGAATACCTTCTTCTGCATTTAGAACCATCAAAACAATATCTGAACGTTCGATCGCACGCATCGCACGCATCACACTATATTTTTCAGTACTTTCATAGACTTTCCCGCGTTTACGCATTCCCGCTGTATCGATCATCAGGAACTTTTGTCCATCTTCAGATTCAAAGTGTGTATCGATTGCATCACGTGTAGTTCCTTCAATATCAGAAACGATCACACGCTCTTCACCAAGAATCGCGTTGATCAATGAAGATTTCCCTACATTTGGACGACCGATCAAACTAAACTTGATCGTGCCTTCATCTTCCTCTTCAATCTCAGTTGAAAAATGTTTGACCGCTTCGTCTAACACGTCACCAATTCCAAGTCCATGACTTCCTGAAATTGGAAATGGATCTCCTAATCCTAACGCATAAAACTCATAAATATCATTACGCATTTCTGGGTTATCGACTTTATTCACAGCCAAAATGATTGGCTTTTTACTACGGTATAAAATTTTTGCTACAAGTTCATCCGCATCTGTCACACCTTCTCTGCCGCTGGCAACAAAAATGATGACATCGGTTTCTTCAATCGCGATTTCTGCCTGATGCTTGATTTGCTCCATAAAGGGCTCATCACCAAGATCGATACCACCTGTATCGATTATACTAAATTCACGACCTAACCACTCTCCTGTGGCGTAAATACGGTCTCTAGTGACACCTGGTGTATCTTCAACGATAGAAATTCGTTCACCAGCTATACGGTTAAAAATCGTCGACTTTCCTACATTGGGGCGACCGACAATTGCAATTGTTGGATTTGCCATTCAAACTACCTCCTTGACAAGTTTTCAATCCTTACTAGTTTACCTAATGCCTGTCGAAGATGCAAGAAAAACTAGTGAAATATGCGACTAAAGATGAAAAAAGAACGATACTGTGTAGATGACACCAATTTGTCATTACGCACAGTATCGTTCAAATACACTTACTCTAATTTTAATTGTCGCTTATTCCGTACCATAAGCAATACGTTTTACATTCATTAAATGATGGGCTGTCACATTATCCGTTGTACTGCTGCCACCCATTGCACCACAGCCTAAAGTCATCGAAGGTGAAAGTTTTGTCGTTGCTCCGATAGCACCCAAAGCACCTAACGTATTCACTAAAATTCGTGATGCTTTCATTTCCAGCCCGAAAGTTTCAGCATGTGCATCTGTTGTCGTATGGATAACAGCGGTATGCCCAGTCCCTTCATTTGCTAGCAATGCTTTACACGTATCCACTCCTTCTTTAAAGGAAGCTACAGTATACATTCCTAAAATCGGTGTTAGTTTCTCTCTGGAATATGGATTATGGCGGCCAATTTCCGTCTGTTCTGAAATTAAAATGCTTGTCGTTTTCGGCACAGTGATACCAACTAATTTCGCTACATCAACCGCACTTTTCCCAACAATTTCAGGATTCAACGTGCCTGTTTCTCTTAAAATATAACGACTGACTTTAGCTGCTTCTTCTTCATTCATAAAATAAGCATCTTTTTCTTTCAATTGTTCGATCACTTCATTTTTAACAGAGTCTTCTACTACCAAAGCCTGTTCTGAAGCACAAATAATCCCATTGTCAAAGGTTTTACTACTGACGATACAATTTATAGCATGAGTAATGTCAGCAGAGTGATCGATCAACACCGGAACATTCCCAGGTCCTACGCCAATTGCTGGATTGCCTGAACTATAGGCTGCTTGAACCATTGCTTTTCCACCCGTTGCAAGAATCAATGAAACATCTGTATGCTTCATTAAAGCACTTGTTGCTTCAAGTGTTGGCTCCTTGATCACTTGAATCAAACCTGCTGGTGCACCAGCAGCAACTGCAGCATTTTCAATGATTTCAGCAGCTAATAAGATGGCATTCAAAGCTTTTGGATGTGGTGAAAAAATAATTGCGTTTCCAGTTTTTAAAGCAATCAATGATTTGAAAATAACTGTTGCTGTTGGATTTGTCGATGGAATCAATCCAGCAACGACGCCTAAAGGTATCCCGATTTCAATAATCTTTTCTTGTTCAAGACGATTGACAATTCCAACTGTCGGCAACTCTTTGATACTCTCATAGACTTGTTCGCTCGCAAAAGTATTCTTGATGACTTTATCTGTTACTTTTCCGAAACCTGTTTCTTTGTTTGCCGCGATAGCTAGTTGTTCGGCATTATTTAATGTTTCTTGGTAGACACTTTTTACGACTGCATCTACTTGTTCTTGCGTAAAATGTTCATATTCCTTTTGTGCATTCTTCGCTGTTTCAACAAGAGTTTCAATTTCTTTTACTTTGATCTCTTCTGTCATGTTGCCACCCCTTCTTTTTTAAACGCTTACAGATAGAGTTTAATCTATTTTAACCAATTTGTTAGGGACAAATTTAAGAAGATTATGGACAATATTTACCTCTTGCTGTATTTTTTTCACAAAGAATTACACTTGAAAGCACTACCTATTCAATGTATGATAAGGATGCAAGATAAATTTCACAAAGAAAAGAGGATTTGTTTATGTGCCGACTATTGATTGTCAGTGATGATTTACAGGAGCAATTGATGCTCCAAAAATCGATTAACGATTCTTTCATGAATATAAAAATCTTACCTCCTGCTACAACTGAAGCAGAAGCATTAAAAATTACAGAAGAGTTTTTACCGGAGATATTGTTGATTTCGATCGATCATATAGAAATTGATGGATTCATTGTCAAACGAAAAATAGTTAAAAGTTTGCCGAATATCAAAGTGATCATTTTGACTGAACACGAAAGTTTTCAAAGCCTTCATCAAGCTTTGCGCTGCGGTGTTATCGACTATTTACTTACTCCTGTAGACTTTGATGAATTAAAAGTTGCGGTCGACCGCTGTGTCAGATCCTTAAATCAAGTTTCACTAATGGATGTGTTGAATAATAAACCGACCGTCTTAGCTAAAGAACAGATCAACACGATGTTGGATTATATCCACGAGCATTACAATGAGGAAATCAACTTGACTACACTAGCTGATATTATGCATCTAAACCGACATTATGTGAGTCGTTTCTTTAAAGAAGCTGTTGGAATGAATTTTATTGATTATTTAACTGCCTATCGAATTGAAAAAGCGAAACAACTACTGATGAAGACAGAGGAGTCTATTACTGAAATTTCAGGAACAGTCGGCTACATAGACTCAACGTATTTTAGTAAATTATTCAAGAAAAAAGTGGGGCAGTCTCCTCATCAATTTCGTAAACAATACCACGGGGAACATACTCCAGCTGACTTAAGAATTATTTATCAATAAGCAAAAAGAACACGTTTCAGATAAAAGATAAAGCAGACCAAAAAGATGTTCCGTTTTGATCTGCTTTTTTATGCATGTATTTTTTAAACAAAAAAAGTGCTGACAATTGTCAGCACTTTTTGGATAAGCAATTATTCTGAATCAGTATCTTGACCCTTTAATGCATCACCTAAGATATCACCCATTGTGAATCCAGTATTTTCTTCTGGTAATTCATAATCTTCGACATCTTTTGGCTCTTCTTTAGATTCTGGTTTTGCTTCTAATGCTTTGATACTTAAAGCAATACGATGTTCTTCAGGATTGACTTCCAATACTTTCACTTGAACTGCATCACCTTCTTGTAACACTTCATGAGGCGTTGCAATATGTTTATGCGAAATTTGAGAAATATGAACTAAACCTTCCACACCTGGGAACACTTCGACAAATGCACCAAAGCTAGTCAAACGCTTAACAACTCCGTCAAGAACAGAGCCAACAGCTGCTTTATTTTCGATATCCTCCCATGGACCTGCTAATGTTTCTTTGATAGATAAAGAAACACGCTCTTCATCTGGATTGATCGAAAGGATTTTGACTTTCACATCATCGCCAACGGATAAAACATCACTTGGTTTACCAACATGTTGATGAGCGATTTCTGAAACGTGAACCAATCCATCGATACCACCTAAATCGATAAACGCACCGAAATCAGTTAAACGCGCAACTTTTCCATCCACGATGTCCCCATCATGTAATGTTGCTAGGATATCTTTTTTCTTCGATTCTTTTTCAGCTTCAACAACGGCTTTATGAGATAAAATCAATCGATTTTCTGAAGGTTCGATTTCAATGATTTTGAATGTCAATGTTTTCCCTTTGTATTCTGAGAAATCATCAACAAAATGATCTTCGACCATTGATGCAGGAACAAATCCACGTACACCAACGTCAACAACTAAACCGCCTTTTACAACATTTGTAACAGGTGCTTCGATGATTTTACCTGCTTGGAAATCTTGTTCGATCTCTTCCCAAACTTTTTTCGCATCTAGACGGCGTTTTGAAAGTAAGTAACTGCCATTTTCTTTATCTTTACCAATTGATGTGATGACAACTAAATCTAAGATGTCACCGACTTTCACTAATTCATTGATATCTTCTACTTGTGTTGTAGATAATTCTTTTGCGGGAACTACGCCTTCAACACCGGCGCCTTCAATACCAACAATTACTTGTTTGTCCTCAACGGCAAGTACTTCACCCTTAACGATGTCGCCAACGTTTACTTCTTGGACGCTGTTCATTACATCTTCCATTGTTTCATTGCTGTTTTCCATTTGTTTGTCTTCTGTCATGAATACTAATCCTCCTATGCAACCAAAAATTCGTAAAAAACTGACCTACTCCCTTAATAGTACGGGATTTTCCAGAAAAAATAAAGCGATTTCTCTCATTTTCTTTTTTTTCTTTCGAATAAGAAGACATTTTCTTGCTTAAAGACAAAGAAAGTATATCCTTATCAGCTTTCTAAAGGAAAATTATTGTTTAACAAGCTGCTAAAATAACTTGCTCGATCGCTGCTACGACCTCTTCTATGGTTAAACCTGTTGTATCGATCTTTACTGCATCTTCTGCTTGCTTCAAAGGTGAAACTGCTCGAGTTGAATCAAGATGATCACGCTGCTCGATTTCCTTTTTCAATGTTTCAAAATCAGTTGTGATTCCTTTTTCCTGATTTTCTTTATAACGTCGTTCTGCTCGTTCCGAAACACTAGCAACTAAAAAGATTTTTACTTCAGCATTTGGCAAGACTGCTGTACCGATATCGCGGCCATCCATCACTACGCCACCAGCTTGACCAATTGCTTGTTGCAGCTCAACCATTTTTTCTCTAACTTCTTTATGTTTCGCAACGATCGAGACTGCATTCGTAACATCCGGCTGTCTGATTGCTTCTGTTACTTCATTGTTGTCAACAAAGACGAGCTGCTCTTTTTCAGTTTGCTTAAATGAGATCGTATGTTCCAAACATAATTTAACTAAACCTGATTCATCTTCAAAATCAACGTCTTTTTGAATCGCTAAATAGGTCAAGGCACGATACATCGCACCTGTATCGCAGTAAATATAGTTAAGTTTTTTTGCTAAAATTTTCGCTACAGTACTTTTGCCGGATGAAGCCGGACCATCGATTGCAATACTTATCTTTTTCATAATGCGCTCCCTTGTTTATCACATAGTAAAAGAGTCTGGTACAAAACAATGATCGTTTTGCTTCAGACCCTTAATAACAGCAGAAAACATTGGATCATTTCCTGCTGATGTATTGTTTATTATTTTACACGTAACTCTTGCCCTGGCTGTAACATTTCGTCACCTGTCATACCATTCAATTGCAGTAACTCTTCTAAAGTGATCCCGTTTCTGGCTGCTACTTGGTTTGGACCTTCTCCAGACTGAACAGCATCATATACCGCACCAGCCTCTGCTTCACTTGACGATGGCGTCGTTACACCATTCGGATCTGTTTCCGCTTCTGATGATGAAGTAGATTGTTGTTGAGATTCACTTGATGACGAAGGCTGTGTCGAGCTGTTTTTAGTTGACGATTGAACGACAACTGATGATGACGGCTGACTCGCTTGTTTGCTTGCATCTGGTTTTTTATCTCTCATTACATAAAGGTAAGTTCCTACCGGCAGTGAAATGATCAATAGTAATAAGATAACTAAAATCGTTAGAAAAACTGTGTTTCCTTTCTTTTGTTGACGCTTTTCTGAACGAGAACCTCCCGCACCCTTATCTGTATCATAAATTGACTGCTCCCATGGTTCACGTACACCATTTTTCTTATCTCGTTTACTCACGTATCTGTTCCTCCTAAAAATTCTCTTTTGCTATTATACCACAGCTTTTTTTGAGTTGCAGTCTAAAAAAAGATTATTTTCATTCTTTAAATAATCTTATCAAAATATCCTCCCACCGATCGAGGATTTCGTTTTCTTCTGGTGATTGTACTATTTGTCCTCGGTAACTGTCAAAGGATAAGCCACAATTATCACAGCATAATACTTGATGATTTTCTTCTACTTCCTCTGAGAAATACTGTTGAATGAATCGACGGCGGCAGTTTGATTGCTGGATATAGTTTAACATAATTCTCAATTGTTGTTGACGTTCTTTCTCTTTTCTTAATAATCGTTGTTCCAATTCTTCAATTGTATATTCTTGGTCCAGATACCCTTGAATCCATTTTTGTTGGATTTCACTCAGCGCTAACTCATCTAGTTCATTTTCAGAGAGTGAAGATATCAATGTATGTAGGATTTCACGATCCATTCGACTTTCAGATTGAAAATAATAATGGATCGATTCATCGCCTTTTTGGTAGAGTAAGATCGCAATACTATTTAGTCCATCTCGTCCTGCACGACCGATTTCCTGAACATAATTTTCTAAGCTGTCTGGACAATCATAATGAATAACAAACCGAACATCCGGCTTATCGATCCCCATTCCAAAAGCATTCGTCGCACATAAAACATCAAGTTGATTGTGGACAAACTGCTGCTGCAGTAAGCTGCGTTCAACAGGGGTCAAGCCGCCATGATAATACGCTGTTTTCAAGTTCGTTTGTTCTTTGATAAGACGATCAAGCATTTCGGCCGTTTTTCTTGTCGCACAATAAATGACCCCTTTTTGCTTCAATTGCATTAGATAAGAAATCAGCAGTTCTTCTTTTTCCGTCGTTTGATCGACAATGAGTCCAATATTCGGCCGGTTGACAGAGTATACGATTTGCGAAACTTCTTGACTGTGAGCAAACAATTGAGCGATGATTTCCTCTTTGACTGCTGGTGTTGCGGTAGCAGTTAGCGCTAGGGTCAAAGGAAACCCGCATTCTTGCTGAATTTGAGCTAGTTTCGTGTATTCTGGCCTAAAATCTACGCCCCATTGAGCAACACAATGTGCTTCATCCACCACGAATAGTGACACGGTCACTTGAGAAAGACTTGTCCGAACTTCCTTTTGCAACAAGGTTTCAGGGCTGACAAAAATATATTTATATTGATTCAAGTGAGCCAACACAAATCGTTTTTCAAAAAAGTTCAAGCTGCTATTTAGTGCTATTCCTCTTGTTTCTCCTTGTTTTTGTAACTGAATCACTTGATCTTCCATTAAAGATAGCAAAGGCGATACGATGATAACCGTTCCTTCAGTAAGTTGCCCAATCATTTGGTAACAAAGTGACTTGCCCGTTCCAGTTGGTAAAACAGCCAGCGTATCTTTTTTATTTAGCAATTGCTGGATCACTTCTTTTTGTCCTGGTTTAAATGTAGGAAAGCCAAAATTATCATGTAAAAACTGCTCTAGATCGATCATGGCAATGTATCAGCTCTTTCGTTTTTTAGTTTTTCAATTTGGTATAATCGATATTCAAAATAATCAAGGTCTTTATTTTTTTGCTTCAAGGTGCGATAGACCCATTGTGGGCAGGGGCTTGAAAGTTGATCTAAAAATTGATAGGTTTCTTTTGAAATATACTGTTCAAAGGGGATCTCTTCTGTTAAAGCAAGTTCCAGCAAATGATCTTGAATCGTGCTTTTTTTCATTCCTCTTTGTTGTGCTATTGTTTCAATTGAACTCTGTTGACGCAAGTGCTTTTTTGTTTGAGTCATACTCTGATTGTCATTTTTTATCATAAAAGGTTGGATCGACTGTTTTAAAAACGTTTCTCCTGGCATGTTTTCAATTTCATAGAGTAGATGGTGCAGCCGTTCTTTCTTTACTAAAAACTGCTCGAATGGCGTTGATTCTTTGTGCAGGATTTGAGTGACTGTTTTGCCAATTTGCTCATAACCAGAAAATTGTTGAGCAAAATAATCGGCTTCCTTTTTCGATAAACGCGATAGTAACCAATGCCATTCTGTTTTCATCATTTGAATCAGTTCATTTTTTTTGACCACTGCAATCCTTTGTTTTAAGAAAGCTTGATAAAAGGGAGATTGTTCAAGGGGGATATATTTTTTATCTCCGTAAGACAAATGAGAGGTCACTTGTACTAGAAATTGTAAAAAACGCCAAATTTCTTCATCTGTTTTACCAAAGCGATAATTGTCGAGCCATTGAATAGTTTGATTTTGATCATTTAAGGTCAGATTTCCTTTAGCTGTGATCTGGACTTCTCCCGATTGGTCTATCGTCAGCAAGCCAGCTTCACTCAAGCTTTGTAGCTGCCTGTTAAATTCTTGTTCAGATAATTCCGGGCATAGGTGAAAGAAGCGGAGATTCCTATAAAGGTAGCCATAAACCAAAACAGAACTCGTTCGTTTTCCTTTTAAAAGATGGTATAATGTGGATGTTCGAACCTTGTATCCGTGCTGAAATAACGTTAAAATAAAGAGTGGATCCATTGTTTCACCTCTTTGAATGCTAGAATAGGATGTGTCACTATGTTATGTAAAATAATTCCAGATAAATGTATCGCTTGTGGTTTATGTCAAATCTATGCACCTGAAATTTTCGATTATGATGATGACGGCATTGTTCTCTTAACTCATGATCACTCTGCTCAACAAGAATGGATAAGTGATGATGAACAAAGGAATGTCTTAACAGCGTACCGCAAATGTCCGGTTCGTGCAATAGAGATCGCTGAAAAATAACAATAAAGAAGAACAGAAGCTGGCTGCAACTTATCACGTCCGTCTTCTGTTCTTTTTTTATTTTATCGTATCTAGCCACTTGATTAAGCGCTCAGCTACTTCTTTTTGCTGTTCATCATTATTGATCAAAGCAGGCTGATCTCCTTTTTGTTCCCCATAACTGCCAAAACCAGCATGGTTCCCACCGTTTATTTCTTCATATAGTGTTTGCTTCGGTAAATACTTTTTAGCATCCTCATACGCTTTCCAGTTCAATACACCATCTTCTGAACCAGTCAACGATAAAACCTGCCCGTTAAATTCGGCTAAGCTGCCTTTTTCATCAGGATAACTTGCTAAGAAAAAGACACCCTTGAGAGTAGCTTGTTCTTCTTGATCCGCTGCAAAACGACTTGCCATGACGCCGCCTAAAGAATGCCCGCCAATCACGTAGTTCGTAAGTTTGTTATCTTTGATCACCGATTCTGCTTTATTTTGCCCTAAAACAGCCAAATTAAATGGTTGTTGTACTAAATAGACTGAGTAGCCTGCTTTTGCCACTTGTTGCGCCCAAGGGCTATAGCTTGTATTTTCAACCAAGGCTCCTTGATAAAAAATCACTGATGGTTTATTTTCGTCCCCTTTGAATACTAAAACTCCATTTTCTTTTTCTGCTTGTTTAGCACTTTCAATTGCTGCAGTCGTTGGTGTATAAGTAATGGTCTTGAGATAAAATAACCCGATCAAAGTCAGTGCGACTATCGCTCCGAATATCCACAGCAAACGTTTTTGCCATTTTTTCATTTTGGATTTTTGCCCCTTTCTTCTTCTTTTACATTTTATCAGAAAGAAGTATAGAAATAGATAAATTAGCTCTGAATATAAAAAAAGAATCGAGAAATGGCTCGATTCTTTCATCTATAAATTATTTCATTATTGGTTTTTTATTTCCTAACTGATGTTGTTTTCTAGAAAGCCATGGTAATAATTTTGCATGAAGAACTAAGAAAACAGCACTCACGATAGCTCCCTTGATCAGGTTAAATGGAAGAATACCGATCGTTACGTATTTCGCTAAAGACATTCCTAAAAACTCTCCAGCGGATACTCCGAACAACTTCAAATAAATTGGCGTAATCACAAAATAGTTGGCCACACTCATAAATATAGTCAGACCAAGAATTCCCGTTATCACACCGAAAACCTTATTTGCCGTCTTATGGCTTCCTCGTTTAAAAAAGTAATACATTGGTAAGGTGAACATCGTTGTTGCAAAAAAGCTGGCAGCATCTCCAACAAAATTTTGCGGCGATATTCCCGTTGTAAACAAATGCAGAACAGATCTGATAAAAGCTGTACTGATTCCTGCCAGCGGTCCAAATAAGAACATACTGATCATGACTGGAATATCACTGAAATCGATTTTCAAGAAACTGAATGCTGGCATGATTGGAAAAGCCACGAACTGTAAAACCACACCGATTGCTGCTAACATTGCTACACTTACCATTTTTTGTACCTTGTTGTTTCGCATATGAAATCCTCCTGTTAAGGACCCATCTTCAAACGAACTTCTCTAAATCAACATTTCCAACTAAAACTCCAATTTTGCTGTGAGCAGTGATTAATACTCTTTCGAGAACGAGACCAAAATAGCTTAAGTGCCTCGACCCGATAATATTTCTGCTATTCATCATGCCTACCCTTACACGAGTATCGCTCATCAATTATTGAAAATTAAGCTCTTATAGATTGATGATACTGAAACGAAACACGATCATTAGGATCAAGACCAGTAAAGTCACTTGATTAGCTCACCATATACTTTACATCCTCTACTTCTAATTAATTTTAGGTACTTTAACTTTTAGAAATTGATGAGATCAAAGCATAGCGTAGTGATTCACAACAAAAAACTCTATTTTCCAACAGGGAAAATAGAGTAGAGTTATCTTATTTGAAAAATGCCAATTCAAATAAGCCCTATCTTCTTTATCCAGACTTTACTGTCGGTACTGGAATTTCACCAATTCAACTACTTCAAAAGAAGTAGGTCGTGGACTATAACCACCGGTCGGGAATTTCACCCTGCCCCTGAAGACGAACCTTTATTAATTTTTTTAGTACAACTACAGTATACAACCTTTTCGAGAAAAATCAATCTTTATGTTCAGATTGTCACATAATAATTTTATTTATAGAAAAAAGGCTGAGAAAAAAGTGTCGATTTGGATGTAAAGAGCAAGACAAAAACTAAAAATCAGTTTTGTTTCGCTCTCTTCCCTTTTATTTTGACTGGTTCATCAACACACTGATTTCTTTTTTATTTAAAGAACGGTATTCACCGGGACGAAGTCCTTTTAAGGTTAAATCTCCATATTTTTCTCTTTTAAGTTTTTGAACTGGATAACCAACTGACTGAAGCATGTTTTTTACTTGATGGTTGCGTCCTTCGTGAATCGTCAGTTCTACAATACTTGTATTTGTCTTCAAATCAACAGAAATGATTTGAAAAGCCGCTGGCGCCGTTTTATAGCCGTCGATTTTGATTCCTTTTGTCAAGGGAAGAAAATCATGTTTTTTAGCTAAACCCTTAACTTTTGCTACATACACTTTATCTACCTCATGACTCGGATGTGTCAAACGCTGTGAAAATTCACCGTCATTTGTCAGTAGCAGCAATCCTGATGTATCGTAATCCAATCGTCCAACGGGATAAATACGTTCTTTGATATGAGTGAAATAGTCAGTAACCACTTTTCTCCCTTTATTATCTGATACAGCCGAGATGACTCCTTTAGGTTTATAAAACAAGTAATATCCGTACTCTTCTTTATAGATCGGTACGTCATCGACCTCCACTAGATCACTTTTCCCTACTTGCGTGCCAAGTTCACGAATGACTTTTCCATTTACTTTGACCCGCCCCTTCACAATATATTCTTCTGCTTTTCTGCGTGATGCGATACCAGCATGAGCGATTACTTTTTGAAGTCTCTCCATTTAGTTTTCTTCCTCCGATTCGTTGATCTCCGTTTGTTCTTCTTCGTTCAATTCTTTATAGCGGTCAAAAAAGAGGTCTAATGGCAATTCTTCAGCGATTTCTTCTTCCATTTGCTGAATATCCGGCAACTCTTCTAATGATTTTAAACCAAAATAATCCATAAAATAGGCAGTTGTACCATACAAAATTGCGCGTCCCGGACCGTCTACTCGCCCTTTTTCTTCTATTAATTGACGTGCAACTAATTTTTGCATTGAACCTGCTGACTGCACACCTCGGATTTCATCCACCTCTACTCTTGAAATTGGTTGTTTATAGGCCACGATCGACAATGTTTCTAATGCGGCTTGTGACAAAGCATTTGAAATCGGTGATTGCGCATATTTTTTCAATAGTGGTGCAAAGGATTTTTTAGTCGATAAGACAAAATGATTTCCAACTTCTAATATATTCAATGCAGACTGATCATCTGTTTCATAGCGTTCTTTTAAAGCTGTTAGTGATTCATAGGTTTTCGCTGTAGAAAGTTCTAATAAATAGGATAATTCTTCCAAGCCAATTCCTTCCTCACCAACAACGAATAGAATTGCTTCGATTTGACTAATTGTGGTCACGCTGTTTCCTCCGTACTTGATTCGATCTCATTTGCTGTATTGTACAGCAAAATTGTACTGTAATTTTCTTCCTGCTCTACATGTATCGATCCCTTTTTCATCAATTCCAGTAGCGCCATGAAGGTTGTGACGATTTCCTGTTTTGAATGTGATGTAAAAAAATCTTCAAAATTGACCGGTGTTTGGCGGTCGATTTGAGCCATTCTTTGCGAGATCGCAGTTATTTTTTCCTCGATCGACACGTCATCGCCGGCCACAGTAGTTTCTACAGGCTGCCGATTTTTTTTCTTTTCAAGCATTGCATGAAAAGCCAAAAATAAATCGATCGTATTTAATTGATTTGGCTCCAGCAAAGGGTTGTCTTCCTTATATTCGTCGACATCCATTGGTTCTTTCGTATAATAAAGACTTCTTTCAGACTCTTTTTCATGCAAAAGCCCAGCTGCATATTTGAATTTACGATATTCTAATAATTGAGCCACGAGCGCATCCCGCGGATCTTCACCTGTTAGAAGTTCATCATCATCTGTAACTTCCAGCTCTTGTTTTGGCAGCAACATTTTACTTTTGATAGCCATCAAAGTTGCCGCCATAACGATATATTCACCAGCTACTTCCAGTTCCAAGGTTTTCATTGTGTGAATATAATTCATATACTGCTCTGTTACAGCAGCAATTGGGATATCGTAAATATCAATTTCAAGTTTCTTGATTAAATGTAAAAGAAGATCGAGCGGTCCTTCAAATACATCTAACTTTACATTCATTTCCTGCAAGATCATCCAACTTTCTTTTTCGACTCTCTAGTTTACCATAAAATTTATTCGTTGTGTTCTTTCCATTTAGATAAATAAGCAGATGTAGCAACAGTGCCGTATAATTTCAGCCCTGGATATAGCTCTAGAACTTCATCCAAAAGCTCAAATCCAAGCTTTTCACCACGGAAAGAAGGTGTGATCGAAATATCGTGAACGATTATTCCAGCAGAATCTTCTAACTCGATCCCTATGATTCCCTGGATATTCTGATCCCCTTCTGGTGTCCAAAGGAGCAAATAAAGGTTTTCGTCATTTTCATACATGTCGATTTCTTTCAACAACGAATGATATTCTGTCAGCTTTTGGTGAAAGCTCAACAAGCCCATCGCTATTTTCCGCTGTTCTTTTCGGTAGTTCGTTAACATGGTCTCACCTTCTTCTGTAGAATACCTGCTTTGATCAAGCTCTTGGGAAATGCTGTTTATAGACATCCGCCATTCGTTGTTTTGTAATATGAGTATAAATTTGAGTAGTTGAAATATCTGCATGACCTAGCAATTCTTGGACAATACGCAAATCTGCACCGTTTTCTAACAAATGGGTAGCAAAACTATGTCTTAATGTATGCGGCGTGATGTTTTTACTGATCCCAGCTTCTTGAACGATTTGTTTTAAATTTTTCCAAACCCCTTGACGAGATAGTGGTTTTCCATGATGATTGACAAATAAATGTGTTTCATTAGGATTTTTTTTGATGAGCACAGGCCGGGCTTCTTCCATATATTTCTCGATCCATTGAATTGCATAATCTCCTAAAGGGATGATACGTTCTTTGTCTCCTTTACCGATCGTTTGTAATAAACCGATCGATAAATGAAGATCGCCAATTTTTAAATCTACAAGTTCACTCACACGCAAACCTGTAGCATACATCACTTCTAAAATCGTCCGATTTCTTATGCCCAGTGGTTTTGTCGTATCTGGTGTTTCGATCAATGTTGTTACTTCTTCTACAGACAGTGTACTAGGTAGTTTTTGCGCTTTTTTCGGTGAATCGATATGCTGCATTGGATCGTGATCCGTCAGGCGTTCTTGCCTCAAAAATTGATGAAACCCTCTTAAAGTCGAAATCATCCGGATGATCGTTGCAGAAGAGTTATTGTCATTATTCAACGATTGTAAATATTCCATAATTATGTATCGGTCCACCGATTGCCAAGAGTCTATTTGCTGTTCTGTCAAAAAGGCATTGTATTTATGTAAGTCGCGTTCGTAGCTTTTTCTTGTGTTAAGAGATAGTCCGCGTTCGATTTGTAAGTAGTGTAAATAATCGGTTATTTGTTCTTCCATTATTTTACCTCATTTCTTTTTATTATCATATCAAAGAATGCTGACCTCTGACTAGTCTTCACACGAAAAAAACACAAACAGTTCTCACCACCATTTTAAAAGTGACTGAAATACAACTAATCAAAGTCATATCTCAGCCACTTAGGAATTGAGTTTTTTTAATCTACGTATTGCGTTAAAAATTTATTGACCTCTTCTTTATATGCTTTTGGATCAATAGAAAAGGCTTTTGCATGTTCAGCGCCTTGAACAACATATTTCTCTTTCGGTGCATCAGTTGCATTATACACCTCATCCAACATTTCAAATGGTACAAATGTATCAGCATCACCATGAATAAATAATATCGGGGTTTTATTTTTCTTCAATTGCGCGACTGAACTTGCTTCACCAAAGAAATAGCCCGCACGTATTTTAGTGATCGTGCTTGTCACTGGAATCAGAGGAAAGGATGGCAAATTAAACATATCTTTTAATTGATACGTCAATTCTCCGTTTACTGAAGAATAACCACAATCTTCTACGATCGCCTTAACATTTTTTGGCAGTTTTTCACCACTTGTCATCATAACGGTCGCTCCGCCCATACTAATTCCATATAGTGTGATTTGTGCATTTTCTCCATTTTTATCGATCATTTGATCGATCCATTGAAGATAATCTTTACGTTCCGGCCAGCCAAAACCGATATATTCTCCTTCGCTTTCACCATGTCCGCGAGCATCAGGAACTAACACATTATATCCCCAATCATGATACATTTTTGCAAACTTAGCCATTGTTTCCGCCGTTCCCATATAACCATGCGCCATAATAACATTTTTATCTGTTTTTTCATCAGCTGGTAAATAGATGGCTTGGAGCTTTAATCCATCTTCCGATTGCTGTGACCAATAAGAACGGTTCTGATCATCCTTAAACCATTTTTCTTCTGGACTTTTTGCCTCTATGTCAGTGCCGGGAGTATCTCCCGCTAAAAAGTCTTTTTCAGATGGAACAACTGCGTAATTATAAAAGTACATCCCTGCGCCGATCAAGATGATCGCGATGATCACAAAAACGGCAACCAATATCTTTCCTATTTTTTTCATTTAATGACTCCTTACTTCACGATAAAGCATTATTATTTAGATTTCTCGTTTCCCTATACAAATTGCGATCTTTTTTTAATCCTTAAACAGTATAAAGTTTTATCCTCATTTTCGCAATCTTAATCACAGATCATTTCATTTTTTTCATGCTGGTAATCATGAAAAAGCATCTCATAATTTTGTTTGATCGCTCGCGCTTTAGAAAGTTTCAGTGCGTAAATTTCTTCAAGTGTAAAATAACCGACTTCACTTGTTTCAATCCCAGGCTTGATTTTTTGGCCAATCGGCTGACATCGTATAAAAAATTTATACACGTAGGTCAATGATGATGGGTATGCATGTTTGGCTTTATCTAAAACTGCTACTAGTCGTTCGGCCTTGACTTTTAGTCCTGTTTCTTCCATAACTTCTTTTTCCGCAACTTCTTTTGGAGAATACCCGATATCAGCCCAACCACCCGGTAAAGCCCAAGAATCATCGCTTTTTTCTTTAACCAATAGTAATTTACCTTCTTGATTGAAAACAACTGCTCGAATATCTACTTTAGGCGTCGCGTAGCCTTCATCTTCATCGAAAAAAATCATAAGCTCTCGTTCAGGTAACTCTGGATACAGTAAGTGAGTTAATTCTTTAGCAACGATCGAGAGCTCCTCGTATCGTTCTTGATCAAAAATATCTTTGCCAAACTGTTTACCAGTCTGTGCGATTCCTTGAAGTTTTGACAATAAAATACTTAATTCCTTCTCCAATACTATCACCTCATTTTACCTATTATACCAAAAGGGACAGCTATTTACGCAGAGCAAACATAAAAATAGGACTGAGATATAACTCTATAAGTTATGCCCCAGTCCTTTTAAAAACGAATAAACAGTGAAAATAGAAGTAAATCCCCCACTTCGAGCATAGCTAACAAAATTATAACTGCTGAAGCACCAAGACTTGAAAGCCAAGAAAATAAGACTAACTCTTCTGTCCCCATTTCATTTTTTTCAATTATTTTTTGTTTTCGATCAATTTAAAACTGGACCATGGTTTCAGGAAATCTAATAAGAATAGTTCGTCATCAGAAATACGCCCAACCACATTGACACGTCCATCATTTTTCATTGGCTTCAAAGCAATTTGCGTTTCGCCTTTGTATTGACCATAGCCAACATTATCGATCAAAACATCACCTTTAGTCATATCGATCGTGTTATGTGCTGGAAATTCACGATCTTTAAAATGAATGCGGGTCATTGTAGAACGTAAAATGTATTCTGAACGATCACCGCGGTAGCTATGCAAGCTAGTAAATAAAACTTCTCTTTCATCCTCTGAAATATCATCTGCCACATCGACTTTTACAGATGGATATTCGGCATTGAAAGCCTCTGCCATTGCCTTTAATTCAGCTTCTGAAGCATAAGCGTTTCCTACTAAAATATCATCGATCAAGCCTGTAAGTACAAGATGTTTCACTTGCGTAGCAATTTCAAGATCACGGTGATCTTCTAATGAACATAAGCCATCTTGTGTCGGCCAAGGACCAAACGTTGCGTCATGTGAATTGACAAACGCCATTGTATTCAAATTGTATTTTCTAAATTTCTCAGAACAAAAGACAAAATGATCATAACCTAAACCTGAATAACGATGCGGATAAAAATTATGCGAACCTAGTAAATTCTCCGTATTCGGTGAATAGCTCATGATATTATCTACATAGCTTGTGCCTGTACTCATATTGATTTCTATTTTGATTCCATAAGGGTTACGGGTCATTTTTGCTTCTTCGGCTCCTGTAAAACCAATATCCAAACGTACGCCGTAAGCGCCCATTTCATTGAAAAATGATAAATCATCATAAGAAATCTCTAATTGTTCAAATAGAGCTGGGTTGATATCTACCATCACTTCCATGTCAAGGCTATTTGCGTAGTCGACGACTTTTTTAAATTCTGCTAATACTTTTTCTTTATTTTCTGTAATTTGAAGCAAGCTGGTAAATACACGTTTAAATCCATATTTATGCGCTAAGTCTAAATATGCTTTGTCCTTTTCGAAAGTTGAACGTTCTGGATAAATCGAAATACCTAATTTTCCCATTGTGCTGCCCCCTAAGAGTTTTATTGATTATAATGTATCCATTTTCATTATAGCAGAATGAAGAAAAGTGGTCTACACCTTTCCTAAATTTTAAAAAAAATCTATTTTGACTAGCAGTTATACTGATCATTTGTTATCATGAAATGTAAACTATTTTTGAAAGGAAGACTTACCCTTATGAAAACAAAAAAATTCATCACTGCTGCAGCTCTTCTAGGAGCACTAGTAGTATTTGCAGCGTGCGGATCTAAAACTGAAAACAAAACAGATTCATCTTCAAGCTCAGAAACAAAAACATCTGAATCGGTTGATTTAAATGCTTTAGAGTTACCTCAATTATCAGATAAAGTTGCTGAAGATGAGGATTTAGTTGAGATGGTTACGACAGAAGGCTCAATTGAAATCAAGCTCTTCCCAAAACAAGCACCAAAAACAGTTGAAAACTTTATGACCCATGCAAAAGACGGCTATTATGATAACGTTACTTTCCACCGTGTAATCAAAGATTTCATGATCCAAGGAGGCGATCCTAAAGGCGACGGGACTGGCGGAGAAAGTATTTGGGGCGATTCATTTGATGACGAGTTCAGCAACCAATTATACAATATCCGCGGAGCACTATCTATGGCAAATGCAGGTACAGATGCTGATGGCAACGGAACAAACGGCAGCCAATTCTTTATCGTTCAAAACGATCAAGACGTTTCTGATGGCTTATTGAAAGATGATTACCCACAAAAAATCATTGACGCTTATAAAAACGGCGGGACACCTTTCTTAGATGGAAAGCATACGGTCTTCGGTCAAGTGACCAAAGGGATGGATGTTGTCGATAAGATCGCTTCAGCTGAAACAGACGAAAGTGACAAACCAAAAAAAGATATCCGTATCGAGAAAATCAACATTTTGCAAGAAGCTAAATAAAGATAAAATGAAACCGGACATGACCTTACGTTATGCTTCGGTTTCTTTATTGCTTTTAATTAGGAGGTAGATATGAAGAAAATTGTTATCGCGGGCCCTGTTGGAAGCGGGAAAACAACATTCGCCAAACAACTAGCTATGGAGAAACAGATACAAATATATGAACTTGACAATCTCATTTGGCAGCGAACACCGCAGGGTGACAAACGCTATTCTAAAGAAAAATCTGCCTAAATGTTACAGGATATTTTAAACTTCTCAGAATGGATCATTGAAGGGACCACTACCCAAGATTGGATTCAGGATGCATTAATTCAAGCGGATAGTGTTTTACTTCTCCTCCCCCCTTATCAGGTACGCCTATATCGTATTCTGAAACGCTTCATCAAGTAAAAGGGGCATCTAGAACCAGCAAATTATACCCCGACGGTGAATTTGCTAAAAATGATGTTTGTGTGGAATCATCATTATGAAACAAAAAATAAATTGGAATTGCAGCAACTGATTCTAGCTTGTCCAGATAAGCTGCATATTTTAAGAGAACGAAACGCCTATTCTGCATATAAAAAAATAATGGAGATATGACTCGTTACGTCATATCTCCATTATAATGTATTGTCTACTCTTTTTAGCCCAATTGATTTAATGCTTGTTGCGGGACTTGCTCTTTTGTTACTTCTTCATAGGTTTCAACATGAGCACCTTTATTATAAACTTTTAGATAGCGGTCCTGTATCAATTCATGATCTGCAGTGAAGGTGATTGCCCTCTTTTTTCCCTCTTTATCTACAGCTTCTTGTTTATATACCGCAATACCGTGTTCAATGACCTCATCAGCTTTTTTAGTCTTTACATAGACCTCGCCTTCTGTAACCAATGGATTCAATTGATCCAGTACGCCTGAAAGCTCGCCAGCCTGATTTTGTGTATATGCTTTAGCTCCAAAAAGAGCAGCTCCTCCAAGTAAAAGAAAAATTCCGATCGTCTTAACTAATTTCATTTTTGTTCCTCCAAATTTATTTGATAAAACAACTTTAACAATAAATGGAAAAAATGAAATCAGACAAATTAATGAATTTTCTTTCCTACCTTTGACCTACTTTTTTCTAAGACCAACAGCACATTAACTCTCTATTAAATTACTTTTAAAAACAGCGATGATTTCTTCTTTTTTCAAGTTCAAAATTCCTGAAGCGCTTAAAGATGCTAACCCCGTTGCAATAATCCAGACTTTAATAAACAACTTATTCAAATTTTCCGGTGAAATTGCAGTATAACGTTCATCTCCTTTTAGATTTTTGGTGAATAATTCCAACGTCAATTGGTTGATTTGTTGCCCATAAGAATGATGCTCAACGAATAAAACGATAAATAAATTCCTTTTTGTTTTAGCAAATTCGATATAATTCAATGCAAAGTTGACCAAAAAATCATCTGATTGAATCGTCGAAAAATAGTCTGTCTCTAGAGATTTGTAAATCGTTTGAAGTAATGTCAGTTTTAAATCTTCCATATTTTTGAACTCCAAGTAGATCGGCTGAGTTGAGATTCCCATGTGCTCAGCTACGTTTCTTGCAGTTATTGCAGAAAAACTTTTTTTTTCTAGTAAATCAGAAGCAGCGGCTAAAATATGCTGCTTTTTGTATACTTTTTTCCTAACCAAAAAAATCCCTCCATCTCTATGCTTCTTTAAATATTTATTTAAATTCCATTTATTATTATTATATTTTACACTGTTTTAGGTGTTTATTTTCTCAATAATTACAGATATAGTGGAAAAATATGATAATTTCCAAACGAAATGCGAAATAATATTGACCAACTAGAGTTTGACAGGCTATAGTAAACTTATCAATCGATAACGGAGGTAGTCTTCATGTCTAGCGATCAGCGCTCACGCCAGCCCTTTTTTTTACATACAGATAAAAAAAACGAGAAAGAAATTAGTCAAAATAGAAATTATTACCTTTTGATCGGTTATTGTCTACTCCTGATCCTAATCGGACTAAGTAGTGAATCTTTCAATACACTTTTGGGAGGAATGCTTCGAATTTTAACCTCTCCTAGTAATTTGCTCACTGATTATATTGCGTTAGGCAGTTTCGGCAGTGCATTCGTAAATAGTGGCTTACTTACTCTATTTAGTGTATTGATTGCTAAAAAGGAAAAGATTCCCATCAATGGTGCGATGATTGCTGCGTTATTCACTGTATCAGGATGCTCTTTTTTTGGAAAAAACATGTATAATTCTATTCCAATTATTATTGGCGGAATTTGTTATGCTAAAATCGTCAAAAAGCCTTTTTCCCAATTTATTGTCGTTAGTTTATTTGGCAGTGCATTGTCACCGATCATTAGTTTTTTTACTTTTGGTTTATCAATACCTTTGATGTTTTCTTTACCATTGGGCTGTATTATCGGGATTTTTATCGGCTTGATCTTGCCGCCGTTAGCTTCACATGTTCTGACCTTTCATCAAGGATTTTCTTTATATAATGTTGGTTTCACCTCTGGATTGATCGCCATGATGTTTACCGGTGTCTTGAGAATGTTTGGTGTGAGCATAGAAGGAAAAAATATTGTATCTGACGAATATCATAACCAATTATTATTTTTTATGTTATTTTTATTTTTTTTGATATTTATTGTAGGATTTATCATTAACCACTTTTCCTTTAAAGGAATTAAAGAAATCAGTCGGACCTCTGGGAAATTGATCACTGATTTTACTTTTATCTCAGGTATTGGTGCAACGATGATGAATATGGCCTTTATGGGGCTGCTGTTAGTTGGTTATACCCAGCTTAGTCATTGCACACTCAATGGACCGATTATCGGCGCTATCCTTTCAGCGGTCGGCTTCAGTGCTTTTGGTAATCATCCACTCAATAGTCTTCCATTGCTCATTAGTGTCTTTTTCGCTGCACAATTGTCATCTGTTTTCGCTGTCGATCAGACGACAGTTGCTCTAGCTGGAATTTTTGGCACTGGACTGGCACCGATCGCTGGATACTATGGTTTTCAATACGGACTCGCTGCGGGTTTCTTGCATATGTCATTGGTTACCAATGTGAGTTATCTTCATGGTGGATTAAATCTTTATAATAACGGATTTTCTACTGGTTTTGTTGCAGCCGTCATGGTACCATTACTAGATAATATTTTACAAATCAGAAAGGTGAAGCAGCATGCAAGAAAGAGAAAAAGCTAAGCGTATTATAGATGAGCTTCTCACTTATTTTTTTTCAAATGATATTGAGGATATCCGAATTGGACTCGATTTTACTTCCGAAGGCTTTTATATAGAAATGCAAGGGCAAACCAAAGACGAACCAGAAGGTGTTTTGAATTTATTGGACTTGTTGAATACACCAAGAGATTTGAGTATTGAGAGCTATTATGATGAACTGTTGGGGATTACCCATCACGAGGAAGAAGATTATCATTTACTAGGTTTAATGATCGACGAGGCTGAAATCAATTTTGATTCTCCTGTTTTCGATATAAAAGTTTTTAGAAAAAAATGATTGCAAAAAAGAAGCAAATTTTGCTTCTTTTTTAATAGACGGCACGAGCTCCGCCAATTAATTTAGGTCGACTATACAAAAAGGTAGTGTGCGCCTTCCCTATTTCCTTGATGGTTGTCCTGATTGGGATCTGCACATGCTTGACATGCATGCCAATAGCCGTATCCCCTATATCTATTCCACCTCTAGCGACGATCTTTTCCACTACGACTGGCTCCTTAAATAATTTAAACGCCGCAACAGCTGCTGCGCCGCCAGCATGAAGAGCAGGAACAACAGATACAATTTCAAAATCGTGTGCTTTGGCAACTACTTTTTCAATGATCAATGCTCGATTGATATGCTCGCACCCTTGTACAGCAAGATGTACACCTTTTTTGTCCAACGCCTCTTTTAATGTCGAAACAACTTCCTCCCCAATATCAAGTCTAGAATTTTGCCCGATCACACCACCAATTATTTCACTGCTGCTGCATCCTAAAACAAAAATGTCTCCTGCTTCAAATAATGTCGTTTCAAAATATTCTTGCATTCCAGTTTTTAGTTGTTCTTGATAGTTTTTTTGTTCAATCATTACTTACTCCTCCGTTCTTATTCATTTCCTTCATTATGCAAAAGATTCATTCTATAGTCAAAAAAAGATCACAAAAGATAACTTAATGAGTTATCTTTTATGATCTTAAGCTTATTTACCATCTACGATATTTAAACGAACTTTCTTAGGTCCATCCACGCGTACACTGTAAACGATCGTACGAATTGCTTTAGCAACACGACCTTGTTTACCAATAATACGACCAATATCTTCAGGTGATACAGTCAAATTATACTCTAGAAAAGCATCAGACTCTTCTACTTCCAATTTAACCATCTCAGGTTGACTGACTAATGGACGAACGATAGTTAAAACTAACTCTTTCACATCTGCCATCATCGGTCACCCTATTTCTTTTCTAATTTAGCTTCGTGGTGTTTTTTCATAACGCCTTCTTTTGAAAGGATGTTACGAACTGTATCTGAAGGTTGAGCACCTTTAGACAACCAGTCTAAAACTAAATCTTCTTTTAAAACTACTTCTGCAGGATCTTTCAAAGGATTGTAAGTCCCAACAGTTTCGATGAAACGTCCATCACGCGGAGAACGAGAATCAGCGACTACGATACGGTAAAAAGGACTCTTTTTAGAACCCATGCGTTTTAAACGAATTTTTACTGACATTTTATCTATTACACCTCCATTAACTTAATCACAAATGTTAGTTTAACAGATTTCAATTAAGCTGTAAAGAGTTTTTTCTTGACACCTCTAAAATTGCTTTATTTTGTTGATTTATACAGAGTTTCACGCTTTTATGTTATACTATTATCACCTTGGCAGGGGCAAATATTTGCTTCAAAAATCAGTCTGGCGATTTTCTCTTGAGAAGAAACCAGACTGATTTTTCAACCCATTGATAAGTAATAGTCAAAACATGCTTTTTGCTTAAAGCCGATCGACTGATAGAGGCCCATAGCAGCTGCATTCGTTGACTCAACTTCTAAATAAATTTGTGAGTAGCCCTCTCTTACTAATTGTGAAACAATCGTTGTCAACATTTTACGACCAATTCCTTTTCCCCGTTGGTCAACTCGAACAATAAAGCCGTAAATTCCGCACTCTTCTTGATTTTTTTCGAGTCGAATACTGGCTATGAGTTCTTCTCCTTCTTTAAATACAAGCGTTTTAGCCAAATCGTCGTCATCGATCAGCTGAACTTTGTCGATATCTGCTCCCCCATCAAGTCGTGCTATCTTAGTTGCATCAACTTTTGCAGCTGATACCAAGCTACATTCTTCTACATTGATTTTTGTTTCATTATCGAACAACATCGCATACTCTGAGAAAGAGTAGTTATAACGTTTTGTTTTTTTGATGAAAGAAACAAGTAAATCATCCCTTTGATCAACGATCCATAATAACCGTGCAAACTGTTTTTTCTGAGCAAATAGACATACCGCTTCATGCATAGGAGCAATCGCTTCTTTAGTTGCTGCAATCATAGTTAGCTCTACCTCTTCTGGATTATAAGCGCTCAACGCTGTATAGCCCAAAAGCTCTTCGTCTTTCCAGAGTAACAAATGCTGAGCTTTCTCTGTCGGCTCCATAAAAAAACTTAAATCTAACTTATATTCCACACCAAGTAATTGTTGATTTCTAGCTTTTAGTAACTTGATTTGCTCCAGTTCCATTTCACTAAGCTGCTGTTTTATCCTGTGATTGATGTTGATTTCCTCACCTTCACGTTTGTTTTACTGAATTGTAGCCCAATTTGAGTGAAACAGCAATGATCTTTGATTGATTCTATACGAAATAAAAAACTACCCAACTTTAAAAAATTGAGTAGTTTTCTTGTACAAAAGTAATTTTAAGCTATTTTTTCTTCTTTTTCTTCTTTTTGTTTTTCTTGACCATTCGATTCATCGCCATTTTTCCAAGTTTCCCTTTGATACCGCCGCCCAGCATTTGATCCATACCAGGAATATCCATATTGCCTTTCGACATTTGCTGCATCATTTTCTTAGATTCTTTGAACTGTTTGATCATGCGATTCACTTCGACAACATTATTGCCGGAACCCGCTGCAATCCTTCTGCGTCTACTTGGATTCAGTAAATCTGGATTTTCTCGCTCTGCTGGTGTCATTGAAAGCACCATTGCTTTTTTACGTGCAACATCTTTAGGATCTACCTTGACATTTTCAAGACCAGGCATTTGACTCATACCAGGAATCATCTTCAACAGATCTTCGATCGGTCCCATTCCCATGACTTGATCTAATTGCTCGATAAAGTCATTGAAATCAAAGCTGTTCTCTTTCATCTTTGTTGCAAGTTCTTCCGCTTTTTTCTCATCATAATCCTGTTGCGCTTTTTCGATCAGCGTCAACATATCTCCCATGCCCAATATACGGCTGGACATACGATCCGGATGGAAAATTTCTAGGTCTGTTAGCTTTTCACCTGATCCAATAAATTTGATTGGTGCACCTGTAACAGCACGAATCGAAAGCGCCGCACCACCACGTGTATCACCATCTAATTTTGTGATCACAACACCCGTGATCCCTAATTGCTGATTGAAGCTATCTGCAACATTCACTGCATCCTGTCCTGTCATTGCATCGACAACAAGTAAAATATCATCTGGCTCAGCAACTGCTTTGATTTGCTTCAACTCATCCATGAGCGCTTCATCGACGTGAAGACGACCGGCAGTATCGATCAAGACATAGTCATTTTTCTGTTCTTTGGCTAAAGCCATCCCTTGACGAACGATCTCAACAGGATCCGTATCTGTTCCCATATCAAAAACAGGTACATTTAACTGCTGTCCTAAGACTTTCAATTGATCGATCGCCGCTGGACGATAGACATCGGCTGCGATCATTAAGGGACGAGCATTTTCTGTCTTCATTAAGTGATTTGCTAGCTTACCGCCAAAGGTTGTTTTACCGGCCCCTTGTAAACCAGCCATCATTATAACTGTTGGAATGCGTTCAGATTTGTTCAAACCAACAGTTTCAGAACCTAATGTTGCGGTCAATTCTTCATCAACGATTTTAACGATTTGTTGTGCAGGGGATAAGCTTTCTAGGACTTCTACACCGACAGCACGTTCTCGTACACGTTTTGTAAAATCTTTTACTACTTGTAAATTTACGTCTGCTTCTAATAGCGCTAGACGAATTTCTCTCATCATTTCCTTTACATCCGCTTCAGAGACTTTTCCTTTGCGACGTAATTTACTCATTGCCTGTTGTAAGCGATCTGTTAAACTTTCAAAAGCCATACTCTCATTCCTCTACTTCTTGTATTTGTTCTATATAATTTGCTATCGTTATATCTTTTGGATAGGTTTCACTCACATAGTTCTTTAGCGCATCCAGTAGCTCGCCACGAACGACATAATCGGAAAATAAATGAAGCTTTCGTTCATATTCTTCTAATATTTTTTCTGTTCGTTTGATATTATCATAAACGGCTTGACGACTTACATCGTATTCTTCAGCTATTTCGCCTAAAGAGAAGTCATCAGCATAATACATCTCCATATAATTCATTTGCTTTTCAGTCAGCAACGTGGAGTAAAATTCAAATAAAGCATTCATTCGATTGGTTTTTTCAATTTCCATAATTGCTGCTCCTATCTTCAATCCCTTTTAGGTTACCGATTTCAGGCGAATTAGTCAATAGTTCTCAAGTGATTTCCTCGGATTTCTTCAAAAATTTTGACCAGTTCCTCATAGTAACTTTCCGCATTAGCACAGAAATCTTTTTTTGAGACCACTGCTTGCGTGGGCGTTTGTCTATAGTTTTGTTGGTGATAACCTGTTAGAGAAACATTTAACGTTGGATCTACAAGCATCTTTTTTAGCTTGGAAAGCGGCACACAAAACAAGCTTTCAACTTCTTCTTCCTGCAAAGAAAAATCTCCTATTTTGATTTCCCGCTTCACAAGATAAACATTCGTAAATTCATTATCGATAAATGTTCCCAAGTCTATACACACAGGAAAAACCCCTAAAAAATCTGCCTCTTCTGGTTGAACATCTACACCTAATTCTTCTCTGACCTCTCTAAAACCGTCTAATACAGTTTCATCTGCCAAAAGATGCCCCGCAGCCGTGATATCTAATTGGTTAGGAAAGTCTTTCTTTTTAGGAGAGCGTTTTTGGAAATATATGATTAACTCATCCTGCTCCATTGTATAAAACCAGCAGTGAAATGTTTCGTGCCACAAACCTTCTCTATGCACACACTCTCTAGTTGCTGTACCACATTGATGATAGTCTTTATCGAAAATCTTTATTATTTCTTCTTCAGCCATTTAGATCCTCGTGCTTTACAATTTTTTGCCATTCATTTTCTGATATGACGTCAATCCCATTTAAAACAAAATAAGCTGTTGCAACGCCCATACCTGTTATTTTATTGCCGGAAAACGTACCGTCATAAATCATTTTTTGTCCGCAGGAAGGACTGTTTTCTTTAACGATGACTGTATCAATTTGATGCTCCAGAAGTTTCTGATACGCAATTTTTGCGCCTTCTTTGAAACACTCGGTCACATCTTCTCCTGAAACTGTCACAACGCTTGCTTGTTCCTGCCAAACAGCAAAGCCGTCTCCGTCTTTTATTTCAGCTGGCTCTCTTGGAATCGGCAATCCACCTAAAACCTCTGGGCAAATAGGCATTGCCTCTTTCTTTTCAACTAATTCTTTTAAAAATGATAGTTCTTTAGACTGACCATCATATCGACAACAAATACCACCCAAACATGCACTGATTCCGATCATTTCTTCCCCTCTTTTCAATCTTTATTATTATACCATTTCTTTGAACTAGAATGTAGCATTAGACCTATTCCTTAAAGTTTTTGATCGATGCCGATTTATGATAAAATAGCGTTGTATTGATTTTTCATATAAAAGGAGCTAAACAAATGAAAAAAGTGCTTGTGGTTGACGATGAACCTTCGATCGTCACATTGTTAACTTTCAATTTAGAAAAAGATGGTTATGAAGTTATAAGTGCCACAGATGGAGCGGTAGGTTTTGAGTTGGCTTCAACCAATCAGTTTGATTTTATTATCCTTGATGTCATGCTGCCAAATATGGATGGGCTGGAAATTACAAAAGCTTTGAGAAGAGAAAAAATCGACACGCCTATTCTGATTTTAACTGCAAAGGATGATCAGGTAGATAAAATCATTGGTTTAGAGATCGGTGCAGATGATTATTTGACTAAACCTTTTAGTCCAAGAGAAGTTTTGGCACGAATGAAGGCCATTTTTAGACGATTGAAACCAGCAGTTGAAAAGCCAGAGGATATCAGTGAGCCTGTGAAAGCACCATTGATTATAGGAGATATTATTGTTGATGAACAAAACTATGCGGTCTCTGTTCGTGGGAAAAAAATCGAGTTGACACCAAAAGAGTTTGAATTATTGGTTTACTTTATCAAACGCAAAGATCGTGTGATCGATCGCGATACACTGCTTGATCGTATCTGGAATTATGATTTTGCAGGTCAAAGCCGCATAGTAGACGTCCATGTGAGCCATTTAAGAGATAAAATCGAAATAGATCCAAAACACCCTGTTTACTTAATAACAGTTAGAGGATTTGGTTATCGTTTTCAGGAGCCTAAAAAATGAAAAAGCGGCAACGATTTGAATATCTTTTAGTCATTCTTATGATGTTAGCTCTTTTTATTGGCAGTATATTCCTGACGAACTATTTTTTTAGAAAGGAATTATTGACACAGCAAGAAGAATATTTGCAAAAGAAAGCAACTTTGCTTTTAGATCAGTTATCGCCTGAGGTTTTTACTAAGCAAGCCTTCACTTCTCAAGAACAAATTCTTGTTGATCACTACTTGACTGATAAGAATGAACGATTGAGTCTAATGGATAACACAGGCGATATCTTCTATGACAGTGTAGATACAAAGTTACATGACTCTAGAAAAAATCGGCCTGAGATCAAAGCGGTTCTTTCAGGTGCCGACTTTGGTTCTGCTCTGCGCAAAAGTGCCACTTTAAATAAAGAGTTACTCTATCTAGCATTGCCCGTGAAGAAAAATGGTGATCTAGTTGGGATCATTCGTATGTCAGAAGAGACGACACAATTTTCGAGCAGCATTCAATCATTTAGGCGGTATATTTTACTGACTTTAGGTATTTTATTTATCATTATCACTGGGTTTGTCTTTGTTCTCCTTCAGCAGAAAAATGAACCATTAGTCACTGTTTTACCTGTACTGAAAAAAATCGTCAAATACCCTGATGAAGCCCGTTCGATTATTCAAGACTCTCCTGAATGGAATGAACTTTACCAAACCGTCAATCTTATCAGCCAGCAAATGAGTCAGACCTATTTAGCTTATACTTCTACTGAGGAACAATTTCATGCACTACTAGATGAACTGATGATCGGTGTTTTTATTATTGATGTCGAAGGAAAATTACAGTTGGTCAATCCAAAAATGTTGGATATCTTGAATATCCAGCCGGATGCTGTCGGCAAAGATTATTTTGATGTGATCGAGGAGCCTGCATTGATCCACTTGATTCACCAAGTAATTACTGAAAAGACGACTCTTCATCAAGAAATTTCTTTAGCTGAGAGCTTGAATGAGACCATTTTAGATATGTCCTTACGTTTTATAGAAGAAAATGGCAATAATTACCAAGTATTAGGGATCGCTTATGATTTAACACGCGTCAGACAGCTGGAAAAGATGCAAAAAGACTTTGTTAGTAATGTCTCTCATGAATTGAAAACGCCAGTCACTTCTCTATTAGGTTTTACAGAAACCCTACTAGACGGCGCAAAAGATGATCCTGAAACATTAACTCAGTTTTTACAAATCATGGAAAAAGATGCTTTACGTCTACAACAGCTGATCCAAGAAATATTACAGCTTTCTCGGGACGGCAAAAATATCACTTATGACGATCAAACGATCGAACTTTTCCCATTTACAGAAGAAATTCTCCGGTCGTATCGAAAAGCAATCAAAGAAAAAAATCTGACGATCCGAATTAGCGGTGCTAAAGATATAACCTACACAACAAAATATGAGCTCTTTTATCCTATCGCAAAAAATCTTATCGAAAATGCTGTTCAGTATTCTCAAATCGATGAAACAATCACTATTGATTTTGGCTTTACTGATAGATTCTATTTTATTGTGAAAGACACTGGAATTGGGATCAGCCAAGAAGACCAGGAACGAATTTTTGAACGATTCTATCGTGTAGATAAAGCACGAAGTCGTCATTCTGGAGGAACTGGACTAGGGTTATCGATTGTACAAAATTACACTGAGTTACTTGGCGGCAAAGTGATGATCGATAGTCACTTAGGCTTAGGAACAACATTCACCGTCTATTTACCACAAAAATAATCAGAAAGAAAACTTGGTGTTGATCACTAAGTTTTCTCTCTGATTTATTTATATCTATAGGGGAAGAAATGGTTATTTTTCTTTGATCGTTCCTGAAACATCACGTTCAACTTTCATATCTGTGATCGGTAAGTAACCTAATTCTTTGACTACACCTTTTTGAACATCTTCTTCCAACATAAAATCTAAAAAGGTTTTGACTTCTTTATCCGGCTCACCTTTTGTGTACATATGCTCGTAAGACCAGATTTTCCAAGAGTTATCTGCGACGTTTTCTTCAGTTGGCTTAACATCATCTACACTTAAAGCAGTCGTTGAGTCATCCATATATGAAAAAGCAAGATAGCTGATCGCTCCTGGGGTTTGGGCAACGATTTGACGTACAGTTCCTGATGAGTCCTGTTCCTGTGATTGAACAGCTGTCGCTCCATCCAGTCCCCATTTTTCAAACGTTGCACGTGTTCCGCTGCCGCTTGGACGGTTGATCACTGCAATTTCCTGATCTTTGCCCCCAAGTTCTTTCCAGTTTTTCGTTTTTCCAGTGAAAATATCGATCAATTCCTGTTTTGTCACGTTTTTAACCCCAACCTCTTTATTGACAACAGGACCCATGCCAACGACTGCAACTCGATGATCGACTAATTTTGACGCATCGACACCAGATTTTTCTTCTGCAAAAACATCTGAATTACCAATCGTTACAGCCCCATCAGCTACTTGAGAGAGTCCTGTCCCGCTCCCTCCTCCTTGAACAGAGATCGTGTAATTAGGATGTTCAGAAATAAATTGATCTTTTGCTGCATCAACTAGCGGCTGTAAAGCCGTTGAACCGACTGCTACGATTTTAACCGGTTGATTGCTGCTTTCCTGATTTTTATTACTGCTTTCGTTCGTTGCCGCACCTTGACTGCCGCAACCTGCGATTAATAATCCTACACTCAAAACAATTGCTGATAATAAAGGTTTCTTCATTTCTGCACTTCCTTTTCAATTAGTTACAAGATCAGTTTAACAGCGGAGTGTTAATTCTAATCCAATGTTATGTAAATAATTCGTAAAGGAGTGTAAAGGTTTTGTTTAAGTGAAAAATAAAAAAATGTTAAAGACAAGCCTAAAAACTGGTTTGTCCTTAACACTGATCAGAAGTCAGGTGTTTTAGCGATTGAAAAAAACAGAGAATATAAATATCCTACTATTCATTCTTTTCCAAAAGCTCGAACCTAAACGATTTACATCACATTCTCTATTAGCTTCTTATTTATTTTATATAAGCGCCAATACGTCTCATGGCTTCTTTCAAGGTACTCATATCAGCCGCGTAGCTGATTCTAACATACCCTTCTGCTTCTTTTCCAAAAGCAATACCAGGAATGATTGCGATTGCTTGTTTCTGCGCTAAATCAACACAAAACTTCATCGAGTCTTGCTCATAGCCGTCTGGGATTTTAGCAAAAATATAAAAAGCGCCATTTGGTCTAGCAACTTCAAAGCCGAATTTTGTCATTTGTTCATAGACAAAGTCACGACGTTCGCGATATTCTTCTTTCATCACAGAAGCATCATTGATGCCTTCAACAAGTGCTCTAACAGCTGCTTTTTGTGAAATCGTAGAAGCAGCAGTAACTAAATATTGATGAACCTTGATGATCTCAGCAATCAATTCTTTCGGCCCGAAGATAAACCCTATTCGCCAACCGGTCATAGCATGAGATTTTGACAAACCGTTGATCAGAATCGTTTGCTCTGGGATAAATTCTGCAATAGACACATGCTCATCTTCATAAGTCAGCTCACTATAAATTTCATCACTGATAACGAATATTGGGTATTTTTTTACTACATCAGCAATTGCTTTCACTTCTTCACGTGTATAGGTGACACCCGTCGGGTTACTCGGATAATTCAAGATGATTGCTTTCACTTGATCCCCGTGCTCTGCCATAGCTTCTTCGATCATTTGTGGAGTTAAAACAAAATTATTGGGTCTTGTATCGATATACACTGGTGCTGCATTTGCTAAAGTGATCACTGGCTCATAACCTGGATATATCGGAGCAGGCATCAAGATTTTATCTCCTGGCTCCAAAATCGCCAATAAGCTTGCTGAAATTGCTTCCGTTGCACCTACAGTTACCAAAATTTCAGAAGTCGCTTGGTAGCTCACCCCATACTTCTCTTTCATGAAAAATGCGGCTGCTTCTCGAACATCACTCAACCCAGCCATACCTGAGTAGTGAGAGAAATTGTCATTAATAGCGTCATGTGCCGCTTTTTTTACATGCTCTGGTGTATTGAAATCAGGTTCACCTAACGTTAGTTTTAAAATTCCATCGATCGATGACACTTGCTCATCAAACTGACGAATCAATGATACAGCAATTTTAGATACTTGTTTATTGAATCTTTTAGTTAAATCCATGAACTTCTCTCCTTCTCTATTTAGATGCGCAAACCGCTCTTACGGCTTATTTTATCAATGGAATTATCATAGCATATTCTCTTACAAAATGAAATTTGTATTTAAAAAAAGTGTGTTTTCTTTTCAAATTCTCAGATTACACTTGCGAAACCTTCTTTGCTTCTTTATAGTAATAAGAAATGAAGGGAGCACTGCTTATGAAAGGACTTAGAAAAATTACACCTTATATCCCAGGCGAACAGCCAAATTATTCGGATATGATCAAACTAAACACAAATGAAAATCCTTATCCACCTTCTCCAAAAGTAACGGAAGCTCTAACAAATTTTAATCCGGAATCATTGAAACGTTACAGCTCAGTTGATAATTCTGAACTAAAAAAAGCATTGAGTAATAAATTTGGATTATCTCCAGAATACTTTTTGATCGGTAATGGCTCAGATGAAGTACTGGCATTTTGTTTTCTGGCATTTTTCAACAGTTCAGATCCTCTGCTTTTTCCAGAAATTACTTACGGTTTTTATAAAGTTTGGGCAGACTTATTTCATATCCCATTCAAAGAAATCCCTTTAAAGAAGGATTTCAGTATTGATCTTAATGACTACCGTCAAAATAACGGTGGAATTATTTTAGCCAACCCCAATGCACCTACTGGACTATTTCAACCACTCGAAGCCATTGAAAAGCTACTGTTGGAAAATCCTGATGTTATCGTGATTGTTGATGAAGCCTACATTGATTTTGCGGGGGTATCAGCGATTACCTTATTAGAAAACTATCCAAATCTCATTATCATTAGGACTTTATCCAAAGCCAACTCTTTAGCTGGTCTGCGTGTTGGTTACGCTATTGGAAATCCTCAATATATTCGTATTGCCGAAAGTATCAAGTCTTCTTTCAATCATTATTCTGTCGATTTATTAGCAGAAACATTGGCTACCGCTGCTATTGAAGATAAAGCCTATTATGATATGACTACAGAAAAAATTTGCCAAACACGAGAATGGTTTATTGAAGAATTGCACTCTTTAGGTTTTGATTCTCTTCCTTCAAAAACAAACTTTGTTCTGACAACACATCCTGAATGTAAGATAAGTGATCTGTATCGATATTTAGAAGAGCAGGACATTTTTGTTCGCTATTTTCCTACTGTTGAACGATTGCAAACATACTTAAGAATTTCAATCGGCACTCAAAAAGAAATGGCTTCCGTTTTGACAGTTGTCAAAGCTTACTTCTCTCAATTAGGATAATAAAAAATAGCTTGTTGCACGCCTTTGGGCTGCTCCAAGCTATTTTTTACTTATTTAGATACATCTTGAATAGAATCTAACACTGCTTCCAATTCTTTTCCATTCTTGCTTTTTTTGCTATTCATCGTCCAAGCCATTTTCTGAACATAGTGTCCTGCATCGGATTGTGCCACATCATACACGTAATAAGCTCGCATGCCATCAATTCTCGCTGTGATAAGATAGCGTGTACCTTTCCAGCCATTTCCATTGATTTCTTGTTCTGTCTCTTCATCTACTTCCAACCATTGGTGGAAATCGATTGCATCCTTGAAACTATCGAATCCATCGTAGTCTTCAGCTGACTCACTTAAAACAGCTGCATACATGATTTTTTTGTCATTTTCTAGCGCAATATCCGCGTCATCATTCAATTCTGTAGGTTCGATTTCTTCCCAACCATCTGGCAGTACTACACAAAAATCCCCATTTTCAGTTTTGATCGTTTTCTTTTCCGCATCCGCTTTATTTGACTCAGACGCTTTAACTGGCGCCTTTGATGTACTAGTCTGCTCATTTTTTTCTGAATTTTTATTCGCTTTTTCCACACGCGATGTTGTGCCACATGCAGATAAAACAAGTCCTAAAGCAATGACCATCGCTGCCTGTCCCAATTTTTTCATTTTCATTTGTTACACTCCTTTTAGTTTCTCAAAAACATACCAAAATCAGTATAGACTATTTGGAGTGTACTAGCAACTTTAGTTAAATAATCGTTTCAACTCTTGAATAAAATAATGACCGATTTGACTGATGCTCTTATTTTTCTGATAAAGAACGCAGATTTTATTATTTGGACTGTCGGCAAGTGGAATCAAACGAATCTCCTTTTTGGTAAATCCAGTCACTAATCCGGAACCAGACGCATACGCATCCGTTTCTACAAGCAGATTCATCAACGTCCCCCGATCATTTGTATAAATAACTGTTTCCTGCTCTTGATTTTCGATCAAATCCTCTGAAAAATAAGCAAAATTGCTGCCTTCTTGTGTAAAACGAACCTGAGGATAGCAACATAGCTGCTCCAGCGAAATCTCATTCATCCTTGCTAAAGGATGATCATTGCCAACAAAAATATGGGTCTTGAAACTTCCGATAACTTCATAGGTTAAATTTGCCTGTTCAAGATAGCGTTCAATTCCCGATTGATTCTGATGATTTAAATAGATAATACCTAATTCGCTGTGATAACTTTTCACATCTTCAATGACTTTTAATGTCGTTGTTTCGAATACACGAAAATTTTTATATTGCTCTTTAAATTGCTTGATGACATTCCCCATGACCACTCCAAGAAAATCATAATGTTGAGAAGAAATCGAAAAGCGTTCGCTCGTTGTCACTTCCTGATAACGATTTTCCAGCATTTCCATTTGGGTCAAGACTTTCTCCGCATGCTCCAAAAAAACCAGTCCTTCATCTGTCAAAGAAGCTCCTTTATTTGTACGGATGAACAGGCTTACCCCAATTTCCTCTTCAAGCTCACGAATTCCGTTAGACAAGCTTGGCTGAGTAATAAACATCTTTTTAGCGGCTTCCCTAAAACTGCCATTATTAGCAACAGCAACGACATATTTCATTTGTTGAATATTCATTTTGGTCCTCCATTTTATTCCGTGAAATAAACTTTGCGACCATTTAATTCTTGAACCGGTCGATTATTGAATGGTAACATCCCTTCATCAATTCGTTGGAAAAAATCATGGTCCATCTTCTGAACGGTATCAAAAACAAACCAATGAACAGGCCCTTTTGTTGGCGGAGTTGTCAGTGAACCCAGATAGTGAAAATGGGATCTTTGTTCAGGTAAAAAAATCGATGGATCAAACCACTGCTGATGTGTTTCAGTTTCCCAAATAAATGCTGCCTGATCTTTAGAGAATCGATTCCCCTCTTTAGTGATAGTAAATAAACAACCTACTACCAAGTTTTCTCCTGAATTATTCATATGCACTAAGTGGAATTCTAAAGGACAATGTTCCCCATCAAAGGTGTGCTCACTTGGTGTATGGAAATGAATGTCTGTCAAATAGTATTTTTCTTCTTCAAAAATAACGTAGCTTTCAGTATTTGGCGGTACAAAGTGAAAGGTATTTTTAAATTCTTTTTCCGTAAATTCTTCATTTTTATAAAAAAAGGTAATTTCTCTATTTGCTTTATTCTCACTAACTAGTGTTTTGGATAGATTTACAGGTGATTGATACGGATATTTTGCTCCAAGTGAAAACCAATCACAAAGCGTATGCCAGTGCTCTGGTCCCGTGTCTCCTGTGTATCCCCACTCTACGTCCATGTTTCGAATATTTTTCATCAAACCCCACCTTCTGATTTTTCATTTGAATGATCTTATACTATTAAAATCGAGCCTTAATCTTTTGATAATTTTAATAGTAAAAGTATAGCACAAAACTGAGGAAGCTTATAATAATAAAAAACATGATTTTTGACAATAGATTCAAAAACCATGCTTTCACTTATTTTTTCAACCAATTTTCAGGATCTTTTTTCCAATCCTTTAAAAGAGAAACATCTGTAGATGCGATATAATTTGATTCCAGCGCTGCATCGATCAACGTAGAATAATTTGTCAACGTAACTAACTTCGTGTTTTGAGCAGTAAAATTCTCGATCCCCTTTGGTAACTCATACGTGAAAATTGCTGCAACTCCTAACACATCAGCTCCTTCACGAGCAGCTGCAGATGCTGCTTCCAACACACTACCGCCTGTTGAAATCAAGTCTTCGATCACAACCATTTTCTGCCCTTTGAAAATGCGGCCTTCAATTTGGTTCCCTTTTCCATGTGCCTTAGCTTTACTACGGATATAGACCATTGGTAAGTCTAAAATATCTGCTACCCAAGCAGCATGAGGGATTCCAGCAGTTGCTGTACCCGCGATCACTTCTACATCAGGAAAGTCTGCTTTGATTTTATCCGCCAATCCTTGTGCGATCTCTTTACGAACAACTGGATAGCTCATCGTAATCCGATTATCACAATAAATTGGGCTTTTGATCCCGCTTGCCCATGTAAACGGTTCGTTTGGACTTAGGAAAACTGCTTCGATTTCTAATAGATCTTTGGCGATTCTTTTTGCTAATTCAGTCATTACGATTCTCCATTCCATTCTTGTTTGATTGTTTGATACGCTTCATAAGGTCGATTGGCTTGAGTGATCGGTCTTCCCACCACAATATATGTTGCTCCGATTTTTCTTGCTTCGCTTGGAGTCACTACACGTTGTTGATCTCCAACAGCGCTACCACTCGGACGAATGCCCGGTGTTAGACAAACAAAGGCCTCATTGGTTGCTTGGTGAATATCTTTTGCTTCAAGTGCTGAACAAACCACTCCGTCTAGTCCAGCTTTTTCAGCGCAAGCAGCATAATGAGTCACACTCTCTTTTAAAGAAACATTGATCAATTGGTCTTGATGCATTTGTGTCTCACTCGTCGAGGTCAGTTGAGTCACAGCGATCAAGATCGGAACATCCTGACCAACTGCGGTCCCTTTTTTCAGCCCTTCTTTAGCAGCCTTCATCATTTTGATTCCGCCTGACGCGTGAACATTTGTTATGTCTACTCCTAATTTAGCTAATCCAGTCATTGCTCTTTCTACTGTATTAGGAATATCATGAAGTTTCAGATCTAGGAAAACAGAGTGCCCTAAGGATTTCAACCAGCGGACAATTTCAGGCCCTTCTTGATAAAAAAGCTCCATTCCTACTTTTACGAATAAGGATTCCTCTGATGGGAATTTCAATAAGAAAACTTCGACTGCTTCTTTTGAAGGGAAATCTAAAGCGATAATTGGTCTGTGGCTCATTGATTTTTTGCCTCCTTCACTTCTCTGATTAACTGTTCAAGCGATTCGATACCTAATTCCGCCATTCTAATCGGTAAGTCTTCGATCAATTTAGGACAAATATAAGGATCAGTGAAATTGGCTGTTCCAACTCCTACAGCACTCGCACCAGCCATAAACATTTCTAAAACGTCATCAACTGTTTGGACTCCACCCATACCAATGATCGGCAAATCAGAGATTTGTGACACTTGCTTGATCAAACGGATCGCAACAGGTTTGATTGCTGGACCAGATAATCCACCCGTTTGATTGGCTAAAATCGGTTGACGCGTTTTTAAATCGATCCGCATCCCTAAAAGTGTATTGATCATTGAAAAGCCATCTGCACCGCCCGCTTCGATCGCTTGAGCGATAGGTACAATATCCGTAACGTTTGGGGATAATTTAACGTAAATTGGAACCTCTGTTACTTTTTTTACTGCTTGTGTTAATTGGAATGCTACATCAGGATCCGTACCGAAGGCGATCCCCCCGTGCTTGACGTTTGGACAAGAGATATTTAGTTCAATCGCTTTCACATTGACAGCCTTACCAATTTTACTACAAACCTCGACATAATCCTCTTCGCAAGCGCCAGCTACATTAGCGATAATTGGCAGGTCATACTTTTCTAAAGCTGGAAGTTTTTCTTTCATAACAACATCCAGTCCTGGATTTTGTAAGCCAATAGCATTTAACATACCGCTCGGTGTCTCTGCTACACGAGGTGTTGGATTACCAAAGCGAGCTTGCGGTGTTGTCGCTTTGATCATGATCGATCCTAATTTTCCTAGATCGTAATATTTAGCATATTCTTCACCAAAACCAAAACAGCCACTTGCAGGAATGATTGGATTTTTCAGCTCTAAACCAGGAATAGTCACAGCTAATGGATTTTTCATCATAAAACCACCTCACTTGCTCTGAAAATCGGACCTTCGTCACAGACTTTCACACTTTTTGTCCCAGTTTCATCATCTGGCACATGACAAACACAAGCGTAGCAAGCGCCCATTCCACATGCCATACGCTGCTCTAAAGAGAGGAAAACATTTGGTTGATCAGGAAAAACCTGAGCGATCATTTTCAGCATTCCATTCGCGCCACACGCATAAACAGCATCCGGCTGCTCTGTTTTGATTGCTTCTAGAATAAGATTACTAACATTACCTTCCACACCAAACGAACCGTCATCTGTTGCAAAGCGAGTATCTCCTAATTCAAGGAACTCTTCTTCGAAGTAAGCTACTTCCTTAGAAGCATACCCTAAAAAATGAATGACTTCCACGCCTCGCTGCTTCAACTGTTTTGATAATTCATACATCGGTGGAATCCCGATTCCTCCGCCAACTACAAATGCTTTTTGTCCTTTATTCAAGCAATCGACATCAAAACCATTACCCAAAGGACCCATGACATCAAGCTTATCACCTGATGTCATCATAGAAAATTCTTTAGTACCGTCTCCTTCAGTTCGATAAATGATCGTACAAGTTTTAGCTTGTCGATCGATTTGATTTAAACTGATTGGTCTTCTCAAAAGAAGGTCAGCTCGTGGCACTTTGATATGGATAAATTGACCTGGCTTTTTCATTTCATTGACAAGCTCACCTGTCAACGTCATTTGAAAAATTCTAGGAGCTAGCTGCTTTTGTGAAACGATCGTCATTATTTCCTGTTTCATGTTTTCTACTCCTTTGAAAGATTATATATTGATTTCTAAAATCAGATAGCGTCAGTAGAAAAAGCTCTTGATTCTAGAACTTTAAGAATTGCTTCCGCTGTGTCTAATGAAGTAAATAGTGGAACGCCATGCTCAACTGCTTCTCGACGAATCAAAAAGCCATCTTGATTCAGATCAGAACGATTTTTGTCCATGGTATTGACAACGACTTGCGCTTCACCTGTTCGAATAAGATCGAGAACTGTTTCCTCATTGTCTTGATCGATCTTAGAAACGGTTTTTACAAATAAGCCGTGCTCTTTTAAATACTCAGCGGTGCCTTTAGTAGCAATCAGACTATACCCAATGTCGTTAAAGCGTTTCGCTAAATGCAATGCTTCTTCTTTTGTTTCATCAGCAATCGTAAACAACACCGCGCCATAGCTTGGCAAATGCAGTCTTGATGCTTCAAAAGCCTTGTATAAAGCTTTTTCTAGGCTATGATCCGAACCCATGACTTCCCCTGTTGATTTCATTTCAGGGCCTAAATAGGTATCAACTTTTTGCAGTTTAGTAAATGAGAAGACAGGTGCTTTGATGTGTACTTGTTTGCTTTCAGGATAAAGGCCATCTTGATAGCCTAGAGATTCTAAGCTTTGACCTAAGATTGCTTTTGTTGCCACTTGAGCCATTGGAATGCCAGTGATTTTACTTAAAAATGGTACTGTGCGGCTTGCACGAGGATTGACTTCAATAACATAGACCTTTTCCTCATGAATGACAAATTGGATGTTCATCATCCCGATATAATTTAAGCCTAAAGCTAGTTTTTTAGTATAATCAGCAATCGTTTGTTGAATTTCTGCAGACAAGGTTTGTGGCGGATAAACAGCCATTGAATCGCCGGAATGAACCCCCGCTCTTTCAATATGCTCCATAATTCCTGGAATCAACACGGTTTCCCCGTCACAGATTGCATCGACTTCACATTCTTTCCCTAAAAGATAGCTGTCGACTAAAACTGGATGCTCCGGTGAAGCCTTTACGGCATTTGCCATATAATCTTCTAAATCTTTTTGATTTTCGACAATTTCCATTGCTCGTCCGCCCAATACATAGCTTGGTCGAACTAAGACTGGATAACCGATTTTATTCGCCACAGCTACGGCTTCCTGCGCACTGGTCGCTGTATCTCCCGGCGGTTGTGGAATATCAAGCTCTTGTAAAGCTTGTTCAAATAAGTCACGATTTTCAGCTCGATCTAAATCTTCGATCGATGTACCTAAGATCTTGACTCCTTGCTTAACAAGGGGTTCGGCTAGATTGATCGCTGTCTGCCCGCCAAATTGAACGATTACGCCGGTCGGCTGTTCTAATTCGATGACATTCATGACATCTTCCAAGGTCAGTGGTTCAAAATAAAGTTTATCTGAAATTGAAAAGTCAGTCGACACGGTTTCTGGATTGCTATTCATAATAATTGCTTCAAAACCAGCTGCTTGAATGGCTTTTACAGAGTGAACCGTTGCATAGTCAAACTCCACACCTTGACCAATTCGGATCGGTCCCGATCCTAAAACTAAAACAGATGGTTTTTCAGAACGCAGACTTTCATTTTCAAATTCGTATGTGCTGTAAAAATAAGGTGTTTGCGATTCAAACTCAGCCGCACAAGTATCGACCATTTTATAGACAGGCAAAATGTTTTTCTTATGACGATAATCCGTGACCTCTTGTTCTGTCATTTGCCAAAGATCAGCAATTTTTCGGTCTGTAAAGCCATTTTGTTTCGCTTCTTTCAGCGTTTCTAGATCTTTGACGTTCGCTTTCAACGCTGTTTCGATTTCATAAATATGCAGCAGTTTATCTAAGAAGAAGAGATCGATTTTTGTCAGCTCTGCTAATTCATCAATTGTGTAACCACGGCGAATCGCTTCAGATAAATAGAACAAACGATCATCTTGAGCTTTAACGACTTTTTCAGTTAAAAACTCATCCGTCACTTGCTCGATTTCTCTTAATTCATTATGGTAAGCACCTATTTCCAGAGAACGAACAGCCTTTAATAAAGATTCCTCAATATTTCTACCGATCGCCATGACTTCGCCCGTTGCTTTCATTTGAGTACCGAGGCGACGTTCCCCTTTTTCAAATTTATCGAATGGCCAGCGAGGAATTTTCGCTACCACATAATCTAAAGCAGGTTCAAATTCGGCATAAGTAGTTTCAGTGACTGGATTTTTCATCTCATCAAGAGTAAGTCCCACTGCGATTTTCGCTGCTAATTTGGCAATTGGATAACCTGTGGCTTTACTTGCTAATGCAGATGAGCGTGATACCCGAGGATTGACCTCGATCACATAATAATTGAAGCTATGCGGATCAAGGGCTAGCTGGACGTTACAGCCACCTTCGATTTTCAAAGCCCGAATGATCTTCAACGAAGCGTCCCGCAACATTTGGTACTCGAAATCAGATAATGTTTGACTTGGCGCAAAAACGATTGAATCCCCTGTATGGATCCCAACTGGATCAAAGTTTTCCATATTACAAACCACGATCGCATTGTCAGCCGAATCACGCATTACTTCATATTCGATTTCTTTGTAGCCGGCAATACTTTTTTCGATCAGGCATTGCGTTGCTGGTGATAATTTCAAACCATTTTCTGCGATGATACGCAATTCTTCTTCATTATCACACATACCGCCACCAGTACCGCCAAGTGTAAACGCTGGTCGAACGATGATCGGGTAGCCGATTTTATTTGCGAAATCTACAGCTTGCTCAACTGTATTGACGATCTCACTTTCAGGAATCGGCTGATCCAATTCCTCCATCAATTGTTTAAATAGATCTCGATCTTCTGCTTGGTCGATCGCACTCAATTTTGTCCCAAGCAGTTCAACATTCAGTTCATCCAAAATCCCTGAAGCAGCAAGTTCCATGGCCATATTCAAGCCTGTTTGGCCGCCTAAGGTTGGTAATATTGCATCAGGACGTTCCTTACGTAAAATCCGCGAAACAAATTCTAATGTGATCGGTTCAATATAAACTTTATCCGCGATTTCTTTATCTGTCATGATCGTTGCAGGATTTGAGTTGACTAATACAACTTCATATCCTTCTTCTCTTAAAGCAAGACACGCCTGCGTCCCAGCGTAATCAAATTCTGCTGCCTGACCAATGATGATTGGACCAGAACCGATCACCATGATTTTTTTAATGTCTGTTCTTTTTGGCATTAGTCTTGCTCCTTCCATGCATCCATTAATTCCATAAATTCATCAAATAAGTGCAATCCATCATGCGGACCAGGTGCAGCGTCCGGATGATATTGAACCGTAAATGCTGGATATTGACGATGTCTGACGCCTTCTACTGAACCGTCATTGACCTCCACATGAGTCACCATCAATTTCTCAGGGTCCACGGTTGATTCATCGACCGCATAACCATGGTTTTGTGAGGTGAAATCGATTTTTCCAGTTGCGATTTCTCTAACAGGATGATTTAATCCGCGATGGCCAAATTTCATTTTATACGTATCTGCTCCATTGGCTAAGGCAAAAAGTTGGTGTCCTAGACAGATGCCAAAAATCGGTACTTTTCCTTGGATTTTTTGAATCATTTCGATTGCTTCCGGTACATCTTTAGGATCACCAGGTCCATTGGTCAACATCACACCATCTGGTGACAACTCTAAAATCGTTTCCGCATCCGTATTGTAAGGCAAAACGGTCAAATTACAGTGACGCTTTGATAGTTCTCTTAAAATACTATGTTTCAAACCAAAGTCCACTACGACCACGTTACGACCGATCCCGGGACTTGGATAAGGTTTCGTCGTAGAAACTTGTGCTACTTGATTCTTGGGCAAGACAGTTGCTTTTAATTGATCAAAGGCATGAGCTAAATCATCCCCTGCATCAATAAAACCGGCTTTCATCGTTCCAGCTGACCTTAGTTTTTTCGTCAATGCTCGTGTGTCGATACCAGAAATCCCCGGAATCCCTTTGCGTTTCAAAAATTCATCCAGTGTCATTTGCTCACGCCAATTTGAAGCCAGACGTGCATGTTCTTTCACTACAACTCCTTTACATGTAGGAGAAATCGATTCATAATCATCACGATTGACACCGTAATTTCCAACCATTGGATAAGTAAATGTAATGATTTGTCCGTTAAAACTTTGATCAGTGATTGTTTCCTGATATCCTGTCATACTCGTGGTAAAAACAACCTCACCCACAACATCTACATCAGCACCAAAAGCTTTTCCTTCAAAAACTGTGCCGTCTTCCAGTATCAATAATCGCTTCAAGTCTATGCATCTCCCTTAGCCCATGCTGATTGTCCATCAACAAAAGTCATTAATGTATTGCCTTTTACTTTCCAGCCGACAAATGGTGTATTGACACCCATCGATTCAAACTGTTTGTCATCGATTTCTTCTTCAAGCTCTAAATCAAAAACAGCGATATCAGCTGGGCTGCCGATCGTTAGTGTCCCTGCCTCTATTCCAAAGATTTCTGCAGGTTTTACAGCCATCCAGTCAATCACTTGTTCTAAAGTGAATTTTCCTGTTTCAACAAAATGAGTGTAAATCAGTTGGAAAGCTGTTTCACTGCCGACGATCCCAAATGGTGCTTTCAAAAATGTTTGATTTTTTTCTTCTAAGCCATGTGGGGCGTGATCCGTTGCGATACAATCGATCGTGCCATCCAGTAATCCTTCGATCAAGGCATCTCTATCCTCTGTCGCACGAAGAGGCGGATTCATTTTCCAAAAGCCATTATCCTCTGGAATATCTTCATCTATCAAAATTAGATGATGGGGTGAAACTTCTGCCGTTACGTGAACCCCTGCACGTTTTGCATCACGAATCACTCGAACACTTTCTTTTGTTGAAACGTGGCAGACATGATAGTGGACACCCGTTTCACCAGCTAACACAACATCCCGAGCAATTTGAGAGGCTTCAGTGGAATTTAGAATTCCAGGTAAGCCTAGTTTTTTTGAAATCTCACCTTCATGCATCACACCGCCGAATAGCAATGATTCATCTTCTGTGTGAGCAACTAGTGCCATTCCTAAAGAAGCGGCTTCCTTCATAGCCAGATACATCGTTCCCGCCGTTTGGACACCTACGCCGTCATTCGTAAAAGCGAACGCTCCAACTTCTTTCAAAGCTTTTTGATCTGTGAGTGTTTCACTGCGTAATTCTTCGGTGATCGGCGCATACTGTAATACTTTGACTACTGCATTTTTGTTGATGATGTCATAGACTTCTTTTAGTTTTTCTGGTGTATCTGGTACTGGATTTAGATTAGGCATCGCACAAACGGTAGTGAAACCACCTCTTGCAGCAGATTTACTACCTGTTTCAATTGTTTCTTTATAGGTAAAGCCTGGTTCTCTTAAATGAACATGGACATCCACCAAACCCGGTGTGATCAGTTGACCTTTAGCATCAAATACTTCATCGAACATGGCTTCATCAAAAGCCGTTCCGATTGCTTTGATTTTTTTATCTTCGATCCAAATTTCTGCCGGGATCAGTTGATTGTCCTTTTTAATGATTTTTCCATTTTTGATCAGTGTCTTCATAGTGTTCACCTAAGCCTTTCCATGTAATACTGCTTCTAAAATTGCCATTCTCATATAAACGCCGTTACTCATTTGCTGAATGATTCGAGATTGAATCCCCTCCACAAGGGAATCTGCTAACTCAACATCACGATTGACTGGTGCTGGATGCATGATAACTGCATGTTTCTGTAACCGTTTTGCTCGATCAACAGTCAATCCATAATTTTGATGATACTCTTCTTTAGAAAAAATCTCCGATCCATCATGACGTTCATGTTGGACCCGAAGTAGCATCATGACATCAACTGTTTCAACTAACTCATCCAATTCCATATAATGACCATACGCCTCAAATTGCTTGTCGTACCATTCTTCTGGACCAGAGAAAAAGATCGTTGCACCTAATCGTTTTAACATCTGCATGTTTGATTTTGCAACGCGTGAGTGTGTGATGTCCCCAACAATCGCTACTTTCAAACCTTCAAAATAACCAAACTCCTCATAAATCGTCATTAAGTCTAGTAAACATTGTGTTGGATGCTGACCACTACCGTCTCCACCGTTGATGATGGAGCATTGGATCGTTTTACTTTGGATCAGCTCATCATAATAATTTTCGTTGCCATGACGAATGACTGCTACATCTACACCGATTGCAGACATTGTCAGCACAGTGTCGTATAAGGTTTCACCTTTTTTTACCGAACTCATACTTTCTTCAAACTCGATCACTTCGATGCCGAGTTTCTTTTCAGCAACATCAAAACTTTTATGTGTTCGAGTGCTATTTTCAAAAAACAAATTTGTCGCAAAATATTGCTTTTTCTCCGGCTGCCAAGTTGCACCTTGCTTAAATTCCTGCGCTCGGCGAATCAATCCCATAACTTCTTGATCGCTAAGGGCTTCTACGGTTAAAAGATGCTTTAGACTAATACGTTCAGATGTGATGATCATTCGTTTTCCTCCTTAATATTAAAAGCGTAGCGGGCTCGTTTAGTCTTGACTGAAAAATAGGAAAAGATGTTAGTGACGCTTTTTGTCACTTACAGATTTTATCTTTTTTCCGAAAGACTAGCCCGCGTAGCTAAATGGCATAAAAGCGTAGCAGCTCGTTTAGTCTTGACTGAAAAATAGGAAAAGATGTTAGTAACGCTTTTTGTCACTTACAGATTTTATCTTTTTTCTGAATGACTATCTCTTAAAGCTAAACAGACTTTTCTTCACTACGTGCTGTTTCCGGTAAAATCAAGTTCAAAATTATGCCTAAAACAGTAGCCAAGGCCATTGATGAAAGTTCAAATGTATTTAGTTTGAAAACTAGACCGCCGATTCCAATGACCAGAATGACAGAAGCGATCAATAGATTCTTTTTCTTATCAAAGTTGATTTGATTATCGATCAAAATTTTTAACCCGCTGGCTGCAATTACTCCGAATAAGACAAAGCTGATTCCAGAAATAACAGGTCCAGGAATACTCAAGATAACTGCACTCAATTTCCCAACAAAGCCAAGACCTACTGCAAATACTGCTGCTCCTCCGATTACAAAGACACTGTGGACTCTTGTAATTGCAAGTACCCCGATATTTTCACCATAACTCGTTACAGGAGGTCCTCCCACAAGTCCAGCTACTATTTGCGCTGCTCCATCTCCCATCAAGGTTTTCGATAAACCAGGTTCTTGGAAGAAATTACGCTTTGTCAGTTTATTTAGCACCATCAAGTGTCCAATATGCTCAGTCATTGTTACAAACGCGATCGGCGCCATTGTTGTGATTGCATTTAGATAAAGTTTAGGTTGATATTGAACAAAAGGAATTTCAAAGTTCGGCATAGCAAGCCAAGCTGCTTCTTTGATCGGCTCAACATCTACAATACCAAAAGCTAATGCAATCAAATAGCCGCTGACGATCCCTAATAAAATTGGTATAAGTCCTAAAAACCCTTTGAAAAACATGTTGTAAAAGATCGTCAAGCCTAAAGTCAGCAGTGCTACCGCGATATATTTAAAATCATACTCACCATTGTTGAACATTGCATTATTCGCGGCGTTTGAAGCAAGACCTAGTCCGATGACCATTACTACAGGTCCGACTACGATCGGTGGTAAAATCTTATCTAGCCAATCTGAACCAATTTTTTTAATGATCAATGAAACAATCAGATACACTAATCCAGTTGTCATTGCCCCTTGAGCAATCGCTGGATAGCCATCGCTTTTCATCAGCATCTGCATCGCTGCAATAAAGGCAAAACTACTTCCAAGATACGCTGGAATTTTTCCTTTGGTCACGAATAAGTACACCATGGTTCCTAACCCTGAACTCACTAAAGCAATACCTGGATCGATACCAACCAATATAGGTACCAATACAGTCGCGCCAAACATAGTGAATAAATGCTGTAAGCTCAAGCCGATCCAATGTGCTGGCTTTGGTCGATCGTGAATATCTAAAACTGCTTCTTCATTGCGAAATTCTTTTTCTGTCATGTCAAATTTACCTACCCTATCTTTACTATTTCAATTGCTTTATTCTTCTATGCTGGCGATCAAAATTCGATCTTCACCGTCTTTTTCTTCCACTTCAACGATGATTTCTTCTTTCATGGATGTCGGAATATTTTTTCCTACATAATCTGCTCGAATCGGTAATTCTCTGTGTCCTCGATCAACCAAAACTGCTAAGGAAATTTTTTTGGGTCTACCTAGATCCATCACTGCATCCATCGCGGCACGAATCGTTCTCCCCGTAAAAAGAACATCGTCGATCAAAATGACTTCTTTTCCTTCGAGTGATACTGGAATGCTTGAAGAATGTAGTTCTGGTTCTTCTAGTGAACGTTCCTTCATTGTTTGACCGTCCATATCATCACGATACAAAGTGATATCTAATTCCCCGACTGGAACATCCGTTTGCTCCAATTGTTTAAGACGTTCCGCGATCCGTTGAGCAAGATAGATTCCTCTTGTTTTGATTCCTACAAGTACAATGTCTTGGACCCCTTTGTTTCTTTCGACGATTTCATAAGTGATTCTTGTTAATGCACGTTTCATCGTTACAGCATCAACGACTTCTTTTCCTTGCATATCTATTCTCCTTTATCAAAATATTTTTAGTGTTTGCTACCCTTCGAGCTTCCTGTTTCAGCGGCTGGGCTTACGCTTACTCTTTTAGCATTTTTTGTGTTGTTCATCCAAACAAATTCTGGACAACAAAAATCCTCCTACCCGTGTTTAGGTAGGAGGATGGAATACATCTATACAAAGATACCATGTATCACACACAGACCATGACTAAGCGCACCTAGTTGGATTCTGCATGTTTCCTTCTTAGCCTCACGGGACTATTCTTAAAGGAGAAATTATTCAATTTTCTTTCTCAAACAGTGTACCTCTTCTGAAGCAATAAATCAATCATTATTTCTTAAATCATCTAAAGTTTTTTCAAATAGTTCAGGTAAAGGCGCTTCAAAGACCATCATCTGTCCAGTTGTCGGGTGTTTGAATCCTAGCATTTGTGCATGCAAGAACTGACCATTGCCTTTTAACGTCTTTCTAGGTCCATAGAGAGGATCGCCAGCAACTGGATAACCAATATATTTCATGTGAACACGAATTTGATGTGTCCGTCCTGTTTCTAATTGTAACTGTACTAAAGTAAAACCTTCAAAACGTTCCAATACTTCAAAATGCGTCACTGCTGACTTCCCACCTTCAATGACCGCCTGCATCTTACGATCATTCTTAGAACGTCCGATCGGTGCATTGATTTCGCCTTTATCATGAGAAATCTCTCCGTGGACAAGAGCAACATATTTTCTAAGGGACGTTTTATCTTTCAGCTGTTCTGCTAAAGCAACATGCGCATGATCATTTTTAGCGACCATCAACAATCCAGATGTATCTTTATCGATTCGATGAACGATTCCAGGTCGAATCACCCCATTGATCGAAGACAGATCCTTGATATGATATAACAAAGCATTGACCAGGGTTCCATGAGAGTGGCCAGCAGAAGGATGAACAACCATGCCTTGAGGTTTATTTATAACTAAAACATCATCATCTTCATAAACGATCTCAAGTGGGATGTTTTCTGCTTGAATATCTAGCTCTTCTGGTTCTGGAATCGTAATCACTATCTCATCAGCTGCTTTGACTTTATAATTTGAACGGATGATCTCACCATTGACCTTGACATGGTTTTCTTTGACCCATTGCTGAATTTGCGAACGAGAATGCTCTTTCAATAGGTCACTTAACACCTTATCGATTCGGCCAGTCTCTGTGTTTATTTTTACATTAATTTGCTCCATTTTTTCCGTCCTTCGCTGCTTTTTCTTCTAATATCAAATAAATAAAAATACAAACTACACCGACTACCAGTACGCTGTCAGCCACATTGAATATTGGAAAATTCATAAATTCCGTTTGAAACATGTCTACTACGTAGCCTAAGCGTAAACGATCAATAAAATTACCAATGGCTCCAGCTAAAATCAAACTTAACCCAATCGTGAACCATTTACTTCCATGGATATTTTTGACCAAGATATAAAGCACCACGACAACGACAATAGTAGTAATAATGTAAAAAAACCACATTTTCCCTTCTAGTAAACTCCAAGCTGCTCCTGTATTCCGAATATTCGTAAATGATAAAATACCTGGTATGAATTCTTTCGTTTCACCAAGATTTATATTGGCAACGGTCAAATATTTCACCCACTGATCTAAACCGATCAATAGGGCACTGATAATAAGATAAACTACTAACAAATAACTTCATTCCTTCTCTAAAATATTGTATAAATCTCTCGGCCGAATGATCCCTAGTAAATTGCCATTTGGATCTCCATCAGAGGTAATCAGGATCGCTTCCAATTTAACTTGGGTGGAAAACATCTCTTCCACTTGAAATACGGTCGTTTCTTGATCGACAAACTGATAATTACTTTCTTTATAATTCGTCAATAAAAGCTCTGATGCTTTGCGTCCATCCAAATGAATATCTCCATTAGAACTTTCGATAGCAAGCCAAATCCCTAATCCACGGGCAGTGATCAATCCTTTAAAAATCCCCTTATCATAAATAGGAAATTGTGAGTATTGCTTTCTAGCAACAATGGATAAAATCTCTTTGATTGAGATATTGATGTCAAAGCCAGTAACCTTTTTAGCAAAACGCGGTAAAACTTTATCCGGGCTGATCAACGCTTGCTCGATTTCTTCCATACGCTTAACTGCCCATTCATTTGGTTCAGCTATAACAAAGTCGTTTGAAATCCGCTCATGTACAATGGCATTCCTTAATTGAGCCATCTGCAGCAGATCGTCTTGAAAATGCAGTACTTGACTATCTTTTTTTCTGGCTAAACGCCGAACCATTTCACTGAACCCCATATTCGTTGGGTTATTCAATTCTTCACGAAACCATTTTTCAATTCGATTAAATGCAGCTAAAAACGATTCAGCTCTTTCTCCCATTATTCCATCTCCTTGATGATATATGCTTTTTTTAACATAGAAAACAAAAATATAGCGTACGCTACAAGCAAAAGTAAAATACCAACTATATTTAAATGAAAAATAGGGATCAAGAGCATCCCGATAAAGAGTATAACATAATTTGATATCAAAATAGGATTCATTGTTATTTCTATACTAATTGGTTGTCCTTTATCGATCAAAATCAGTGGTTGGCTTTTTAAAAGAAAGAAACTCACCTGAACAGTACACTGATCCTCTGTAATTTCCAGCTCTTTTGTCTGATTATGAGTTAAATAAACCCATTTTTCTCCGTTCTTCTTAAGTTCGATCGGACTGCCCATACCATAGAATCCAGTGTTTCTAGTACAGCGAATATCCATTTTGATTCCTCCCTGAGCTTTAATTAAAAGTATATAACAAAAAACCAGACACGAAAAGGAAGAAGTTGCTATAGCTCAAAAATAAAACAAGTGCGGACAAAACTAAAAATCAGTCTTGTTTCGCACTCTAAAACATAATAAATGATGGAAGCAGAAGCAACTACTACACTTCGATCACATCAATCTCTAAATATCTAAGATGCTAAGAATTGGAAGACTTAGTTGTCGGAGTTGAACACTTTTTTCCTAACGATTTTTTTCGAATTATTTATTATTTTTAAAATAATCCAATTGCTTGTCCATCTTGATCTACATCCATATTCAATGCAGCAGGTTTTTTAGGCAGCCCCGGCATGGTCATCACATCTCCAGTTAATACCACAATAAATCCAGCACCGATCTTTGGTACAAGTTCACGAATGTTGATTGTAAAACCTTCCGGGCGACCTAATGCATCTGGGTCATCTGACAGAGAATACTGTGTCTTAGCCATACATACAGGCAAACGATCCCAACCATATTTTTCAAATATTGCAAGTTGATTTTGTGCTTTTTTTGAAAAGGAAATGCCGCTTCCGCCATAAATTTTCGTGACGATCGCCTGAATTTTTTCTTCTAGATCCATACCTTTTTGATAAATCGTCCGAAATTCACCTTGCTCTTCGTTGATTAGTTCAACCACTCGATTTGCTAAAGCACCCCCGCCTTCTGGTCCATTTGCCCAAACACTGGTCAACTCTACTGGAACATTTTGTGTCTCGCAGAGCTCTTTTAGTGTAGACAGTTCCTTTTCGGTATCTCCAGAAAATTCATTAACTGCAACGACCACTGGCAAACCATAGCTTCTCATATTTTCAATATGTTTTTGAAGATTGGTGAATCCTTTGACCAAAGCAGCTATGTTTTCTTTCGTCAACTCTGTTTTAGAAACACCTCCATGCATTTTCAATGCTCTTATCGTTGCTACGATGACAACTGCATCAGGTGCTTTTTTTAGATTAGGAACTTTGATATCCAAAAACTTTTCCGCGCCTAGATCGGCCCCGAATCCTGCTTCTGTTACAGTAAAATCCCCAAGCTTCAATGCCGTTTTTGTGGCTAAAATACTATTACAGCCATGAGCAATATTTGCAAATGGACCGCCGTGAACTAAGGCTGGCGTTCCATAAATCGTTTGAACAAGATTGGGCTTCAGCGCATCCTTCAACAGTAATGTCAAAGCGCCTTGAACACCTAGATCACTAACCGTTACAGGTTCCAAATCAAATGTATAAGCGATCACGATATTTCCCAAGCGAAATTTTAGATCCTCCAAATCAGAAGCTAAACATAGCACTGCCATAATTTCACTGGCAACTGTAATATCAAATCCGTCTTCTCTTGGAACTCCTTGAATGGGTCCACCTAAACCAACCATTACTTGGCGCAGTTCTCGATCATTCAAATCCACCACACGTTTCCAGATCACTCTTCTTGCATCGATGTTCAACTCATTCCCCTGATGGATGTGGTTATCCAGCAACGCAGAAAGAGCATTATTGGCTGTTGTAATCGCATGCATATCCCCTGTAAAATGTAAATTTATATCTTCCATTGGCAAAACTTGAGCAAAACCACCGCCGGCTGCACCTCCCTTGATCCCCATAACTGGGCCTAATGAAGGTTCGCGTAAAGCAATCACTGTTTTTTTACCGATCTTATTTAATGCATCACCCAATCCAATCGTAACAGTTGATTTTCCTTCACCTGCAGAAGTCGGATTGATCGATGTGACTAATATCAGTTTCCCATCTGTTTTCTCTGACAAACGTTGAATGGTTGAAAAATCGATTTTAGCTTTATAATGTCCATATAATTCTAAATCATTCTCTTTTAGATCGATCTTTTCTCCAATTTTAGTGATTGGTGATAATTGAACTGACTGTGAAATTTCGATATCTGTTTTCATCATGCCCTCTTTTCCCGAACTTTTTTTGTACAACAAGTGTTTTTCGTTAAGATATTAACCATTATACCTTTTCTTTCACTCTATTTCTATGGTGAAAAAGCTATTTTTGCAAAAGATTGACGAGGGTTCTTTTTCACTTTATAATGATGCTAGACTTTAGAAAATAAAGGGGCGTGATTTGAATGGAAAAAGGGTTCGTCAAGTGGTTTGATAATAGAAAAGGTTATGGCTTTATTACGTACAATGAAGACGATGAAATTTTTGTTCATTTCACAGCAATTGAAGGCGATGGTTTTAAATCATTAGATGAAAACCAAGCGGTAGAATTTGAAGTAATGGAAGGTACACGCGGTCTCCAAGCTGCACATGTGAAGAAAGTATAAACAAAAAGCTGAGAATGACATTTCATAGGAAATGAGCTTTCTCAGCTTTTATTTTGCTTTATTCTATTTAGCTATTTCGTTATTCCTTTCCAGACTTTTGCGCTGGATCTTCATGAATAAGTACATGCTCAGGCAACATTGTTTTAATCTGAGAAATAAAAGCCGCTTTCGTTTTTTTCGTCATTATATATAACTGGCTTCCTTCTTTAAACTCAGTAGAAACAATTTTGATCGACTTAGGGCCGACAAAAATAGCCTCGATCGCCTGCACACTAATTTTCTTACGTCTAATTGGTAATAGTGCATGGACGATCAGCTGATCATTCTTCAAAATAAAATAACGATTCAATCCTAAAAGTGCGAAGAAAAAGAACACGCCTAAAACTATGTTGCTCGTCAGGTAAGGACGGGTATGTTCCAACATCAAAATCAAACTTAAAAATAAAATGCCAAATGTACAAGACCAATAAATTATCGCTGTTGATAATTCTGGTTGCCAATGATAGACTCTTTTCTTCATACAGCGACCCCTTAGTAAAAATTCAGTATGGTACAATAATAACATACATCAACTTTTAACGAAAAGAAAATAAGGAGATATTTATGTTACGAATATATGTCGATGCTGCAACAAAAGGAAATCCTGGTCCAAGCGGCGGCGGAATCGTGATCGTTGGCGAAGCTATTCATGAGCAACAACATGTTTCCCTTGGTGAATGTTCCAACCATGAAGCTGAATTCAGAGTTTTTATTCAAGCGCTTGAATTATTGATCGAAAAAAAATATACCGACCAGACGATCGTGATTCATTCTGACAGCAAAGTAGTCGTTCAAACGATTGAAAAAGATTATTCAAAAAATCCTTTATTTCAGCCATACTTAGCTACTTATAAACAATTGGAGCCACATTTTTCGTTACTATTGATCAAATGGATCCCGGAAAGTCAAAACAAAGGCGCTGATTCTCTAGCAAGACAGGCTTTACAAAAATACCTTTAAGCAAGGCTAACAGCTTCCAAAATAAAAATGAGGATTGAACACAATTTGTTGATCTTGTTGTTCAATCCTCATTTTTTATATTGTTATGTCCACTATTTTACCTTTAGTCATCTTTAAAATAGCCTCTGGAGCTATCTCCATTTGAATGCCTCTTTTACCAGCTGAAACAATGATCGCCTCAAATTCATCCGCTTCTTGAGCTAAATAGGTTGGAAAAAGCTTTTTCATTCCAATCGGCGAGCAACCACCACGAATGTAGCCAGTTGTCTCTTCCAAATCTCTCAAATGCAGCATTTCCACTTTTTTATTTCCGCTGACCGCTGCTATTTTTTTTAGATTTAATTCCTTATCACCTGGTATTACCGCTACGACAGGTCCAGTTTTATTCCCGACAGCAACCAAGGTTTTAAAAATTTTTCCATCAGCTACTCCCAATTTTTCTTTAACACTTTCAGCACTTAAATGATCCTCACTCCATTCAAACTCATATTCTTTGTATGGAATTTTTTGTTGTTCGACAATACGGATCGCGTTTGTTTTTTGTGTCTTCTTTTTTCCCATGTTGCACCTCTCAATTTTCTGACAATGACAGGATGTTTAAAAGTTGGCGTAATTTCACAGCGGATATTTGACCAGGTGCAGAAGCTGTTCGATCAGTACCGAAGGTTAATGCTGATCCAAAAATCTCACCAGTCAATCGACTGACCAGCCCCAATTTCCCCATGGACATCGTTACGATCGGACGATCTGCATGGTTCATCTTCATCTCATTCGACGCCTCAAGTAGGGTTAAAACATCCTTTGAGGTTTGCGGCATTACAGCGATTTTACAAATATCCGCATTCATTTCTTGCATACGACAGAGTCTAGAAATAATCTCTTTTTTTTCTGGTGTTTGCTCAAAATCATGATTACACATGATCACTTTGATTCCTTTAGCTTGTGCTAACTGAATCGTCTGCTGCACAAGCTGATCGTCCATAAATAACTCAATATCAAGTAAATCAAGACAACCCTTTTGAATCATCATTTGGTACAATAAAAAATAGTCACTATCTAAAAGATCGCTGACACCACCTTCTTTTTTCGTTCGAAAAGTGAAAAGTAATGGTTTTTCAACAAGGCATTCTGTGATCTTTTTTGATAACGCAATTACCATTTGGAAGTCAGTAACTTGCTCAAAAAAATCGACACGCCACTCAACTAAATCGCATTCTATTTTTGATAAGTTTCTAGCATCATCGATTATTTCAGCTTCCGTTCTTCCGACAATCGGCACAACTATTTTAGGACTGCCAATACCAATGCTGATTCCTTTAACATCAACTGTCCTCATCTTTCCTCTCCTTCTCTCCTGATTTACAAATGGTTACTTGAAAGAATTCTTGATCTATTTTTTGATTTCGATAAAAAATACTTTTAAATAATTCCCTTCTTCAAAATGTTTGTTTGTTTTGAAGTCACTTGGTAATTGGTATGTTTCTTTAAAGTGATAACGTACCTGTTTTTCATCTAGCGCTTGAATGATCATTTTCTTATATTTATCGATTGAAATATTTGCAGCATTTGTTGAAGCGATCAATAGCCCCTGATCTGCTAGAATAGTCACAGCATCCTTTACTAAATCACCGTAGTTTTTTGCAACAGAAAAGACTTTCTTTTTGTTTCGAGCAAAACTTGGCGGATCTAAAACGATCACATCATAACTTAGTTCTTTACGCATAGCATATTTAAAATACTCAAAAACATCCATCACAATGATTTTTTGATCTGCCGGGTTGATTTGGTTCACTTCAAATTGCTCTTTTGTTTTTGGCAAACTCCGTTTAGCTAAATCAACACTGGTCGTTTTTGCAGCACCGCCCATGGCACTTGCAACTGAAAAGGCGCCAGTATAGCTAAACATATTCAATACTGTTTTACCAGCAGCTGCACCATCGATCAATCGTCCGCGAACCTCTTTTTGATCTAGGAAAATTCCTGTCATCAAACCATCATTCAAATAAGTTGCATACGTCACACCATTTTCCAAAACTAGTAATGGTTCAGGTGCATCCTTACCGAATAACTTTTGTGATTCAGGTAAAGACTGAGTTGAAAACCGAATTTTTTCGTATCCACCGATAATCTCAGGCATACTTGCTCTGAACGCCCGGAGGATTTGTTCTTTCATATTATATAGTGTTTCATTGTACCAAGAAAAAACGACAAACGCATCGTAGCGATCGATCGTCAAACCACCTAATCCGTCCCCTTCACCATTAAACAACCGATACGCTGTGGTTCCAAGATCTTGTTCAAAAAACGCTCGCTCTTTTTTTGCCTTTAAAAATAGCTTTTCTAAAAATCCAGAATCGATACTCCCTTGTCGATTGACTAGCCAGCCTATTCCTTTATTTTGTTCACCAAGATAGCCTGAAGCAACAAAATTTCCTTTGCTATCAAGAAAATCAAGCCATTCCGCAGAAAATTTTTGTGGGGATTCCTGCAAATCTTCCTTTTGGACTAAGGGATAGCCTGCTTTAAATTTTTTCTCTGACTTTTTTGTTATTCGTATGTTCATTTTCTACATCCTTTAGCTTTCAATTAAGTATTCTCCATTATATTCTTTCTTCGTCAGTATATCAAAAAAAGAACAAGCTGTCGTTACCCATTAGGATCATTTTCACTCCTCTATGATTGAAGATGAGCTAATTTCTACTGCTTCTTTTTTAAAGAAAAGTAAAATTTCATTAACAACCCGCTCCCAATTCTTGATTTAAATTGACAGAGCTTATGGAACAGAGTAAAATTAATGCTGTATATGTAAAGCTTGTGAAAACTTTTCATTGGCTTTCTCTTAGATTTGATTGAAGAAAGGATTCGTTCACTTTGAATATTTTAAAAAAAATACATACACCTAAATTTTTAGATACCCGTATGGGGCTGTTTCTCTTTATAGGTGTCCTGATTTGGATGAAGTCGATTTTTGCTTACGTTGTCGATTTTCATCTGCGTATCGAAAATGCTTTTGAATATTTTATTCTCTTTATCAATCCAATTGCTTCAACATTTTTCTTGTTGGCAATTGCTTTATATGTGAGAAGAAAAAGAGCTTCCTATATCACTATGATGGTGATTTATTTCCTAGTTAGCCTACTTCTTTTCTCAAATGTTACCTATTATAGAGAATTTACTGACTTTATCACAGTCAATACGATGCTTGGTGCCGGCAAAGTTGCCAGCGGTCTTGGCGAAAGTGCACTGCGTCTTTTCAGACCTTATGATGTGATTTACTGGCTTGATTTTATTATCGTCGGCATTTTATTACTGACGAAGACGATCAAAATGGATGAACGGCCAGTTAGAGCTAGAGTTGCTCTTTCTATGAGCTTATTATCTGCTCTATTCTTTGCGGCAAACTTAACGTTAGCTGAAACTGCTAGACCACAATTATTAGGTCGTCAGTTCTCTCGTGATTATATCGTGAAGTTTTTAGGCTTGAACGCTTTTACTGTTTATGATGGTGTCACAACATATCAGACGAACCAAGTACGAGCTGAAGCAAGTGAGAATGACATGGATACAGTTTCAGATTATGTCAAAGGTCATTATGCTGAGCCTAATCCAGAAACATTCGGAATTGCTAAAGGAAAAAATGTGATTTATATTCATTTAGAAAGCTTCCAACAGTTTCTGATCGATTACAAGTTAAAAGATGAAAATGGTGTCGATCATGAAGTAACACCGTTCCTTAACAGTATTTTCCATAATAATAGTACGTATAGTTTTGATAATTTCTTCCATCAAGTAGGACAAGGAAAAACGAGTGATGCCGAAACGATGTTTGAAAATTCATTATTCGGTTTAGATCAAGGATCATTGTTCACTCAAGTCGGCGGAAAAAATACATTCGAAGCTGCTCCAGCAATTCTAGATCAAGAAGCTGGTTATACTAGTGCTGTTTTCCACGGAAATGCCGGTAATTTCTGGAACCGTAATGAAACTTACAAGCATTTAGGCTATGATTACTTTTTCGATGCAAGCTACTATGATGTCAACGAAGATAACTCTTTCCAATACGGATTGCATGATAAACCATTTTTTAACCAGTCCGTTCAATATTTAGAGCATTTACAACAACCGTTTTATTCTAAGTTTATCGCTGTTTCTAATCATTATCCATATTCACAGTTTACAAATGATGAAGCTGGGTTCCCGATTGCAAACACGTCAGATGAAACGATCAACGGCTACTTCGCTACAGCGAATTACCTTGACAAATCTGTTGAAGAATTTTTCAATTATTTAAAAGCATCTGGATTATATGATAATTCAGTGATCGTACTTTACGGTGACCATTATGGTGTTTCGACTTCTCGTAATAAGAATTTAGCTGAACTGGTTGGCAAAACAAAATCTACTTGGAATGATTTTGACAATTCAACAATGCAGCGTGTACCATATATGATCCATATTCCTGGTCAAACGAATGGCGGGATCAATCATACGTATGGTGGTCAAATCGATGCATTACCTACTCTACTTCATTTATTGGGTATCGATACAAAAAATTATATCCAAATGGGACAAGACCTATTCTCTAAACAAAATGAACAATTAGTTGCATTTAGAAACGGCAACTATGTTTCACCAAAATATACGATGCTAGGTTCTAATATCTACGACACAGCAACTGGCCTATTGATCAGTGAACCAACTGAGCAACAACTACAGGAAACGAAAGCACTGAAAGATAAGGTCAACTTACAGCTGGAAATGTCCGATCAAACGACAAACGGTGACCTTCTACGATTCTATACAAACAGTGGTTTGACTCCAGTAAATCCTGATAACTACAATTATAAAGATCAGCTGGAACAGATGAAAAAAATCGAATCTAAAAAAGGGAAATCATCAACGAGTGTCTACAGCAAAAATAACAACACATCTACCGTTGATAAATACCACACAGAATCTTATCAAGATTATCAAAAATCAAATAAATAATCATGAAAGCTTGAGTAATTACTCAAGCTTTTTTATATCTTTTTCATAGATTATTCATATTCTTATTTTATACTTGTTTCTGTGAGGTGAATCTATTTGAAAAACATTCGTTACGCCTATGCCAGTGTTTCCTATCATAAAAAAACATCCTTTAGTCTTGGTCTTTTTTCCGGACTTTTTCTTGTACTATCAACAAGCATTTTGAACCTCATTGATTTGGAAAACATATTCTATCAACAAGTCAAGAATTTGGCGAATCTCTCTGATTACTTTAAAAATCATCAGAAACTTATTCACCTATTCTTAGTGATGTACATAGTACTTTTAGTGGTTGCATTGTTTATTGTCTGTCTTTTACTTTTTACGAGTCTTCGTTTAAAAAGGCAAGATATGCTCAAATGGCGAATCATGGGATTTAAACGTTCTTTTATCATCAAGCAAGCTGTTTTGGAAACTCTGATTCCAATGATGATCGGAATTTTTTTCGCAGCTTTTGCCCTATTGGTTTGCCAACACACTTATGAATTTCTTTTAATTCGATTAAAGCCTATATTGGCTACTCAATTTGGAATTGAACGGGTGACCTTTTTTTCTCCGAATTTGGTTGTCGAAAGTACCCCAAATCAGGTAATGACTACAAATGACAACACTACTTTTATTTCATTGGGAATCACGAATCTGCCTATTTCTGTCATATTCAAAGCCTTTCTAAAAAATTGCCTGTTACTCACTGCTACAACAACAGTAGTGACGTCGATTTCCACGTATTTATTTTTGAAAAAAAGAATTCAGTATTAAGGACGTGAGTAAATGGATTTTTCTTTAGAGAATTTCTGGACGCAAGAGCGTTTTAATGAATTATTTCAGGAACAGCATATGACCGTTATTTTAGAAGATCAAAGCCGTATTCAAGCTGATTTTTTCTTCCTTATAGATAAAACATTTGATTTAAAACAGACAATGGCGATCGGTTTTATCTTATCTGAAAATACATTTCTTCCCTATCTTTCGATTCGGGACAATCTGTTCATCGGTACATCGATCAAAGAGAAAAATAAAAAGTCTCTACTTTTAGAACAGCTTGATTACGTTGGCTTAACTCATGATGTATTGGTCAAATCTGAATCTGATTTAAACACGTTAGAAATGATCAAGCTCCAATTGGTTCAGTTACAATTGCTTGATAAAGACATCATCATCATTGATGATATCTTTCAAAAATTATCTGTTGGTCAGCGTCAAGAGCTACTTCCATTACTACAAAAAATCGCTAAAGAAAAGAAAAAGGCGATTCTAGTCTTAACAAATGATATTCAGATTGCAGAAAGTCCTTATATGGATAAAATCATTAATACAGCATAAAAAGGTCTGGCAGTTCACTCAAGGAGTTCAAACTGCCAGACCTTTTTTATGGCGATTAAATAAGCTGGGTAAAGATAACAACCATCTTTACTCAGCTTATTTTTTTGCTATCTAATTATATACTTTTTACTTATTCTTCATCTTGAATTTCAACATCGGGGAACGAAATAGTAAAACTTGTTCCTTCCCCCTCTTTACTTTCGACGCTGATCTTTCCTTTATGCAGTCTGACTAGCTGCTGAACGATAGACAATCCTAAACCAGATTCTCCATATTTCGTATTTTTTCTAGATGGATCGACCTTATAATAGCGATCCCAAATATTTTGCACCTGTTCTTCCGTCATTCCGATTCCTGTATCTGTAATCGTCACGATCGTTTCTAGATAGCCTTTTTGTAAATGGACACGGATTTCTCCATCTTGAGTAAATTGAATCGCATTTTGCAGGATATTGACCATGATTTGAACGAAACGATCATAGTCAGCATAAACATCGATTGGTTCTTTCGTTTCTAAAATCAAACGATCATTTGCGGATTCTGCTTTCGCTTCTAATTGCGTTAGAATATTTTCCAGTGTTTCAGTGGCACTGAACTTTTTAACCACAATGCTGATTTGATTCGTTCTGATTTTCTCATAATCCAGATTTTCATTGACTAACCGAATCAAACGAGAGGTCTCATTTTGCATCAATTTGATTGCGTTCTCTCGTTGATTTTCAGGTATTGCATCATATTGAAGTCCTTCTAACAGACCATTGATCGTTGTTAAAGGGGTTCTCATTTCATGAGAGGCATCTGCCATAAATTGACGTCGTCGTTCTTCTTGACGATCGATTTCTTCCCGGGATTCTTTTAGCGATTCTGCCATCTTATTGAAATCTTCCGCTAAGTCATCAAACTCATCCTTGTCATGCGTTGCTAATTTTACATCAAAGTTTCCGCTAGTGATTTCTTTTGTCGCTTTCCTCATGCGATTGATCCGTTTTACTTGGAAACTCGCAAAGAAATAGCTTAAAATCAAGCCGACTATACTAGATATGATAAATCCTTTGAATAAATTCGATGTAATAGCATCCATACTATCAGACACGTTTTTGGCTGGTTGCGTAACTACTAATGCGCCAATGATCGTATTTTGTTGCGACTGAATATTCGTCATTGTTACAGGAAGCATCACATATGAGGAGACATTCTTGTTTCCATAAATATCTTTATCTACCGTCGCAAACTCCTGCTGGCCTTGCATCAATCCATCCCAGTTAGCCTTGATCACTGTATCGTCCAGCTTTTTCTCAGGATTGAGCGGATATTGAACATTCATATTTGTATCATAAAAAACGAATTGAACATCCTGATTGCTTAAAAAGCCTTCAAATAAATGAAAAGATACATTCCAAGTATCTTGATCAGTCATTCCCGGTTCTCTGTTGATCGAATCCTTCGCCTGCCATGCTGATTTGGCATAGCCTTGTAATTGTTCATAATTTGAATCTTGTAAGGTTTTTTTCGTTAATTGAGTAAAAGATGTCCCCACGATCAAAATGATTAAAATGATCACACCCCAAAACGCGAGTAATTGCTGATGTAAATATTTCATCTAAGCAACTCCAGAATCATCAAATTTATACCCTACGCCCCAAACCGTTTGAATAACTTGCGGTCCCACTTTTTCGATCTTTTGACGCAACTTTTTGATGTGAGCATCAACTGTTCGCTCATCTCCAAAATATTGATAATCCCAAACCATTTCAAGCAGTTGCTCACGAGAAAAGACTTGTCTTGGTTTTTTTGCAAGTGTATATAACAAATCAAATTCTTTCGGTGTCAAACCATCGATTGGTTTGTTATCAAGATAAGCTTCTCTGGTTTTAGTATTCATTTTAAAATGTTCCGTCGTTACATCAAACTTTTCATCTGAAGGTTCAGAGCTGTCAACGTGCTCCCCAATCTCAGAGCGACGATGAAGAGCTTTGATCCGAGCAATCAAAGTCAAGGGACTAAATGGCTTAGTCACATAGTCATCTGCGCCCATCTCCAGTCCTATCACCTGATCACTTTCAGAATCTCTGGCAGTCAGCATAATGATCGGTACAGTATTTGATACTTTGCGAACTTCACGGCACACTGACATCCCATCCATCGTTGGTAAATTCAAATCCAATGTGATCATATCCCACTTCTCAGGCGCTTCTAAAAAGGTATCCAATCCTTCTTTGCCATCATACTTGAAGGTCGCTTCCCAACCTTCGTTCAAAAAGAACATTTGCATCATTTCTGATACAGATTCATTATCTTCGATCATTAATACATTCATTTATATACCGCCTCTTTTCTTCATAGTTAACGTCAGTAATATTATACTCTAAAAATCGCTAAGCTCCAATAACTTCTATCTTTCTTCAAAAAAGCTTTGTCTTTTTTTCAATCTTTGATAAGATTAAGCATGAAAGGACGTTGAAAATTTATGGAAAAAATTCAAGCAGTTGCTTTTTTTGATTTAGACGGCACATTACTGAACGAAAAATCAGAAATCACTTCTGAGATCTCAACAGCTATCCAAGCATTGAAAGATAATCAAGTATTACCTTTGATTGCTACTGGTCGGACGATAGTAGAGATCGAGCATATCATGAAAGATAGCGGGATCGATTCAGCTATTGTGATGAATGGTCAATTGATCCAAGTTGAAGGAAAGAACGTGTATTCTAATGAGTTTACACCAGAAGAAGTTTCTAAGATGCAAAAACATGTCAAGCAGCAAGGGCACGAGATTTCTTATTATAATGATCGTCATATTTGGTGTTCCGGACACAACGAAATCGTTTCAAATGCCTATGCTTTCATCCATTCAAAACCACCGATGATCGATCCTTTTAATACAGAAAATAAGTCGGTGAACATGATGTTAGTCCTCTCTGAAGATGGTGATGAACATTATTTGGAACACTTCCCTGAGATGACCTTTTACCGAAACGGCCCTTATTCTATTGATACCGTTCGAAAAGGTGTCTCAAAAGGTTCCGGTGTTCAAAACTTATTCAAAACTCTTGAGCTGCCGAAAGTTCCTACCTTTGCTTTTGGAGATGGCATCAATGACCTTGCGCTATTTGATGCATGCGATAATAAAATTGCGATGGGCAACGCTCGTATTGAGTTGAAAGAACGCTCAAGTTACATCACAAAGAACAATACTGATGGCGGTATTGTTCATGCTTTGAAGCATTTTGATTTGATTTAAGCAAAAATTAAAAATCCCACTTCTTTTATTTAGAAGATGGGATTTCTTTTTTTTGTCTTTTTTGATGAACACAGATAACTGATCCTGTCACTTGTACCAATAAAAGCACCGCTAAAAAAATACTCAAAGCAATATGCCCTCGTTCAAACGTTTTTACTAACAATACAAGTAAAATGAAGCTGCTTATTGAATACAGTGACCATTGTTTATCCATAATATCTAGACCCCTTTGGTTTGTTAACATAAGGATAGGACTTTTACTGAGAAAAAGCAAGGATGTTTTGGATATCTGAGAGTTTTCCTTTACTTTTTTAGTGTATCTTTATAATTCTAAGCAAAATTTAAATAATCGCTCAAAAATATTGCTTTTTTACTTCTTGCCTTAGGAGTAAAGAAAAAACATTTCTAAAAAAGGGAACATGCTCATTTCTAATAAATCAATGATTTCAAACCTATAGAAAAAGTGATACACTGTTTTTATCGCATACTTTACTTCAAGGAGTTTTTGTAATGACAGAATCAAAACAAAAAGATTTACAACTCATTTTAGATACTTGCTTATTAGCTGGAAAAATAATGACAGAGAGCGGTTCTGAGGTCTATCGTGTTGAAGACACAATGAATCGTATCGCAGAAAATGCTGGTCAAAAAGAAAGTGTTAGCTATGTAACTGCCACGGGTCTTTTTATGGGGTTTCGCTCCAGTAATTTTACTCAATTAGAAAACGTGACGGAACGCAGCATTAATCTGGAAAAAGTGGCTATTGTCAATAATCTTTCACGTCAATTTGCCAACCAAGAAATTTCATTAGCTGAGCTTAACTATAGATTAGTCAATATCGACTCTGAGGCCCCAACGTACTCAATGACGCTGCAAATTTTTGCAGCCGGCATTGTCAGTTGTACTTTGATGTATATTTTCGGTGGAAGTTGGAATGATTTTTTAGCTACTTTTTTTATTGGTATGGCTGGCTTTAGTGTGGCACACTTCACTAAAGAATGGCTGAATATTAAATTTCTAGATGATTTTCTAGCCTCCTTTACAATTGGCCTGCTTGCCTATTTTGCTGTGACCTTTCACCTAGCTGGTAATGTCGATAATATCATTATTGGTGCTGTAATGCCATTGGTTCCTGGTGTAGCGATCACAAATTCATTTAGAGATATTTTGGCCGGTCATCTATTAAGTGGAACAGCACGCGCGACAGAAGCCATTTTTATTGCAGGTTCGATCGGTATTGGCATTGCAATTGTTTTTAAACTATTTATGTAAGGAGAAATTATTTTGGAAATTGTGATTCATTGTCTTTTTAGTTATTTAAGCACAATTACATTTGGGATCGTCACGAATGTTCCTAGAAGGCTGCTGAATGCTTGCGGTATCACTGGTACTGTAGGCTGGATGATCTTTTGGCTGACTAAAAATATGGAAGCTGGAGCTATTTTTGCAAATTTTCTTGGCGCTATTGGTATCGGCCTGATGAGCATCTTTTTTTCACGTAGAAAGAAAATGCCTATGACCATCTTCAATATTCCCAGTCTTGTTCCACTAGTTCCTGGCGGTCCGGCTTATCAAGCAGTTCGAAGCATCGTTTTAGGTGACTATGTTAATGGGATGCATTTCATTATCAAAGTGATCATGACTGCTGGAGCTATTGCAGCTGGATTTATGGTCACAGGAATCGTAGAACGTCTGTTAAAAAATATTTTAGATAAAAAAGAAGTCAAGACTAATCGATAGTCTTGACTTCTTTTTTAATCTACTGACAGCTCTGCTTCTTCTTCGAAAAACAACAATAAATCTTGTAGAGTCAGCTTTTCCTTTTCGTTTTTATTCAGATCTTTAATGATCCGACCTTTTTGTAAGACGATCAGCCGGTTACCATATTCTAATGCATCTTCCATTCGGTGGGTGATCATCAAACAAGTCAAATCAGCTTCTTTGATTCGCTGATCCGTTAAATGCATCAACTGTTTTGACGTTTTAGGATCTAAAGCTGCTGTATGTTCATCTAACAATAATAACTCTGGTTTAGTTAGCGTGGCCATCAGCAAGCTCAATGCTTGTCTTTGACCGCCAGAAAGATTACCAGTTGGGGTATCCAAATGATTTTCCAGTCCATTTCCTACTTCACTGCAGATTTTCGTGAAAAAAGTTCGCTGATCACTAATTTTTCTTAAACGTAAGCCTCTTTTTTGTCCTCGGTACATTGCCAAGAGTAAATTTTCTGCCACAGTCATTCGTGGCGCTGTGCCCATTTTAGGATCTTGAAAGACTCGTGAGAAAAAAGTTGCCCGTTTTTCTTCAGAATAATTCGTTATTTTTTGTTGATTGATAAATAAGTCACCTTCACTTAAAGACAAGGTTCCTGCGATACTGTTGAACAACGTGCTTTTACCAGCCCCATTTCCACCTAAAACAGTGACAAATTCACCTTTTTCAATCGTTAGATTCACATTATTCAAAATGACCTTCGTTTCATTTAGACCATTGTCGATTCTTTTAGTCGCATGTTTCAATTCAAGTACAGTACTCATTTTTCAGCCTCCTTCTCAGGTAGAAAGTGAAGATTCAATGCTTTTTTCAATTGCGGGATCATTAAACAAGCTGCTAAAATCACGGCAGAGAATATTTTCAAGTAGGTCGTATCAAAGCCTAATTTGATCACGGCTAGAATCAACAATTGATAAATGATACTACCAACAACGATCGCGACCAAACGCTCTGCAAATGTCAACTCACCGAAAAGCACCTCGCCAATAATGATCGATGCAAGTCCAATGACGATCACGCCTGTTCCCTTATTGACATCCGCATAGCCATCATTCTGGGCAATCAACGCCCCAGATAATGCAATCACGCCATTTGATAACGTTAAACCTAAAATTTTCATTGAATCTGTTTTGATGCCAAGTGAACGTGCCATATGTTCATTGTCTCCTGTAGCAATATAAGCCTGTCCTAGATTTGTATTAAAGAAAAATAGCAACAAACTAATAATGATCACAAGAAAAATTACACCTAAAAAAACGATATCGTAATAATTCGGTAAATCAAACTGCAAAAAGAAATCCTGAATTTTTGGCTTATTTAATAATGATAGATTGGGTGTCTGCATCACATATAAAATCACAGAATTTAGTCCTGACATCACCAATATTCCAGCTAAAATCACTGGTATTTTCCCTTTAGTGAATAGTAATCCTGTGACCAATCCGGCGCACATACCAGCTAAAACACCTAATAGCGTTGCAAAAATCGGATGAATCCCAGACGTGATAGCAGTCACGCAAACCGCTCCGCCTAATGGAAATGACCCTTCTGTTGTCATATCCGGAAAATTTAAAATTCGATAGGTCATAAAAATCCCTAACCCTAAGATTGCCCATAGCATTCCTTGTCCAATTGCTGAAACGATCATCTCTTCCACTCCTATTCTACGATTTTAGCTTTTTCTCGAATATTTTCAGGAATTTTTATTCCTAGTTTATCTGCTTGTTTTTGGTTGATAATGATATCCCCTGAATCAAAAGTATAGATCGGCATCGTTGCCGGCTGTGATTTTCCTGAAAGAATCGCCGCTGCCATTTTTCCTGTTTGAACACCTAGATCGAATTGATTGATTCCCACAGTCGCAACTCCGCCTTGCTCGACCATCGTATCAACAGAAGGAAAAATTGGAACCTTCGCTTTATCAGCTTCATTCACTACGGTTTGCATCGCATTGGCAATTGTGTTATCTGTCGGGATATAGATCAGATCCACTTCACTAGCCATCACTTGAACCGTTTGGGCAATTTCATTACTTGACGGTACAGCATATGTTTTGACTGTCATGCCTTTTTTCTCTGCAACTTTCTTTGCTTCTTCGACTTGGTATTTAGAGTTTTCTTCAGAGGAAGCATATAAAATACCTACTTTTTTATTGTTCGACACTAATTTGGCGATCAAGTCGAACTGAGCATCAACAGGAGACTTATCACTGACACCTGTAATATTCGCTCCTGGTTTTTCATTGCTTTTGACCAAACCTGCACTCACTGGATCGGTGATTGCACCCAGAATGATCGGAAGCTCAGAGGTTGTATTTGCCAATGCTTGCGCGGCTGGTGTCGCTATCCCAATTAGAATATCTGATTTTTTCTCTTGCACCAGTTGTTGACTCATTGTCGCTAGTTTACTTTGATCAGCCTGTCCGTTTTGAAAAGCCAATGTCATGTTTTTACCATCTTCATAACCTTCTTCTTTCAGTCCCGCTTGGATACCCTTATAAATTTGGTCTAATGCAGGGTGGCTCACAAATTGAAGCACACCAACTGTAGGTAATTTTTCTTTTTGTGTTTCTCTTTTTTCTATAAAAAATGACCCAATCAAAAAGATAATAATGACAGCTACAACAAATGATAAACGATTTTTTCTCATTTTTTCTCCTCCTAAATTGTAAATTTTCGAAACAAAAAAAACAACAGCAAGTCCTAAAAAGGAGCGGCTGTTGTTTTTAAACAAAAACCGCATAGATCAATCATCTATGCGGTCAGAAATCATCATTAATAAACCGACATAGATACAAACTTTAGAAAAAATTCTAATTCGTTGTATCTATGAGAGCACCATACATACAACTATCTACGCCAGTTTTGCCATGAGTTATTCAATTGGTTGTTTGGTGTGGATAGTTTCATCATGTAATCACTCCTATAGTTTCTCTGTTAAATGTAGTCTACACTACTTATGATTTATTCGTCAAGGTCAAAAAACGTTAAATTGAATTTTTTTTTCGTAAATGCTGATTTTTCAGACGCTTTTGATAACTCCAACTATCCTTTTGTTTCTTGTAAGGGTAAAAGTTTAAATGAGTGAACATTTTTTGCGACGCTTCATTCCAGTTGAAAATCTCACTGACTGTGATTCGTTCTCTGCCAAGTTTTTTTGCTTTATAGATAAAGTATTTGGTAACCATTCGTCCGATATGTTGATTTTGAAAGGATTGATCGATGACAATTGCATAATCGTCTTCTGCCAGCCAGACATCTCCGATCGTTTGAAAGCCGTCACCATCATGATATTCAATATAATAAAGAAGTCCATGTTCATTTTGCCAATGATACATTTGCTGAATCTGCGCTTTGCTGTAAACAGTTTCTACGCCTATGATATTCCGCATATTTTGCGGATCTTGATACCATTTCAATGTTTCATTTCTAAATTTATCAAAGGGATTCAGCCGAATCGATTCATTTATACGCACTTTTTTTAGTCTATTTTGATCGAAAGAGGACTCAGTAGACATCTGAGTCCTCTTTCTTACTAAATCAGTGGCCAACGTCCGCCAATTAATACTTGTCACGTCGATCACTTCTTACATAAACACGCTGCATAGCAGGTTGGATTATCCCAAGCTTCAATAATAGGATCAAAATCAATTCTTTCATCGTAAGCCCTTCTTTCTAGTAGTTACGTCATTATTCTGCAGGAACTTCGGCATCAGTCGGCTGTTCCTGCACTTGTCCTTGTTCATCGACTTCTTGCGTTTGTGTCTCTTCTGTTGTCTGAGTTGTTTCCGCAGTTGAATGTGTTGTATTTTCTGCTGGTGTCTGGATCGTCGGCTCCACGCTTGACAATGGCAACTGATTCAAAGCAGGGATCAATGTTGTCTTTATATCTTGATTCGTTTCTAGAGTATAACGATTTTTTTCTTTGCCGCTTTCAAAAAAGATCACTGTCGTTTCATCTCTTTTTAACTTATACTTCTCTTCTATTTTTTCAACATTATAAACAATAGGATAGATATAAATACTATGATTGAACGTCTTCATTTGATCCGTATCTTTTAAAACATCGATCACTGCATCATACGTTTTTCCACTCGGGACAGAAAACAAAACAGTCATTGCTGTTTTTTCGCTAATTTGCTGATCTGCCGTTTTAGCATCTAAATAATTGGCTTTTTTTGCCAATTTAGTTTGACCGACAATCGATTGAATCTGAGAGGCACGAATATTCGCCTGTACTTTAGGGATCATAAAAAATAAACTAATAATAAATAAAACTGCGATACCAATAATGATAGCTGTCATTTTTTTCTGTTTATTTAAATAATCAATAACATCATCTTTTGCATCAATAAAATTTTTCTTCACTTTATTCTCCCCTTATCACTTCTCTTCTTTATTATACCTTTACTTCTTTTTTTTTCCTAGTATAAAATATTTTCCTGAATTTATTTTAAAAAATTATAATCTATAGAATCAATAAACTAATTATCTAAATTTGATCCTGCAGTTTTGCAAGCGATTACTTTGTGATAAAATATACATAAAGAAAGTTCAGGAGGGATGATCATGAGTTCTGTAGAAAAGTTGAGCGTCGATCAGATTACAAAAGAAAATCCACTTTTATCCAATTTTCGAAGTATCATTGAAACAAGTTTTTACAGAAACAACGTTCATAAAATTACTCGTTTAAGCGATGGCTACACCTTAGCAACAAAGGCTTTGGGAACCATTGTTACTGACATTCCAGTCTATCGACCAGAAGAGCTTGGTCTACCAGCCGATGCAAAGGTTTTAGTGGCGAATGATGGAAAAATTGTCGGCAGATCTGCGATGGCTAGAAGAATACTTAGTTCTCCCGAGGTAGATGACGAATTTTACAGCGGACTTTTACGTGAAGCAATCTATCAGAGTTCTCAAAAAGATTGTTATCATGGCGAAGTATTTGTCGGACTTTCAGCTGATTTCATGATCAAGTGTCACCTTCAACTACCAAAAGGCTTTGAACACAGTCTTTATGCCTATCTCTTAAATTTTCAGTCCATAACTACTGCTTATCGTGCTCTCTACTCTGATTCAATCTATTATGATGAAGGTGATATTTATGTTTATGCTGATCCAACGTGGGTTCATCCAGATTTCCCAGATGGTTTAGTATTGATTGATCCTACGCATAATGTTGCTGCAATTTTAGGACTTCGTTATTTTGGAGAATTGAAAAAAGCGACGTTGACTTTAGCTTGGGCGATCGCACATCGAAATGGCTTCATTGCATGTCACGGCGGACTTAAACAGTATAGCTTGGATGACAAAACCTATACCATGGCTGTTTTTGGCTTATCAGGTTCAGGTAAATCAACGATCACTTTAGCACAACATCAAAATCAGCATAACGTCACAGTTCTTCACGATGATGCATTTATCATTTCTAAAAAAGATGGCTCCTCTACTGCCTTAGAGCCTGCCTATTTCGATAAAACACAAGACTATTCCATGAAAGATCCACATATAAACTTTTTTTTGACTGGTCACAATATTGGCGTTACTCTGAATGAGCAGCATGAAAAAGTGCTAGTAACTGAAGATATTAGAAACAATAACGGTCGAACAATCAAGTCACGGTATGCAACACCTAACCGAAAGGATTATCTGCCGGATAAGCTAGATGCCGTTTATTGGATCATGAAAGATGACAGTTTACCGCCAATCGTAAAGATCGATGATCCTGTATTAGCAACTATCTTTGGCTTGACTCTAGCTACAAAACGATCGACCGCTGAAAATGTCATGCCTGAAACAGACTTAGACCGATTGGTTATTGAACCGTTTGCTAATCCTTTTCGTTCGTATCCGTTAACAGAAGATTATCAGGACTTCAAAGAACTATTTGAAAAGCAAAAGGTTGATTGCTATATTTTAAATACTGGCTACTTTAATGGGCAAAAAATCAGCCCACAACAAACCTTATCCTGCATCGAAGCAGTGATCAACAATAAAGAATCATTTCTACCTTTTGGCCCACTGACCGCAATGACTTATGCGCCAACAGCTTCTTTACTACCAGATTTTAATGATCAAAATTATCTAATAAAAATCCAAGATAGCTTGAGATATAGACTGGATTTTGTTCAACAGCAAAATAATACACTAAACAGCTACCATATGCTCCCAATTGAAATTGAGCGCTTCCTTCAAAAATTATTAGACGATTTAAAGACTGCCGAGAAAAGAATCAGCGAATGAATCATGAGCAGCTGTTGACAAACATTTTTACCTAGCCTATACTTTCATTAATAATGAATAAATTAAAATACGATGAAAAGAAGAGTACTGTTTTTTAGAAAATTGATTAGAGAGTCTCGGTAGCTGAAATGAGATAATTTGCTATTACAGGAAAATGATCTTTTCGTAAGAATATGTGAGCCGCGGTAAGCATATTCTGGGTGCGCCCAATATAGTGCAATGGTACGGAAGAATTGATTCTGTACCTGGTTGAGGGAAATCTTGTGAGAGGTTTCCAAAATAAAGGTGGTAACGCGAGCATTCGCCCTTTACTTTGAAAAAAGTACAGGGCTTTTTTGTATTTTTCAATAGACTAAACTAAAATAATGGAGGAATTATTATGACAAACAACACTAAAAAAATCCCTTTTCGCTATGATATCGTTGGTAGCTTTTTACGTACAGCGCCTTTGAAAGAAGCCCGTCAAGCTTTTGCTGATGGAACGATCTCAAAAGAAAAGCTAACTGAAATCGAAGATCAAGAAATCATCAAATTGATAAACAAGCAAAAAGAAGCAGGTCTTTTAGCTGTAACAGACGGTGAATTTCGTCGTCGCTGGTGGCATTTAGATTTTATTGCGGGATTGAATGGGATCACTGTTTTTGATTTTGAAACAACGGCTTTTGGTATTACAACGGAAGCTCAAGGGACATTTGTCAGTGGTCCACTCTCTTTTTCGCAAGACCACCCGTTTCTTGATCATTTTCGTTTTACTCAACGCCATGCAGCACCACTTTTGGCTAAACAAACGATCCCTGGTCCGAATATGATTTTTCTAGACTCATTGATCTTATCAAAACAATATAATGAAAATCCGATCTATGATTCTTTGGCTGCATTCAAACAAGACTTGATCAAAACGTATCAAGATGCGATCCAAGCGTTCTATGATGCAGGCTGTCGATACTTGCAATTGGATGATACCAGTTGGGGCGGGTTGTTTGATGAACGTTTCCGTGAAATGATCAAAGCGAATGGCTTGAATCCGGATCAATTACTCCAAGATTTTCAGGAAGTAACCGAACAGGTATTAGCTAAAAAGCCGGCTGATTTAGCTGTTACCTTCCATTTTTGTAAAGGAAACTTCCAGTCTCATTGGCTCTATAATGGCTCTTATGAAACAATTGCCAAAAACCTCTTTTCGATCCAAGCATTCGATGGCTTCTTTTTAGAGTATGATGATGAGCGTTCTGGCGGATTTGAACCATTAGAAAAATTACACGATCAGCGAATCGTCTTAGGCTTGATCACAACAAAAACAGGAAACTTAGAAAGTTCTGAGGCGATTATTGCTCGAATCAAAGAAGCAAGCCAATATGTACCTTTAGAGCAAATTTGCTTGTCTCCGCAATGCGGCTTCGCGTCAACCCACGAAGGAAATCATTTAACAGAAGAAGAACAATGGGAAAAAATCGCGCTTGTTAAAACAATCGCTGAAACTGTTTGGGCGGACGCATAAACACAAAAACAGGACAAAACGAATAAACCGTTTTGTCCTGTTTTTTTACTCGAATCGTACGCTTAACGCATTCCTGTTCTCTATCGATTAACTGAACGAGCCATACGATTGATCGTATGCCGCATTCCTCTAATAGCTAGTGACATTTCATAAATATTTTCAGCTGGAGCTAATCCACCATATCCTGCATCTCCAATATGCTGGATATCTACTCCGCAGATCTTATTCAGCAAAGCAATTTGACGAATCGTTTCTTTACTGGCACTTTCTTGACTCGTACCAATCGCTGACATTGTTAATAAATCGTATTTTTTGGCAATAGCAATAGCTGCCTTCATATCTTCTTCAGAAAATCCTTGAACCGTTCCAACTGCCGGTAATAGTAAAATATCTGCCCCTGCTTTAGTATATGCTTCTACTGCTTCGGTAGAAACAACCGGCTCATCTGAACCAGCACTGTGCATTTTTCCTGCAATGATCAACCCAGAAAAGTTTTCCTTCGCTATTTTTACTGCTTTAGCAATTTCAGCATTTGTCACACCTGTTCCAGGATTTCCTGTTAAACAGATAAAATCAACGCCCATCTCTTCTGCTCGTTGAATCGTTTCTTTTGAGCTAGTACGTCCTTTAGCAATTTCTAATTTTTCACTAAACATTTGTGAAGACTCATCTACAGGCTCCAAATTCACACCCACTGGACGCCCAATCAATTTTTTCAAGATCGGAATTGGGTTGATTTGATTTTCTTCTGGATGCTGCCAATAGTTCATCACCTCTTCAATCGACATTCCAGGAATCCCTTGTACGATCGGATTAAAACAGTCGAATAAATTCAGTAAAATCAAATCTGCTCCAAATGCTGCAGCCACCTCTGCATTACTGATATCTCCTGCCTGTGGTGATGCGGCCACAACATTCTCTGAAAGGATCGTCCGCCCTTCGCTTGCTTTGATGGACTGTTTCAACTCCTTTGCAGTCATCTTAGCAACATCACTGTAGCTTGCACTGATCAATCTTTTTACCATACTTCTGCCTCCTTGTAATAAAAGCCATTTGCTGATTAAAAATTGGTACTCCATTCATTATACTAAACATTTGAAAAATACGCAGACATTTACTGATTCATGTCTAGCCTATTCGATTTTTTATGTTTTATTTCTCACTTCCTTTATAAATAAAAAGAACTCCGTTATAATAGTACTATTATGTTTATAGAATTGAGGGATGTTTATGTCATTTGATGGCGTATTTACACATACCATGGTTTCAGAATTATCTGATGCCTTAGTAACAGGCCGAATTTCTAAAATTCATCAGCCTTATGAAAATGAAATTGTTTTAGTTATACGATCAAAAGGGAAAAATCATAAATTACTTTTATCTGCTCATCCGAGTTATGCACGGATCCAGTTGACCGATATTGCGTATGCAAATCCGGATACACCTCCTAATTTCGTAATGATGTTGCGTAAGTTTTTGGAAGGGGCGATTTTAGAACAGATCCATCAGGTCGATAACGATCGAGTCGTCCATTTTACTTTTACAAAAAGAGATGAGCTTGGTGATCTACAAAATATTGTTTTGATCGTTGAATTGATGGGTAGACACAGTACGATCATTTTGATGAATAAAGAAAATGGAAGAATTCTAGATGCGATCAAGCATATCGGCAGTTCGCAAAATAGCTATCGTTCCTTGCTTCCTGGTGTTGACTATATCGATCCGCCCAAACAAGAATCTCAAGATCCTTTTTCTGCACGTAAAGAAAAAGTGTTTGCGATTTTATCTCAAGCCGCTGTTTTGGATGGCCAATACCTTCAATCACACTTTCAAGGCTTAGGTAGAGATACAGCAGATGAGCTTGTCTATCGTTTAAATGAACGGCCGAATGAAAAAATGCTCGTTTGGGAAGCCTTCTGGTCCGATCTTTTAAGTAAAACTACCCCTACGTTGACGACAACTGAGAAAAAAGAATACTTTACTCCTTTGCCATTTAACTCACTTGAAGGAACAAAAACGACTTACCAAACTCTGAGTGAATTACTTGATGCTTTTTATGGCGGTAAAGCTGAGAAGGATCGTGTAAAACAACAAGGTGGAGAACTAATCCACAAACTTGATAATGAGCTAAAACGTAATCAAACAAAAATTCTAAAGCTTCAACAAACATTGGCTGATACTGAACTTGCTGAAAACTACCGCCGAGATGGCGAATTATTGACAACCTTTATGTCACAAGTTCCTAAAGGAGCTGAGTTTGTAGAATTGCCGAATTATTACGAGGAAGACAAACCATTAAAAATAAAGTTGAATCCTGCTTTAAGTCCCAATCAAAATGCCCAAAAATATTTCCAAAAATACCAAAAGCTTAAAAATGCGGTCAAAATCGTTCATCGTCAAATTGAACAGGCTACACAAGAAGTTGGTTATTTAGAATCTGTTTTAGCGCAGTTGGAAATTGCAGGCCCAATGGATATTGATTTGATTCGTGAAGAATTGATTGAACAAGGCTATATCAAAAAACGCGCAGCTAAAAAACAAAAACAAACAAAACAAAGTAAACCAGAAGAATTTTATTCTAGCGATGGAGCATTGATTTTAGTTGGACGTAATAATCTTCAAAATGATCAATTGACTCTTCGCTCTGCTAAGAAAACAGATATTTGGCTCCATGCAAAAGATATTCCCGGTTCACACGTGATCATCAAGGATACAGATCCATCTGAAACCACATTACTTGAGGCTGCGATGTTAGCGGCTTATTACTCTAAATATCGTTTATCTGCTCAAGTCCCTGTCGATTATGTTCAGGTGAAATACGTGCATAAACCTAATGGCGCTAAACCAGGGTATGTTATCTATGAAAATCAAAAAACACTTTATGTTACACCGGAAGAAGATTCAATAAGAAAATTGAAAGAAAACAATAGTAAATAATTTTATAGCCATGACCAAATTTAATAAAACAAAAAGAGGTATAAGTTCGCTTACAATGCGAATTTATACCTCTTTTTGTTTTATTTCTGGGCAACCATGGCCCGCTTGACTAGATTATTGGCTACTTCTGAAATAATGGTATTTGCTGAAGTGCCATTTAATACTGGTTTTTTTAGTGTCATATAAAAAATGTATTTAGGGTCTTCCGTTGGTGTGATCGTTACAACAGAATGCAAATAGTCTTGTGTCTGATATGCGCCGTTTTCAAAAAACTCTGCTGTTCCAGTTTTAGCAGATACATTTAGACCATCGATCGCATATTCCTTACCCATGCCATATTTAGGATCTGTTGTTACATCTTTCATGTATTCCAATACTTTTGAGGCGGTTTCACTCGAAATTGGTGTTCCGACCACTTGAGGCTCACTCTGCTTTTCTTCACCATTTGAAGAAACAACACGACTGATGATAGTTGGTTTCAACATCTGTCCATCGTTAGCAATCGCTGTGTAGGCTTGCAGCATCTGCATATGAGTCACTGAAATTCCCTGTCCATAAGATGTCATCGCTCGATCGACTGTTGTTTTATTCTGAATCTCTCCAGTGGCTTCACCAGATAATCCGAAATTCGTCGACTCTCCAAAACCAAACTTGGTTAAATAGTCTTGCCATAGTTCCGGCATCCGTTCTTGAAGTGTGACCATCCCAACATTACTTGACCACGCTAACCCTTGTCTAAATGTCATATTCCCTTCGCCCACACCATTATTCCAATCACTGATTTTCGTATCATCGATCTTGATAGCACCCGAAGCAAACTGTTCATTTTCATCAAATTTATGTTCTTGTAAAGCACTTGCGACCATCATACTTTTCATAGTCGACCCCGGTTCGTAAACTTCCTCCAACAAAATATTGGTCCAGCGTGGATTAGGACCATCCAAACCTTTTCTTGTGTCCAGTTCAAAAGAAGGGCGTTGTGATGTGGCTAGAATATTTCCAGTTTTTGCTTCCATAAGTGTAGCTGTCACATGCTCCGGCTGATATGTGTTCATGACATTATCCATCAATTCCTCTAAATAGAATTGCAGGTTGCTATCTAACGTCGTATAAATATCACTGCCATTTTCCCGTTTGGTTTCTTTTACACTTCCTGGCTTGACATCGCCTAATGCCGAATTCTTTTCATAGCTTCTAGAACCATTCTTTCCAGATAATTGGTCATTATAGGCTTCTTCGATCCCCATCACACCTTGCTCATTTCCTTGATCATCCTGCTGCGTATAGCCAATAAAGTATGAAGCAAAGTTGCCAACCTGATAGCTCCGTTTTTTCTCTTCTTTAAAATAAATTCCTGAAATCTTTTGATCATCTAATGCTTCTTGAATTTGTCGTTTCGTTTCAAAGTTCAAATTCCTGCCATTCGTTCCAAATTCCACAGTAGTGATTGGTTCCCCATCCTCGTTCAAACTAGGTTTTAATTGCTTTAATGTTGTATCTTTTTCGATCCCAACATATTTTTGGAAAATATCAGCGATCGCATTCCAGTCTTTCTCTTGCACATAGAGCTTTTTTCCATCTAAATCTGTATAATTTTCATCCAAAATCGCATACAAAGAAAAAGCGCTTGAATCTTCCACCAAGACATTTCCATTCTTATCAAAAATCGAGCCTCTTTTCGCTTCAAGCGTTTCGTGAACCTCATACAGTTCTTTCGTCTTTTCGGCCAAAGAATTCCCAGCAACCTTACCAGTGATCAAGATATATGATAAACGGGCAGTAAATAACAAAAAAATAAGAACAGTCAAAAATAAAATAATGACTCCTACTCGTTTGCGGTTTTTTAAAGTTGAAAGGTTATGACTGTTGAAAAAATGCTTGATTTTTTTCATAGTTGTTCGCTCCGATGGTTGTTTTATGGTGAAAATCGTCTTGTTTCAGCTCTTTCATTTTAACTCTTTTGATGTGTTATTTTTCGTTCTTTATTGTTTCTTAAGCAAAAATTAGACTCTTCTTTTTGGTCTTTTTATGTGGATTTTTAAGAGAGAACTGTTGAACCCAAAATTTTGTTTCATTTACGTATAACCAGCGAAAAAAGACCAAAAATGGTCCAACTGCAATTACCAGTTGAACCATTCATATTATTTAATAACGAGAATCAGATTCCATGAATAAAAAACAGTCAGCGGCAAAACTATACGTGTTTTTTATTGAAAATTAGGATTGATGTAATGAGCATAGCTGCTGTAAGTAAAATACAAATAATCATTGCTGGTATAAAATCTGCAGCTACTTTTTGAGCATTCAGTAAATTCACTGCATCGCCAGAAAGTGCGATCGGGTTGTATTTTTGTAGACTTGGGAACAAGCTGATTATACTAAAGATACCAACAGCTCCTAAACACGTAATCAAGCTGCCGGATAGTTTTCCAAATAAAATACCGCCAAAAATCAACAAAGCAATCAGCAATTCTCCAAATAGCCATAAAGCTGAAAAAGCGAGAAAACCATTCTCTAACCCGTTAGACGGCCAATAATATTCCGTATATCCCCAGCAAACGATTAAACAAAGTCCATAGCTTACTAACCAAATCATACTTGCCGTGAAAAACTTAGACAAAATGATCGTTGACCGCTTCATCCCTTTCGTCAATAGATTGATCAAGGTTCCTTTACTCAGTTCATTCGCCATGATTCCACTAAAGCTTATGATCAAGACCAGCATCCCCATTTGACCGACATTTTTAAAAAACTGCATCCATGAATCCATCGCCGTTGGTTCGGGCATTTTGATCACAACACCTTCTCCCCCGTCGCCTAAACTTTTCAATATCTCTGGCAGCAGTTTTGCAAACAACGGACTCATCATCCCAAATAATAGAAAGACAGTGATAAGTACTGGAAAACGATACGTTCGCAAACTTTCGACCAGCTCTTTTTTTGTGAAAGCAATGAAGGCTCTCATTTGACCACCTCCATATATAAACTTTCTAAAGTTGGCTCCAATACCTCAAGCTTACGAGGTAAAATACCATGCTCAGACAATAAATCTAAAAGCATACGTTGTGTCTTTTCAAGATGTTCAACCTTTATTGTTATCACAAGGTCTTTTATGATAATGTCTTCTTTCGATAATTCAGTTAGCGCTAAAAGCCGATCCCTATTTTCTAATGATGAAAATTCAATCAAAAGAGAATGTGAACTACGCTGGTCACGCAACTCATCTAAACTTCCCTGCAAAGCGATTTTTCCTTGATCGAGAATCGCTACTTTATCGCAAATACGCTCTACATCAGAAAGAACATGAGTAGAAAAAATGACTGTTGTTTTTCCTTTGACTTGGTTAAGCAAATCTAATATTTCTTTTCTGCCAATAGGATCAAGCGCGGAGGTAGGTTCATCAAGAATCAATAACTTAGGTTCATTCAAAAGCGCTTGTGCAATGCCTAGACGTTGTTTCATCCCGCGGGAAAACCCACTGATTTTATTGTTTTTTGAAAGCCCGACTAATGTCAGTAATGTTCCAATACGTTCATCTAACATTGTTGAATCCAGTCCGACAATTTCACCGCATAACCGTAAGTATTCTTTTGGACGCATGTAACCGTAAAATTCTGGTACATCAGGCAGATAGCCGATATGACGATTTGTTTTGGTTTGCCCAAATGACACTTTCTCACCACACACATAGATTTCACCACTATCTGCCGGCAACAAGCCTAAGATCATTTTCATCGTTGTTGTTTTACCAGCACCATTAGCGCCAATAAAGCCTAAAATCTCTCCTTCAGAAAGCGTAAAAGAGATGTCATCGATTACTTTATTTCCATTGAAGCTTTTCGATAAGCCTTTAATTGCTAATGTCTCCACTACTCTTCACTTCTTCCTAAGGTGAAATATAATACTGGACCAATAATGCTGATAAAAATGCTTATGATGCCCCAAAGTATCCGATTGCCCATCCGATACGATTTGTGACGAAAAATATGAACCAGCGCAGCGATCATTAATCCCAGCTGAAGCACGATCAACGGGATCAATATCGGTAAATAGTCATGTAAATTTTCCATTTTAATTTCCTCCTAGATAATTGGTTATCTTTTCATTCATTTTAATAAATTCAGTTCGTTGACGCAGCGGTTCAAATATAGGATTTTGTAAAACATCTCTGATCATACTTTCCTTGACGACTTTTTCATTTCTGGGCACAAATTTTTTATGCTCTAACCAATCCTCAACTTTATCAAAGAAAGCATCTCCATGGAAATCAATAGGAAAGAAGCCGTCCACACAAACGTCAACATACTTCTCTAATAATTCCAGCGCTTTTTCAGATAAATCTGCTAGCTGATACATCTGTGCACCTAAAGCATACAGTCCTGCAGCGCTATTCGGGCTCAATGTTCTCATATTAAATAATCTGCTCAGCGCTTCTGCTCTAAGATATGCTGTTTCTGCTTCAGCGAAATTCCCTAGATTGCTTTGGATTAAATGAAGTAAGCAATTATAAAAAGCAGTCAATTTTTGATAAGCCTCGATTTGAAGGGTTTCTTGGGCCTTTTCGACATTTCCTAGAAGTTGAAACGCTTGAGCGATCAATAGACCATCTGCATTCTCATCGCTTACGGTTTCACCGATCAATGTCAATACAGCTTCTCCTTTTTTTAAAATCAGGTAACACATTGCTTGATAGCTAGTTGCCTCTTTTAGCTGTTCAATATTTTTGCTATTTTCGCGGATCCGCGTACATAATGCTAATGCCTCAGTCATCAATGCATTCATTTGCTGTTCATCCCTAGCTAGTGACACATGATTGATATACAGTAGGACCATTTTCAATAGTAACGGATAACATGAATAATATTTTTTTACGAATGTTTGACTTTTATTGATGACTTCTTCAAAGTCTTTTTCAAAAAAATCCAACGCCAATTCCTGATAGACTGCTTGAATCTGTCTTTCATCTAACTGGGCTGTAAAACCAAGCAGAGCATCGATCGTTAAATCAAAATATGACGCTAATCGTGGTAGAAGAACGATGTCAGGATAACTTAACCCATTCTCCCATTTCGAAACAGAAGCTTTAGTGACTCCGATATATTCAGCTAGATGCTCTTGAGTGATTCCTTTTTCACGTCTTTTTGAAACGATCACTGACGCTAAATTAAGTTCATCCATTTCTCCACCTCCTATCCGTATTATAAAAGAAACAAAATCAACCTACAAGATACTTACAGTTGACTTTGCCTAGAAAAATCAACCTTAGCGAAACAAAATCAACAAAATTTCATACTTGAGAAGAATTCTTAAAAAAATTTCATGTTTAAAGAAAAAAGCGATCTGAACATCCACGTTCAAAATCGCTCGTTTTTTTCTAATTATTTCTTTCGTGCTTTGTGAACTTTAAGCTGTTTGCCTTTGATCGTTCGATCCTTCATTGCTTGAAGGACCAGCGTTCCTTTGCCATTTAAAATATCAATATACGTCACATTCTCTTGAATTGTGATGATGCCAATATCTTCAGCAGTGATTCCATCAATCGAAGTAAGTGTTCCAACAAAGTCCAATGCTCGTAATTTCTTCTTCTTCCCACCATTAAAATAGAGCTTCATGATATCTTGCTCTAAGGCTTTTCCTTTTGGCGCTTGCTGAACTTGTTTAGTAGTGATTTTTTTCTCAAATGCCACTCGACTTCGAGTGACTTGTTTCGCATTTGGTAAACTGATCTGATTCATTTTAAGATCGCCGTATGCTTCTATCTCTTTTTTTAGTTCTTGATCTTTTGCTGTGAAAAATGTTAGTGCAAAACCCTCTTTACCTGCTCGTCCCGTTCTCCCTACCCGATGAATATAATTTTCTTTTTCATAAGGAGCATCCATATTGATCACATGAGTGATATTTTCTATATCGATCCCTCTTGCTGCAACATCTGTTGCAACCAAGTAACGAAAACGTTTATTTCTAAAGGCATCCATGACTTCAAAACGATCTTCTTGAATCATTCCTCCATGAATTTTACCAACCGGGTAGCCAGCATCGACGAGATGATCGTAAGTATTATCTACTTTTTCTTGCGTATTACAAAAAATGATACATGAGTCAGGATTTTCAACAACTGTCAGTGCTTCTAGTGCAGCAAATTTTTCCTCATCAGCAACTGGTAAAAATGCATGTTGGATTTTGGGAATGGTCCTTTCAGTTGCCTCGACTTTTATCCTTTCCGGTTCTGATAAATAGCTTCGGCTCAATTCTACGACCTTTTCAGGCATTGTTGCAGAAAAAAGCAGTGTTTGCCTTTGCGGCGGCAAGGCTTGAATGATCTCCTTGACTTGATCGATAAACCCCATATTCAGCATTTCATCCGCTTCATCGATCACTACATAGCGAATCTTCTCAAGGAACAACGTACCTTTCAAAATATGATCAAATACACGTCCTGGTGTTCCGACCACGATATGACTTTTTTGTTTAAGTTCTGACTTTTGCTTGATAAATGACGCTTTCCCGTATACTGCTGTTGTTTTAACTCGTTTGTATCTGCCAATATTGATCAAATCTTCTTGGACTTGTTGGGCTAACTCTCTCGTTGGTTCAAGAATCAGTACCTGCGGTTTATTTTCAGGCCATTCAACTTTTTCACATAAGGGAATGCCAAAACTAGCAGTTTTCCCACTACCAGTCTGCGACTGAACAAGCATATCTTTTCCAGCAAAAACTTTTGGAATCACCAATTGCTGAACGATCGTTGGATATTTATAGCCTAAATCAGTGACTGCTTTGATTATTTCTTCTCCTAAAGGATAGTCAGTAAAATTATTTTTTGTCATGAGAACCTCATTCTTTTTGTTTAATCATCTTTTTAATTATATGCAAAAGATCATTGTAAGTGTAATTTTTGTTCAGATCAAGCTTTTTCCGCTACAATGGACTATAGCACAGCTAACTTATATAGAGAAGGTCTTTTTATGAACTTATTGAAAAAATCTGGATTTTATTTGCTGGTCATAGTTGTTATCGCTGAATTAAGTGTTCCTTTTTTTCTTGCTGGCCATTATCCTAATTATGATTCTATTACTATGTTGATCAGTGATTTTGGTGAAGAAGGTAGTCCTGTACGTCATTTGTTTAAGTTTTGGCAGTTGATCGATGGTAGTCTATTTCTACTTACTATTCCCAGTTTTTACCTGCGTTTTAGTCAAACCTCTCCAGTTCTAGCAAAATGGCTTGGAGTTATGATGGCAACTTTTGCAATTGGGGACTGTATCACAACTGGAATTTTAGATCGCTCAACCAATCCATTGGAAGCTGGCATGGAATCCTTAGTCCATGACTATGCTTCTGGTGCCGGTTTTACAGCATTGTTGGCAGCGACTTTTTTGCTGATCTTGCTTTATAAGATGGAAAATAATTCTTTTGTGGTTCGAACATTTACGCTAATTTTTATCCTTTCATTGTGTTTATTGCTTCTGTATGCTGCCCCAAAATTGCCTGGGCTAAATACACTGAATATCCCTTATCGTGGACTCTGGCAGCGATTAAATCTACTATTTTTGTACTTGCCGTTCTTTTTCGTTGCTTTGAAAAATTTGTAAATCGATCCAATAAAAAATCATTACTACACTAGAAATAACTAGTAAGTAATGATTCTTTTTTATCATTCACCCATGATCATTAATTGACATTTTCGATTTCGCTGACGATTTTGATCAAAGTCGATGAAATAAATATAGCCAACGGACCCGATCTGCAGCTGTTTTTCTCTAATGATAAATGTCTCACTTGCACCAAATAATGAAGCGCGAATGTGTGCATCTCCATTTAAAATCGTTCCCGGATCACATGGATAATTTGGATCATCCAAACTCATTAAAAACTCAAGATGTTTTGGGCCTGGGTAACGATAATTTGTTTCTTCTGATAGTTCCCTTGGGATTATTTTATCCAAAATACGATTTAGATCTACTTGGAGAAATTCGTCTCCATTAAAATCCGTATCATGGACATATTCTTCAAAGATCACTGAACAGGTCGTATGAGGTGATTGAACGACACATAGCCCATTCTTCAGGTCACTCTCTGTTACTGCTGCTTTCACCTGTTCTGTAATATTGTGGTAACTTACACGCTGCCCATTAGAGGTCAACACTAAATCTTTAGTATATGTTTTCATTTGCTAGCTCCCTTTGTTCACTGCGAACTGCTGCGACCGTCTCAACCATCTCTGTCAATGTTTGCATAGGATCTGCCGCACACACGATTCCACTTGTTCCGCCCGTTCCATCTGCACCTGACTCGATCGCCAGACGTACATCTTGCGCTGAACTGATTCCTGCTGCTTGCAGGACCAAAGTATTTGGTGAAACACTTTTGACTGCTTCATTTGTTTCTCTCATATAAGAGGCATCACTTGTTTTACCAGTTCCGATCAATTCTGTCGGCTCACAAACCATGATATCTGGCGCCAACGTAGCGATCGCTTGTGCTTCAGCGATCGAATCTGCGCAGGCAATGACGAGAATGCCTAACTCTTCTGCACGTTTCATCATTTTGACTAGATCATTTACACCAACAGGATGTTCGGCGTGATTTAAAAACGTTGCTTGAACACCTGCTGCCACAAGTCCTTCTGGTAAAATATACCCCATCCCTGGTCCTATATTCAGACTATCCATATGCTGAACAGTGATGATCAGATGATTCGTTTCCTGAGCGATCCGAAAAGCATCTGCATATTGAACGGTGAAAAAGATATCGATTGCATATTTTTCGGCTAATGCATCTGCTGTTTTAGCTAGTTCTAATGCTTCATCTCCATATAAATAAGCTTTGGGATTTACACAGAAAAACGGTGTATTGATTGTTTTTTTTTCCACTTAAGACGCCCCTTTCATTTAGTTTCAAAGACTTCGTAATAGTGAATCAACGTTTGTTCGATCGCTTGATTCGCTAATTTTTTCAGCTCAAAATAATCTGTAGGTTTTACTCCTTCGATTTCCTTCATCGCCGCTGTGATAAAATCAGTGAAAATATTGATCTTGGCGATTCCTTCAGTGGCACAGCGTTTCAAATTGGCATCCCCAGATGAAGAACCACCATGTAAGACAAGCGGTGTTGGTATTGCCGCTTTCAATTCCGCCAAGCGTTCAAAACTGATTTTAGGTGTTCCTTTATAAAAACCATGAGCGGTACCGATCGATACAGCTAAAGAATCGACTTGTGTCTGATTTACAAACGCAACCGCATCCGCGACTTCTGTGTAGATCGAATCACTTTGATCATGATTTTCATAATTTACACCTGAACCGACAAACCCAATTTCTGCTTCAACCACGACTTCTCTTGCATGAGCGTACTCAACAATTGCTTTTGTTCGCCGAACATTTTCTTCAAAGGAATCTTGTGAAGCATCGATCATGACAGAAGAGAACCCTAGCTCAATTGCTTGCTTTATGATCTTCTCATCTTGGCCATGATCTAAATGTAAAACGACTGGTACTGCAACTTTTTCAGCTAAATATTTACCGATCAGCGCTGCTTCTTCCAAAGACATCATCTCTAAATGAGCTTGAGCAAACGCTAAAATCAATGGTTTGTTCATTTGATTTGCGACGGATGTATAAGCCCGAGCAGAATCCAAATCAAAGAAATTAGCAGCTGGAATAGCGTAATGATTTTCTTGTGCTTGTTTAAATAATTCTTTTGACGTAACTAACAAGGGAAGTCCTCCTATTCATTGAGTTTTGCTTCGATTTCTTGATACATTTCTTCTGTTCCGATACCTGTTAATAGTGGTAAGCCCATAATGACTTTATCTTTGATTCGGTCTGGAACAACTGTTGTACTGACGATGATATCGTAATCATCGATTCGATTCATTTCATCAGCAACTTTTGATTGGTATAAGTGAACATCATTTTCATAGCCTTTACCTTTCAACCATTCTTTCACCTTATTCGTTACGATCGTTGAAGTTGCAACGCCTGTACCACACATGATCAACATTTTTTTCATGAGATTTTCTTCCTTTCTATTCTGTCACTTTATTTTTTTTAGGGAGAATTTTATTTACGTAGATCAAGCCTGCTAAAACCACAGCCCCGATGATCGCCAAACCACCCCAACTTAATACTTTTGTTAAGCCAACATAAATCCATGTAGTCCATAAACCTCCTTCAGCAAGAGCCGTAATACTTGAATTTCCTTGTAAATCAAAATTTGCTGCTTTAGCAGACATTGTTACAAGCGGTGCGACCCATGAAGTAATATACAAAATACTGACCATATAAATAGAACCTGCAATGACTGTTCGAACAATATTTCCGCCAAAAACAGCTGCCATCAAGCAAACTAAAAATGGAATCGTTGCAAGATCTCCGAATGGTAAAGTTGTGTTTCCTGGAAGAACGACTGCTAGTAAAATAGTGATCGGCACTAGTAGTAAAGAAGAAGACAGCACGGCTGGATGTCCTACGGATAGTGCCGCATCCATCCCAATATATAACTCTCTTCCTGGAAAACGTTTTTTAACAAACTCATTGGCAGCTTCTGAAATGGGGGTCAATCCTTCCATCAACAAGGCCACCATTCTCGGCATCAATATCATGACAGCTCCTGTTTTAACCGCTAACTGTCCGATGCCTGCTACATCGTAGCCAGCAAACACTCCAATTACTAAACCGATCAAAAAGCCCATAACTGTAGAATCACCGAAAATACCAAAACGCTTTTGAATGGTTTCAGGGTCTGCTTTCCAGTTCTTGATACCTGGAATTCGATCAAATAGCCAATTCATCGGTAATGCGAAGATAAATCCCGGAGCTGCTGTCCCATGAGGAAACGTGATATTGGGAAATCCATAAAACTTCTTGACGATCGGTCCTAAAATATCTCCAAATAGCAAAATCATCATCATATAAATAACGGTTGCAGCAACACCGATTGCAAAATTACCAGTCAGCGCATAGACAAGTGATGCAATAAACGCCGCATGCCAAAAGTTCCAAATATCAACATCTAATGTTTTTGTTAGACCTAAAATAATCAAGAGTACATTTAGTAATACACCAATAGGAATTGCTAAACTTCCTAAAACAGTTCCGTAAGAAATGGCTGCTGCTGCAGGCCATCCCACATCAATGGTCGTCAAATTCAACCCAAAACGTTCCACCATCGCTTGGGCTGCGGGCCCTAAGCTTGAGCTCAATAGATCGATCACTAGATTAAGTCCAACAAAACCAACCCCTACCGTTAGTGCTGAAGTAAAAGCTTTAGCCGGTTTGGTTCCAAGGATAATACCAAAAACAAAGATCAAGATCGGCAACACAACAATTGCACCTAAGTCAACAAACCACTGTAATGCATCTAACATGTTTTTTCCCCCATTTCTTTATGACAATCCAACTTGATGAATAATTCGAATAAATTCAGTCTTCGTGCGGCACTGACACAGCTGCTCCATGATATCTTCTTGTTGGATCATACTGATCAATTTTTGCAGCATCTCCAATTGTTCATGCGGTTCTTTTAAAGCCAGCATAAAAATCATTTGAACATCAACAGGCTTATCGCTTGTGCCCATTTCAAAAAAAGTAATGGGTCTTTTCAATGACATAAAAGCAATCTGTGAACGTTTGACATATTCACTGTCTGTATGAGGAATCGCTACGCCAATCTGGTTGACAGGTAAACCTGTCGGAAATTTTTCTTCTCTTTCTATAACATGTTTCAAAAAATCGTCAGTAATAAAATCCTGTGCTGCTAACTGTTGAGTCAATCGTTTAAACACATCTATTTTATCTATTGCTTCAACTTGAAATTCAGCAATTTCGCTATCAAAATACATCCTCTGCTGTCCTCCTCTTTACATAAGCCATAAGTTCTGCCGCACTCTGACTTTTGATTATTTCCTGCACGTTTTCTGCAGAATCAATAATGTCGTATAAAACTGATACTAAATCTTTGGCAATCGCCAAATCTTTTTCTGCAATAGCTATGGTAATGATCAAACGCACATCATTTGCGCCCCATCGCACTGGATTCTTCGTCGTCATAAAAGACAATCTGGTTTCCTTTACCGTTTCTGGGGCACCATGAGGAATCGCTGCTCCACTGATAATACTGGTATCACCGAGAGCTTCTCGTTGAAAAATCGATTCCTTAAATCCCTTTTCAACAAAACCTAACTTCTCATACTGCTCAATCAAATGATCCAAGATTTCTTCTTTCTTTTTAAGTGTCATGTTCAAGAAGATCAATTCTTCTTGGATAAACGCATCCACAGAAACTGAATTTTTCTTTTTGGAGTACATCAAGGTCTTTTCATGCTCACTCATATTAGATAAATAAGTAGCGATCATTGCTACTTCATCGGCTGTCGGCAACGCTGATACATGAATGATAGGAAGCGATGTCTGTTCAAGCGGAATAGCTGAAATGATCAAATCGATATCGTCGATTGGATTTTCCATCACTTGCTTCTCTGTTGCGATTTCTACTACTACGCTTGCTGGTAAATTTTGCTTGATTCGATTAAAAATCAATTCGGATGTTGCTAACCCGTTCCCACAGACAATCAATACATGTTTTGTCGATTGGATTTTTTCGAAAGCCACTTGAAAATGGATCGTCAAAAATGATACTTCATCCTCATTTAAAAATAGTCCATATTTCTTTTCAAAAACGGCTGAAGCGAATTGTGTTAAAGTAAACATGGTCGTATATTGCTTTTTGATATTATTTTTCAAAGGATTACGCACATAGATATCATTTTCAAGTCGGTGGATCATGGGTATAATATGAGAAATCAACGACTGATATAGCTGTTGATCTTGATCAACGGTCACATTCAATAAATGAGCCATCTCCTCGATCAACGCAAGCGTTGTTTCATGAATTTTTTGATCGATCGGTAAATCTGCCGCACCAGGAACAACTCCATGTGCTAATAACAAGGAACATAAAAATTGAATATCATGCTTAAAGAAAATGCACTTAAGCTCTTGATTCATTTCTTCTGAAAAGGCTAACGCAATCATATACAGCTGCATTTTTTGCAGGTCTTTGAATACAAACTCGTTTTGTTTTTCAACATGATGACCTGATTTTAAACGTATCAGTAGGATGCTTAAAGAAAGTCTTAGAGAATAAACAAAATAATTGTTTAGAACTTTTCCTGTATGGATCATCAGTTTTTCAATAAACAAATTTACTTGATAAACAATTTGCGGATCTATGATCGCTGAGAAATAAGTTAAATTGTCCCGTTGATCTGTTTCTGCATACGGATGATATTTTTTGCTATAGCTGATCAAATATTTTTTGTAAACCTTTTGGATCTTCGTTTCCTTTTCGTTCTTGCTGGAGTCACGATTTACTCCTGCTGTGACCCCATTGCTTTCCAAGTAGTCGATCACTTCATCCATGTCTTTTTTGATAGATTGCTTACTGATCAAAAATTGAACTGCATAGTGATCATAGGTCATCCGATTTTCGTACAACAATATATCTGACAATATAGTCAACTGACGGTAAGCGGGCGAAAATGTTTCATCTTCTAAAACAGTAATCGACTCTCTCGACAATAATGATTTTAGCTGCTCTTTATTTTCTTCACTTCCAACCAAATAGATTCCCTTTCTCGGCATTCGTTCAATTTTTAGATTGGTTTTTTCCAAGTACTCTTGAATATTCTTTAAATCTGAATAAATCGTTTTGTTCGAAACTGATAACTGACTTCCGAAAAACGTAGTAGCCTGATACTCATTTTGTAAAAGCAAAAGTTCAAGTAATTGGTTTTCTCGTTTAGTTAACTTCATCATCACACCTCCGGAAAGCGCTTTCCATATTTAGAGTATAAGTTCATTTGCTCTGTTAGTAAATTACCTTTCATTTCCACATTAATGTGGAACACTTTAACCTTCTAATTTATTCGATTATAAACAAAAAAGGAATGCAAGACAAAAGCGATGACCACCTTTTATCTTACATTCCATATTTAGATCAGTTACTTGAATAGTGCTCTATTACTTATTTCTCTGCAAAAATTTCTTTTGCTAAAGCAAATGCTGACCAAGCTTTTGGCCAACCAGTATAAAAAGCTAAATGAGTGATCAATTCGACCATCTCTTCTTTCGTTACACCGTTTTGCTTAGCGATTTTCATATGTGCTTCTAATTGAGGCGCTCCTTGCGTTAACAAGCTTGAACAAGTGATCAAGCTACGGTCACGAGCGGATAATTGTTCCTCTCTTGACCAAACTTCACCGAACAATATATCATCATTCAGCTCAGCAAACTTTGGGGCAAATGCGCCTAGTTGATCACGTCCTGCTGTCTGCTTTTTCATCTCTTTCACGCTCCTCTTTTTTATTTACTTAAGGTCTGATACAGCTCATCTGTGACCGGCTCCAACCATTCCGGCGTTCCAGCTGTGATCGCAAGGTGCTCAAACCAACTGTCTTTTGCTGCACCATGCCAATGTTTTACTCCATCGTGTGTCACGATCACATCACCAGCCGTTAAAAATTGTGCTTCTTTTCCTTCTTCCTGATACCAGCCTTCACCACCAGTCACTAAAAGAATCTGATAACCGTCATGATGGATGTGCCAGTTGTTGCGGCAGCCAGGCTCAAAAGTTACATTTCCTACCCCAACAGTCACTGCTGGATCCGACACTAATGTCTTTAAATAACTTTGACCAACAAAGTAGTCTGCATAGGCCTTATTTTTTTCTCCTGCTGGAAAAAGTATGCCATCTTTAACTTCTTCAAATTTTGCCATTTGCAACTCCTCCTATTGATGTCCAACGATTGCATGGGGAACATACGGCTCTTCTAAAAATCGAATATCTTCTTGTGTTAAACTCAAATCTAAGGCTGGAAGTGCATTCGTTAAATGACTTTCTTTTGTTGCTCCAATGATTGGAGCAACCACTTGTTCTTTTTGAAGCAGCCAAGCCAATGCAACCTGAACTCGTTCAACATTATATTTTTCTGCGACTTCTTTTACCCGTTCAACAATGACCTGGTCTTGGTCTGCTGTTGTGTCATATTTTGACCGTGCCATTTTATCTGTTTCAAAGCGTTTGGTTTGAGCACTCCAATCACGAGTCAAGCGTCCGGAAGCTAACGGACTATAAGGCGTCACAGCTATTTTTTGATCTTGACATAATGGCAGCATTTCTCGCTCTTCTTCTCGATAAAGAAGATTCAAATGATTTTGCATCGAAACAAATTTAGTCCAGCCATTTTTTTCAGCAACTGCTTGTGCTTTGGCAAACTGCCAGGCAAACATTGCTGATGCGCCAATGTAACGTACTTTTCCTGACTTGACAACGTCATGCAGTGCTTCCATTGTTTCTTCGATCGGTGTGTTATAATCCCATCGATGGATGATATACAAGTCAACATAATCCATATTTAAGCGCTTTAAACTTTGATCGATCTGATGGAAAATTTCTTTTCTTGAAAGCCCACCACTATTCGGGACATTCTTTTTCATTGTCGTAAATAGTTTTGTTGCAACGACGATTTCATCACGATTGGCATATTCGTTCAATGCTTTACCTAGAATCTCTTCACTTGCTCCATAAGAATAAACATTCGCAGTATCAAAAAAATTAATTCCTAGATCAAGTGCCTTCTTGATAACAACTTTACTTTCAGCTTCTTCTAACACCCACTCATGAAAACCACTTGCCGGATCACCAAATCCCATCGCTCCCAAGCAAAGACGTGAAACCTCCATACCAGTATTACCAAATTTTACATATTCCATCATGATTCCTCCTACTTAATAAGATGCACTTTTTATTACTAAAATTAGTCTACCTCTTAAAGTGCACTCTAAGTCAAGTGTTTTAGCGGAAAAAATATTTTTAACTTGTAAGTACAACGCTTACGTTCTTACGTCCCCTTCCTTGATTAATCGTTTTTACTTGGTATTTTTTTGCAATCGAATAGGAGTAATGATGAAAGCAAAAATATACACTTAACACTGATCTTATTCATCATTTTCATCAATCATACGGGCTATTTTTGCTGGGCTTCCTACAACAATTGCATTCTTCGGGACATCTTTGGTGACAGTAGAATCTGCTGCAACGATTGCATTTTCTCCTATCGTAATTCCTGGCATGATTGAGACATTTGCACCGATCCAAGCATTTTTTTTGATTACAACAGGTGCTACCGTGACTCCTCGTCTCTTTTTCGGATCGATTAAATGATTGACCGTAAGGATACGGCTGTCCGGCCCTATTAACACATTATCTTCTATTGTGATTCCTCCAAGATCCACAAAAGTGACATTCTTATTAATAAAAATATCTTTACCAAAAATGATATGTCTACCAAAATCGGTATAAAAAGGCTGAGAGACTATCACAGATGCTTCAATTGGACGACCAGTTATCTTTTCTAAATAGCTCAGCACTTCGCTATTTTTACGATACTGTGTATTTAGCTCCATTACTAATCGTTCATTATTCTCTTTGATCTTATGAATTTCTTTAAACAAAGCTGACGCGGGCAAAACTTCTTTACCAAGCAATCGTTTTTCTAAACCAACTCTTTCCACCCTTTGTTCCCACTTTCTACTTAACTAGTAGCCTAATTTTATAAGACCATGTTATGATTAACAAATACTTATATAGGATAGATAAACATAACTTTTAATTATAGGAGGATTTAATGGAATTACGAGTATTGAATTACTTTTTAACTGTTGCAAGAGAAAAAACGATCAGCAAAGCTGCCAAAGTTCTTCATCTCTCACAACCAGCCTTGTCTAAACAATTAAAGGAGCTGGAAGAGGAACTAGGGGTAATACTATTTACTCGAGGCAGTCGGTCGATCACCCTAACTGAAGAAGGCATTTATTTAGCCAATAGAGGAAAAGAGATACTTTCATTGGTGACTACTACAACAACGAATTTGAGTAGTCATGATGTGATCAGCGGTAAAATCACGATTGGTGGTGGAGAAACACAGGCTTTTTCCTATATTGCTATGTTGGTCAATGAACTACAGCAAAAACATCCTGATATTCATATCGAACTTTACAGTGGAAATGCAGATGATGTATTAGAAAAAATCGATACGGGAATTCTTGATTTTGCGCTTGTTATCGATCCTGTAGAAAAGCAAAAATACGAATATCTTCGTTTGCCATTATCTGATCATTGGGGAATTTTAGTCAATACTCGTCATGAATTGGCGGATAAAAAGAGCATTTTACCAAGAGACCTACATGAAATTCCGTTACTGATTTCCAATCAGTCTTTTGTCGATAATCAATTAGCTGAATGGTTAGGAGAAAATATTGAGCATTTTAACATTATCGGAACGTATAACTTGCTTTATAATGCCTCATTATTGGTTAAAGAAGGGACAGTTGGCGCACTTTGTATTGATGGCATCATCAACACAGCAACTACTGATTTAACCTTCATCCCCTGCTCTCCCCCATTAACAGCGACTATCAATATTGTCTGGAAAAAGGGACACGTTTTTTCAAATGCTTCAAAAGAATTTTTGCGTTTACTACACGATCTAGCATAAAAAACAGCGGCTTTAATAAAACAGCCGCTGTTTTCTATTTAAATCGATCTTTGATACCACTAGAAAGGTCTTTAAATTGTTTTCCTACTTCTTTTCCTTTGTTTTTATATTCTTCGCCAATTCCTTTCCCTTCCTCAGCATATTTTTCACCTAAAGCTTTTCCTTGTTTTTTAGTTTGTTGAAATGTTTCTTTTAGTTGGTCGATTTCTTCTTTGAATGACATGATTAGTTCCTCCTATTTTTTATGATTTAAGCTCAAAAGAATGGATTCCATGTTTTTTTGGCCATCCCTAAAGGTTCAGCAACATGATCATCCTACATTTACAGATATTATACATCCGCAGATATACGATGTCTATAGATTTGTAAAAAAAAGATCACCTATTTAGGTGATCCATCTGTTGATTGCTACTTCTTCGGTTCGTCCTCGTCCATTTTCAGAACTGCCATGAAGGCTTCCTGAGGTACTTCCACTGAACCGATTTGTTTCATTCGTTTCTTCCCTTCTTTTTGTTTCTCTAATAATTTACGTTTACGAGAAACATCTCCGCCATAACATTTCGCTAAGACATTTTTACGCAATGCTTTGATATCTGATCTAGCCACGATTTTTTGCCCGATCGCTGCTTGGATCGGCACTTCAAATTGCTGTCTTGGAATCAGTTTTCTTAATTTTTCTACAATGGCTTTGCCCCGTTCGTAAGCAAAGTCTCTATGCACGATAAAGCTTAACGCATCGACTTTTTCGCTGTTTAATAAGATATCCATTTTCACAAGACGGCTCGTTCTATAGCCAGACATTTCATAATCTAGTGACGCATAGCCTTTGGTGCTTGATTTTAATTTATCAAAGAAATCAAAAACAATTTCCGATAAAGGTAATTCATACACTACATTTACACGATAATCATCTAAGTAATCCATGGTTACGAATTCTCCCCGTTTACGTTGAGACAATTCCATTACCGCACCAACATACTCATTCGGTACCATGATCTGCGCTTTAACAAAAGGTTCTTCTACAGAATCGATCGTTACGGGTTCAGGGAAATCAGCTGGATTATCCACAACGACTTGTGAGCCATCCGTTTTATTGACATGATAAATAACAGAAGGTGCTGTCGTGATAAGATCTAAATTAAATTCACGTTCCAAGCGCTCTTGAATGACGTCCATATGCAGCAGTCCTAAAAATCCGCAACGGAAACCAAACCCTAAGGCTTGAGATGTTTCCGGTTCGAATTGTAATGCAGCATCGTTCAATTGAAGTTTCTCCAAGGCTTCTCTTAAATCATTATATCTAGAATTATCAATTGGATATAAACCACAATAAACCATTGGATTCATTTTACGATATCCTGGCAATGCTTCTTGTGCTGGATTCTCTGCTAATGTAACAGTATCCCCTACTTGAGTATCTTGGACTGTTTTGATGCTGGCAGTGATGTAACCAACATCCCCTACCATCAAGAAGTCACGAGCAACCGCTTTTGGGGAAAAGACGCCGACTTCGGTTACGTCAAATGTTTTGCCATTATTCATCATTTGAATCTTATCCCCTGGTTTAACTACACCGTCCATGACTCTAACGTTCAATACAACGCCACGATAACTGTCATAAACAGAGTCGAAAATCAACGCTTTCAACGGTGCGTCTAAATCGCCAGCTGGTGCAGGTACATACTCCACGACCTGCTCTAAAATATCTTCAATACCGATCCCTGCTTTAGCACTAGCTAAAACAGCTTCACTAGCGTCAATTCCGATCACATCTTCGATCTCCGTACGCACACGTTCAGGGTCCGCCGCCGGCAAATCGATTTTATTGATCACAGGTAAAATCTCTAAGTCATTGTCCAAGGCTAAATAAACATTCGCTAATGTTTGAGCTTCGATTCCTTGGGCTGCATCAACAACCAAAACCGCACCTTCACAGGCAGCAAGACTACGAGATACTTCATACGTAAAATCCACATGTCCCGGAGTGTCAATTAAGTGAAAGATGTATGTTTCGCCGTCTTTTGCAGTATAAGTAAGCTCGACTGCATTCAGCTTGATCGTGATTCCCCGTTCTCTTTCAAGATCCATAGAATCCAACAATTGATCCTGCATCTCTCTTGATGTAACCGTATTTGTTTTTTCTAAAATACGGTCGGCAAGTGTCGACTTCCCGTGGTCAATATGGGCAATAATGGAAAAATTACGAATTTTTTCTTGTCTTTGTTTCATTTCATTTATATTCATTTATTGTCCTCATTTCTTTAATAAACAGCTAAATTAGTTTTGCTTTTTCAACGCTTTTAGCAATGACTCTTAGCTCCGATCATTTTCAATCAGCACTTACCATTATAGCAAGGTTTTGCTTAGAATTAAAGAACTTTCCCATGAATCAAAATGACTTATACCATAAACAATCTATTCCCATTCTTCAAAATGGTCTGTCACATATGTAGATTGTTGGTTTTCCAATAAAAAAAAGCCTCTTTGCGGCACTTCTAAACTTAAGAACTCTTCTTCTTTCAGCTTTGAGAAACAGCCTCGCAATACTCTTCCAAGAAGTCCATGGGCCATGATGATCACATGTTCTTCCTCAACTTTTTCTAGATCAGCTATCCATTCATTACAACGGGTCATTACATCAGAGAGACTTTCGCCATTTGGTGCTTTAAAGTACCAATTAAATGTATCTGACTCAATTTTTGGCTGTTGTGCTTGTATTTGATCTCTATTTTTACCATTCCACTCACCAACATCGACTTCTTTTAAACGTTCATCGGTTACTATATTTACTTCTTTGCGGTCCAATATTTGCTGTATCAGCTTTGAACTTTGAACAGCTCTACCCAATGGGCTTGATAGAAAAAGAATCTGCTGGTCTTGAACAGCTGCCAACTTTCGTTTAAGTAAAAAAGCATTGGCCTGAACTTGCTGTATACCAGCCTCCGTCAAAGGAGAATCTAAAATTCCCTGATAGATCCCTTTTTTATTAAACTCTGTTTCACCATGCCGTAATAAATAAAGCTTCTTTTTCATCAAACCATCTCCTCTCATCAAAGACTATCATACTTTTAAGGCAATTGATTGGCTCTTAATTCTTTTTTAATAAGCAAATACTCTGTATATTCCATTTTTTTTGATATACTGAGGATAGAAAATTAATTGGAGATGGAAAAATGGACCAAAAAGAGTTCAGAGAAAATTTAGAGTTAAAAGTTGTTGATGAAAAATACGTGGATCAGTTCAATGAGTTATTGAGCTATGTTTTCCAATTTACAGAAGCAGATTTAGAAGAAAGTGGTTATGAAAGTAAAAAGGAATTGATTAAATCCAAACAGCCAATTTTGGAACAATCAAAAGTTTTTGGCTGGTTTCACGAAGATAAATTGATTTCTCAAATCGCTATTTATCCCTGTGAAGTCAACATCCATGGTACCTTGTTCAAAATGGGCGGTGTCACTGGAGTCGGTACCTATCCTGAATATGCCAATCATGGATTGATGCAGGATCTGATTCATTTAGCCCTCAAAAATATGCGTCAGGATAAACAATGGATCTCCTACCTTTATCCATATAATATTCCCTACTATCGCAGAAAAGGCTGGGAAATCATGTCTGACAAACTATCATTCAAGATTCGCGATACACAATTGCCTAAACAAGTAAATGTTCCTGGAATGGTAGAGCGGGTCAATGTAGATCATGAGGATGTTTTTTCAGTTTATGCAAAATTTGCCCGTCAGAATCATGGTGCGTTGATTCGAAGTGAGTTCAATTGGGAAGAATACTGGCGCTTTGAGAATGAAGAAGAACGAACGGCCGCTGTATATTATGGTGCGAATCAGGAGCCTTTAGGCGTCTTATTTTATTGGGTTGCTGAAGAAGTGTTTCACATCAAAGAAATGTTTTATATCAATCAGGAAGCCCGAAACGGCTTATGGAACTTTATCTCCGCTCATTTTTCAATGATCTATTGGGCGACTGGCGATATTTATAAAAATGAACCACTTGCTTTTTTACTAGAGGATAGTCAAATCAAAGAGACGATCGAACCTTACTACATGGCGCGAATCGTTGATGTCAAAGAAATGCTTCAAGCTTATCCGTATTCAAGTACTGCCAAGCCGTTTCACTTCGTGGTCAGTGATCCAGTGGCTGAATGGAACAATGGTATTTTCAGTTTGATGTGGGATGAAGAAGATCAAGTCACTATTTCCGATGAACCTTTAGGACAGCCTGTAACGGTCGATATTCAAACGCTGACTTGTCTTTTGATGAATTATCGAAGACCAACCTATCTTCACAGAATCGAACGTCTGATCACTGATAAGGAAACCTTGCATTCATTAGAACGAATCATTCCCGATCAGGAAGCCTATTTTAGCGATTATTTTTGAGTACTTTTTTAACGAGTAGCTATAAACAATTATTGGAGGAACTTATAAGATGAAAATTTATTTTGCCGGCCCTATGTTTGCGAAAGCAGACTTACTTTATAATGACTATTTAGTCAAGAATATTCGTGCGCTAGATGATAAAATCAAGGTCTATCTGCCACAAGAAAATGGTGCAATCAACGATAAGACGGCTTATGCTGACAGCAAAATGATCGCTCTCGCTGATACCGAACGAGTCCTTGAAAGCGACTTGCTGGTTGCTGTTTTAGATGGTGCTGTCATCGATCCTGGGGTCGCTTCTGAAATTGGTGTAGCCTATGCCAAAAATATTCCGATGGTTGGATTATATACAGATACACGTCAACAAGGGGCAGATAATCAAAAAAAATTAGATGCTCTAAATGACACCGCTGAAAATCAATTTCACTACTTGAATCTCTATACCGTTGGTTTATTAAAATTAAATGGAACGGTAGCAACAGACGAACAGACATTTTTATCTTTGATCGAAGAACATCTAAAAAAATAGAGCATCGTATAAATCAGGAGGTTTTTTTTATGAAAATAGAATTTGAAGATCAACAAGAGAAACGGGCGTTCTATTTTTTACTCGCTTTTGGCTTTATTACTTTATTAGTGAATATCGTCAAAAGTTTTATCGTTCAGCCTAAAGAACAATACCTATTATTAACTGTTGAAATGATTGCAGGAATCGCAGTTATTTTTGTTCCTTTCATTTTTACAAAATTCACTGGTTTGATTTTTCCAAAAATGGTTCGACTTTACTATTGGTTTTTTCTTTGGATCGCTGTGTTTCTCGGTACAGGGTTACGATTGATCATCATTGTACCCTTTTGGGATAAAATTCTGCATGCAGTCAGTCCCATCTTACTGGTAGCTGTTGGCTATGCAATCATCGGTTATTGCTTGAGAGAGGCTGACTTTTCCAAAATCAGTCCCTGGCTCTTTATTATAATGGGCTTTGCTTTTGCTGGTTTGTGTGGTGTTTTTTGGGAATTTTGGGAGTTTTTGTGCGATTCGATTGGAAATATGAACTTACAGCGGTACATGACTGAGGCTGGACAACCATATGTCGGGCGTGCAGCTTTGATGGATACGATGGGCGACTTACTGACAAATACAGTTGGTGCACTGCTCTTAACTTTTTATAGTTTTATCAAACGCAATGATCCTGATTATTTTAAAGCGTATGCGTTTAGAAAAGCAAAATAATGGCTTCACAGTAAAAAAAGGGAGATAGTATCATGGCATCGATTTACAAGAAAACAGGAATGCTTTCGAGTGAAAAAGTGGGGTCTTATGACTCTGGTAGTATTTATAAAAAGACAGGGGTATTATCTAGTGAAAAAATTGGTTCATTCAGTAATGGAAAGATTTATCGAAAAACTGGTTTCATGACTAGTGATACCATCGGCTCGTATGGGAATGGAAAAATCTACCGAAAAACTGGTACATTTTCTAGCGAAACAGTTGGTTCATACGGGAATGGAAAGATCTATAAAAAAACAGGATTCCTATCAAGTGACACGATCGGCTCATACAACGGAGAAGATGACGGTGCTGCCGCTGCTGCATTACTACTATTAAATCTATAGAAAAAAGAACGAAAGAGTGACGAGAATATGCTCACTCTTTCGTTCTTTTCATTTAATGTTCAAATTACTTATTCCACTTCTAACTCTACAGAAATATTTCCTTTTGTTGCTTTTGAATATGGGCAGACTTGATGTGCTGTATTGACTAATTCAACAGCTGTCGCATGATCCACGTCATCAATTTTGACAGATAAAACAACACCAACTTGGAAGCCCGTTTCCTCATCACTGAATAAAGAAACTGTTGCTTTCACAGTACTTTTAGAATGGATATTCTTTTGTCCCATCACAAGTTCTAAAGCGCTATTGAAACAAGAGCTGTACGCAGCAGCAAATAGTTGCTCAGGATTGGTTTTATTTTCTTTATGGGGACCGGGTGAAGTTACTTCGTAGCTGAATGATTTGTCAGGCGAATATACTTCACCTTCTCTTCCACCAGTATTGATGATTGTTGTTGAATAAATTTTTTTCATACTCTTTTCCTCCAATTTATGAAATTTTTATTTACCTATCATACAATTATATTGTACACAATATTTTTGAGAAAGTACATTACTTTGCTTCAAAAAATTCACTCTATTTTCAATAGAATTCCTTCTGTTTTCACCCTGTATTTGTTAAAAGGGACTGGCGCACAAAAGCCCCAGTCCCTTTTTTAGTCATATTCTATGATCGATCTGGGCAATTTGTCCACTTAGATCATTGATTTGTTTGATCAAAGAAAAATAATCATTTTCTTTAAAGTCTAGCTGTGTCAAACAGCTTTCTACTTTTTCGTAAATTTCCTGTTCCAATTCGACTGCCTTTTCAGAAAGAGAAATAATCACGATCCGTTCATCTTTAGCTAAACGATTACGATGAATATATCCGCTTGCTTCCATTCTTTTCAGCATCGGTGTCAACGTTCCTGTATCTAGTGCCAGTTTTTCTCCTAGGTCAGTGATCCGTTGATCAGAATGCTCCCATAAAACAAGTAAAACTAAATACTGCGAATAGGTCAAATGAAATGGTTTGAGTGCTTTTGCATACATTCGATTAAATTGCTTATTTACTGTTTGTAAGGAAAAACATAGCTGCTCTTCCAATCGTCTGCTCTTTTTTTCCATATCATCCCTCTTTTGACTCTCGTGGTCTTTGGTGTTTGTCTGAGATCATTTTTGCATAATCGTCAATTTGTTTTCTTTGATTTTCTAGTTTTTCTTTTTTCTGATTTAAATACTGCCTTTGTGACGGATCCTCTGTTTTAGCAAGTTCTTTATCGATTGTCGCAATTTTACGATCGACTTCTGACTGCCACTGATGGTTGAATTGTCGCCACCATTCAGGATCTTTTTGCGCACCTTGGGCATTATTCATAGACGAACGTATTAAAGCGGCATATTTTTGAAAGCCGTTGTCCCAAGGCTGATTTTGTGACTGAAAATAATACTGCCTTTGTTCGTCATTCATTTGATCGACATAAATATCTTCCTCATGTGTGATGATATTTTGTAAAAAGCCAAAAATTGGTAAACCAAGATATACAACAAGTCCTAGTTTAGGATAAAAATAAGCTAACACTAAAAGAAAAATTCTAAAAACAAAAGTTCCTCGATGTTTAAATCTGATTTTGCGTTGAACTCCATCTTTCACTTTCTTTTCCTCATTGATCTGTTGCTCCAACGAGTTAAGTAAGATTTGTAAAAAGATAGTAACGATAAAAGTCAACAGTCCATACATGAGGACAATCTCTCTATTTGTATCTTCAATCAACAATCTAGTAAACGCTGGTACAAGAGAAAGAAAGAACATCAAAATCATATAGACCACAAAATCTTTATTTTTGATTTTATTAACAAGATTAAAAACTTGTGCCGTTTGATACCAAAAATTCCCAACGAAACAGAAACTAATAAAATAGATGCCCACAGAAGGAAATAATAGCTCAAATTCAATATTACCCGCTTGATTTAATTTGATTGGCAAGTCCAAGACCATGATCGTAATAATAATTGCTATGATTGCATCGCCAAGCATAACGACACGCTCTTTCATTTTTTCCAAAACGCTCACTCCACTCCTCTACTCTTAATTATTTTATAGTAAAAATGATTTTTCGCAATCATTTTGTATTCAAAGGTTTAAAAGCTTTATTTTAGCTATAAAAAATGCAGGAAAAAGTAGTATGTTCCTTTCTCCCGCATTCTAAATTTGATTAACAAACATATTAGTTAAAATGGTCACTGTGCAAACATTCTTTTTACAACTTCAAATCATTAGACTTACTCTTCAAATACTTCATTTTCAAAGACTAATTGATTGTTCAATAGACTGATCGTTACTTTTGTTTTTGGTAATACTCTGCCAGAAACGATTTCTTTGGCTAGTGGCGTTTCCAGTTCCTTTGTAATGAATCGTTTCAAAGGACGAGCACCATATGCCGGATCATAACCACTTTCAGCGATCCAGGTTTTCGCTTCATCAGAAATGACCAATTCAATTTCTTGATGCTCCAATCGTTTAGAAAGCTGTTCTGTCATTTTTTCAATGATTCCTTTGACATTATCCAAACTTAGAGGAGTGAATAAAATCGTATCATCGATTCTATTTAAGAATTCAGGTTTAAAGTTTCCACGTAAAATCGTCATCACCTGTTCTTCTACCTCTTCAGGAATCGTTCCTTCGGGTGTAACACCTTCAAGAAGTAATTGAGAACCAATATTGCTGGTCATGATCAAGACTGTATTTTTAAAATCAACAACACGGCCTTTAGAATCTGTCAAACGCCCATCATCTAAGACTTGAAGCAAAATGTTGAATACGTCAGGATGAGCTTTTTCGATCTCATCTAATAAAACGATCGTGTATGGATTACGGCGAACGGCTTCGGTTAATTGCCCGCCTTCTTCATAACCAACATAACCTGGAGGTGCTCCAACTAAACGAGACACGCTATGTTTTTCCATATACTCACTCATATCGATCCGCACCATATGATCTTCGGAATCAAATAAATCTTCTGCTAAGGCTTTAGCAAGTTCTGTTTTCCCTACGCCGGTTGGTCCTAAAAATAAGAAGGAACCTAATGGCCGATTTGGATCTTGCAAGCCTGCTCTTGAACGGATCACCGCATCACTGACTGCATCAACTGCTTCATCTTGTCCAATAACACGTTTATGCAGTGTTTCGTTCAATTTCATTAATTTTTCTCGTTCACCCTCAACTAACTTCGTTACAGGGATGCCTGTCAAACGGCCAACAACCAAAGCAATTTCGTTTTCTGTCACTGCTTCTTGAACCATTTTGACGTTATCTTTTGCATTTTTTGCTTCTAAATTTTTTAATTCTTCTTCTAACTGTGGAATCGTTCCATGGCGCAGCACTGCAGCACGTTCAAGATCATAATTGTTTTCAGCATCTTCTAATTCATGTTTGGCTTTATCGATTTCAGCACGCTTGTTGCTGACCGCATTGACCTCTTCTTTTTCTGTTTCCCACTGCATTTTCATGGCATTTGCTTCTTCACGCAAATCAGCGAGTTCTTCCTGTAGAGCACTTAGGCGTTTCTTACTTGCATCATCGGATTCTTTTTTCAATGCAGCTTCTTCAATTTCTAACTGCATCAAACGACGAGTGACCTGATCTAGTTCAGTCGGCATCGAATTCATTTCCACACGAATCGTTGCACTTGCTTCGTCGACTAAATCGATTGCTTTATCTGGTAAAAAGCGGTCCGTGATATAACGGTCTGATAAAGTAGCAGCTGCGACTAAGGCATTATCATGAATATTCACACTGTGATGGATCTCAAAACGTTCTTTTAATCCACGTAAAATACTGATCGTATCTTCTACCGTTGGTTCTTTTACCAATACTTTTTGGAAACGTCGTTCTAATGCTTTGTCTTTTTCCATATATTGGCGGTACTCGTCTAATGTGGTTGCCCCGATCAAGTGCAATTCTCCACGAGCTAGCATTGGCTTCAATAGATTTCCTGCATCCATGCTTCCCTCTGTTTTACCAGCACCAACAATATTGTGGATTTCATCAATGAACAAGATGATTCGTCCATCACTTTTCTTCACTTCTTTTAAGACAGCTTTCAAGCGCTCTTCAAATTCTCCACGGAATTTTGCGCCCGCGATCAATGCGCCCATATCCAAAGAAAAGATCGTCTTATCTTTCAAGTTTTCAGGCACATCTTTACGAACGATCCGTTGAGCTAAACCTTCAATGATCGCTGTTTTACCAACACCTGGCTCACCGATCAATACCGGATTATTTTTTGTTTTTCGAGATAAAATTCGAATAACATCGCGGATTTCTTCGTCTCGTCCAATAATTGGATCTTGTTTGCCGCTTTTCACTTGTTGGACTAAATCCACACCATATTTTTCCAATGCTTTGTATTGCTCTTCTTGATTTTTAGAAGTCACACGATCGCCCCCTCTAATGTCTTCAATGTTTTTACGTAATTCTTTTTCTGAAATACCTTGGTTTATTAAATATTTTGTCAACCGATAATTTTTAAGTTTCATCAACGCTAATACTACGATTTCAGTCGCCAAATATTCATCTTGAAAAGATTCTCTTAATTTATCTGCTTCGTTCAATAGGTTAAACAAATTTTGACTCATGCTTTGACCATACTGAATATTCCCACCTTGAACGCTTGGATACTCGTCTAATGCCTTATCTACCTCTCGCTCAAAAGCTTCGACATCAACCCCTGCATCCGTATAAAAATTACGACCAAAATGATTCGGTTGTAAAAAAATCTTCCATAAATGAGCAATATCGATTTCCTGATGACGACGAGTAACTGCAACTTGCTGCGCTTCAGCGATCGCCTCTTGTAACGTAGTAGTCATTTTTTCGATGTTCATAGAATTCCCTCCTAAATTTAAAAGCTGATCAGGCTCGTTTAACTCTGACAGACAACTAAACTACTGATCTATTTGATCTTCAACTTTTAAAAAGATTGTTTGTTTAAATAATCTATATAAATAGTACCGTTTCTTGATTAAAAAAGCAGTACATCTTTTGGACTATTTATAAGGCCAAAATCACTGATCAATTTTGACCTTATAAATCAATTATACTCATTTAGTCAGTAAAGGTCAAACAAAAACAATGGATAAATAATCAATTTCTCTCTTCTTTTATGATAACTCAATCACTGATTTTAGCAACAGTTATGCAGGCAAACAAAAAGATCACGCACAAACCTTGTGCCTGATCTTTTAAACTTATTTAAATTTTTTCAACTTTAACCACTGCATTTCCTGCGATTTGCGGTGGAATCGACATCGTCATTACAGGTAGCCCTTTTAGTGTAAACTTAACACTATCGCCAGCTTTTAATTGGTCTTCTGTAAGCCCTTCTGCCAATTGTTCTTCCGTGACATTCAAGATAACACCATCATTTTTCATTGTACCGATGATTTCTTCTGGATCCTCAACTGCCTTTACTTCATTTAAGAAAAGACGAATCGACTGGTCAACAGTCTCATTCTGTACGGCATCTTCCACTAAAACTGCCGTAAAAATTGATTCCTGATCCTCTTTCGCATCAGAGCTTGTATTGGTTGTTTGATTTTTTTGACTGCTCATTGTCGTGTCTTCACTTCCTGATTCGGCTGTCTTCTTATTACCACTACACGCGGCTAAAGAGATTGCTGCAAAAATCGTTACTAAAGTGATTGCGAGTTTTTTCATATAATTCCCTCCAATCTATACCCTTTATTATAACTAGACATCATATTGAAGTCCATTCAGAGCTTCAGAAAGAAAATCTGATGCCTTTGTCATTTCTTCAGGTTCATATTTCGCCTGAGAAACAAGCAAGTCGATCGTCAAGTTATTCAAGTTGGTTGATTTTTCCAGTTCTTCTAAGAAACGCTCCTTCAAAAGTTCACGAAAGACACGTACAGACTCACTCGTTGAAAATGCATAAGAACTCCAGGTTGGCGTTACTTGATTGACCATATATAAACTGCTGCTTTGATCGGAGCTTTCTTGAAAGACGCGCGTGATCATCTTCAGCAACTCTTTGGTCTGTTCTTCTGTCATCAATTTCTTGAGGCTGTCCCAATAGCGAATACGCACTACTACCGTATATAAATCTGTCTGAAAACGTTGAGACAGATTGACAAACATTGAAAAATCACTTTCATACAACGTTAACGTTCTCAAATGTGTGTCAGCATCCAGTGCATTGTATTGTACATTATTCTTTTTTAATCGCCCATTCTCTTTTTCTAATAAACGTACTTGATAGGTAATCAGAAAAATACTCAAGCAATATAACGGGGGAATGATCAGCCAAAATAGCGAAGCATAAGTAAATTGCTTCATAAATACATACTGATAGGAAACATAACCTAACTGAACAAAAACAAAAATCAATGTGAAAATCAATCCCGAAACAATTCCTGTAAAATAAGTAATGATCACCAAAATCAACGTAATCAACAAACTGATCAAGTCAATGAAAAAGCCGTTATTTCCTATACTGACAAAAATGACAGTGATGGAGACCAAGCTGATAAAAAACAAAAGGGATAAATCCATGATCGTACTTGTATAGCGTTTATTCAGTTTCATCAACGTTTCCCCCTTTAGTGCTTTTTTTCAAAATAAAGAATGCGGACAACCCTACAATTATGACTACAAGTAGGAAAATCACGAAATAAATACCTAGCTTTTGATTGTTAATGATTCTTTGACCCAAGTTTTCTTGTTGTGATTGACTGACTTCTTTTTTAAAGCGGTAGTCATAGCGTTTGTAATTATTATCGACAACAAGTGCATCGCCTTTATATGTCGAGGTGTTTTTTTCAGTGGCAATTTGGGTCGAAGCTAGAAAAACACTCTCAGGAGTCGTTCCTGTCAAAATCAACATGGCCGCTTTGCTTTCAAAAGGTGAAAAGAGTAGCTGTGCGGTTCCAATACTTTTCCCATAATCTTCTTCAATACTTAGTTTCTCGTTCGAAATGAATGTAGAGAATGACTTATCATAAGCGAAAAATAAGTCATTGTTCAACGATTTGATCAACGCATTGTCATTTGGTGTTCCTAAAACAATTAAGTTGTGTGAAGATAACACTGATTCTTTTGGTTTTGTTTTATAATAGGTGATCTCTCCAACATTACTTTGAGCGTAATTCCCAATCAAATTAAATACATTAGTCAACGTTTTGAAATAATCTTTATTAAGCTTTTCAGGAAGCACCACACCTAAATCAGCAAACGAGTGACTTTTGACAAACATATTAGGATAGTTTGTAAAAAGCATCGTATCAAGCTCCTGCGTTTTAATAAAGGCATTAGAGGTATTCTCTATATAAGCCCACGGGGTTTGATTGCTTCTGATATTTTCCGGATTTTCAACGACTAAATCAAAACTAACTTTTAAGACGAAGCTATCAGCGATCCCTAAATTATTCGGAAATTCGACTAAAAATTCATCTCCATTAGCTTTAGCTGCACTTAAACGCTGACTTCCGATCGGACGATCATTGACCGAGACTGTGACTAATGAATTGTCAAAGTCTAAATTATCTGCATATTTAAAATTCAAATGAACCGAACTGCCATTTGCATTATTTTGATCGGCGGGTAAATTGACGAAGTAAACTTGTTCTTGATGATTCACACCGCTCAATTTATCACCACTGGATGTCAATGGATACGTACCGTCAAATTCTAGAGATGACGTAAATGTCAATGTATCTTTCGTGATTCTTTTTTCCGTTTTTTCTGTTTGTGTCATCAATTCTTCATTGCCAATATAACGACCCACTCTGATCAATAGTGCTTCATCTTTTGACGTTGCCACTAAAATATGCTTACCATCAGATTCAAAACGTTTCAAAACAGCTTCGTTTTCTAAATTTTTATCATCGATCTGACCACGATATTCTTCAGGAATCTTGTCATAAAGTCCGACGATCAGCTGATAAGGTTGCTCGTGCTGTCCTTTTAAGGAATCCAACTGCAATAGTTCATTTTTTGTTGTGATGATTCTAGAAACCCCTGCTAGAGCATAAGTTGCTGCAGATAATTCTTTTTCAGTAGCGTCTTCTGGAATCAAGATCACACTTTGTGCATTAGCAATTGTGTCTGCTCCAATAAAGTGGTTATAAAATGAATGAATACTTGCTTCCGGCAATATAAGATCATATTGAAAATTGACGTTTGATCCTTCATAAATCGTCAGCCAGTTCGCTGGTGTTTCAATCAACGTATATGAATCTTCAACTGGATGATTGATGATTTGCCCTTCAACCGTCAAAGTATTCGTTCCTTGAACTAAATCGAGTGGAATCGTAATTTCTTGCTCTTGGATCTCTGTTGTATTTTTAGGCCTAAAAGAGAAAAACTTTACGCCATTGACTGCAACGGTCAAATCAGATTCTTGAGAATTCTCAAGCTGAGTAATTTGAAATTTTAAGTTCAATGTTGCTTTTTTTACATCCCAATAATCGATTTTTGTGAAATACATCGTTGCTTTTACAGAAGTTCCTGTAAGTGATGTTGTCGGATTTTGAAAGTGTTGTGTAAATGTATGGTTCTCTTGCTCTGAAGTTTCTGCGAATACTGTCCGACTCCCTAGTACGAACACTAGACTTAAAAAACTGATAAGAATGGTAAACATCTTTTTCATAATTAAACTCTCCTTATTTAAATCGTTCCGTCTTATACCATTTTGTTTGTGTCTGTTTATGAAATACTGATTCCTTAATATACATGAACATACCGTATGCAGCGACAACTAGCCACATTTGGCTATAAGTGATATACATTAACGCAATCACTAAGACATTTTGCAGCTTCATTTCTCCTTTTTCTGTGGAAATACTGACATAGGTGCTAAAAATAAAGAGTAATACCGCTAACAACCATAACGAATTACTGAACCCTTCTAAAGTCGTACTCAAATACCCCGAAACTGACAGGACAAGCATGATATCCGACAAAACTAAAGAAGTCATTAAAAGAAAGTAAATCGATAAGAAGTAGAAGATATCAAAACGAATTCGTTTTGCACTTGGATGAAAAATCAATTTCGCATTTTTAACAATGACATAAATATTCCCTTTGACCCAGCGTGTTCTTTGACGGAACCAGACAGAAAGTGTTTGCGGTTCCTGCTCCCACGTAACTGCTTTAGGCTGAAATTTAATCTTATACCCCATCATATAAATTCGAAAGCTGATCTCTGTATCCTCTGCCAAAGCTTTATCATCCCATCCCCCGATCGCTTCAATGATCGAACGTCGAACAACAAAATTCGTACCGGGAATCGTGCATAGTTTGAACAGTTCAAATCTTCCAGCTTGAGCCATCCATTGAAACGCCAATGTCTCAATATTGATAAATCGTGTTAGGAGATTGGTATCTTTATTGCGCGTTCTAAACTTACCGATGACAGCGCCATATTCATTACCATCCATCAGCTCAGCGACCAGATAAGTCAGCGCATTCGCTTCAGGGGTATTATCAGCATCATAAATCGCTATAACCTCACCCTTTGCTTCTTTAAAGCCGATATTTAAGGCATTCGACTTTCCTTTCCCTCCTGTGACTGCATCTGTATTGATCACTTTCAGATTTCGCGTAGGAAATTCTCTACCTAGGGCATCAAGTAATTCAGCACTGTTATCACTTGAGTTATCATTAATGACAATGACTTCATAACGATCAGCTGGATAACTAAAATTCAATAATGCCTCGACTGTGCGGACGATCACAATTCCTTCATTATGCGCCGGCACCATTATTGAGACAAAAGGAATCTTCCCGCTTTTAAGCTTGGGAGGTTCCAGATGATCTGTTTTTAAATAGTAAATATATCCGAAAATAACTAGTACAATATTTACAAGCAACAATGACCAAATAATGATCGTTGCCGCAAGCATGATTCCATCTGCTATTGTCATTTGCTCCCCCTCTTTTTCTGAATATATTTTGATCGATAGTTTCTTCGTCCGAAAACAAACAATACACTTAGAACAACGAGAGTCGATAATACAAACACGATCAACACAACGTTTGTCACATTAAAGAACCGAGCAAATTGTCCTCTAAAAACCGTTTCATTTACCTCAGTATTGGGTATGTTTTTTAAGGAGTTGACTAACTTTCCGTTTAAATACCTGCGACTATTAAGAAACTCGATATGTTGAGTCTGCGTTTGAATGTCAAACTGAAACCTATGTTGACCTACTTTATAAAACTGTAATGGAGAGTCAGAGATGTCTTGGATAATATTTTTTATTTCTCTTTTGGAATCTGGAAACGAAAAACTCATAGTAACTGGCATTGGAAAATGATAATCAGCTGTTACACCCTCTTTTTCCCACGATATTCCAGCAAGATAATCAAAAGGCAAATCATAAAATGCCGTATTAAATAAATCTGAGTTGTTCGTCCGACCTCGGTAGTATTGATCTTCAATTGCCGGGTTCTCACGCAAAATGATCGTCTTACTGATTTTCAATCCATCCGCTTGATACTGTGCATCCTGATTCCAATAACCATAAGCTGAGAAGCCAACAGGAAATACACTCCGATCGATCAGAAGACTGATCTGCTGCTCTAAAAGCTGCGCTAAAACATGATTATCATTCAAATTGACATTATTTACGACGGGCATCTCTAAAAAAACGATTCCAGATCCCGACTCAAACGAGCGCAGTACATCCGTAAATACATAATAGGGTCTTGTCGTATTGTTTCGATTGACACTTGTGGTTGAAATAATATAAGGTACACTGATTTTCGATAAAGCTTTTTGAAAATCAGAAGCAACCCCCATATCTTTCATTGGATTTAAACCATCTATCGTTAAAATAGGGTTATACGACTGCCCTATTCCTAGCCAAGAACTTATCAGCTCTGCACTCTTTAAAAAAACTGCTCCTTTTTTATCAAAAAAAGGCAAGAATCCATGACCATTTTCCAGCACACCAAACGGAATTGCTTGATGGTCAATTTCTTGGGCTCTTAATCGACCAATTCCCTCACCAGCCGTCTCTTCCAAAACAGTCGTCTTTTCTCTATAATTCAAGATTTGAGAATAGCGGTCACGCTCATCTTCCAGTGTAAATTGGCGATGGCTTAAATCCCGCCATTTTCCCGTAAAAAGCTGCTGCTCATCTGGTACGACTTTTGATCCAATATGCAGCTTCTTACCAGAAAATTGACTTCTATCCTGGATAAACTTCTCATTCAGTTCTTTATCAGACCAGTTGATCATCGTAATGATCCCATCAAATTTTTGATTGAACATCATTCCACTTAAATATTTATCTTCTTCAATCGTTTGGACACTCGCTCCAAAGCTTGTTAAAAGACGCTGAATAGAATCTACATCGTTTTGTTTATTCTCAGCAATATTAAGACTGTCATAGACAAATAAAATATGCTGTTCATCTGCGGCAAACATCTTTTGAGGGATTAAAAACAGGCTACATAAAATAAAGAATAGACTAAATTTGAGTCTCATATTCTAGTCCCTCCTTTTGCACGGGTTCATCATTCCAAATTCGTTTACCTACTATGTCCGACCAAAGCAATAATGAAATCAAATCAAAATAGAGAGAAACGAGGAACAATAGCCGAATCAAATCTGAATCACCTTTGATTATTATGGACGATAGGAAAATAAAAATCATATTCACTAAAAATCCTGTGATCAAAAAGAAACGTACGATCATGCCTGCTTTTCCTTCCTTAACTCCATTATAAAATCCGACACCATATAAGCCGATCAATGCAACACTAAAAAGGATATAAAACCCAAACGATTTGGGATAAGCGGCTGCCTTGATTCGATTATACAAAGTAAAGAAGCGGGTTTGTTGTGCTGGTTCTCCTCCAGCAGCTTCTTCATAATTACCAAGTTCTGATGGCTTAACAAAATATACATCTTGTACGGCTATATCAAGCAGCTTATTGAACTCATCTGGATGGTAAATGTAATTGATGACTACCCAGATTGTCCCAGCTTTTCCAATAAAATTTTCTTTTACTTGATCTGATTTGGGTGATACAGGACTGTATTCATCAAAATAGGTCGTCCCTTTTTCCAATCCATATTGGCGATTGATGCCGCCTTCCCGCATCCGCGAATCAGGATCAGCTGTTTCAAGCATGACCCCTCTAGTTAAGCTGTGGTATAAATCTATCTCGCGCGTTGAGTATGGTAAAAAAATAGTTCCCATGATTAGAAAGCCAACAAATGTTGCTAAAACAGCGCCTAAAGCTAAGCGTGTTCCTTTACTTTTAGTAAAAGCGAAAAGTCCGAGTCCCATAACCAACAGTCCAAAAATCAGAGAAAACTGTCGTTTGGTTACACCTAACAAGATGATTGTATTGATAAACAAAAGTAGCCAAATCAATCCTCTTTTACCAAAACCCTTTGTACGATATAAATAAATGACTGCTGCAAAAATGTAAAGTGAGGCTATAAGTGATGTTGCTTCAGAATAAAACGAGTTGAAATAAATTGTATATGACGTATCGCCTAAAAGAAAAATCACAAAAAGAGAAACTAAATAGCTCCTCCCTTTCGATAAACCAGCGCTTAGCCCTTTTGCCAATAAATAGATCCCAGGTAAATAACACAGCAAATAAACAGCACCTAAAAATCGAATATCGAATTGATGAGCGCTGTAAAAAAGTTTATTCAGCCAAATGGCCAGTGTAATAAACAGTTGTTGAGAAGAAATGAAAATACTGGATGATTGATTGTAGTATTGCATAATTGAAAACTCTTTTTGAAAATAACTTAAATAAGAATGATCCTTGATATTTTGAATGTAAAGACCACTACCGTTTAAAATACGGTAATAATTGCCATTATCTGCCAGACCATTGACTGGCGGAATAAATAATAAAATACTTGTGATAATACCTATTACTAGTACAGCTAGTAATGGCGGGGAGATATAATTAGAAACAATAGTAAAATAGTGTTGGAGCCTGCGCATAAAATTCTTCACGCTTTTCACCTCAATCATAGATCATATGCTATAAGAGCCATTAGATTATTATAAGAAAACACTTCTTTTGTACGGCTATCACCAAATCCTCCGTAGAACATACTATTCGGATCAGTGATTTGAAAATTATTCAAAATCAAAATCGAAGAATCATATAGTTCTTGATCATGGATGATTGCTCCAATCACTGCTGCTAAAGCATACGCGGCAGCTGATTGATTTTTATCCACTGGAACACCTGTTAAATCATAGGAGTTGAACAAGGTCCCTTTACTGACCTGATCCTTAATAAAATCAATACTCTCCTGCTTTTGAAGACCAGCCTCTCCTAAATGCAGAATCGTAAGTAAAGATTCAATAACATTGATGGTTCCTGTATTTTCATACTTATTCGTTTTATGGTTGAATCTGGTTTGATAAAATGGAAAAGCATCAGATAAATAGCCATTTTCGATCAAAGAATAATGATATTGTAAATAATCAGCAGATACATCATACTTTTTATAAAGATAACCCATTGTTTTTAAATCAATATAAAAAAGAGAGGTACTATCAGATTGTTTCTTTTGATCAACATCATAAAAATCAATTAATATATTGTGATCCATTGATGTTTCCATAAAATTTTTAGCTACGCTATCGATTTCCTTTGTATAGTCTTTTGAACCAAACCGAGCGCTAGCACCAATCAAAGCGCGAATGATTCTTAAATCATCAACCGAAGCATTTACAGGAAATTTCTTGCCATTTTCATCTACACGATAGCTAAATTGGACTCTATCATAAAAAAGCTTCTTTGTTTCTTTATAATAAGTATCAAAACGCCCTTCAGTATCTGTCATTTCGAGGTTTCTTAAATATAAACCAGATGATTCACTCAGCATTTCATGCCCCGTTGCAACTTCCGTTGAATCCGTATTCTCCAGAAAGTTTGTTGTAATTCCGCCATTTGGAAGCATCATCTTTGTATCGATAAAGAACTTGAGATTATTTCTTCGTTCCTTTGTTTCTGATGATTGTTTTATTATTTTATGTCTAAATGTCTGCTCATCGGTTGTCATAAGTTTCATGATTTCCGGCTCCACCTTTTTTACATGGATTTCCTTTGTTGTTTGCCTGAAAAAAAGAAAATAGGCAGCCACGCCCAAAATTAGTATTCCCCCAAACAAGACTACTTTCTTTTTCATAATTCACCTCAGCCGTTTGTTTTTATGTCTTTAGTGTACACATTTCTCTGTAATAAAGCGAGTAATCCGCTATCTAACACTCTTTCAACAGAAAAATAGAGCGAAATCAAACTAATCTATAAGTTGATTTCGCTCTATTAATTTAACTAATCGCTGAGATAAAAAAACTCATTCCAATAGGAGATTTTATTCCCGCATTACTTATCCATTTCTTCGGTCATTTCCAGACATAGTGATTTCCTTCGCTAGGTAACGAACCCGTTCCATAATTCGGCGTGCTTTTAATGGTTCTTGTTCTCCGCGTTGTGTAACTGTTAAATGCTTTTCAAGATCTTTTAGATTTAGGTTTGACGAAAAGAAAGTAACTAATTGCTCTTGCATTCGATACTGTAAGATAACACTTAATACATCATCTCTTATCCATGACGTCATAGATTCTGCTCCCAGATCATCAATCATCAATACAGGAGATTTCTTGACAGCATCCAATTTTTCGCCGACTAAATCTTTCGCAATAGCCTGTTTCATCTCTACAGTAAAGGTAGGAAAATGAACGATCGTTGTTACAAATCCTCTTTCCGCCAAACTATTTGCAATTGCGCCTAAGAGAAAAGATTTTCCTACACCAAAGGTCCCTTGTAAATATAAACCTTTATGAAATTCTTTAGGAGATTGTGAGTACTCCTTAATGAATTTCATCGCTCCAGCAAAAGCCTCTTCCCGTCCATCAGAACTTAAGTCAAATGATTTTAAGCGAGCTTCACGGACATCTTTTGGCATATCCATCGCCTTCACACGTTTTCTGATCTCTTCTTCTTGCTGCTTCGCAATCAGAGCTTCTGTTGGAATATACGTGACATCGATATAATGGAAGTTCAAAGCTAATTTTGGCTCGTATCCAGGGGCAATCATCGTGGGATCATTTAACTGATACTTTCTTTTCTCCTGAACAAACTCATACAATTTTGAATAGCTCTTTCGGATATCATCATCTGTCAAGCGGTCGCGATGTTCTTCAATAAATCTTTGGACATCTTCATCTTTCAAAACGACATCCACCAACTCGTTATAGCGCTCACTCATATCTCTATTGCGAATGATCTTTGACATTTCTTTGCCTACATCTTCCATTATTAATCACCTTCTTCTTTTAATAGTTCTCGAAGCTCTCTTTCGAGTTCAGCTTGTCTTTCAGGAGATAATTTCTTTTCCTCAACTGGATTATCCACCCAGTCAGGTAGTGTTTCCTGACGAATCACTCGATTATTTTGTGAATAATGAGGCTTGTTTTGTTGCGTTTTACTTTTTTGAGCAATTTCACGAACATGCTCGATCGCCTTTTCTGGCGAAACGATTCCGCTTTGAGCCCATTCATTGGCAATTCGATTCACATAATCAGCTTTTAGCGTTGGCTGTTTTTGAATATTGTACACATAATTGATCAAAATATTGATCACACTATTTGGCAGTCCAGACTTTGAAACTAAATATTTTACTAACGAACGTTCTTGTGGTGTTGTATATCCGCCTTTGCTATTTTTTAAGGCTTCCAAGTAATTCAGCGGGAAGTTATTTTCACTGTCCATGATCATTTGAATATCCATTTCTGTAAAACCAGACATTTTCAATGAATTATATCGATAAGTTTGCTGATCCGTATCAGAAAGATTCACCTGCTCATTTTGAATGACTTCACTTTTTCTTTGTTGTTTATCCGGATCGTAGGTTCTATATACTGCTCGCTCAAAATCTTTAGTGTCTATCTTCCCAGTGTAATAGTCAAATGATTTTGAACAAAAATCGACCATATCCAATTCTGTGATACCAAACAAATTATGAAAAATGAATACTTCTTCCTTAAATCCATCACTATTATCTGGTAATTTTATACCTAAACGCTCGATTCCCTGAATAAAATAGGACCAGTCGAACGACTCATTCACAGCACTAATTTTTTTAGCCGGACGAGGATCATTAAATGAGGCTTCAATCTGCTGCAATTGCTCATTTTGAGCAGCAACCTGTTCTGCTTTAAATAAATAGACATCCTTAAAGCTTGCTGAAACTTCTTCATAACCAGCTAATGAGAAATAGTTTGGCTTAAAACGATCGAATAATTTATCTAGCTTTCTTTGACCGACTGTATTTAAGAGTGTCAATGTCAACACTTCATCCTTGAAAAAACGCTCTACGGTCTCCGGATGGTTCAACCGATAGAAAAAAATAGTGCCTAACTCCGCATCGCTTTTGACAAATGTATCTAATAGTCCGATTCCCTCTAACTTTTTTCTAGCGTTTAAAATTTGTTTGATACTCTTATCCATCATCGTGATCAGTTCTGCATGAAACAGTGATTCACTAGTACTGTTAGTCCCTACTTCAGACAAAAATGTCGTATACAAACTAAACGCATCTGAACCAATGATCGGCTGGTACAACAGTGCCAGTACTTCCCGCTCCTGATCCGACAATGGCGAACTTATACCAACTTGAAAAATGCTTTTTGGCTGGACTTCTTTCCAATTACTTTTCAAGGAAAGACCTCCTTATTTATTGGTTGTATCATCATTTGATGACTTAGCTTTGTCAACGATTCCTTGTAATTCTTTCAAAAAGACACTCATGTCCTTAAATTGACGATAGACACTTGCAAAGCGAATATAAGCAATCTCATCTAGATCTACTAAGTCTTCCATCACATATTCACCAACTAATGTTGTCGAAACTTCATTTTCACCTAAACTACGTACTCGATTCTCAACATTATCAACGATCTGTTCCATTTGTTCCATTGCAACAGGGCGTTTTTCAGCTGAACGAATCAACCCACGCAAAATCTTTTCTCTATTAAATTCTTCTCGATCACCATTTTTTTTGATGACTAGTAATGGCGCCGCTTCGATTCGTTCAAACGTTGTAAAACGGTAATTACAATTTTCGCATTCTCTGCGACGACGAATCGCACGTCCATCATCCGCTTGGCGGCTATCAATGACACGAGAATTATTATGATGACATCTTGGACAACGCATAATATTCACCTCATCTATCTCTATTATTATCTATTATTTCGTTTAATCGTTATTTACTACCAGTATTATAACATGAAATGGCTGAGAAACCAGACATTAACTATCTATCTCTATTAATTTTTTCTTATAGTATGAGTTTTATTTAATAACAATGATATCTCTTGAAATAAAATAACAAACCATGCTAAGAAACTCTCCCTTAGATGGTTTGTTACGTTTGTGTGATTCACAAGTTATAATTCTATTTTATTTCTCGTTCCCCAGCCAGTATTTTTATGCGTGATATAGCCCCAAACACGCACAGGTGACAGGACAAAGACCATCCATAAAACTGTAAAAGGAAACGCACAAAACACGATCCACTTGTCTCTCTTTGCCAGATCATTTCTTGGGATCGAAATATAAGACAAAGAATAAACCGCACTAAATGCTAATGGGGCTAAAAGTAAAATGGGGATGTCTGTCATCACAAAAATCAGCCAATAAAATAATTGTAATTTGATCACTAGCATCGAAGCAAACATTGCCCAGCCAAAAGCTTGCCTGAAAAATACAAAACTATTGATCGGGAAAAGTGACAAACGCCAAAAGCCTCTAATAAAACTTCCTCTGCTCCAGCGAAGATGCTGTCTTACATGATGACTGATTTTATTCGGTAATTCTGTATAAGACACTGCCGTTGACTGGGCAACTGTTCTTCCTAATAAAAGAGCGGCCATGGTCAAAAAACTATCATCCGAAAACTCCACTCTTGCACGTCCGAACTGTTCATTTTCATATCCAAGTGTTTCCGCTAATTTCAGCACTTCCGCACGATAAAAAGCAATTGGTCCGCTATTAACTGCTACACTGCCAAACATCGAATTCATCGATCGTTCTATCAATACCATATGGCCAACTACCAACAAATCTGTGATGATCGTTAGAATATTATCTGTAATATTTCGTGTGACAATGACTCCAGCAACAGAATAAACTTGTTCATCATCAAACGGAATGATCCCCTGCTCGATCGCATGCTTTTCAAAAACGGTATCACTATCAACTGTCAAAATAAGCTCATTATGATAATCTGTGATGTTTAAAGAACGATAAGCCAATAACTGAGCAGCCCTTTTCCCACTATTTTCCTGAGCCAAAAATTGAAAACGAATCCCTTTTTCAGCAAAAATCTGCTGATATTTAGTAGAAAGTTCAGTATAATCAACTAATTGACTGCCATCATCCACAGCCACAAACGAAACTGGTTTTACTGTCTGATTTAAAATAGAGCGGAAAGCATTTTCTATATTTTCAACAGGTTCATTATAGATCGGCATCAAAATATGAACATTTCTTTTTCTAATGCCATCACTAGTATACGGCGTGTATAGCGTACTCAAAACAAGGGTCGCAAGCGCCATCCCTCCACTCATCGTAAAGAATGGTGCAATACCACTCAAAGAATGACGGGAATCTCCTCTTAGTCGGTAACCAAACCAGATAGCTCCCAAAATAATTGTTGCAACTATTGTGATAAATAACATAGTATTACTTTTTTTAAATAAAGTTTGTTCGTTGCTATTTTTTCGTTTACTTGCCCAATACCCCATTTTATAGCGTCTGATTTTCGGAGTGATTCCAGAATGCTTGAGTAGTGCTTTTTTCGAATGATTAAAGGTAAAATGAATGATCAAAACGAATAGAACTACAAGAAAAAATGCCGTTATCGGTAGTTTTCCAGATAAAACAAATTGTTCGATCGTCTGATTTTTGAAATGGGTGAGCTCATAAAAAACAATGTAAACAATAGAAAAAATAGGGATCAAAAATAACAGAACTTTCCCCATCACTTCAAGCAAGAAAAAAATACTTCTTTTCATTAAAACATCCTTTCTAAACATTCGGGAAACCTAATCAATAGTGATATGCTCTTAAAACAACTACTTCGTTAAAATCAAGCTCTAATCCTGCTGGAAGATTCAATTCAACTTTCCCTAGATCGATTTCTCTTCCTTCTCCTTGAATCACCACATACCTGTTGGAATCCGTTTCAAGAAAGTTAAGCAATAGAATCGGTCGGTGTAGCTGCTGCTTTTTTGTTTTATCAAAATGAAGAATTTTTTCTTTTTGAACCGTTATTCGATTTTCTTTAGCTAATTCCGCTTCAGATTGAGGGAATTTAATATCTTTCTTCAGATAAATTTCGCTGATTTGTTTGTTTGATAAAGCCTCGATCAGCTCTGACCAAGAAGACACCTCAGCATATTTTTTTTCCTTTATCACCAGTTGAGTGGTTTGACTTTCTTTTATTGTTTTTTTAGGTGCTTGTTTGATCAGATGTACCCCAAAAATAAGACCTGGTATAGCCAAAAGTATAAGCAATGGCGCCAGTACTGTTTTTAGTAATTTTTTTGAGCGCAAATTTTCAATGGCCTGTTGCTCTTTCCGCTTGTTTTTTCTGGACATTTCACTCACCTATTCTTTGTCTAGATTTCAATAATTTAAACAATTGTCAAATCGTAAAAAAGGCGGCTATTTTCAATGATCTTTGGTTTGTTTTCTTCATACAGTTCGTGATCCACTGCGTAGATCACTAAATCAAAAGAAGTAAGTTCATGATAATTTTTTTCTAAACGGTGTATCTTTTCGTCATCTTTTGTATAATATGCATGTAAAACGTCATCATAAGCAACGATTTGTGCAGTCATTTTTCCTAATTTATCCATCAATCTACGAACAGATGACATCCGAATATCTGCGACATTCTTCTTATAAGTCACCCCTAAAATAGCAATTTTTAGACCCGATAGATCTTTCTCCTGCTCACTTAGATATTCATTGATCTTATGTAAATGATACTCAAGCATAGAGTCATTGATTTGGCCTGCAGTGCTGATCAAAGGAGTATCCAGACCTCTTTGTTCCATCAACCAAGTCAAATAGTATGGATCCACCGGGATGCAATGACCGCCAATTCCTAAGTTGGGTGTAAATTTCATGAATCCAAATGGTTTCGTTGCTGCTGCCTCCAGCACTTCTCCTACACTGATTTCTAAATTATCCGTGATTTTTTGCAATTCATCTGCCAAGGCAATGTTGACTAGTCTAAACGTATTTTCATAAATTTTCGCTAATTCCGCTGTTTTTAAGTTTGAGACCGCTGACACATGATCTCCGTAAAATGCTTTTGCCTGTGCAAGACAATTTTTAGTATGACCAGCTACGATCCTTGGGATTTTAGCACTTAAAGACTGCCTATTCCCAGGGTCGATTCGTTCTGGAGAATAGGCTATGTACAAATCCGTACCTATGTTGTACCCTTTTTCTGCAAATTTTTGCACTAAGTATTCTTCAGTGGTCCCAGGATACGTAGTGCTTTCTAAAATGATCAATGAACCGGCTTTTACTTTATCTTCAATCAGATTTACTGCTGATTTCACATAACTCAAATCCGGAATTTTATCTTCATCAATTGGCGTTGGTACATCAATAATGTAGATATCTTTATCCTTAAGCAACTTTTCATTAGTCGTGAAAACTGTCCCTTTTTTTAGCATTTCACCGATTAATTCATCTGACATTGTATCAAGATAGCTAACCCCTTGATTCAACGAATCAATCTTTTTTTGATCAATATCAAACCCCGTCACCTGATGGCCATTTTCTACATGATTCATAACACTAGGTAATCCTACATAACCTAATCCAATGACTACAATTTCTTTTTCCATACTTCAATCCCCTTATATTTGTTTATTTTTTTCATTTTACTTTTACGTAAGATAACACAAATCAAATATAATTGTCTATATATTTTTGAAACATTTAGTTATTATAACTTAACTATATAATTACTCATATCATATCTATAAATCGAAATTTTTCTGACGAAAACGCAAAAAAACGATGTGGAATTTCTGTTTTCACATCGTTTTTTCGATATTTAAAAATACTAATTATCAACATAAATAAAATAACTAAATAACACAATCACTATATACTCAAAAAATATTTTTTGAAAGCCATTTCTTGACTTGTTTTTTTGTTTCTTCTACTGTTTTTTGATTATCAAAAATAAGATCTGCGCGTCTTTTTTTCTCTTCGATCGGCATTTGACTATCGATTCTTTGTGCAGCTTCTAAACTTGAAAGATTATCTCGCTCCATTAATCGAGATAATTGCACCTCTTCCGGAATGTAAACAACTGCGACTTGATCGACAACTGCGTCATACCCGCCTTCATAAAGCAATGGAATATCCACTATAACTAATGACGACATATTTTTTTTCCGATCGATGTCCTCTAAAATAGCCGCTCTTAAAAAGGGTGACAGTACATGATTCAAGTGATCTCTCTTTTGCTTATCTGAGAAAATAAGCTTTCCTAATTTTTTTCGATCTAAGGATCCGTCACTAAACAATATTTCAGGACCAAATGCGTCAACGATCGCTTGAAGTCCTCGAGTCCCCGGCTCAACTACTTCTCTAGCAATCACATCAGCATCCACGATAGGAAAACCTGCTTCTTTAAAAATCTCCACGACTGTGCTCTTCCCAGTAGCGATCCCTCCAGTTAAACCTAATATCATTCCCATCTATCCTAGTTCCTCACTTTCAAAGTTTGACATTTTGGACAAAAATGAGTCCCTCTTTGAGCAACTTTAATTTTTTTAATTGGTGTGCCGCATCTTGGACATGGCTGATTTGTCTGACCGTATACATTTAATGATACCTGAAAGGTCCCAGCTTCTCCTAATGCATTCAAATAACTGCGAATCGTTGTCCCACCCGCTTCAACAGCGCGTCCTAAAACGTCGATGATCGCGTAATAAAGGAGATTCACTTCTTTAGAATTTAACGAATCGGCCGGTTGCTCCGGATGGATTTTAGCTTCCCATAATGCTTCATCAACGTAAATATTTCCTAATCCAGTTACTAAACGTTGGTCTAAAAGTAGTGGTTTGATTGCCTTATGATGTTTTTTTAAGCCTTCACGAAATGGCTTCAATTTGAATTCAGTTAAGATTGGTTCAGGACCTAAAGCTAGAATCCCTTTATAATTTTTCCCTTGATTTTTTTCAACGAGCGTCATTCGACCAAATTTGCGAACATCCAAATAACGAAGTTCAGTTCCATCAGTAAACGTAAATATCACGTGGGTATGCTTATCACGTGGATCTTCGCTGTCATGGGTTTCGTATTTTCCTTCCATTCTTAAATGAGAGATCATATCATAATCAGTGAATTTAAAAATCAAATATTTTCCGCGACGATCCATTTTTTCAAGACGCTGTCCAACAAGTTTTAGAGCAAAAACCTCTGCTTCTGGCGCTTCAATGATTCTCGGCCATAAGATAGTTACTTCTTTGATCGTCTTCCCAATAACTAATTTTTCCAACCCTTTTCGAACCGTTTCAACTTCTGGTAATTCAGGCATTTTTCTTCTCTCCTTAGTGGAAAGAGACTGATCATAACCGCGTTGAAACAAAGGAACTTATTTCTAAGCTTAAGCACCCTCTGAACCAATCGATCAACCAGTCTCTTTCTAATTCATTTATTTCTTTATTTTGCTTCGTACCATGTTTTGCCCCAACTGCTGTCTGTAATCAAAGGCACATGAAGAGCAACAGCATTTTCCATCACATCTTTGACTAAGTCATTTAGTTTCTCAAGCTCAGATTCAGGGACTTCAAAAACGAGTTCATCGTGCACTTGAAGTAGCATAGTCGCCTGCATGTTTTCTTCTTTTAAGCGTTGATCCATTTCGATCATTGCGATTTTCAAAATATCCGCCGCACTTCCTTGAATCGGCGTGTTGATCGCTGTACGTTCAGCAAATGAACGTAAATTGAAGTTTCGCGAATTGATATCAGGCAAATAACGGCGACGATGATACAATGTCTCAACAAAGCCCTTGTCTTTTGCATCACGAACGATCTCTTCCATATATTTTTTAACGCCTGGGTATTTTTCAAAGTACGTATCGATATATTCCTGTGCTTGCTTTCTAGTGATTCCTAGATTTTGAGACAAGCCATAATCACTGATTCCATAAACGATCCCGAAATTCACTGCTTTTGCTTGACGACGCATGTTTGGCGTTACATCTTCTGCTTTTTCAATACCGAAGACCCGCATCGCCGTACTGGAATGGATATCCTGCCCTTCAATAAACGCTTCTTTTAAGTGCTGATCGTCTGAGATGTGTGCTAATACACGCAATTCAATTTGTGAGTAATCAGAAGAGAAAATAAGCCAATCCTTTTCTCTCGGAACAAATGCTTGACGAATTTTTCTTCCCTCATCCAAACGGATCGGTATATTTTGCAGGTTTGGATCGATCGAACTTAAACGTCCAGTTTGTGTCAATGTTTGCACGTAACGTGTATGAATCTTCTCGTCAGGCTGAATTACTTTCAGTAAGCCCTCTACATACGTTGATTGGATTTTGGCGATTTGGCGGTACACCAAAATATCTTCGACGATCGGTGCCTGCTCTTTCAATTGCTCCAAAACATCGACCGCTGTTGAATAGCCTGTTTTCGTCTTTTTGATGACCGGCAAGCCCATTTTTTCAAATAAAATCACACCTAATTGTTTTGGCGAATTCAAGTTGAATTCTTCACCTGCTTCAGCATAGATTTTTTGTTCGATTTCACGTAGACGGTCTGAAAATTCGATACGCATATCTCTCAATCGCTGAGCATCTACTCTGATTCCAGTAATTTCCATATCAGCTAAAATACGAGACAAGGGTAATTCCATTTTATAGAACAGATCTGATTGATTTTTTTCAGCTAATTCATGATCCAGTTTTTCTGTCAGAAAATGGATCGCATTGACTTTTCTTGCCAAGTGACTAAAGAATACTTCTTCATCTTCAGGTAATCCTTTTTTAGCCCCTTTTCCATAGATCGCTTCATCTGATTGAATGTCACCATATCCGTAATATTGTGCAACACCTTCAATATCCGTGCTATTGTCGTTCGTATCTAATAAATATGCCGCCAGCAATACATCAAACTTGATACCTTTTGTTTTGCCAACATAACGATTAAGTGATACATACGTACGTTTCGCATCATACACGACTTTCTGATATTTATCTGACAAGAGCCAGTCGATAAAAGGCTGACTTTCAAAAAGAGCCAAATTGTTTGTTGTATAAATCTTTTTCTTTGTTCCCCATGCTACTCCGACGATCGGCGATGTATGATAATTGGCTTCCATCATTTCTACATACAACGCCATATCTTCTGTAAACATCTCTTTTGTAAACGTATCAACAACATCAAAATGAACATCCGCTAAATCAACAGCTTCTTCTTGAATATTCAATTTACTTAAATGTTGTTTAAATTCCATTTCACGATAAAAAGGAACTAATTTGTCTAAATTTTTTCCATTATAAACTAGATTATCAATCGAAATGTCGATCGGTGCATTGACATCGATCGTTGCAAGCTTTTTACTTAAAAAGGCCTGTTCTTTATCATTGATCAAGTTTTCTTTCATCTTGCTTGGTTTCAGCTCATCGATATGTTCGTATAAGCCTTCTACCGAACCATACTCTGTCAACAGTTTGATCGCTGTCTTTTCACCTACCCGAGTCACTCCGGGTATATTATCTGAGCTGTCTCCTGCAAGACCTTTCATATCGATTATTTGTAGAGGGGTCAAGCCGTATTTTTCTTTAATAAACTCTGGTGTATAAGTGACTAATTCACTAACGCCTTTTGCAGTCACCTCTACTCTGATATTCTTATCAGCCAATTGCGTTAAATCTTTATCTCCTGAGACTACAACTACTTCAAAATCATCTGCTTCCACACGACGTGCAAGAGTCCCAATGATGTCATCAGCTTCGTATTCCGGCAGCTCATAGTGCTGTATACCCAAAGCATCGATCAGCTCGCGTATATAAGGCATTTGTTCCTTAAACTCACCTGGAGTTTTAGCTCGACCAGCTTTATAGTCATCAAAAAAAGCATGGCGGAAGGTCGTCTTTCCTGCGTCAAAAGCAATCAAGACATGACTTGGCTCTTCTTTTTGCATAATGTTGTCTAACATATTGTTAAAAAATAGAATCGCATTTGTATGTAAGCCATTTTTGGTTTTAAATGACTCAAAATTTTGAACAGCATAAAACGCTCGAAACGCTACACTATTCCCATCTACTAATAATAACTTCTTTTTTGTCATTCTATTTCTCCTTATCTTCAGCAAACTGGTGTCCTTCTCTATTCTAACAAAAATCTTAAAACTTTGCAGTAGAGAAGAAAGGAAAGGTCACATTCAAATTTAAGGCACAAAAAAACCGCTCTGCACACATTCAGAGCGGAACATTAGGATTCACACAAATGAAACAAACACACACTTTTTTTGTTTTGTTTCGATAGTTAAACAATACAAGGAAGTTATGAATAAAATGTGAATGAAAGATTTCTAAAATGTAACTTTTCTTCGATAAAATCCTTCTTCTTAACTACTATTTTTTGATGCATCTTTTCTACATGTATTATTATTTTTGGGGAAGACTGATTTTTTTCTCTCTAATATCACTAAGAAAAATCACTATATAAAAAGTAGTAGCTGCTTTTTTCTCGCCGTTATTTTAAGTGTAGAAAGCGAAACAAAACGGATGTTTAGTTTTGTCTCGCTCTCCTTCTTTGAATCAATTACTTTTGTCTTTGTCTCATTGTAGATGTCTGAAAATTTTTCAGAATAGATTTTTTCAACTTATGGAAGCTGTGATCGTTCATCAGCTTTTAGATATTCATTTCTTATTCTATCTTAGTTTTTTTCGACGTTCTAATTGAAGGATCACGCATAGAATCAACATGAATAAAGCAAATAGAGCTAGGTTTTCTGATGCATTTTCTCCTGTGCTCGGTAATGATGACCTCGGACCAGAAGTTGCTGGCAAAGTACTTGTATTATTTACTAGTGGTTTGAAGCGTACTGTTTGCTTCTCATTCTCTAAATCTAAATGCTCAGCTATTACTTCATTTTCAGTCAGTAAAGTCTCTGTAAATACGATCCCGTCATTACTAAATAATTGACTATCGATCTGATACTCAAAAGAAAGTGTGATCTCTGTTTTTTCTGCAATAAACGTTTTTTGCTTCGTTAATTCGTCAATGCCTCTTCCGTCTGATAAGCGATGCCCATTCACATTTACAGTATACTTATGTCCAATGATCAAGCCTGTAATCTTAGCTGTTTCCTGGATTGTTGTATTTTGTGCTGGGACTAAGATTTTCTCTCTGTTTTTCCCTTGAGCCAAAGTCGTGATCTTGGGATCGGTAAATTGAATCGTTTGTTTTTTATTCGTCAAATCATTGTGTTCTGCAATGACTTCATCGTTGAACAATAATTTTTCAGTAAATACGATGCCATCGCCAGCTAATTCTTTTCCACTTAAAACAAAATCAAAACTGTAGCTCATTTTTGTTTCAGTCGCTGTAAACACAGCTTCTTCCCTTATTTTTTCGTAAGGCTCCCCCGTCGATAAGCGGTATCCTTGAACAATTACCTTATACTCATCACCAATAATTAGGTCAGTAAAAACAGCGGTTTCTTTAATTGGTATTTTCGCTAACGGGTCAAATTTCTGTTGTTTATCTTTTCCATGAGCTTTTGTAGAAATCTCAGGATCAGTAAATGAAACGGTTTGATCTCCATTCTCTAAATCTTCATGATTGGCTACTTCTTCACTTTCGTAAAAAAGTTTTTCAGTAAAGACAAGTCCATTCCCTTGTAGGTCTTTGCCATCTAAAATAAAATCAAATGTCACTTCCATCGTCGGGCTTGTTGCAATGAATGTTTTCGTTTCCAAAGCATCATCATATGGTGTATTATCATTTAATCTATAAGCCTGAACAGTCGTTGTGTATTTATGTCCGACAACAAGATCAGTAAATGAAGCTGTTTCTTTGACTGGAACTTTTGTTAAGGGGTTAAATTGTTGCCTGCCATCTTCTCCCTGTGCTTTTGTAGTTATTTTAGGATCATTGACTTTTATCGATTGTCCTTCATCATTGATATCTTCATGTTTGGCTACTTCTTTTTTACTTAGGGTGTCATAGATGTATTCATAGAAAACAAGTTTTTTTCCACGATATTTATTTCCATCTACAGTCGTTTTTACCACATGAAAACCTTCATAAGCTGGCGGAACAAATGATCCTTGAAGTGTTTCAAGAACCTCGCCTGTCTCTTGATCGACGATTTTCGCAGTGTACTGATAGGTTCTTCCAGCAAATAGCCATTTATAGTAAATCGTATCTTCTAATTCGATTTCTTTTGTCGGATCAACAAATTTTTCCCCATTTTTTCCAGTTGCAGTTGTATTGAGCACTACTGGATTAGGCTCATTATCAACGATGAGCTCTATTAATTTCCCATCGTTTTCCACCGTAACGTTGAAATCATATTCTGTTGTGTTTGGTAAAAAACCATGCAGCGGCTCCAATTCAACAAATCGGTAACCATCCCTATTATATAAAAGTCGTTCGATATTTATTTCTCCATTGTCATCTGTTTTATATTCACCAATCAGTGTTTTTGTCACACCAGTCAGCTTGTATAAAGCAAATGGGACATCTTTTAACGGTCGATTCGCATCCTTTTCACGTTTGATCAATTTGATTGGTTGTTGAGCCCAACGATTCGTGAATGTTTTTGTAATCGTTTGTCCAGGCTCGATCACGACTGTTTGTGGAATGTTATCGATAACACGACCTTCAGGAGCACGAATTTCTGTGATCGTTACACTTGTCCCCATTAAAATGTCATCAAGATTGACCAAGCCATCCTCACCTGTTGTTCGCTCTTCAACTATCCCATCATATTCAAATCTGAAAACAGCATCTGCAAGCGGGTTGCCCTCTTCATCAAATTTTTGAGCCGCTGCCGAACCAGTCTTAACAACCTTGACGCGAATTTTAGTTTGTGTCGATTGAGCTTCACCGGCTGTTGTCATCGTTTGAGCATTTTCTTTCACCCAAAAATATTGAACACCGGAAACAGGAGAATTTCTTTGAAAAACAATCTCTCCATCATTAGAGTTTATAGAAGGAGTGATCTTCAACGTGTTTCCATCTTTTGACACACTTGTATTTCCGTCGTTTCTGATCTCATGATAATAATTGAACACATTTTTACTATCATTCAATTGTACAGTTTCACCTGCTTTGACCGTGATTTCCTGATTATCAAAACTAGGTTTTGTCCGATGATTGTCTGCTCTAGCATCAATTTGACTCTTATAAGCAGCATAATTAGTCAAATCACTTTGAACTGTATATCCTAAAGCTTCCCAAATATAAAACTGTGTTGCCATATATAACTCATCAGAATCATTCCCATTGGAGCCAAAATTGATGATATTGTTGATTATCTGTTTTTGGTTCTCATTGATCAAACCTATTGAAGGATGCGGAACATAACCTTCACCTTGGCCAAACTCAACTCCTGGCTGAACACAATAAGCAATACCTCCATCTATTCTAAACTTTTCAACATGCAAGGCAATAATCAGCCAAGTTTGATCTAATTTTACTGAATAGGACATTGGTATCAGCTTTTCTACTGATCCAACGCCTCTAGCTCTCGCAAAAGGTATATTGAGGACAACACCTTGATCATTTGTTACATGAACTTCAAAGGTTGGATTTACACTAGCATAAGAGCCGTACATATGATTAGCTAAAGCAATGATTTCTGCATCAGTCAAGCCTTCTACACTATATGGATCTGCTCTTGCAGCTAATTCAGCACCTGATCGTTCTTGCTCCGTATTTTCTTCAGTGCTTTCTTCCTCAAGCAACGAATCTTTTTCAATCACTGGCTCTGGAAACGCTGCTTCTAATTCATTTGGAGTTTCTAGTTCCTCAGTGCTTGTTTCGATCGTTTGACTGTCTGTAGCGTCGATCGATTGATCTCTCTGTTCATCATCAACTAAACTGTTTTCTACCCCATTTTCTGCATAAGCTGTGATTGGCTGTATCACAAATATAAAATTTGAAGCTAGCATAAAGAAAAGAACAAGCCATGTAAGAATTTTCTGTTGTCTTATTTTCATTATTTTCCCCCACTTAATCATTTATTTTATGCTTGTTTCTTTCTTCGGCGGTGATCGAATTTCCATTGCTGTCCCTCCTTTTAGGTACAAAAAAAGACGACCTTTTTGTCGTCTTACCTGAGTCTTGTCTATTCTTTGTCGGCGATAAAAGTAACTAAATTTTAACCTGCCTAAAAAAATGAGTGAGAAAACTCATGTCCTATCGTGAAGTTTATAGCAATCGAAACTTCAAACTCTATGAGAGCAGAATACTTGAAAAGTCTCTCAATGTCACAGCAATACCTCATTCGGTTCTACTCTTTCGCCCTAAGCTGTACTGATAACGAAAGCGGTGGACTCACCGGATATTCAATTTCTGTCGCTATTTTTTACTCATTTGATATACTTTAGCATTGAGCTTCAATTTTTGGTTATAGGCTAGGCGTTGGAGAATACTATTGTAAACATCACCTTTACCCGTATAATAAAGAGCTGCACCTTGCTTTGAACGTTTAGCAATCATTGTCTTTTTACAATCAAAAACCATATGAACGTCTTCATAAATGTTTTCTATTATTTTCGACTCAACAACCGTATATTGCTTTCCCTTTTTCCCTTCTTCAAAATACATTACACGTTTTTCGATCGTTTGATTTTCCGGATTTACAGTCCATTGAACAGATTGGCCAAACAGCTTCATTGATTTAGCTGAGGAAATAATATCCTCTTTTGTCATTTTTATAGAATCTTTCCTTGCCAAATTAACACCTCCAACAACGCTTCTTCATTTTTAAGTAAAGCTTAAAAAGAAGAAACTAATAACAAAAAAGCTAGGGCGCGCCACTTATTAAGTGTAACGCGCCCTAGCTCAAATAAACACACAAACAAAATGCGAGTAATACAAAACGAAAGTTTATTCTTACTAGTGATAGAAAAATAAAAAGCTGCTTTTTTCTCTATCAAAAATCTGAAAACTTTGCTATACTCTAGAATGTGGCTTGCTTCAGTAAGCTACAGGGGTGCATTCCACATAAATCAGTACACGCTGTTTTATTGTGGACTAGTATTATGCTGACCTAGGCCTGAGAAACCTGGCGAGTGATACTAGCGCATCTCTATTTTTTTTATTAGTTTCTTCTTGTTAAACTTCAATACTCTTTTAAATTAACATGCTTTTAAAAATAAAACAACTATTTTTTGATTTTTATATTACGAACTTGATACTAAAATCAACTTCCTTTTAGTAATAAATAACAATGCTTACCACATTCTTCATTCATTTTATTTGTTCTCCCATTTCTCTCATTATAGATCCTTTGAAAATAAGTTACCATCGATCATTGAAAAAAGCGCAAATTTTAACTATCTCCTTCTCAAAAACGATTTATTTTCGTCTTTTTGAGCGAAATATCGACTCTTTTATTAATTTTTTTTAATAGTTCAGCTATAATCTTTTCTTGAAATCAATAAAAAAGGAGCGATTACTATGAAAACAAAATCAGATGGAGAAGTATTAAAACAACTGCGCACCTATCGAAAACTTACTCAACTAGAGTGCTGTCAAGGAATCATTTCAAGGCATACGTATTCTAAGATAGAAAGAAATCAAACCGGTATACAAGTTCAGATCTTGGTTGAGTTGCTTGAGCGCTTGCATGTAAGCTACGATGATTTTCTCTTTTTAAAAATGGGCGGTCAAACTCCTGAATTTTATCGAAAAAAATGTGCTGAATATACAAGAGAAAATCTTTCACATGACTATCCTCAAAAACTGTACAACACATTAGAAAAAAAGAAAGAACAAAGTATCAAACATTTTCACGATTATTTATTTTGTAAAAAGAGGATGAATGAGCTCGACGTTGAAAAAATTGAACAAATATCAGAATCTGATTTAAATCAATTGCATTCATACATAAACAGATTAACCTTTTTTTCTACCATCGATTTAACATTGTTTTCGGATATGTGTACTTTTCTGACATATAAAACAGCTAAATATGCAGGTTTGAAAATCATTGAACAGCTTGATGATTTTTCTGACTACCTTTCACTTACTCAAGCATATCAACAGGCTTTTCATCAGGCACTGACTACAATGACTTCTGTCGCTTTAAATAACAATGACTATCTTTTTGTTCAACTATTACTAAAGAAAACAAAAGAATTCATTTTTTATTTTCCAAGTCATTATTATTTAGTCAATTTTCATTTGAATACAGATATTTTGAATTACAAGCAAACTGAAAATAATTATTATTTGACCAAACTATTTGTATTGAAAGACTATATGAAAATATTGGAAGATCACTCACTTGCTAATAAAATAGAGGAACAAATAAAAACACTACTTCAGCAAACAGCGTCATTACCAACGAACCAAAGCAAGTATCTTTGATCAAAAAAGTCCATTCCCCACATATGGAATGGACTTTTTATATTATTCACACACAAAATAGGATTGCTTTACAACAGAAATGATACTCAATCATTGTGAAGATTATATGAAAAACATATATCTTAAGGTAGAATATTCCCCGCAGCGCGATAAATTTCATACCATTCTTCCCTTGAAAGCACGATATCAGCTGCTTTTGCTATCTCTTTGATACGCGCAGTATTCATCGTTCCAGCAATCACTTGCATATTAGCTGGATGTCTTAAAATCCAAGAAGTTGCTAAACCAGTTGATGAGCAATCGTACTTTTTAGCAATACGATCTAGCGTTTCGTTTAACTCTGAGAATTTCTCATTTCCGAGAAAAACACCTTCAAAAAAGCCATATTGATAAGGAGACCAAGCTTGAATCGTCATTTGATTCAATCTAGAGTAATCTAAAATACTCCCATCTCTGTCAACACTTGCTTCATCGGTCATATTGACATGAATCCCTTGATCGATCATTCCAGTGTGCTTGATTCCAAATTGTAGTTGATTTGCCAGCAATGGTTGTTTAACCGTTTTTTTCAGCAATTCAATTTGCAGTGGTTTTTGATTACTTACACCAAAGTATTTCACTTTTCCTTGAGACTCTAATTGATCAAAAGCTTCAGCAACTTCTTCTGGTTCTACCAAAGTGTCAGGACGATGCAGTAATAATGCATCGATGTAGTCTACACCTAAGCGTTTCAAACTGCCTTCCACAGAAGAAACAATATGCTCTTTCGAGAAGTCAAACATTCCTTTACGAATGCCACATTTTGTTTGGATAATGATATCTTCCCTTTTGATCGTGGATTCTTTTAAGGACTTACCAAAGATCGTTTCGCATTCTCCTCCACCATAAATATCAGCATGGTCAAAAAAGTCAATGCCATTTTCATATGCTGTTTCAATTACTTCTGTAGGATTTTCTGCTCCATTCATTCTCATACACCCAAGAATAACTGATGCTGCCTCTAATTCACTCGTTCCAAATTGAATTTTCTTCACTGTGAAACCTCCTAAATTTGTCTTTACTTTTATAGTTTACCACAACTCGATGAAAGGGCTTCAATTAATTACTTTTTTTAGGTATCTTTCCAATTGAAAAAACTGTTTTTCACAAAATTCAATATCGATTAGCATCACTGGCCTTTCACACTGATGAAATAAATTTTGGTGGTATGTGGTCGTTAAAATAAGCGTTGCATAACCGATCGTACTGGATGTTCGAGCATAAATAACGACTAAATTATATTTGTATTGAAAAAAAGCAGTGATTCGCTTACCTAATTCATATTCTTTTTCCATGGAGAAATCTGTCATCAAACAAATGACGATCTTTTTTTCATTGTAAACCGGTGATGTAAGTGTCGATAAGATTGTGAAATAGCGATGAACAAGTAACTCTCTCTTCACTTTTTTATAGATTGGAATTTCTACTATCAGTTCATCAACACACGTATGAATCCTTTTCAGAAACTTAGGGTACATTTCCTGCAGTTTGTTGACAGAACGATTTCGCTCGAATGATAAATCAGAAACTAATTCATAAAGTAAGTGAAAAGAGAGAAAGCTTATCACACTTGCTTTGGAATGCTCGATCTTTTTCTCCCAAAAAATCTGTCGAAATCTAGTTGTTGCTATTAGCGTATTTAAATAGCAGGTGGTTTTTTTCAAAAAATGTTCTTCAATAATAAAAGCTTGCATACTTGCACCATAGTAGGGTAAAAAATTTGCCTGAATCATTAAATACAGATACGCAAATTCTGACAGAGGTATTTTTTTAGCGAAGCCTTCTTTTACAATCGTCTGAACAAAATTTGAAAAAATGGCACTTTCTTTTAAATAAGGAGACCACTCACTTTTTTGACGAATCTGATGGCCATTGCTTTCGCGCCATAATGCAATCTGGATCATGCGGGAAAAAGATAGTTTCTGAAGATCGTTGATTTTAATCTGAAAAAAATGAATGATCGTTTCTGCTAGTTTATCACTAGATTCTATTTCAGATGAGAGAAAGCTGCCGATGGTTCCTCGATAGACAAGCCAATAAAAATGCAAAATAAATGCCCGGATTTGTACTTCATCTCCCACAAGTTGATAACTGCCTCTTCTTAAAGAGAGTCCACTTTTGCGTAACCATAAATCGATTTTTTTTATTCGTCTTCTTAAACTGGACTCACTAATTGAAAGTCTTTCTGAAAATTCTTTCGTTTGAATAGTTGTATCGTCTATTATTGCCTTCAAAAAAATAATTTCAGGGAGCTCACACAAAAATCTAGTTAAAAATATTTCTACATAATAATCACTAGATTTTTTTAAATAATAGTAATTTATGGATTTGCGACTGATCGATAACTCCGCCTCTAATTGAAATTGTTTGATAAGAAGCTTTATCTTCTTTATGTAACGCAAAATCGTTTTTGCATTTATAGATAATTTTCTTGAGAATATCTCCAACTTTTCTTTGCCATCAGCAGAAGCAAGTAATAAGAAAAGATCTAGTAATTTTCTGGCATCGTAATCAATAAGTTCTTTGTAATCCATCTCCTATGTGTTCCCCCAATAATTAGTTTTTGATGTCTTCTAAATACAAAAATGAGTCTACATAGATAAACTACGCAGGACTCATCGATTTTCATTTTTTATTCAGTTTTTGTATTAGATAATCAAACTTTTGAGTACACAAATTAGAAAAATCATTATTGCGCCGCAAATAAAAAGATTTTTTATGCGTATGTTATTCATTAAGGAGTTCCTTTAACGCCATGTATAACTTTTTAGTCGCCAACAAATAGCTGCCTTTTTCATTTTCAATTTTTGGTAGCCCCTATACCATAACTCTTGCGCAAATTTCAATCGGTTTTGTTCAGATGCCTTTTTTATCACAATATACATTTGAGTGATCGCTTTACGGTTCATTTTATACTTTTTACGGTTTCCACCGGTGAACCCATAAAATATTTCTACGCCCTCAGATTTTTTTGTTCTAGGAGAATTTTGAACCAATTCATTGTGTGCCTTCTTGATTCTTTTTAATAACATTTCTGTGTACTGGGGATCAAACTGATGATAGATGATGAATTTGTGCAAACGTGTGTATTCTATTTTAGCGATATGATTATAAAGTCGTGAAGCATAATCAAGCCCTTTATATAAAATATTCGCACTGAATGACATGTTTACCATCATCTTGTATTGCTGAACAAATGCTTCTTCTAGTTTTCGTCCGTCATTTTGAAAAGGAACTTCCTTATTCAATTTTTCCAAAAATTCATACAATAAATAATTTTTGCGTTCTTCCAATTTGGCCGTTTTTTTCATTTTCTTCTTCCCCCTTTTTTATAAATAATGAATAAATTTCGGTAAAAATAAATAAAAACAAAATGCTGAGATAGACAATTATAATTTTATGTACCAGTTTTTAAAACAAAGGAATAAACTAAAATTGTTAGCTAAATCAGCTCAATAGCATGTCGTACTTTCACCTCCTTCACCAAACGAATGAAACTATTTCGGTATAAAAATAGATTATCATTCAAAAGAACAAAAAGCAACGACAAATTGATAATTAAACACTACAATTAATCTTTAAAAAGTGATATAGTAGAGAAGAGAAAAAACAGGAGGTACTATCTTGAAAATAGATTTAAAAGCAGCAGGACAGCGAATCAAAGATATACGCTGCCAGCATAATTATTCTATGGCACGTTTTTCAAAATTAGTAGGAAATTCTAGTGCCAGTACAGTAAACAATTGGGAAAAAGGTAATAATCTGCCAAAAGAAGAACGTTTAGAAAAATTGGCTATTCTTGGTAATACAACAGTAAATTGGATTCGTTACGGCAGCTTTGAAGAATATGTCGTTCGATTACTTTCTCAAAATAGATTAAATGGCTCTCTTCAAAAAGAGCAATTACAACAATTGATGCAAACTTTAAAGAAGCAAAAGATCTCATACTTACAGGATTTAGAAATTTTAACCATTGCTCATGAGCTATTTCCAAACTTATTTGAAACAACTTATCAAATCAGCCGATCACAAAAAAATAATTTAGTGATTTCAGAAGATTCGATGATTTATAGGATCGAACAGGACGATCAATACAGAACAGATTTTCTACCCAAAATCGATGCCTTATTTCACAGATCAAGTCAGAAGCAAATCAATGATATCCTTTTATTTCAATTATTCGATTTATTAGAGCGTACTGAAGAAAATCAGCTTCTGCCTTCTCTTACACAGATTTTCTCTATCATAGCTGACATTGTGACTAACGATATTTCCTATGATAATCTCCATAAAGAAAAAATCGTAAATTACTCAGCACTCAGTGATAAACAAACAAATCAAAAGAAATTATCTGACAAAACGATTCAAAAAAGATTTGCTCAAGAGAAGGAGACTCTTTTAGCCCTGTTGGATGCCTTCTACATCGATCATAATGAAAAGTAATTTAAAGTATTTTTCTAATACTTTTGTTTCTATAAAATCTTAATGTCATATATTACAATTAGATGATAAGTTTATTTCCGGATTTTAAATTTCGTCGTTTTTTATTAATCTTATGGCTCATAAAGGATTATTCTTCGTGGGTTATGGTATACTTTAACTTGTGTTATTGAAGAATATATAATGGTTCAAAAATAGCAGTTGGATGTTCTTTACTCAACGATACTTGTTCCATTTTCTAAAATATGAAATTTAAAAAGCGAGGATATCACTTTGAAAAAGAAATTATTACTTACTCTCTCATTTATACTACTAGTTCATGCAGCACCTATGAGTGTATCTGCTGAGGATATCGATCAAAAAATCGATGCTCAAACGAAGAAAATTGAAGAAATCATAAAGAATGAACAAGATGCTAAAGAATATTTAGCTACTTTAGAGACAGAAATAGAGACCATTGAAAATGAGTATCAATCTGTACTTTCTGAAAAACAAAAGCATGAAAAAGAAATGAACAAACTAAATACAGATATCGCAACTTTGGAAACAAAGATCAAAAAAAGAAATGACCAGTTAAATGCTCAAGCAAGAGTTACTCAAACGAATAATGAACAAGAATCTGTTTTAGCAGTCATTTTAAATTCTGAGTCGATTTCAGATGCTATTTCTAAAGTATTGGCAGTAAACACATTAGTCACTGCGAACAATGATATTTTGACCGCTCAAAAAGAAGACAAAGAAGAACTTGATCATTTAAAAGTTTCTTTAACCAAAACATTAGAAACGCTTGAACAAAAAACTGCAGAGCTTGAAGAAAAAGAAGCTGCATTGACTGAAGCGAAATTAGAACAAAATGTGAAAATCAATGAAATTTCAGCTGCTCTTGCTACTGAAAAGGCAGAAAAAGAGAAATTTGTTAAACAAAAAGAAGAAGCTGCAAAGAAAAAAGAAGCTCAATTAAAAGCAATCGCTGAAGAAAAGAAAAAAGAAGCTGAAGCAAAAGCGATCGCTGAAAAACAAGCAAAAGAATTAGCGGCAAAAGAGCAACAAGCTGCAGCTATTTCAAAAACATCTGATTCAGAGAAAACTGTTACCACAGTTCCAGATACAAGCGCAGATAATAGTGCTGAGACCCCTTCAGACTCTAATGACAGTCAAGAAGTTGTGACTCCGCCGACTTCTTCGGGCGGTTGGGCTTCTCCTGTCGCAAGTATGATCGTAACAAGCGGATTTGGTGGAAGAGAAGATCCTACGGGGATTTCTGGTTCTTTCCATGACGGCATCGACTTTGGGGGCGCTAGTGGCACTCCGATCATGGCTTCTCGCGGCGGTGAAGTCGTAACAGCAAATTATGGTGGTATGGCCGGCAACCATGTTGTTATCAAACATGATAACGGCTATTACTCTTACTACTTACACATGAGCAGTCTGAGCGTTTCAGCTGGGCAAAGTGTTAGTGCGGGACAAACATTAGGTGGTATGGGAACAACTGGTAATTCAACTGGCGTTCATTTACATTTTAGTATTTCTACTGGTTTATGGAGCGGCTTTGTAAATCCTGCCCCATTCCTAGGTTTATAATCAATTGTATAAAGATAAGAATTTTGGGAATTTCCTGATTTTCTTATCTTTTTATTTTGCACAATCATTTAAAGTTCTTTGTAGAACATGATATAATTAAGATAGATAAAGAAAGGTGATGAGTAAAATGATCAATGACTACAAAAATATTTTAGTTGCTGTTGATGGATCAAAAAATGCTGAGTTAGCCTTGCAGCATGCAGTTGCAATCGCTAAAGAAAAAAATGCCACCTTATACTTGCTTTCTGTTGTTGATGAACATGCAATCAGCCACAGCTCTTATGCCTATTCGAAAGTTTTAGCTGAAGAGAAAGAAGCAATCGAAAAAGAATTATTAAAAAATATCTATTACGCTACGCAACAAGAGGTAAATGATGTGATTCCTCTGGTTGAAATTGGAAACCCAAAAGAAACAATCGCAACAATTGTTCCAACAAATCAAGCTATTGATTTGATCGTAGTTGGAGCAACAGGAAAAGGTCAGATTCAGGCAAATCAGCTTGGTACTACCACAAGTTATGTTGTACAATATGCACCTTGTAATGTTTTAGTTGTTAAATAAATAATGAGTAAAAAACGTAGAATCGCTTGTCAGCAGATTCTACGTTTTTTACTCATTTTTCTAATTTAGCAATCAAAATAAAACGATGTTGAAGATTTTTGATTTCACCATTTATGGACAATTCGTTTTGCAACTTTAGTAACGCCTCAAAATGAGCTGATACAGAAAAGCCGGGATATTCCCATGGAATTCTTTTCATGTAATAAATCAGCCCTTCCATGTCGTAGAATTTTTGATAAGGGAAAAATTCTCGACCAAGCAACAAGCTAAAGTTTTCTCTTTCCAACTCTTCTCCAGCAATTTTTAAGGACCATTTCGCATGATCTCTATTTTCCACCATATTCATTTTTTCTGCAAGAACGTAACCATTTTTTTCTCCAACCTGCTGAGTTATAAATAACCCACCAGATTTAAGGACCCGACTAACCTCTTTGGGATCATAGGATTCATGATTGTTTAAAACGATATCAAATGAAGCTTCTGGAAAATCTAAACGGTCCGTTTCATCAACATAAACAATTTTAATTCCTAAAGGCTTGAGTACCTTTTGAAGTAACTCATAGTTGGGCAACCACCCCTCCGTTACACTTGTTCGCTCATAGGGATGACCAAAAGTCAATAATCGTTCTCCGCCGCCTGTTCCCATATCTAATAAAGACATTGATTCTTTCAAATATTTATGGACAAGATTTTCATAAGACCAAGGTAATTCTTCCAAGCTCCATCGATTCTCCATATATGAAAAATCCCATCCGAGAATATTCTCCTGTTCAAGTGATTGCCAATAGTTCTTTTGTTCTTCATTTCTCATAGCCACTGCTCCCTTACTTAGTAATTATAATAGTAAGATCAACACAGTTATTTTACTGATAGATATAATTTGGCTCAATACAATCTCTATCAGATCATAACTGTATTGAGCAGCTACCTCGAGTCATCACTTTTCTCCTTTTCATGCTAGTTAAAAATAAACAGCAAATGAGATTATTGTTTAGTTGTACACACAACATTATTTCAGTCCGTTATGATCGATTCGTTCTTTAAACCAAAGCCCGCTTTTTTTCAATCTGCGCTGACCCGTTTCTAAATCCAGTTGATAAAAACCATATCTATTTTTATAGCCATTCAACCACGACCAGCAATCAATGAATGTCCAGGAGTGATAGCCAAAGCAATTACTTCCAGCCTCGATTCCTTTGTACAGCTGCTCCAAATGCTCTTCCATAAATTCGATACGATAATCATCCTGAATCATCCCAGATTCATCCATAAACCGTTCTTCCTCAGCAACGCCCATACCATTTTCAGAAACATACCAGGGAATATTTTTGTATTCATTCTTGATCATCATTGCCACATCATATAACGCTTCTGGATAAATTTCCCAACCACGATAAGGATTGATTTTTTTATCCGGCCAATCGTAATGATCATAGAAATCTTCTGGCGAAATAGCAGGATGATTGACATGTTCTGGTGCTTTAACACGGCGCGGTTGATAATAATTCATACCAATAAAATCCACTGTATTCATTTCGATCTCTTTTAAATCTGTTGTTGCCGTAACAGGAAGCAACTGATTCTCAGCCAAACGATCGATCAATTTCTTTGGAATCGTTCCTAAAACTGCTGGGTCTAAAAAGCTTTTCGTATTCAGTAAATCGGCAATTTCCGCCGCCTGTCTATCTTTGGTCGACTCACTTCTTGGATAACAAGGAGAAACATTTAGAATAATTCCGATTTCTCCAGAATAGTTTCCATCTCTAAACATTTTTACAGCCATTGTATGCGCCATCAATGTGTGGTAGCCAACTTGAACCGCCTTTTTAAAATCGTTCATTGCCGGATAATGGTATCCATACAAATAGCCACATTCGACATGGACCATAGGCTCATTGAACGTCGTCCAATACTCGACTAGATCACCAAATAGATCAAAGCATGTTTTTGCATAAAAAGCGAATGCATCGACAGACTCACGTACTTCCCATCCACCTTTTTCCATCAGCCACCAAGGCATATCAAAGTGAAACAAATTGATGATTGGTTTTACTCCATTTACGTTAAGTTCCTCAAAATAGGCACGATAAAATTCGACTGCTTCTTGATTGATGGTTTTCCCATCTGGCAATAAACGAGTCCAAGCGATAGACGTCCGAAATGAGTTCATATGAATGTCTTTCATCCGTTTCACATCTTCTTTATAAAACTCGTACATATTTGTTGTATGTTCAGGGCCTTGGTCTTTTTGGAATTTTTCTGGCGCTAATTCATACCATTTATCCCATGTTGATGGACTTTTTCCGTTTAATGAACTATGTCCTTCGGACTGCGGAGCTGAGGTTGCTGCGCCCCACAAAAAAGAGTTTGGAAATTTTTTCATCTAACCGTCTCCTATTTACCTATTTTTAACGTATCTAATGGTATTTCGTAATCCATTTTATTCGCCCACGAACCCCTCCACGAGTGCATTGGGTGGGGCATTAACGTTGCTTCATCTATGCATCTACTTTGTCCCGATTTTTGTTTGGAAAAGTATAGCAAAAAAACGTCTTTTCCACTTGATTATTCGTCGTTGATCTCTTTAACTATATTATATTTCTTTTTCTTATGTCAACACTTCATATTCAGCGATCGTACTAGAAATGATTCCAGAGCGTTTTGGCTTTTCAGTTGACTGTTTATTTTCTGTATTTCTTTGATGCATTTGTTTAAAGGACTGGCTGTTCACCCAATTTTTTTGGTGTTCTTTTGATACCCAACGACTTAGTACAACTAATTCTGTGACTTCTGGATTATCCGGCAATGAGCGATACATCAATTGGAAGTTTAAAAAGCCTTCAACAGCTTCCATACTCTCCTTCGTATGCCCTGCAGTAAACTGCTGAATAATCTTCTGGGAGTGCTCTGTTTCTACTTGGATCGTATTCGTTACAATATACATTTATTCTCCTCCATTTTCGATCTCTGTATTCTCAACAAAATAGTCATCAATGATTTCTCCTTGATCAAAATGCACGATCCGTTGGCATGTCTGACTAAGAAATTCTTTATCATGTGAAATGATCAAAACCAAAATACTTCGCTCTTTCAGCCAACGGATCGTTGCCGCAACTTCCTCCATATGCTGCAAATCAAGTCCGCTCGTAGGCTCATCAAAAATAATGATCTTTTTTCCAGATAGAACTGCACTAGCAATCGCAACCCGTTGTTTTTCTCCACCAGATAATGTTTGAGGATGACGAAAAAGCAGCGATTCTAAATGAAGCATCTTGATGATTTGATCGATTTCTTCACTTTCTTTTACATGTAAACAGATTTCTTTTTCTACTGTTTCAAAAAACAACTGCAAATTCACATCCTGCATCACAACAAAACTTTCTTTGATCAATTCTTTAGGAGTCATCACTTTTTGATCCCATAGGATTTTTCCTGAACGCGGCTTGATCAAACCAGATATAAGTTTTGAAAAGGTAGACTTGCCTGCACCATTATGACCGACGATCCCTGTCACAAACGAACTAGTCAGTTCTATATTAGGGATTCTTACGGAAACTGAACGGCTCTTTCGATAGTGAAAGGTCAAGTCTTCGCAAACGAGTGTATGCTCTCCTGAATCTGCCTGAGCTTCTTTTTTTACAAAAGTGGTTTGCGTAAGTGAACGAAGCCCTAGCTGTCGTATTTCAGCAGATGATTTTTCGTCCATTTCTTGTCGCGTATATTGTGAAACAATGTTCCCTTCATCCATAAGTACATAGCGATCTACAAGTTCCTTTAAATAATATAGGCGATGTTCAGAAACGATAATCGTCATCCCAAAGTTTTTGAGGATCCGCAAATAATCTTTTAGCTTTTCAACCGTCTCATCATCTAAATTACTAGAAGGCTCGTCTAGTAAAAATAAGCGATGCTTTAACATACTTGCAGAAGCAAAAGCAATCAATTGCTTTTGTCCCCCAGATAGATGAAACATACTTCTATCTAAAAATGGTGCTAAAGAAAACAGTTGGGCGATTTCATCGATTCGATCAATCATTTCAGTTCTAGGTACACCATAATTCTCCATCGCGAATGCTAACTCAGAATAAACATCACTTGTAAAAAACTGCGTTTTAGGATTTTGAAAAACGGTTCCGATTTCACGAACATATTGGTTAAAGTCTTTTGTTAAAAATTCTTGCCCTAAAATAGTTCCTTCCCCTGTCAAATCACCCGTATATAGTTCAGGGATCAAGCCATTTAACAATCTGAGCAGCGTTGATTTTCCACAGCCGCTTTTCCCACACAAAACAACAAATTCGCCTGGCTGAACGGATAGATCAATATCCTTGATCACACGTTCTTTATCCTCATAGGCAAACGCCAATCTTTTTAAGTCGATCATCCAAACTTCCTCCCGAACACCATGCCTAGAATAAGAAATCCTATCAATAGATAGTCCTGTATTTTTAAACGAATCTCATAAACACTTGTATGAGCTGTTGGATTAGCTAACCCCCGGGCTAAAGCTGCTGCTGACAAATCCAGTGACGTATTTTCTGCTGACATTAGAATGGGAACGATGATATATTCCATCGTTTGAAAAGGATGCAGAAATAAGCCTACTGTCGAAACGGCAATCCCTCGATACTTCATTGCATTTCGGATGCTCTTAAAATCTTGAAAAAGCGTTGGAAAAAAACGAAAGAGCACCGTCAAAGGAACGATCAAGCCAAAGGGAACCCGACATTTTTTCAATGCTGCGATCCATTCACTGATTTTTGTCTGATTCATTGCAAAAGCAGCTGCCATGATCGTCGGTAATAAACGACGATTCCCAACCAAAAGAAAATCAAAAAAGGCCGCTACACCATTCTCTATGTAAGGAAATAACAAATGATCGCCTAAAATAAACAGCCAAAAAATAGCGTAGAAAATCGTTCCTTTTTTGACTGCACCATTTAAAATAAATAATCCGTATAGCAAGCTCACAAAAAGAATTTCAGCGGCAAACGGCAAAGGAAACATCAACAAGAAACTAGCAAATAATATCGTGCATAATTTACTTCTAGGATCAAACGTTACGTATACTTTGCTCATAATTTTTCCCTTTGGTTTTATCAAAATGTTTCACATAGATTTTTTGTCCGATCAATAGTCCTAAAATACTACAAACAATAACAGCAATTGTACAAAAATAAAACATCCCCATAGTGATCGGTGTAAAGACTTTTTCAATGTAGACGGAATCTTTTCCACGTGCAATCAATGCGTCAATGTATGCATTTTTCATAAACCACAATGGCAACACAGGACCCATCAAGCCAAAGCTAAAGACCGTATAACTGATCATTGTCCGAGCCTTCTCTGGTAATCTCGTTTTATATTGAAGCCAATCTGCACCAACTGCACAAATAACACTTGGTAAAAAGGATAAAGGAAAATGTCCGGAAATCAGGAAAAATAGCCCCATCACACTCCCCATGATCGTAATCGCACCAAATCGCGGAATACGATGGATCACTAGTAAGTAGACGATTCCAGCAAATAGTGCAGTCGCACTTGGAATCAATACATTGTTAAATGTAGGGATCGTGAATGTTAGGATCGCCAAAGCGATCGATACAATCAAAAAATAAATAGCAGTATAAATACCAATTGAAATAAAATCTTGAATTTTTAATTTTTTCATTTTTCCGACCTTTCTTGCTTTACTGTAAATAAAAATAATAGCTGTCCATAGACAGGACTGTTTATTTTGAGTTGGTAGCGTCCTTTGGTCAATAGATCAGTTGAAAAAAGTAACTGATCGTCTGTTGTTTCAGAAAGAATCGATAGCCCATCTAAAGAATCCTTAGCTGGAGTGACAAACACTACACTTGCTGACTCGTTTAAAACTTCCGCAACAAGCTCTGGATCGATCAACAAGGAAAGCTGTTCACCTGCTTTATACTCCGTTTGTGATAATTGAGGTCGATTGACCAATGGTTTTTTCAGCTGTGAGGTAAAATGAACCTCTTCAAATCCTTCCGCTAACAGGTCGATTTGGATGTCTTCACCAGCTTCCCAATGCTCAAAAGCAGCATATCTTCCCTCATTCGTTTGGGCTAAAAGACCAAATTCTAAATGATTTTCAGGCCTATGATATAAATAATCCGGCCATAGCAATGGGATTGTTTGTCCAGCTTTGCTGATTGTAAAGCTGTATACATGCTTTCCGTATGCTTCATGAAATTGATCATAGGTGGAAATCCCATACTCTGGTAAAAACTGGATCACACCTGCATAATTATAAGGGCCAAAATAATACATTTCATTTGTAAGCTCCAGCTGATCTTGAATTATTTTTACATCAGCTTTCTTCTCATCTAACTTCTCTCTAGAAGCATATCGTCCATCTAGTCTTAAACGCTTGTAGCTTATTCCCTCAGACTCCTGTATTGGAAAGAAATGAATGTTTTCAACTTTTCGTAAAAACTCGGAATGAGTTTCTGGCTCTGTTGCAGCTAGTATATAATCTTGAATGGTGATGTAGACAGGAACCTTCCTTATACTATAGCTGCCTTTTTGGTCTAAGAAAATCTTCTGCTGATTGGTTACAGGAAATCGCTTGATGATCCGCTGAAAATTTTCTGACAGCTGATACTCTTTTTCCGATAAATCAGGATTTACAGACAAGTAAAATTCATAAACGCTCATGGTAGTTTCGCCAAGCAAATAGTTTGAGCGTTGATCTTGCTCAATATAAATATTTTCTGTTATTTTCAAAGGACATTGTTCAGTTTGAACAACCTCATATCGAACTGTAAAAGGCCCGATTTGAACTTTTTTCATTGGATCACTCCTTTCTTTATTGAGTTAGTATAACATAAGCACATGATAATGAGAATCATTATCAGTAAGTTGATGATCACTTTTTTACAATGAATAAAACCTATCTTAGTACATCTATCCCACTAAAATTAGTTCTTGCTCATTGGAGCGTTCCAGCATTTTCTTCACTATCAACAGCATTCGTCACACATGCTTCAATGGCATAGTAAAGACCATCACAAATGGTTTGAAGCGGCAAACAAGCCGTCTCTGCTCGATTTAATACCTGCCTTGGTTCAAAAGGAACATGAATAAACCCACCTCGTACGTTAGGATATACTCGATCGATCAAGTATAACAATCGATACATCACTGCATTACAGACAAAAGTACCTGCCGTATAGGAAATGTCTGCAGGCAATTCATGAGCTAATACATTTTTTCTCATTGCCTTGATTGGTAAGTTCGAAAAATAAGCAGTCTCCCCATCTGACTCTAGTTTATCACCTATCGGCTGATTCCCTTTATTATCTGGAATTCTTGCTTCGGCTAGATTGATCGCTACACGCTCAAAAGAAATAGCACTACGCCCACCAGCTTGCCCAACACAAATGACGATATCGGGCGTCGTTTCTTCAAGAAGCATCTGCAAAATGATCCTACTTTTTTCAAATTCAGTGGGTATTTCAGCTTTGATGATCGTCGCCCCGGCAATTCTATCTGGCAAAAGCTTTACAGCTTCATATGAAGGATTTCTTGATTCTCCACCGAATGGATCGAATCCAGTTACCAATACTTTCATTATGCCAACTCACTTTCTCATTCACTAAATACTCTAATTCATTATGTCAAAACTTGCAGGTAAAGACAATATGAAAAATAGAGCATGAAACAAAAGAAAAGCCTCTTTTATTTCACGCTCCATATTTCGGTCAATATTAGCCTACTTTATGCTTTAACTAACGGTACGATCTGTGTCGCGATTTTCTCTAAAAAAGCTTGATCGTGTTCAACTAAAAGCATCGTTGGTTTGACTGACAAGATCAGCTGTTCCAGTTGCTCTTGATTGAAAACATCCAGATAGTTTAAAGGCTCATCCCAAATATAAAATTCTGCTGGCATAGCCAAGGATTTCGCCAATTCAACTTTTTTACGCTGTCCCATGCTCATTTGCTCGATCCGATTATGAAAAACATCTCTTTCCATGCCGAGTTTGTGCAAATTATTGAGAAATTCTTGATGATTCAGCCCTTGCGCTTCTGAAAATTCCGTCAAAGTCCCCTGATTATCCTCATAATTTTGGCGAACATAGCTGATTTTCAACTTTTCTGGACGATTGATTTCTCCTGAGCTTTCTCCGTCGAACTGATTTAGTAATAAACGAATGATCGATGATTTGCCTGAGCCGTTTGCACCGGTCAGCGCAATTCGATCTCCTTGTCCCAAAACAAATGAAACTGGTTGAAACAAAGGATTTCCTTGATAGCTCAAAATCAATTGCTCCACCGTTAGTAACCGTTTATTATGACCTGGTTGATAATTCATAGTCAACGGGTCGATATATTCGATATCTTTCAGTAAGCTCTCTTTTTCTGCCAACTGTGTCTCCATCCTGCTTTCGATAGATTTTGAACGTTTCATCGTGCGCGCTGCCCGAGCTCCAATAAAACCTGTATCGTAAATTGCGCCGCTACCCTTTTCAGAAGCTTTACCATATTTATCCTGCTCTTTGGAACGCGACCATTCTGCTTTTTCAGCGGCAGTCTTCCGAAGACGCGTAACTTCTTTTTTCAGCTTTTCATTTTGAGCTAATTCAAACTCATCTTTCATTTTCTTTTGTTCCTCGTAAACCGAAAAATTTCCTTGATATAATTCTAGCTGACTCTTCTCGATCGATAATACATGATCAACGACGTCGTCTACAAAAGATCGATCATGACTAACAACGATAAATCCCTGACGTTTCTTTTTCAAATATTCTGCTACTTGCTTGCGACCTGCGATATCTAAATGATTAGTCGGTTCATCGATCAGTGGAAAATACTGATCATCAATGAATAATAAAGCTAGCAGTACTTTCGTCTGCTCCCCACCAGATAATGTTTCAAACTCACGCCATAAAATTTGCGGATCAACATTCAAAAGATTCAACTCACGTTCGATTTCCCATTGTTCAAAATCACTGATTTCCTGTAATACATAAAAAGTCAATTGCTGTTTATCCTTGATCGGTTGCGGGAAGTATAAAAATTCTAATTGATGGGTGATTTGCCCACTATAGCTTAGTTTGTTCTGTAAAATATTTAAGAGTGTCGTTTTTCCCCGACCATTTCTTCCAATTAAACCTAATTTCCAGCTAGTATCGAAATTTAGATTTGCTTGGTCAAATAAAAGTGTTCCTTGATTGTCATATCCAAAAGTTAACTGTTTGATTTCAATTTTTGACATACTATCACCTCATTAAAAAAAGCAGAAGGCTACTTAAAGCGCCTTCGATGCTTTTCAGAACTGGCATGGTCCATTTTCTGTACACAAAAAGACCCGTACACTGAAAAATTATCGCCAATTCTGAAAATCTGCACACTGCTCCCTTGAGATACTTCAAGTTACAGTCTGAATGCAGCTTCAACAAATTGACTTAATTTTTCAATGCACGGATCCCTCACTTCGTTTTTTATTGTCTTCAATATAGCATGGAAAAATATTACTTGTCAAGAACTGACTTTTTCCGCATAGATAAAAATAAGTAGCTCTGATAATTTTTTTTCAGAAATATCCTTCCTTTTATTCTACGTTTGAAAAGATTCTATCAATCTTTCCAGTCTCACCCTTTATGTGATGATTTTGTTTTATACTGAAGGTGTAATAACTGACAAACGGAGGGATTATTTTGAAAATAGAACATATCGGGCTATGGGTTCATGATTTGGAAGCCATGCGAACATTTTATCAAACGTATTTCAATGTACAGTCATCAGAGCTTTATCATAATACTAAGACAAGTTTTCAGTCCTATTTTTTAACATTCGCAGATGGCGCTAGACTAGAAATCATGCAGCGCGAGGATGTTGCACACAGAACTGAAGCTAATGAAACCTTAGGATTTGCCCACTTAGCGATTTCTTTAGGAAGTAAGCAAAAGGTTGATACGCTGACGAATGTTTTAGTATTGGAAGGCTATGAATTATTAAGTCCGTGCCGAACCACTGGTGATGGCTATTATGAATCTGTGATTGCTGATCCAGAAGGAAATCGATTAGAATTAACCATATAAAAGAGGAGAAATCAAGATGACTATTAAAGCAATCGTATTAGATATTGATGGAACATTATTAAATGATGAAAAAGAAATTTCGAAGCAAACGAGAGAAGCTCTGATCGATGCACAGAAAAAAGGGGTCAAGGTCGTATTAGCTTCAGGCAGACCCACTCCCGGTATGCTGAAATATGTTGAGGAATTGAATTTAGACCAGTATAATGGAATGCTTGTTTCATATAATGGGGCTCATGTTTTCGATGTTTGTGCTCAAAAAGAGCTATTCAGTCAACCACTCTCCATTGAAACAGCAAAAGCCATTTTGGAACACCTGAAGCAGTTTGATGTTAAACCGATGATCGCTCATGGCGACTATATGTATGTGAACAATGTTTTCGATGGGATTCTTGACCTTGGAGCGATGGGCAAACAATTCAATATCATCGAGTACGAATCTCGCGGCGGGAACTTCCAATTATGTGAAAAAGCAGATTTAGCTGATTTTGTTGAATTTCCATTACACAAAATTTTAGTCGCTGCTCAACCAGAATATTTGCAGGAACATGCTGAAAAAATTTTGGCTCCGTTTAAAGATATAGTGAGTGGTGTTTTCTCTGCTCCGATGTATTTTGAGTTTACCGATCAAGGTATTGACAAGGCTCATGCGCTTGAACAAGCCTTAAAACCATTAGGTATCCATCAGGAACATATCGTCTCTTTTGGTGACGGACACAATGATTTGTCGATCATCAATTATGCCGGAATTGGTGTTGCAATGGGCAATGCAGTGGACGAGTTAAAAAAGGCAGCAAACAAAATCACAGCGACCAATAACGAAGACGGAATTGCAAAAGCATTGGCAGATTTACTTTAAAACAATCGCTGCTGTTGCCATTTGTTCCCATTTTGAGTGTAGAGCAAAAGTAGAAATAACTTTTTGTTCTACATTCTTTTTTTACATAAACGTTCATTATCAGGTATACTAAACTTAGTAAAATGAACATCATTGAAAGGTAACTGATATAATGAGCCTATTTTTAAAATTAAGAAGCTTAGATTCCTTAACTGCTAGTGAACAAACACTCGTAGATTATATTCTAGAAACACCAGATGAAGTGATCCATTTTTCACCACAAGAGTTGGCAGAACATTCTTATGTTTCGATTTCAACGATCTATCGTCTGATCAATAAGCTTGAGTTTGATGGTTTGAATGATCTTAAACTTGCTTTGGTCAATGATTTAAACGAACATCGGACCACGCCGATCATTGATATAGACTATCCTATATCCGCCGAAGACAATCTCTATGCCATGACAACTAAATTAAAAACGGTTTATGAGCAGACAGTACAATCCACTAGCGATACAAATAATTTTGACCAAATGGCTGCCAACAGTAAACTATTAAGAAATGCAAAATATATCGATGTCTATGCTTCTTCCGCAAATATTTATTTTGCTCAAAATTTTCAATTTCAAATGCAGGAAATCGGGAAACGAATCCATGTCCCAATTGATGATTATACACAAAACCTAACTGCAGCAAATAGTACGCCAGATCATCTGGCAATTGTTGTTTCTTACGAAGGTCGAGGTTCCAGTGTCAAAAAAATCTTAGCTACCTTAAAAAAGAATGAAAGCAAGGTATTGTTGATCACCTCAAAAAATAGTCCTTTACTTACAACAAAGGTTGATGGGTTATTTCTCTTTTCATCGTTGGAAAATCATTATAACAAAATTTCTTCTTTTTCAACTCGAATGTCATTGATGTATATTTTCGATTGCCTCTATCTTGGTTTTTTCAATCAAGATTATGAGAGAAATCTTGCTTATAAATTAGCCAACTATCAAAAAATGAATCCTAACTTGTTATAAAAGAAACAGCCAGCTGAAAATTCACTCTATCAGCTGGCTGTTTTTAAATGTTAAAAACTATTCTTCTACCAATCTATCGACCCTGTATCCATTTTCATTTTTAATACGCGATACACAGATCGATCTAACGCCTCTTTCGTATAGACTCCTTGTTCGATTCCTTGCAGCACATAAGGAATTTGCTCTTGAAATGAAGAGGATAAAATCAAGTCATTCCCTGCTTCTAGCGCGGCCAGCCCTGCTTCTTCCTGTGAAATAAAGCCGGCTAGTCCCGCCATATCCATATCATCTGTCATGATCACACCTTGGAATCCTAACTCATTCCGCAATAAATCATGAACTGGTTTTGAAATAGATGCCGGCATTGTTTCATCAATACTTGTTACAATATTGTGAGACACTAAAACACTATCTGCTCCAGCTGCGATCCCTGCTTTGAAAGGTAAAAAGTCACTAGCTCGTAATTCAGCTAAAGTTCTCGTATCATAAACGATTTCGACATGAGAATCACGATTATTCCCATAACCTGGAAAATGCTTCAACGTTGATATAAGCTTTTGCTTTTTCAGCTCTTCTACGCTTGCTTTTATATACTCACTTGTTTTCTCCGCATCCAATCCTAATGTCCGATCGTAAATAAATGCTTGAGGATCAGTAGCAACATCTGCGTCAGGAAAAAGACCCGTTTGAATGCCGTAAGAGTGTAAAACAGTGGCTTTTTGCTGAATATCCTTGCGAATTCCCGCTAAACCAGATGTTTGATAAATTTCTTGAGGTGACTGAAACGCTTCTGCAACTAAGTCAGTCCCCCGACTTAAACGAGAAACAGTTCCTCCTTCCTCATCAGAGGCAATCAGTAAAGGAATCTTACTTGCTTCTTGATAAGAAGCGATTTTTTCTTTTAGTGACTCTGGTGTCTCCATTTCTACATCGCGGCCAAAGAGTAAATAACCGCCTAGATGATTCAGTTGAATACTCTCGATCTGTCCTTCAATCGGCACACGAGCTAAAAATAACTGACCGACTTTTTCTTCCAAGCTCATGGAGGCCATTAGGTTCTTGATCGCTTCATCCTGCGTTTTAGCTGAAGTACTTTCTTGTGTTGATGAAGTTGTTGTGCTGCTCGTCAGAGTTGTTTCTGATTGTTGACTTGTTTCCTGTGTTTCTTTTTGATTCATGACTAAAATCACTCCTAAGCTGAGAAAAAAAATAAGTAATAAGAGTAAAATCGCAGTGATAAATGTTCTTTTTTGATTGATAGTCGTTCCTCCTAATTTAAAAGCAGCTCATTGCTTTGATGCTGTTTATTTACTTCATACTGATATCACCCATTCCTTTAAAATTCTATGCTACCTTTTGCGATGAAAGATCTGGGTGACAATCTAAGTATTCACTCCCCTCATTTTAACAGTTTCTACCATTGGAGTGCCAGTCACAGAACTTTTTTTCAACCCCAAACGTTTATTTTGACAAAAAAGTAGCCCCATGAGATGCTCTAGTCGTATAAAAATAAAAAAAGAGAGGTTGATTTTCTATGGCTACAATGGTATTTGTCAATTTTCCAGTAAGTGATGTTAAACGAGCGACAGAGTTTTATGAAAAATTAGGGTTTAAAAAGAATGAAGATTTTTCTAACGAGGAAACAAGTTCAATGGTTTGGGATGATAATTTCTGGATCATGCTATTGAATCATGATTTCTACAGTAAATTTATCAAAGAAAAAACAATTGCAGATGCCAGAACGACAAGCGGTGTTTTAGTATCATTCAGTATGGAAAGTGCGGAAGCTGTGAAAAAATTTGGTGAAACAGCCAAAGCAAACGGCGGAGATTTTTATAAAGTTGATATGGGCATACCAGAAGATCAGATGTATGGTCTTGAAGTCCAGGACTTAGATGGCAATACATTAGAACCAACTTGGATGCAAATGTAAACGAATAAAATAAGATGAAAAACGATGACTCAAAAAGTACGTGACCCTTAAAATAAACATTACTGCGTCTTTTTATCGTCGTATATTTTAGAGGCTGTAATATAGCTAAATTACTAGTTATATGACAGCCTCATTGTTTATATTATTCAAGCAACTCTTTCTTTTTTTCCTGAACAGGATTTACTCTAGAATAAAGAATACGAGTGGATCTGTTAGCATAAATCATTCTCTAAAAACATCGATCAAGTCCTTTTTATTTTTTTTGCTGAAGGGCATTCACTACTTTTCCAGGAAAAAATAAATTAGGATTGATTTTAAGTAAAGCAATCAAGAATAAAGCTGTAACAACAGCTGTTGCTAAACCACTGATGCCATTCATTACAAATGAAAATAGCCACGGGTTCATTCCCCACAAAGCAAAGCTTCCCCAAAAAATCACACCGGCAATAAAATGCCAGAAATAACGCATCAATGTTCCTAAAAACGTTGCGTAACAAATAATCAACACACTCTTTTTAAACGTACCATTTTTTATCGTCTGCTGCAATTTTTCACTAAAAAGACCAGAAAATCCCGCGAAACCAAAGGCCAAAATGTATTCGATCACCACTTGAACTGGGGTCAAATAATATACTTGGGCTAACGGAAAATGAAGTAATCCCCAAATAAACGCTGAGAAAAAACCAGCCTTCGCCCCTCTTCTTAAAGCAAACAGAGTCACAGGAATCATCCCTAAAGAGATGGAAAAACTGCTGCCAATATTCGTTGGAATAAAGGATAAAATCATGGCGATCGCCGCAACGATCGTTCCTTCGATCCACACCTGTAATTCTTTTTTTCGTTGCATAAAAAAACTCCTCCTTTAGAACGACCAATTCACAAAGGAGGAGTAAAATGCATATATTTACTCCATCACAATTCCTACGCTCGTATTAACGAACAGGTTCGAAGGGTTTAGAGTAGGTACTCAATCTCAGCCAAGGCTCCCCTTTGTGATGGGTTCTATTTAATTTTTAGTTTGTATCTATTTGGTACTATGATAAGCCTATCATGTCTAGCGAAAAATGTAAAGCTTTCCATTTCGTCTTAATTTGTCTGGCTACCAGATACACAAAAAGCGTACGGAAACTAACTACAGACATTTTTATAAATACTTATCCTCAATTATTTAATATTCTCCTTTGATTACAAAAAACGAGCCACGGATCGTCCCCGCAAGCTTTGATTTTTGTCGAGCAAATTTGAATTTCCCTTCAAATTCAGCAGGAATCTCGATACCATCAGATAATTTGAAGCCAACAGCTCGTTTTCCACCTTCTTCTAACGTATACATCACGTTGACAGATAAACCATTCTCGTAAAACACATAAGCCATTTTGATTCCATCAACTTCAAAGCTTGAAACTTCTAGTGGTTTATACGGAAATGTCAAATCACGTTCTGCCAAAATTTTTTCGATCCAAGCTAGCGTTTCTGGATCTTCACTTGCAGGTACAGTTACAAATTCATGCTTGTATTTATTCCAATAATAACGCGCTTCATTTGCTCGTAAACCAGCCATTGCTTCTGCTGCTGGTGAGCTTTCAAAGCCAACTGTCGATACATTTTTAAAATCTACTTTATAAGACATGAAGGTTCCTCTTTTCTAGTTTTATATGCTTATTATATGAAGACGATCAATTCTTTACAACTATTAGAACTGACAATTATTAATAGAAAAGTATTGTAATTTCGCTATCCTTTCACTATAGTAGATTTGTAAAACATTTAACAAGCGGAGGGTCTAAATGATGAAGATCTTGTATATATCTATCTCGGGAAATACCCGTTCCTTTGTAAAACGTCTAGTTGACTATGCCGATACCCAGTATGATGTTCAAATCGAAGTTCAGGAAATCCATGAAAATTCGTCATTTGAAGATGAAACAGAGCCATTTTTCACATTTGTTCCTACCTATTTGGATGGTGGAAATGGTGTAGACAATGGCGATACCGAAATTTTGACCGAAACCATGCGGGAATATTTAGATTATCATGGGAATTATCGTTATTGTCTAGGTGTAGTTGGCAGTGGAAACAAAAATTTCAATCATCAATACTGTTTGACTGCCAAACAATATGCAGAAAAATTCGGGTTTCCTTTTCTAGCCGATTATGAATTACGTGGAACACAGGAAGATATCGAACGTGTCTATCGTATTTTAGTTGATACAGCTAAAGATTAGATAGACTAACAAAAGGCTTACGTTTCATTTTGCCGATTGAAACGTAAGCCTTTTGTTTATTATAGTAATTCTTTTCTTAATTCTTCATCCGTTTTTGGTGATAAATATTTCGGTGGAATATCTAATACAGTGAATGCGCCAAACTGTTTCTCTTTAGCCAAACGAACACAAGCTCTTGCATAGGCAACCAACACACTTGCAGTAAATTCTGGGTTGCTTTCTAATTGAATATTGTATTCAATGACTTGCTTCGTATCTTCATGCGTTGTTCCAGTGTGCAACACAGTACCTCCATGCGGCATTGCTTTATGCTCTTGATCCAATTCAGTTTGGGTAATAAAATGCACTTCCGTGTCATAATCTGCAAAATAATTCGGCATTGAAATAATTTCTTCCCGGATTTTTTCTGCATCACTGCCTTCTTCCAACACAACAAAACATTCTCTAAAGTGTTTATCTCTTGTTGTCAAATTCAATGTTTCGCCTGCTTTAAACTTAGCGATCACTTCACTATTTGGGATCGTATACTGAACCGCATCACTAACACCTTCGATTCTTCTGAGCGCATCTGAATGTCCTTGACTGACTCCTTTGCCCCAAAATGTGTTCGTTTCGCCAACTGGTAAAATACTTTGTGCGTACAAACGATTTAAACTGAACAAACCTGGGTCCCATCCCGTAGAGATAATCGATGTCGTTTGTCCTTCTTTTGCTGCCTTATCGACTGCCGCAAAATGCTCCGGAATTTTCGCATGAGTATCAAAACTGTCAATGGTATTAAATAGTTTTGTCCACTCTGGTGTTTGTGTTGGCAGATCTGTCGCTGATCCACCGCATAAAATACAAACATCGATGTCCTCTTTTTTCCCGTTTAGTTCATCCATCCTATACGCTTTTGCCCCTTCGGTTTGAACAGATTCCGGTGCTCTTCTAGTGAATACACCGACTAACTCCATATCTTTATTTTGTTTGATCGAGCGTTCGACGCCGCGTCCTAGGTTCCCGTACCCAATAATTGCTACTTTGATCATACTTACATTCCTCCACTTCTCTTGAATTTGATTATAACAAAAGAACAGTTTCCCTGACAATGACTCAAAAAAAATTTTGCGGCATTTTGTTTCTTTATATAAAAAACCGCAACAATCATTTTGGGGGTTTAGAAAAAAGCTAGAAATGACTTCTTCCTTGTCATTTCTAGCTTTAATCGGTTTTAACTTTTTAAGCTTCGTCTGCTAAATCCTCAAACTGAGAATTGTAAAGCGATGCATAGTAGCCACCTTCAGCAAGTAATTCATCGTGTGTTCCTTGTTCTTTGATGTCTCCATCTTGCATATAAAGAATCTTATCTGCATCTTTGATCGTAGATAAACGGTGAGCGATAACAAATGACGTACGTCCAGCCATTAAGTTATTCATCGCTTCCTGGATCAATCCTTCTGTTCGTGTATCAACAGAAGAAGTTGCTTCGTCTAGGATCAAGATCGGTTTGTCGGCTAAAATAGCACGGGCGATCGTCAATAATTGTTTTTGACCTTGAGATATATTAGAAGATTCTTCATTCAATTCCATATTGTAGCCGCCAGGCAATGTTTGGATAAAATGATGAACGTGTGCCGCTTTCGCAGCAGCATAGACTTCTTCATCCGTTGCTTCAAGACGACCATACCGAAGATTTTCCATGATGGTTCCTTTGAATAACCAAGTATCTTGTAAAACCATTCCGATATTCTTACGTAGGTCGGCACGATTGAACTCTTTGATATTGTGGCCATCAATTTTGATTGCACCGGAATTGACATCGTAAAAACGCATCAGTAATTTGACCATTGTTGTTTTCCCTGCGCCCGTTGGACCAACGATTGCAACAGTCTGTCCTGGTTCCACATGGGAACTGAAATCATGGATAACGATTTTATCTGGTGTATAACCAAATTGTACATGGTCAAAGTCGACCATCCCTTTTGCTTTATCGATTTTAACTGGATTTGGTACCGTTTGATCTTCTTCTTCCTCACCAAGAAATTCGAAGACACGTTCAGCAGCTGCCGCCATTGATTGAAGCATATTAGACACTTGCGCTAATTGAGCGATCGGCTGTGTTAAGTTACGCACATATTGGATAAACGCTTGAATATCCCCAACTGTGATCGAACCATTATACGCCATGATCCCGCCGACGATCGCAACAGCGACATACCCTAAGTTTCCGACAAAGTTCATGATCGGCTGCATCAAACCTGACAGAAATTGTGATTTCCAGGCTGATTTGAATAGGACATCATTTTGTTCTTTAAATTCATTCAATGAGTTTTCTTCATCATTGAATAAACGAACGATGTTATAGCCGCCAATTGTTTCTTCCACTTTACCATTGATCACACCAAGATATTCTTGTTGTGTTTTAAAGTATTTTTGTGAGTTTTTCACGACGATCATGATCAAAATAAAGGAAATCGGTACGATCAAAATCGCAATTCCCGTCATTTTAACTGAGATCGAAAGCATCATCACGATAACTCCGATGATAGTGAAGACAGATGTAATCAATTGAGTAATTGATTGGTTCAGTGATTGACCTAACGTGTCCACATCATTTGTGATACGTGATAAAACTTCACCTGTTGTCCGACTTTCAAAATAATTCATCGGCATACGATTGATTTTTTCTGAAATTTCTTTTCTCATACGATACGTGATTTTTTGCGAAATCGTCGACATGATCCAGCCTTGGATGATCCCGAATAAAGATGCAACAAGGTATAAACCTAGCATGAATAATAGGATACCACCGATTTTCTCAAAATCGATCCCACCGGTTCCCTGATATTTCTTGATTAAACCATTAAATAATTCTGTGATTGCTTTAGATAAGATTTTTGGTCCCCAAATATTGAATACGGTTGAGGCGATCGCAAAGATCATCACAAAGAATACAGGAATTTTATAGGCGCCGATGTACGACACTAATTTTTTGATCGTTCCTTTGAAATCTTTTGCTTTTTCTACTGGAGCAATCTGTCCAGGGCCACCGCCGCGACGAGGGCTTTTTTGTTTTTCTTCTGCCATTTCTTGCTCCTCCTTACTCCGCTTCTTCTATGCCTAATTCAGCATTGCTTAATTGTGACTGGGCAATTTCTTGATACACTTGTGATGATTCCATCAATTCTTCGTGCGTTCCTTGATCAACGATACGTCCTTCATTCAATACGATAATGTTATCTGCATGCAGGATCGTTGAAATTTTTTGAGCAACGATGATTTGTGTCACATCTTTGATATTTTCAGATAAAGCTTTACGTAATGCTACATCTGTTTTGTTATCAAGAGCTGAAAAAGAGTCATCGAAAATCAAGATTTTAGGATTTTTAGCTAAAGCACGAGCAATCGATAGGCGTTGTTTTTGACCACCTGAAACGTTGGTACCGCCTTGAGAAATTTCGCGACTATAGCCTTTTTCATTTGAATCGATAAATTCCTCTGCTTGTGCAATTTGTGCTGCTTTTTTCATTTGTTCATCTGAAATATCTGCATCTCCAAACTTGATGTTTGAAGCAATATCTCCTGAGAAGAGCACTCCTTTTTGCGGTACAAATCCGATGATTTCATGCAGTTTATGCAAGGACATTTCACGAACATCGACACCATCAATTGTAATTCGACCACCTGTAACATCGAATAAACGGGGAATCAAATTGATAATGGTTGATTTACCTGATCCGGTTGATCCGATCAAGGCGGTTGTTTGTCCAGGTTTCGCCACAAAATTGATATGATGCAAGACATCCTCATCGGCATCACCATATCTGAATTGAACAGCTTCGAATTTTACTTCACCGTTAAATTGTTTATCGTCTTTCGGTTGTTTTGGATCTTCGATCGTTGGTACCGTTTCAAGTACTTCTTCCACACGTCCTGCCGCAACATTGGCACGAGGAAGGATAATTGAAACCATAGACAACATCATGAAAGCCATAACGATTTGCATTGTATAGGTGATGAATGCCATCATATCTCCAACTTGTAATTGTCCCGTATCCATATTGTGACCACCGACCCAGACGATCAAAACAGAGATCCCATTCATCAATAACATCATGACCGGCATCATGATCGACATGGCACGGTTAACGAATAATTGAGTTTTCATCAAATCTGAGTTCGCACGGTCAAAACGTTTTTCTTCGAATTTTTCACGAGAAAAGGCACGAATAACTGGTAATCCAGTGATGATTTCACGAGAGACTAAATTGACTCTATCCACTAGGTTTTGCAAGGCTTTAAACTTAGGCATCGTTGTTGCCAATAAGGTTAGAACTAAAATTAACACTGCCCCAACGGCTACACCAACGATCCAGCCCATACCTGTACCTGTTCGATAGACTTGGTAGATCCCACCGATACCAAGGATCGGTGCATATAATACGATACGCATGATCATAACGATCCCCATCTGCATTTGTTGGATATCATTCGTATTACGCGTGATCAATGACGCTGGTGAGAACTTTTCCATTTCTGTATTGGAGAATTGCAATGTTTTTTCATATTGTCCCACACGTAAATTTCGTCCAACAGATGCTGCGACGATCGAAGCGATCAAACCGACAATAATTGCAGCAACAGCAGAAATCAATGTCAATAGAATCATTTTAGAACCCGTTTTAATGATATAGTCCGTTTGAATTTGTTGTGTGTCCATATTCAACGCTTTATATTCAGCTAACGTTAATTGGATGCCCACGGTTCTAAGTGAATTTGCTCCAAGATCCCCTAAATTATCTTCGGTCTTCTTTCTGGCAGCTTCAACTTTTGCCGGCATTGCGTCTGTTCTTGCTTGTAGAGAATCAGCAAGTGTTTGAGCTTCAGCACCCTTTTCTTGTGCTTGTGCCGCTAAACTTTGTGCTTCACTAGCTTTCGCTGCTGCTGTAGCAACATCTGTCGCACTTGCTGCAGCTTCGCCAGCCGCTTGTGCTTGTTCGCCCAAGGCTTTTGCTTCAGCACCTAATTTTTGGGCCTTTTCAGCATCGGTTCCGATTGTTTTATAGTCATTGATGATTGTTTTGGCTTCACTTGCACCTTTTGAATCTTTTGCTTGAGAGGAAGCTAACATCATCATCGGCAAGTCAAAAATCTTAGCAAGCTTTTCTTTTGTCATTCCTTCTTGCAGATCTAGTTTATAAATGTCTACTTTTTCACCATCGATTTTTTGAGTTGCTTCTTTATAGTTGTCTTCAATGGTTTTCTTTTCGTCTTCAGTCATGAACATTTCAATTCCCTGAAGAGTTGATTTTCTGATTTTTTCAGGCGTAGAGTTTTCAAGCCCTCCTTGTTGAATACCGATATCAACAATGTCGGATGTTAAGTTTGGTAAGCTTAGATCACTATTGGCTTGTACGACTAAAAGCACAAGAACTGCGATGACCGCATACCAGTATTTGCCTAGATATTTAAAAATCTTCACTATTGGTCACCTTCCTCTTTCAGAGATAATTTTTGGGCGCAGTCAACAAATTTCGCAACGAGTTCAATGAACAGTACTGTATCGTCTTCGCCCATCATTTTGAAAATTTGAACGACTTTATCACGCATTTGTTTTTTCTCTTGTTTGGCCGCTTTCTTGCCGCACTCCGTCAAAGTAACATTGATTCTTCTACGGTCATTTGGGTCCATATTACGCTCGATCAGTCCCTTTTTTTCTAAACTTCCTAAAACAACAGCAATTCGGGCACTGGATAAATTCAGTGATTCCGCTAAATGCTTTGGACTAGTGGGTTCACCGTGCTTATAGAGAAATTTGATGACGATATTCTCACCTTGATTACTCTTTTCAAACTTGCTGAAGGCACTATTGCGGTTTTCCACCATCAAACGAATAAGCTCTTGTTCAGCTTCTTCTGCGAATGACATATGACTCCTCCTTCTTTAAAAATAATCACTTTCACCATTAATAGCTAACAGTGTTAGTAATTAATACTGTTCGATATTAACGCATATAGGTTTTAATGTCAATAGTCTTGCAAGAAACAAAAAAATAAATACGTTTTCATTTTAATTCTAGGAAAATATCGACATGTTCATATGCGTCTTCTATCTTTTTTTACGTTTAATTTTATTTTTAAGTTGTTGATACTTCAAAAGATTTTGACGAGCATGCTTCATTTTTTTATATCGCTTGGGTTGTTTGTTATAAAATTCTTGATGATAATTTTCTGCAGGCCAAAATTTCGTTGCTGCCTGAATTTCTGTCACGATCGGCTCTTTGTATTTTCCAGAATCTTTAAGTGACTCTTTCGATTGTTCAGCAATCTGTCTTTGTTGTGCATTCTGAACAAAAATGATTGGTCTGTATTGATTTCCGCGATCCTGAAACTGACCAAATGCATCCGTTGGGTCAGAAATTCCCCAGTATAGTTCCACTAATTCTCTATAGCTGATCATGCGTGTATCAAAAATGATCTCAACCGCTTCCACATGACCTGTCGATCCACTGATTACTTGATCATAAGTCGGATGTTCAACCGATCCTCCAGTGTATCCAGACAAAACAGAAACGATCCCAGAACGTGTTTCAAAAGGCTCGACCATACACCAAAAACAGCCTCCAGCAAAAATAGCACGTTCTTGATGGTCGGCATCTAAAACAATATGTTTTGAAAAGTCATACACCCTTTCTCCAATTAGGTCGTTTGTGATTTTTGAATAAAAATCAGCTACATCAGGAGTTAGATTGTTTCTCGTATTCAGAGGGCGCAAGGCAGCTTCAAGTTTAGCTAGCTGATCTTTGAAATTCTCACCGGTTTCTATTTTATTTTTCACTTCTATTAACTGCCCTCGTTCCCAATCACGTGTTCCAGGATTTAAAATAAGGTTGTAGAGCTGTTCGACGATTTCATGTTTCTTCACTTCCATCGTAAATACACCCGCCTTTCCAACTATAAATAAATAATAAAATATTTCTTTTATTCATTTTCATACGAAATTTACCATACCTTTCATTATTAATCCATTAGATCGCCCATTTTGGATAAAAAAACAGCACCACAGAGTATCTTCTGCAGTACTGCTTAACATGTTTATTTTTTAGCGTACATACGCCTTGATCGTTTTGACTGTTTTACCTTTGCTCGCGCCATATGGTTCTATCTGATAATGAGCAATCGTCGCCGGTATGATAAACGTTTGGGCATATTGAACTTCAAACGGTTCAAACTCTCCTGAAGGACTAGTAACGAGTGCACATTCTCCCTCAACAAGATTCAACACATTGACGCTGCCATGATTTTCATGCGTCACTTTTTTACTAAACGTATGTCGTCTTGTTTCAATAAATTCAGTTTCGTGCAGTCCTGTTTTTTCTTCGATCCATCCTTCCGCTTGGGCTACGATTACAAATGGATTGATCAATTCTCGTTCTACCCATTCGGCATCTTTGTATATCTCGATATTTTTCTCCCCATGTTCAATATTGACCGGACGAGGCAATCCATCGAAATCCACACGATCCCAATCCCATAATTTGAACGTAAATCGATTTGGGGTAGCACTGATTTCTAAAATGACTGAATCTTTTCCGCTTGAATGGATCGTTCCAGAAGGAATCGAATAATGATCATGTTTTTTCATTTTATGGCGATAAATATATTTTCCATCATCAAAACCGGCCCCTTTTTCTGCTGCTTTTAGTGCGTTGATCAGTTCCGCTTTTTCTACCCCTTGCTTAACGCCAAGATAGACAACAGCCTCATTTTTTGCCTCTAACACATAGTAGCTTTCATCCTGCGTGTAAGTAATCCCAAATTGTTCTTGAGCATAGTCTACTTTTGGATGAACCTGTAAGCTAAGATTTTGTCCATCCATCGTATCAAGAAAATTGAAACGAATCGGAAACTCATGACCAAAACGTCCAAAAGCCCGAGCACCCAGCAGTTTTTCTGCTTGATAAAAAAGGAGATTATTTGCCGGTGTTTCTATACTAATGTCTGAAAAATCTAGTAGTAAACTGTTTTCTTCTGGCACACCGTTGAAACTCCAAGCTAGATTTTGTTCATTTAAACCAACTTGAAATTGTTTTTGCATCCAAGTACCGCCCCAAACACCAGGATCAAAAAAGGGAACGAGCGAAAACGGCTGATGAGCAACAGCTTCTAAGCCTTTCAAATAGTCTTGATAGCTCAAAAGTTTAGGCTCTTCTTCCTCATGGATATCCAGTAGAAAGTCGATTTTGTCCACAAGCTCCTTTTTGTAGCGATCTGCCAGCGGCCACTCGAAGAAGTAGCCGCGTTTGATCATTTTTAGTGGATCTTCTCCAGCATTCTCTCCAAGCCAGTTACTGTAATTACCGGAACGATATCTTTTTTGGATTTCCCATCTAGCTAGGTCGACATAAATGATCATATCCACATTTTCAACAAGAGCAGCACCCATACCATAAATGATCGATAGACCGCCTTTCGTAGTCTGTTCAGCTAAACGTTCAGAAGATTGCTTATATTTTCCTTCATCGATAAAGTCAGTCAGTTTATGATGACTCATCAAACCAAAAATGCGATCCTCTGTTAGATTGTCCTGAATTTTTTCTTTGACTTTTACTGGTTCCATAAATAGATCATCTGCCGACAAGACTAGCTCAGGGTTTAACGGCTGAATCAATTGATCCAATAAAAGTGCTTCATTCGTTACCGGATAGCATTCAATCGCTAATCTAAACGACTTTTTTGTTTGTTTTGCTTGTATAAACTGGACAATCTTATCATATGAAGTCACGACTGTCGCAGTGCTATTTATTTTGATTTTTGGACGTACTATTGATGATTTCAACCTTATTCTCTCCATTCTTTACAACTCTAATTGGAAAATGACAATTTGAATAGTCATGTCCGGATTCTGTAAACCAGCAGGCACCGACAGATAATGTTTCAACTCCACAATTGATTAAACGATGACTTGTATTTCCTGGAATATAGTGGACAGAACCTTCACGGACTTTCTGCAGCTCATAGCTGTCATCTTCAAATACAAGTAAGAGTAGTCCGATCCCTTTCAATCCCCAATAATACTCACCCGTCTCTGCTTTTTTATGAAGATGTCCTTTAGTCATGTGATATTCGTTCCCGATCGTGCCTGGCATTACGTGGGAGATTCCCCAAAATAGACCACCTTGATCTCCCTCATTCAAACCATTATCGTGGTATTCAACTTCATAAATCACTTGATCCAGATTTTCAATGTGTTTGTGCTCCTGATAATACTCAATATAGCTGCGCAATTTGGTCTGATTTCGCTTGATTTCTTTTCCTTCTAGGCAAACAAGTTCTTTATTAAAATAAATCATGTTCCCACTCCTTTTATGGTTGGAAATGTTCCCATAACGCTTTATATGCTAAGGGATCAGTGACAAAATCAAAGCAAGAATTATTTTCTTCATACTGCTCATATAAATGATTCTTAGATAAGAAAAATTCAGGATAAGCTCGTGCCAGTTTTATGGTTAGCTCAGACTGATCATACTGAGGATTTCTCTTCCAAATCACCTGTTTCCCTTCCATCACTGGATAAAAAGCCAAGCCTTGCTTTGCCCTGATTTCTTGGTAGTCAAAGGAATAATCACGAATACACCAAGCACCAAATAGCATTTTTTCAGACTGACTTGCATTAACTGTGTAATGAGCCCAATTCGGCGGAACGATGACAATATCTCCTGGTTCAGCAATGATAGCAAAACAACGACCAGCATTCTCTGAAACAAATTCCTGCATATAGATATACGCTTTTCCTTGCCAAATTTCATAAACTTCTGGAGTAGATGAGCCGCACGAGGCAGAAACAGCATGAATATGTCCTTGACTTCGGACCAGCTCATTGCCAATCAACCCATCATTGTATGCCACCATTCCATAAAGCAAATTGCGCTTTTGTAAATCGTCCCGATCCTTGATTTTCCCAACATCCATTGCGATCGTATATAAGACCTCGGGCCCTTTTGCCTGTGGATCGAGTAAACTGCTGCGAATATCATTTAAGTATCTTCTTTCTAAATCAGCTGGGTGAAAAAGATCCTTGCCAAATGTCAAACTTAATTCTGATTCATTTAAACAAACGGGTAAGTTCTGACTAAAATTCATCATCTAACTCTTCCTCCGAAAGGATTGAATACTCTTGAAGCGTTTCTTTTGCTGAAGCAATTGCCTCTGGAATCAATTTTCCGATCTCTTTTACTGTACTTGAAAGGACTAAATCAAGAATCAACGGTAGATTCATTCCACTGATCAAACGCACATCACCATGACCGCTCAGTAAACTGTACGCTGTCGCTCCAGGTGAGCCAGCTGGAATATCACTCACAATAATCGTTGTTCCTTCAAAAGGACTTTTTACAAAAATAGCTAATTTCTGCCTAAACATTTCGATCCCTTTTTCATCCAATTCAACAGCATACAGTTCATCTTGCGGACCTACGATAAACTCCAACGCCTGTTTCATTCCTGAAGCCAAACCGAGATGACTCACTAGAATAACACGATTTTCCACTAATATATCCTCCTCTGTTTAAAATAAGTACGCCCATCCAACTGCTGCGAATGCAACAATAAAATAGATAAAAATCAATTTAACTGGAGATACTTTTCTTTTTGCCATTAAATACCATGAGGCAAAGATCACTACTAACGGAGCCAACTTAGGAAAAATTCCATCTAGTATCGCTTGAACATCGATTTCGGTTCCTGTCAAAGCAAACTTCGCTGGAATCTCAAGATTTACATAAGAAGCAGCAACACCACCGATCACTGTCATACCAAGAACTGTAATTGCTTTTGTGATTTGCTGTGCTTTTTCACCCGTAAAAACATCGACTGATTCTGCCCCTAATTCATATCCTTTAAAAAATAGATAACGCGAACCTAAATAAACAATACTGTTAAAAGCAACGATATAAAATAAAACACCTAAAATACTGCCATTTGCTGAAAGACCCATCCCAATCGAAAGTAAGATCGGAATCAACATTCCAGGGACCATAGAATCACCAATCCCAGCTAAAGGACCCATCAAACCAATTTTCAAACTATTGATCAGTTCACCTGTGATTCCAGCATTGCCTAATGCTTTTTGCTCTTCAAGACCAACCGCGATTCCATTGATCAACGCACCTACCTGGGGTTCTGTATTATAAAAAGCTGTATGACGCTCAAGCATTTCTTTTTTCTTTTCAGGTTGATCTTTATATAGCTTATCTGCTACCGGCTCCATAGAAAGGGCAAAACCCATCGCTTCTAAAAATTCAAAACTCATCGCAACTAAGTTGTACATCATCCAGCGATGATATGATTTTGTTAACGTCTTTTTGTCTAAAAGTTTGTTATCCATCGTTAAAATTCCTCCTCTTCGTCTTCTTCAAGAATGACGCCAGCTGAACTAACTGCTCCCGATTTATTCGAACCATTGAAATAAAGATAGGCAATGACAGCTGCAACGATCGTCAAGGCGATCATGTTCAAATTAAGAAAAACAATACAAACAAAACCTAGTAAGAAAAATAGAAACAATGAATTCTCTTTGACAACTGCTGTCAATAACATGGCAATCCCGATTGCCGGAAGCACTCCGCCTAAATAACTCATTACATCGATCAAATATTGAGGCATAGAATCCAATAACGTTTTTGCAAAACTAGAACCAAAGAAAATCACTAAAAATGATGGCACAAATCGTGAAACAAAGTTGATCAATTGAGGGCCTACGATCGCATTCATACGAAATTTTTTATAATCCCCTTCATGAATAGCAGCAACTGCCCGATGATTCCAAAATGAATTGACTACTTGATACATATTGAAAACGATCGTCCCAAGAATCCCGATCGTTGTCGCTAATGTTACTGCAACTTCCGTGCTCGTATTCGAAAGCATCGCAAGGGCAATTGCAGGAAATGCAACAAAGTTCAAATCTGCAGGCATCTGTCCGCCAGGTGTGACCATGGCAATATACACCGTTTGGATCGCCACCCCCATAATGATCCCTTGCTTCATATCTCCTAAAATCAATCCAACGATCATTCCTGAAACTAACGGACGTGTAATCGTATACCAGCCGCCGGTCAGCCCCAGCAGCCACGGCGTCGATAAAGCACCTAAGTAACAAAAAATCGAGATCGCAATTGCCTGAAACAATAGTGTTATGTCCACACTACTCTCCTCCTTCTATCTTTAACTCAGTCCATGTTTTCTTTTTAGAATCTGGTACTAGTTGAAAAGAAACATTCATGCCATTTTGTTCCAATGTGTCAAAAGCAGCTTCCTCTGTCGGCAAAATGCTTAGATTTTTACCATATTTTTTTGCGCCGTCTCGAACACTCATTGGTCCTACATTCAGGTCATTTCGCTCAGAAATAAAATCGACACCGCTTTCAAAAATTCGAACCAACGTTTCAGGTGAACGAGCAATCAAGAAATAGTGTCGTTTACTCTCAACAATTTTGGGCCACTTTTTGATGATCTCCTCTTCTGTCATTACAAAACCTTTTAGCGGCAATGGTACTGCTGATTTTAGCATTTTGGCTAATACTGGATTTGTCGCTGATGGATCATCGACTGCCACAACTCCGTCACATTTTCGTTCGCTCATCCATCGCGTAACCACTTGACCATGAATAATTCGGTCATCGATCCTAATAAATGAAATTGCCATTTTTTCTCCCCCTCATTTGGTATAATGTCATTACAATAAGATATAATAAAAATATACTTCTAAATCTAGAAATATATTTTTTGTCACTTTTAGGTAAAATCATTGACGTAGTAGCGATACTCACTGCCGATATAAAAACACTCTGAATACTCGTGAAACACTTTCCCTAATTGTTCGGTGATTCGAACTCTCTTCAAAATAGGCGTATGTTCACTGATTTTAAGAGCTTTTACTAACTGTTCATTGGGTTCTACAGCTTCGACATATTCTTTAATGGAATCTACGACGATATCAAATGTTTTCAAATATTCATAAAAAGAACCATAATAGTCTTTACTGTTTGTTGAAAAGAACGATTCATAAGTGAAATACGTATCGAAAAATGCAAAAGCTAGTTCTTCAGTCCCAAAGACCCGCTGCAAGTTTAGTACAAGATCTCCTTCTTTGATATTCAAAAAATTAGCGATTTTAGCTGTTGCTTTCACTGTTGTGATCTCCGCTTTTAGCGTATGCACTTTTCTACCTAGATTATTCATTTCCTGAGTGAAGCTCTTAACAATTGTCTCTTTTGTCTCTGCTTCTTTTGCTTGTACAAAAGTACCTACTGCCCGTTTACGGTATAACAATCCTTCATTGACTAGCTGATCGATCGCTTTTCGGATCGTGATTCGACTGACATCGTAAATCGCACATAAATCAAATTCAGTAGGAATCTGATCTTCAACTTGCCACTCGCCAGTATTGATCTTAAACTTTAGATCACTAGCAATCTGTATATATAACGGTAATCGATTATCGTTCATTTTTCCTCCTTCTTTCTACATCTCATTGTCATACTTTCTACATCTCATTGTCATAACAATAGCACATGAATATTTTTTATGCAAGCGTTTTTTTAATAGCCACAAGTATTCTACAAAAAAACAAAACATGCACAAGATACAACAGTCGTCATATCCTATGCATGTTTCTTAAAAGTCGCCAAAGCGGCTAGCCATTTTCAGTGATCTCAAACACAAAGGAATTTATATCTCCTCGATATTTTGAAATCGAATACTCGATCGGTAATTTCCCGTCTGTAAATCCTCGTGTATGGAAATAAAACAACGGTGCGCCTACCTCAACATCCAACAAATCACTCACTGTGTCATCCGCTTGAATCACATCTAAACGACGTGAGACTGTCTTGATCGGATAGCCTTTTTCTTTAAAAATACTGTAAAGTAAATTTGTAGAAAAATCGACGTCATCAAGTTCCTTAAATAGAAATGCCGGGATGTAGGTAGTTACTAAAACTGTCGGTTGTTCTCCAGCATATCGTAAACGAATCAGCTTATAGACGTCATCACCTTCTACTATTTCTAGGTTTCCAGCCACTTCTTCATTGGCAGCGTCTTTTCTAAAAGCAATGACTTTCGTCTTTGGCACCAAGCCTTTTCGGCTCATCTCAGAATCGAAACTTTCGATTACTTTGGTAAATTCCTGCTCGATTTTTGGGCGTTTAACGATCGTTCCTCTTTTTTTTCTCTTCTCTAAATAGCCAGCATCCACTAATGTTTGGACCGCCTGTCTTACTGTCGGTCTGCTTACTTGATATTCTTCAGCTAATTCTAATTCTGTTGGGATCAGTTCATTTTCAGCATAGGTTCCGTCTTCGATCTTATCTAATAGATCCTGCTCGATTTTTTTGTATAAAGGCAAATTCATAAACTACCTCCTCGCTCATGTATCTTCATTATACAATAAATTAGACAGAAGTCTCGCGCCAATATGCTTTTGGTGTGGCGATCATACATTCAAATGGTGTATCGATCACTAATTGTTCATTTGGCAAAACGATTATACTCTGGCCTTGCTGGATTTCTTGTTCAGCGATTTTAGTTGTTCCCGCCAAAACAGTGATTACTTGTGCTAAGGATTCTTGATTTCGGTAGTTTTTTTCTAAAAGTGCTCTTCTGACAGTAAATTCTTTCATATCAAGGGTTTGTTCTAAGTCAAAATGTGCTTTTAGAACAGTTTGTTGTAATTCTAGTGTTTCAGTCGCTTGTTTTGTATGCAGTTCTCTTTTGATGCCAGAATCATCGGAACGATCATAATCATAAAAACGATATGTGATATCTGTAGACTGCTGAATTTCATAGACTAATGCGCCTTTGGTCAATGCGTGAATGGTCCCAGAAGGAATATACACGATCGATTCTTTCGCCACTGTCGTTTTTCCTAAAATCGTTTCATACTTGTTCTCTTGGATCGCCGTTGTAAAAGTTTGTTTAGAATCTGCAATTTGCCCCGCGATGATCGATCCACTTTTGGGCGGTGTCAAAAAGAACCACGCTTCACTTTTTCCATACGACTTATTGGCAGTTTTTTTAGCATAGTCATCAGTAGGATGCACTTGAATGCTCAAATCCTCATCTGCGCCAGTCATCGAAATAATCAAAGGATATTCTTCTCCTTCAAGCAAACCAAAGGACTGTGGGTTTGCTTGTACCAACTCACGTAGTGTCTGCTGTTTCGAAACAACAGGACTATCGATTTCTTTGGTTGCTGATGCTGAATACACAGAACCGATTTTTCCTTCACAGATTTCAGTTGAATAGGCTTGTAAACGAGGCGTTCCCCAAATTCTTTTTTTGGGAATCGATTTTAATATAAACATACTTTTTCACCACTCCTAAAAAACGCCAACGACAACACCGATCGCAGAAATAACAGTCAATACTAAAATAACTTTTGTTGCTGTCAATTGCTTAGATGTCAATAAGTACCAAGCTAATAATACCATCGCCAACGGTAGTACCTTAGGAAAGATGCCATCCAATACCTCTTGTAAGGCTTGGACTTCTTCCCCCATTGGAATTTTTAATTTTGTTACGAGCGCAATATTCGAAGCAGCTAAGCCACCGACAACCATCACCCCTAAAATATTGAAGGCATCTGTGATTCGTTTCGCATTTTCGCCAATGATCACATCGATGGCGTTCACGCCTAACTTATACCCATTCATAAACGCAAGGTAGGAAATCAATACCCCAACTACTCCATACGATAAGATATAAAAAATCGGTCCTAAAGCATTCCCGCCAGAAGCCAAGCCCATTCCGATCGATAATAAAATCGGTACGATGATGCCCTGAATGATCGAATCTCCAATTCCTGCTAATGGTCCCATCAGCGTTGTTTTGATATTGATCGGCATTTCCTCCGGCACATCGCCGCCGATAGCAATCTCTTCTTCTAAAGAGGCTACGATCCCGTTGATCAGCTGTCCCGTTTGTGGTTCAGTATTATAGAACATTGAATGACGCATCAATAAACGTTTCTTTTTTTCTGGATCATTCTTATAGTATTTTTCAGCAAATGGCAGATAGGAATACGCCCAGGCATGCGCTTGTAATTTTTCATAGCTCATCGAAGAAAGATGGGTGAAACCCCAACGTTTCCAGATTTGACGTAACTCTTTTTTTGATAAACGCTTCGTTGATTGTTCCATGTCAGTTCATCCTTTCTAGAATAGATCATCATCTTCAAATACAGTAGAATCAGCCGATTGATTTGCTGTTTTAGGTTGAGCATTAGACGCATTGCCTGTTGCTAAAAAGACGATATAAGCGACAAGTGCTGCGATAAATACTAAAGCGATCATATTCAATCCGGCAAATGCCATTAAAACAAAACCTGCAAAAAAGAAAATCAAGTGCGCCTTTTCTTTGACTACGATGCTCATTAGCATAGCGATTCCTAATGCTGGCAAGACACCGCCTAAAACAGAAATAATATCCGTTACGACCTGAGGAACGTTTGAAAGAAGCCAATTCACTAAACCTTTTCCTAAGAATATTGCCAAAAATACTGGTACTGCCCGCAACAGGAAGGTCGTGATCTGAGGATAAACAACATGATTCAAAACGATTCCTCGATCATCATTTTTCTCTGCAGCGGTTTGCGCCCGTGTATTCCAAAAAGAATACGCTGCCATTCTAGAATTGTAAAAAATAAGTCCAAATGTTTGTCCGATCAAAATCGCCAAGGTAACTGCAACAGCAGGATCTTTCGTTGTTGCTAAAGCCAAACCAATGCCGCCATAAGCCGCATACGTGATCTCACTGTTCGTTGCTCCGCCTGTCGTTAAATTGGCAATAAATACGGCTTGAACAGCTAGTCCGCAAAGAATCCCCGCCTGCACATCACCAAAAGCGATCCCTACCAACAATCCTGCAACCAATGGTCGACCAACAATGTAAAACCCACCGGTCATACCAAAAAGCCATGGGGTTTCGATCACACCTAAGTAACAAAAAATTCCGGTCAATAATGCTGGCAATAATAATCCTGTATCCATTTTGGTTCCCCCTATCTGTTTTTCCCCTTACATCCCATCATATTTGGCTTTTAATTGTTTCCAAGGTTTGATTTCATCATCCGGCAACAATTGAAATCCGATTTCGATTCCTTGCTGATCCATATATTCAAAAGCTTCATAATCTTTTTCATCGATGGCCACTGTTCGTCCTAACACTTTTGCTCCAGCACGAGTATTCATCGGTCCAACATTGAGTTTTTTACCAAAATCTACCCCAAGCTTTACTAATTTCGCAAACGTTTGCGGCGAATTGCTGATAAGAAAGAAATCCTTTTGGGAGTTTTTCCCCTTCGGAACGCTTTCAACTGCTTGCTCTACGGTATAAATTCCTAATTTCAAGTTTCCAGCCGCTGCCTTCAGTACTTTTTTTCTTAAGTCATCCTGAGCGATATCATCTCCTACAACCAAGATTCCTTGGACAGGTCTTGCTTTTGTCCATCGCGTCGTTGTTTGTCCATGAATCACTCGGTCATCGATTCTTGCTAATGTAATGGTCATGTTGTTTTCCTCCTTTAAAAGTCGATTTCATCCTCTTGTTCCTCTAATACTTCAGTCCCTTCAATAGAAGTTCTTCCAGTATTGACTGCTAGTTCAACCAATTCTTCAAACTTTCCGCCATTTTGCAAGGCAACGCCTGTTTCAATCAACATTGGTAAATTCATCCCTGTCACCACTTTTACTTGCTGCGGATTTGCTAAAAATTCCCGATACGCTTCATTGAATGGCGTTCCTCCTTTAATATCACACAGAATCAAAAGACCGTCATTAACATGCATTTTTACAAAGTCCTGCAAACGTTTAGAAAAATCTCCAACCCCTTCATCTGTTAAACAAATCGCAGAAATATCACTGTTTACTCCAGCAATCATGACATAGCTTTCAAATAAGCCAGTTGCAAAGGTTCCATGCGAGACAAGTAATAGCTTCATCCTATAACCCCCATTTATGTAATTACATTAATTCTTACCACACCCAAATAGTAACCCCTTACAATTAATATGTCAATAACTTATTTGAATATTTTTTCTCTTGACAGAAAAGTTTATTCGTTTTACACTCATTATGTAATTACATATAGGAGGGATTTACATGTCGAATTATACTATTGATGAGTTAGCACGTTTTATCGATCACACCAACCTGAAGGCTGATGCTACCACCGCTGATATGAGCAAGCTTTGCCAAGAAGCGAAAGACTATCATTTCAAAATGGTTGCAATCAATCAAGTCCAATCGAAGTTGTGCGCTGAATTATTAGCAGAGACCGATATCAATATTGGCGCAGCCATTAGCTTTCCTTTAGGGCAAACATCTAAAGAAGCAAAGTTTTTCGAAACAGAGAATGCAATCATGATCGGTGCTACTGAAATCGATTATGTTATCAACTTGACTGAGGTCAAAGCTCAAAATTGGCTATATATCGAAGAAGAGATGGAAGGTATCGTTGCGATTTGCCGTAAAAACTACGTGATTTCCAAAGTTATTTTTGAAAATGCTTACCTGACTGATGAAGAAAAAATCAAGCTTAGTGAAATAGCTAAAAAAGTTGAGCCGGATTTCATCAAAACATCGACAGGATTCGCGCCGACAGGAGCAACTTTTGATGATGTTAAATTGATGAAAAAACATGTGGGTGATAAAGTGAAGGTCAAAGCCGCCGGCGGAATTCGTGATGCCGAAACCTTCAAAAAGATGATCGCCTGTGGTGCGGAAAGAATTGGAACTAGCGCAGGAATAGAAATTATTGGCGAATTGAAGAAAGAATTAGCTGAAACTGCTAAAGAGACGATTACGATTTAACAACACTTGATGACAAAAAACAGCCGTGACGACTAAATATAATCGCGCGGCTGTTTTTTCTATTTTTCATTGACTGTTTGTTGATCTACTCGTACTATAATTTTGCCTTTCGCTCTGCCAGAACGGGAACGATCGATGCCCTTTTGAATTTCTTCTAAAGAAACGATTTGATCGATGACTGGATGAATTTTATCTTGTTCGAACCAATCGGTCAATAGAGCAAGTTGTGCGCCACTCGGTTTCATAAACAAAAAGATGTACTGGCTTTCCGTTGCCTTTTCCAATTTTCGGATATTCCACGAGGCAACTTTTAGAAGGAATTGTTTCCATAAAGGCAATCCATATTCTTTTGCGAACACTTCGTTTGGAATACCGGAAATGGTTACTACTTTTCCTCCAGGTTTAACGATTTTAAAAGCATTCTTTAAAATATCGCCGCCCATTGTGTCAAAAATGTAATCATAGGCCTGCAGTTCCTCTTCAAATTTTTGTTTTTTATAATCAATGACTTTATCTGCACCAAGCTGCTTCACGAATTCTACATTTTTAGTACTTGTGGTCGTAGCAACATACGCACCAGTTAATTTTGCTAATTGAATCGCGATTGTTCCAATCCCGCCGGAACCAGCTTGGATCAGAACTTTATCTTGAGCTGTCAGCTGCATGATATCGTATAACGCTTGATAACTGGTCAATCCTACAAGCGGAATAGACGCTGCTTCTTCAAACGTGAGATTGGTTGGTTTACGTGCAATATCTGTTTGATCTACAGCAATATATTCAGCAAATGTTCCGATACGATCCTTCTGCACTCTGCTGTATACTTTATCTCCCTTTTGAAAATCTGATATATTTGATCCCACTTCTACAATGACTCCCGAAAAATCACTGCCTAAAATCAACGGCATCTGGTATTTCAAAAGCATCTTCATCTTACCAGCCTGCGTTTTTAGATCGATAGGATTAATGCTTGCTGCAACTATTTTTACAAGCACATCATTTTCACTTATCTCCGGCATTGGGACTTTCGCAATTTCAAGAGTTTCCTGTCCATACTTTCGGATCAATGCCGAATTCATTTTTACTGTCATTTGTACTATACCTCATTCAATATTTTTTGGTTTAAATTTTTAAACCATCGATAGTACGTATATTAGCCTATTTTCTTTTTAACGTCAAGAATGAACGATTTTTAGGTGATTGACAAATAATTGTGTCCATGATTAAATGAGGGAAAATGATAGACCAAAGGTGACTGAACATGGATGACTTACAACAATTAAAAACAGAATTCTTTGAATCGGGCGAGTTTCTGTTCGCTCTTGGCGACCCTAAAAGACAGGCAATCATTGTTGCTTTACTGGAAGATAAAGCGTGCAGCGGATTAAGAGTGACCGATTTAACAGAAGCTACTCAGCTCTCGCGGCCTGCTATCTCTCACCATTTGAAGCTTTTAAAGCAGGCGAAATTAATTGATTACCGAAGTGAGGGAACAAAAAATTATTACTACCTCTCTCATGATACAAGCGAAATCGATAAATTGAAAAAGCTTTTAGAGCATGTGACAACTATCCTCAAAAATAAAAAATGACCTAGTCATTTTAAAACACCTGCCAAAAAGCAGAGTATTACTCTGTCTTTTGGCAGGTGTTTTATTTTTCGCTCCTTCATTTTTTACTAAAACAATTATACATTTTCTTGTTGCTGTTCAATATATTCAACCAATTCCACCCATTTTTCCGTCGTTTGAAAGCTATGCCATTTAAAAAAGTGAACATCAGGATTTTGCTTTTTGAATTTTTCACGATCGACAGGATAATCTGTTAAAACGATTTCCGGCGCTTCATCAACGAAAACAACTGCATCATTCAGTAACTGGCGAATTCGTCTTTTTTGTTTCGCCTCCTGAATTTTCCCAAACTTCGATTCATGAAATAACCTAATTGGCTGAGCCGACGGTTGTACCACTAGAGAAAGAAGCATGCTGTATTGAAAAAGCAGTCGATTATTTGCAGTATACATTTCAGCAAAAAAAGGAGATTGTTCACTTAAGAGGGCATACATTTCTTTTACTCTCGGGTATATTTTCGGAAAAACCCGTAGATAATCCGCTTCGGTTGTTGATTTTCCAAATGCATCCATCTTGTTTTCCGATGCAAATACAATGGAAGTAGAATGTATTGTTAGTACATTCATCACTAAATAATTTAAAATAACTTTGCTTAATGGCAACTTAAAAAATGACTGTGCAGTCCGAGCAAATAGCCAAGCCATCTCTGGAGCTCCTTTAGTTTGTTGATCTTTTTTCAGCTGTTCAGGAACTTCTTCTGGCAGATACGTGGTAATAACAGTAAACATATAGTATAAAAAATAATATTCTTTCTTTGGTATATTCATGTGTAAATAATTTTCTTCGAATAACGGAGTCATGATTTCCTCTTTAAACGTATCGAATGAAATGTACAAATGATTGATTTCAGTCATTTCTTGCGGGATTTCATGGATGAAATAGCCTCTTTTCATTCGGTACACACTAATAGCTATGATTTGAATAAACTTGTCGATATCAATATTACGATAATGTGTCGGCAGAGACGTTAATCGCTGTCTCAACTGTACCAGACTGCTCTTTTTTAGATCAAAGTTCTTGATTCTATTCTCGTCAAAAACCTGCCAGTACATCGTGTGAAAAAAATAGCGAATGCGATATTCGGCTCCTTTAAATAACGATTTACTTTTCAAATCTAAACCTATATTATAATTTGATAGGATGCGATCTAATTCCTTCAATTTCCGCTGAACCGTTCGATCACTAACAAAGTATTGCTGCGCGGTTTTTTCCAAAGAAATATATTTTTGGCTAAACAAACGGTCCAATATTCGAAAAGGAATCGTGTCTTCAAGCATCAATGCGTATAATTTGGATAATAAAAAGTTAGAAGAAAAATGACAATAAATCGTCAAATCATCGGCAATTTCCAACGTGAAATACGGATAGTTTTGTCTAAATTCTTTTGCTCGATCACAGATCATCAGCATTCTATTTTTCGAATGTTTCAGTTGTTTTGCGCAAGTAGTAAGATCGATCTTTTTCAAACGATTATCTAATAAAAATGAAAAAAACTCGTAGACTTCTTGATCAATCGTACTCAAAAGAAATTGATACATTTTTCATCCTCCTTTTTCCCGCATTATACCGTCCTCTTTCTATTTATTCAATTTGAAAGCCTTATAACTATTCTATTAAAAATAGTAAGGATGATGATGAGCGTTCATTCAGCTTAAAGCCCATATTTTCCGAATAATAGGTGGCATGGTCTTTTTCTATCATTGCTATCATTTCTTCTTCACTGATTTCAACTACAGAATGTTCAGCACTTTCTACAACGAAGGCTAATAAATGTAATTTCGCATCAATTTTTATTACTTGAACAAAATCCAACCAAAACTGATCAGATGTCGCTAATTGCTGATAATTGGCTAAACTTTCCAACAACGCTTGAGAATAATCATACATTTTTTTGTACCTTTGTTTAAGCCATATTTGATCAAATTTCCTTTCATAATGATCCATATAACGCTTTAGAAATCGTTCTACCTCATCGTTTGTCATAATAATTTCACCTCCTATACCTTTGCATACTCAAATAAAAGAACATAAACGGGTCATATCTCATCCCGAAAACCGACTATTTATTTAATGGATACCTGCCGGAATCATTCGTAGCTTCTATCTAAATTATATTTGTTAAACGAACTATATCATGACAACTTTTTCTATTCTTTCTATTTTTTTGTCTCATTGATCATTTCATTCATAGCAAAAAGATGCACAAAAAACTCCTGTTCTCAACTATCAAGGATGAGAATAGGAGTAACATAAGCGATACATAAACTATTTATTTTTTAATCTTCAATGTCATTGCGTTTAACGCAACAATGATTGTACTTAATGACATCAAGGCAGCGCCAACTGCTGGATTCAGAATTATCCCCCATGGTGCTAAAACACCAGCTGCTAAAGGAATCGCAACGATATTATAACCAGCTCCCCACCATAGATTTTGAACCATTTTGATTCGTGTTTGTTTCGCTAAATCAATGAAGTGTAATATATCTAATGGATTGCTATTTGTCAGCACAACATCAGCAGAATCGATTGCCACATCTGTTCCAGCGCCAATCGCAATTCCGATCGTTGCACGCGCGAGACTCGGTGCATCATTGATTCCATCGCCGACCATTGCAACACGTTTTCCTTTATTCACTAATTGCGCCACAATTTTCTCCTTGTCATCAGGCATCAGACTGGCATAATATTGCTTGATCCCTAGATAGGCAGCAACATTAGCAGCAGCTTCTTCGTTGTCCCCCGTCAACATGACAGGTTCAATCCCCCGTGCAGTCAGTGCGGTTATAAATTCTTTTGCTTCTGCTTTGATTTGGTCACCCAACGCGATCAAGCCCACCAGTTGATCTTTGATCAACAAATAACTAATTGTATTTCCTTGCTCCTGATAATGAGCAATTGAGGCCTGATCAACTTCGATCCCTAGATCTTTCAACGCTTTAGCATTAACAATTTTTACCTCTTGTCCTTCAACTTGTCCTTTTAAACCAACACCGGCAATATTTTTTTCGTTCTCAGCTTTAAAAGGTGTGATCTTTTGCTCCTTCATATAATTCATAATACCTGTTGCAATAGGATGATTTGCACTGTTCTCTAAAGCACCAATATATTGCAGAACAGTCTTTTTGTCTAAAGCTGTTACAAAAGTTTCGACGCCAGTAACAGCAAAGCTTCCTTGCGTTAATGTGCCTGTTTTATCTAATAGAACCATATCTAAGTCGTGCGCGTTTTCCAATGCATTTCGATTCTTTAATAATAAGCCATTTTTTGCAGCAATAGAAGTTGAACGCGCGACTACTAAAGGAATCGCCAAGCCTAAAGCGTGTGGACAGGCAATGATAAAAACAGTCACCATTCGTTCTAAAGCAGATGGCAGATCACTAACAAATAACCAGGCAACAAAAGCTAAAATTCCGGCAAATAAAGCAACATAGAATAACCATTTTGCTACTTTATCAGATAATGCTTCTAATTTTGATTTGTCCGCTTGGGCTTTACGGACCATGTCCATTACTTGTGCAAGATAACCGCTCTCACCCGTTCCTGTAACAAGAATTGTCATTGTCCCCTCACCATTGACGGAACCGCCGATCACACGATCACCTACTTTTTTGACTACACCACGAGACTCACCTGTAACAGCAGACTCATCCACGATCGAAGTCCCTTTTTCAATAAGTCCATCTGTCGGCATCTTATCACCGGCACGAACGATCAGATGATCGTTTTCGTGAACCGCTTGTAGAGAAACTTTTTCTTCAGTCCCATCAGCCTTAACTCGTGTCACCTCATCCGGCAGCAATTCAGCCAATTTTTGCAACGCATCACTGGCATTCATCACCGCATTCATCTCGATCCAGTGACCCAATAACATAATTACGATCAGTGTAGCAAGCTCCCAGAAGAAATCCATGACATGTGCATGGAAAAAGGTATTCGCAATAAACGAGTATAAACTATAGAAGAAAGCAACTGAAATCCCCATCGCGATCAACGTCATCATTGCTGGGCTTTTCATTTTCAATTCCATTTTTGCCCCGCTTAAAAACGGCTGACCCCCGTACACAAATAAAATAATAGCTAATACTAATACGACCCAGTTAGATCCCGGAAAAGAAAATTGAAACGGTAGTTCCATTCCCATCATCGGAGATAAAACAATGATTGGGATCGCAAGGATCAATGACAACCAGAATTTTTGTTTAAAATTCCCCATGTGCATGCTATGATCCATCCCGCCCATATCATGTCCTTCATGCATGGAGTGATCCATGTTGCTGCTATCGTGCCCTTCGTGCATTGAATGTTCCATACTGCTCTTATCGTGTTCTGTATGATTCATCCCTTTCATTTCATGACCTGTATGCATTGAATGATCTTTTTCATTCATGCCTGTACTCTTCTTACTCATTGCTTATCCCTACTTTCATTTATTTCACTTCAATCACTTTTGCTACTCATCTAAATGATTACTACAAAACAAGCATATCAAAGACGACTACATTTGTAAACGATAAAGCTTTCTGGCTCTGGGGAGAAGTTCAACCCCTTCCTTTCTCATTTAAGAGTACAACTGACTCTGCTTTTAAACAATTATTTTGAATAATCGAAACAAAAAGCTTGCATACTTATTAAAAGTAAGTTATATTTATTTCGAATTCGAAATAAAAAGAGGTGAAATCATGAATCATCAAGAAGAATCATTAAAAACATATATCGGTCTTTTACGCACTGCTAGCCAGCTGGAGCAATTAGCCAAAAAAGATGTTACCTGTTACGGCTTGAACATTACTGAATTTTCTGTTCTGGAATTACTTTTTCATAAAGGAAGGCAAACAACTCAAACTATTAAGGAAAAGATTCTGATTGCCAGCAGCAGTACGACGTATGTCGTCGATCAGTTGATGAAAAAAGGCTATGTCACGCGTCAAACAAACGAAAGTGATCGTCGAATCATCTATGTCGATATCACCTCAGCGGGAAAAAAGCTGATGGAGGAAATTTTCCCCACTCATGCACAGCAGATCGCTGCCAGCTTTTCTGATATCACTATCGAAGAATTACAATCATTACAACACATACTAAAAAAAATAAACTATTAAAGTGAGGCAATTAACATGAGAAAAGAAGATCAATTATTAGGTGTACACCATGTCACAGCAATGACTAGCGATGTCGAAAAGAATTATACGTTTTTCACAGATATTCTAGGTATGCGTTTAGTAAAAAAAACAGTCAATCAAGATGATATCTATACCTATCATACTTATTTTGCAGACGACTTAGGCTCTCCCGGCACAACGATGACCTTTTTCGATTTTCCCAACAATCCAAAAGGAACCAAAGGTACAAATTCAATCAGTAGAACTGGATTTCGCGTACCAAACGATGCTGCCTTAACCTACTATGAACAACGCTTTGACGAATTCAATGTAAAACACGAAGCGATTTCAACTGAGTTTGGTAAAAAAGTGTTACGTTTCTGGGATTTCGATGATCAAGCCTATCAATTGATCTCCGATGAAACAAATACTGGCGTCAAAGCAGGAATTCCATGGAAAAAGGGACCTGTCCCAGAAGAATTTGCGATTTACGGTTTAGGCCCCGTTGAGATTTCTGTTTCTTATGCTGCTGATTTCAAAGGTTTATTAGAAAATATTTTCAACTTTAAAACCGTTAAGCAAGAAGACAACCGCTATTTGATGGAAGTTGGCGAAGGCGGCAATGGGGCCCAAGTAGTATTAGTTGACGATACGACCAGTCCGCAATCCCAACAAGGCTTTGGCGAAGTCCATCACGTTGCCTTCCGTTTAGCAGATCGTCAATCACTAGCAGTGTGGCAGGAAATTTTTGATAATCTAGGCTTATCGAATTCCGGCTATGTCGATCGCTACTACTTTGAATCTTTATATGTTCGTGTTGGTCATATTCTAGTAGAACTGGCAACAGACGAACCTGGTTTCATGGGGGATGAACCGTATGAAACGCTTGGAGAAAAATTATCACTCGCACCATTTTTAGAAAATCGTCGTGAATATATTGAAAGTGTTATTAAACCTTTCAACACTAAACGCGCTTAAGGAGGAGTACCCATGAATCCAATCGATAAAATCCATCATATTTCCGCTATTGTTGGCGATCCGCAAGAAAACCTGCACTTTTATCGTAATGTATTAGGTTTGCGGCTTGTGAAACAGACCGTCAATTTTGATGATGAACATACGTATCACCTATATTATAGTAATCAATCTGTCGATAACGGAACGATCATTACCTTTTTCCCTTGGAATAATGCGCATAAAGGACGTGTGGGCAGTGGACAAGTAGGAACTATTGCTTTTCGTATTCCAAAAGGCACTGCTGCTTATTGGAAAGAGCATTTAGCAAAACATCAGGTTTCTGTAAAAGAATCTGAGCTATTTAATCAACTAACATTAGAGTTACAAGACTCTCATGATTTATCTTTAGCACTTGTTGAAGGAGAGGAATCGGCAGACTCACCTGATATTCTTGGTTTTCACGGAGCTGTATTGCTTTCTGCTGACCCTGATGCGACAAGTCAGACTTTAGTTCAAGATTTAGGCTTGGAAACTGGTAAGTCAACAGAGGAAAATTATACTTTTTATACCCATGGTGTTCAAAGACATCAAATCATCCTACCAAAAATCGCTATGAAATTTGGTCGCTGGGGAGTTGGTACCGTACACCATATTGCTTGGTCTGTTCCCACTTACGAGTCACAAGCACAATGGCAGGATTATTTATACACTCATCAATACGGCGTAACAGAAATCAAAGACCGTAACTATTTTAAAGCCATCTATTTCCAAGAACATGGAAGTATCATCTTTGAAATTGCAACGGAAGTCCCTGGTTTTACGATTGATGAATCCTTTGAAAACTTAGGTAAACAATTGATGCTGCCGCCTCAATTCGAAGCACGGCGGGATCAAATCATTGCTCATTTACCAAAATTAGACGTTTAAAAGATAAGAACTTAAGGAGGTTCACGCAAATGAACTATATAATCGAACCAGGGAAAACAAATGCACCTGTTTTCATCACCCTTCATGGAACAGGCGGAGATGAGCATTCCCTACTTCCAATTGGCAAAGAGCTGAATGCAAATGCTACGCTGATCGGGATTCGCGGGACAGTTCAAGAAAGCGGCATGAATCGTTACTTCAGAAGATTAGCTGAAGGTCTTTACGATGAGCAAGATTTGGAGCTGCGAGGAAAAGAGTTAGCTGATTTTATCTATACTTTAGCAGAGAAACACAACTTTTCACTAGATCAAGTCGTTTTGATCGGTTATTCCAATGGTGCAAATATCGCTATCAACTTGATGTTGAGAGATGCTAGCTTCAAAAAAGCTGTTTTGCTACATCCGATGTACCCAATTGAAGTTGCAACTCCGCAACATCTAAAAGATACACACACATTTATGAGCTTTGGTCAGCACGATCCGATCGTATCCGTTGAGGAAAGCAAAAAAGTATTAAATCTATTTGCTGAGAATCATGGCAGTGTTGCACATATCTGGACGGTAAGTCACCAATTGACGTATGATGAGATTGCCGCAGCTAAAAAATGGTTAGAGGCTCTATGATTTTTTAAATAATAAAAGAACCGATCTGTTTTTTTTCACGGAGAAAAGGAACAGATCGGTTCTTTTATTTACTCATTCTTGATCGGCTGTTGCGTATCTTGACATTTTTTTAGCATGTTATATAATCCATCTCTATCTATCAGATGAACACCCGTTTTGATTGCCAACTCTTTAGCTGGTTTGGTAAAGTAACTATTAGTCACAACATAGACATCATCTAATCCATAATAACTTTTCCCCGCATGTGCCTCCTGAACTGCTTTATTCCCGACTTTCTTTTTATATCGTTTACACTGATAATCTAATTTTCGATGATCGCTCCGAGCTAAAACATCGATTCCTTGGTCTCCTTGATATTGTGTAAAAACGACTGCCTAACAAGTTAAATTGGACAAATAACATGTGAGGCGGTCGCTCTATGACTAAATTTTCTATTTGTCCGTTAACGTTGTAGCTATTCAGCAGACTGAGAGGAGCCCTAACTTTTTTAAGATAGCGCAACTCATATTTTTTTAAAGTTCACTAACTTATTTTTCATTGAAATTTTTCCCACTTCATACCCGTAAGCCTTCGCTTCTTTCTTATAATTCAAGAAAGAATGATCGATCGGAAAACCTAGAATAGCTTCTATCTCTTGATAACTAAAAGAAAATGTTTCTCTTCCGTCCTCTTGCAATGCTTCCCATAACTTATTATATTTGCTCATTCCTTTTTCCCTCCAAAATTTAGTTAATGAAAAATATCAACTTTACCGATACTCGTTGATTCAAATACTTTGGATGATTTCATCCAACTGCGGAAAATACAATGCATCATTTTCCTCAACAGCCTTGATTATATCTTGCTCATTTTCAGTCCTATTCTTTACATCCGCTTTTTTTGCCTTATTATATAAGGCTTTGATCAACATTTTTTGCGTAAAAGATAATTTCTTCATATCAAGCTTTCCACGTATACTAAATAGATTCAATAATACAATCGTAGAATCAGCCAATGATGATTCTACGTGATTTCTGATATTCTCGACATTACTTTCACGATTAGGATCATAAAGTCCAATTGTAACGATCGTTAGCTTTACTTTGTTACTCTTATTCAGCTTCTTAACAAGTGAATCTAAACCAAAAACCGCTCCCATATAAATCGGTGCTACAAATAAGACTTCCGCATCATCAGAAGAACCATTGAATTCTTTTTCAGAAACTATCGTATAGTTCGTCTCTCGTGAAATGCGTAAAGCAACACTTTCACTTGCTCCATGCCGTGTAGTATAAACAATTATTTTATTGCCCATGGTCTAATCCCTCCTCTTTCTTCTGTCATGAACATGTTTTTGTGATCGATTGATCAAGCAATTGCTGACTACCATTCTTTCCTTCAATCTACAGGTCATCTTATAAGAAAATCAACTTTTATAAAATCGAATTCGATCTGTATCTGCTGGTATCTGATCATAAACTGATTCCCAGACACCATTTCGATACACTTCATATTCTTCAAATAAAAAAGGGAGACCATTTGATTTGGCAATATCCGAGCTATCCATCAATTGAAAATGTAAATGAGGAGATGTAGAATTCCCTGAATGTCCAACATTTCCTAGCTGTTCCCCTTTTCTGACTCGATCCCCAACAGCACCTTTGATCGAATTCGTTTGTAAATGAACAAATGCCATATAGACATTATTTTGACACTTCATAACAAGATAGTTTCCGGCAATTTGACTGAAATCATCTTTATATTCATTAAATGAGTGAGCATTTTTTATAGCGATTGCTGAATCTACTACCCAGTGCACAACAGCACGTTCTGGAATACCATCTCTAACCGTTACGATTTCACCATCACAAGGCGCAAAAATCGGTTCTCCCCAGCAATAGCATTTATCTAACGGTACGCCAAAGAAAAAATACCTAGTGAAGCTAGTGCTGTAAAACGGCTTTCTTTTATTTTCCCAATCCACTTGCACAAAATCAAATGCAAACCTTAATCCCATTCGATCTGTACCATGACTAGGAATTCTCTTTGCGGGTGTCGTAGGTGCTTGCCATTCACCTCTAAGTGGAAATTCTATAATAATCGATTGATTCAGGTCTTCGTTCATCATTTGCACCTCCTTTTAAAGAGATCTTTTCAATCCATTTTTTTAGAATAGATAGGCTTATATTTTTTGAGAAATGAGTTCTTGTTCAACTATTTAAAATTTCTTCGATATCCACTTTAGATAACTTATCATCTTTAAACTTCCTAATCGTTCTTCTATCTTAAATTTTTTTGATCACTTTATCATCTACTTTCCACTTTTATTTTTGACTATCTTTGTTTTAACTTATTTAACTTTAAGGTCTCTTGTAAACAAAGAGCTCACTATTCATTCAGTCTATTAATAGTGAACTATCTCTCTTCTGTAAATCAATAACTTTCAGACTACACTTTTCTGTTTATCTTTTCACTTTCATTAAACTTAATAGTATTTTCAACAAAGAGAATCATGATTTTTAGGACAGACACTTATTTGTTCTATTGAAAGTTTCGTTGAATATGGTTAATAGAAAATATTTTACTAAAGATGTAACACAAATATTTTCCTGTCTTGATCTGAGTGAACACAATTAAATTTTAATTTATTAAGAAATTTAATTGAAGAATAATTACTATTTTCTACTTCTGCTTCAATAGATTTAATCCCATTTTCTTTTAGATAATTGATAGTAGCGTTAACTGATTCATAAGCATATCCTTGTCGAGCTTCCGATTGACGTACTGAATAACCTATCCAACAACTGTCCTTCTCTTGTTTAAGATAAATATCACCAATTAAATCGCCATTTTTCTTGCTTACGATAGCTAGTTGTACACCACTCTTTAAAGATTTTTCACCTAAAAGTATATCTGCATATTTTTGCTTCGTCAGTCCTTTTAAACCTTGATGTCGCATCCAATCCATATCATTTCTATATTCCATAAAACTATCAATATCACTTTCTTTAAACCGGCGTATCATACACCGCTTTGTGTGAATTTCCAGATTAGTCGACATTTTCCAACAAAACTCCCTTCTTCCATTTTCACTAGCAAAAATCTTAATTTAAATTCATTTGTAAATTGACAAGCTTACAATTTCTTGAAATTCCCCTTTTTCTTTCATTGAATTTTTTCCAACTTCATGTAGTAAGGGACAACTACTATTGTTTCCCCAAGTCCAAGTTGTCGCTTCCTGCTTTTTATCTTCTTTCTTTAAAACTCTTGCGTTTTTATATAACAGTTTACACATCCAGTGTTGTAGCAATTTTTTTTAATGTATCGATACGTTCGGCTAATTCGACTGTATTCATTTTAGCCATTTCTAAAGAAAGGATCAGTTTATCACAGACAGAAATGATATCCTCTGTCGGTTCAGGGGTGTTCAAAATGGCTCTTACATCATGTTCTTCTTTACGATCAATGGAATGAAGTAAGCGAAGAATGGACTCTAATGAATATTTTGCTGAACGCAATATACGAATGATTTTTAGTCGCTTCAAATCATCTCCTGAATAAATACGATAGCCATTTTCACTTCGCTTTAACGATAACAAGCCATTCAGCTCCCAGTTTCTTAAGGCATCTGTTGTTACGCCTAAGTAATCCGCTGCTTCACTCCGCTTTAAAGAAATGTCTTCCTCTTCGATCGTTCCATTGATCATATCTTCAACGATATGAATCGCTTCATCCGCCTCATCGATCTCTTGATCGATCGCCAATACATAATCGTCGAGCAATGTTGTTGCAGCAGTAAATTCATATTTTGCCAAAGCTTTGATCAGCTCTCTCATCATTGCTCTTAATCCAGATTGGAGCACCTCGACCTGGAAAGCAATTTTTGCTGTTTTAATCAATTCAACATGATACTCATTGTATATTCTATAGCCATTTTTAGCTCTTTGTGGCTTAGGAATCAGTTCCCACTCCTCATAGCGTCGAATCGTGTTAGGATGAAAACCAACTATTTTTGCTACCTCAGACGTCTTATATGTTTCCATCTGTTTTTCCTCCATCATTTGAGATAAAAAGCGTTAATTCATGAAGTGCTCTGGAACAGCTCGTGTACAGAAGATTACTTTTTGCTTCTAATTGTTCCTTCCTAATATCTGTCAGAATCACTTGGTCGAATTCCAAACCTTTAGCAAATTGAGACGTCGTGATAATGATCCCTTCTGTCATAGCTGTGGACTGCTTCCCAAAGCGAGTGACCTCATAAGAAGAGAGGCTTTTTTCAATTTTAGCAACTTCATCCCACGTTTGGCAAATGATGCCGCAAGTTCTATGAGCTGACGTTTCAAAACTTTCTACTATTTTGGTTAGTTGTTCTTGTTTTTCCCTTAGATGATCAACATAGATCAGCTGAACTTCTTTATTGTGACGTTCAATCGGAGTCAGTGCCTTATTTGTCGTAAATCGTTTAGCAAATTCAATTATTTCATAGCTGGAACGATAACTGGTATTGAATTTGATCACACGGTTGTTTGGAATTACTGTTTGCAGCTGCTCTAAAAAATTTATTTCCGTTGTCAGTAAATCATGATTGACATCGCCACAAATTGTTTTTTGGCAAGGAAACAAACGATCCAACACATAAAAGTGCAACGGGGAGTAGTCCTGCATTTCGTCAATAACAAGATGCTTGATTTGATGATTTGGAAGAATTCCCTCGATGTTCATTTTGAGATAGAGGTATGGAAATAGATCTGCATAATCAATCTTATTTTTGTGCTGATTAAAGGAGATCCTTTCTGCCGTCAGGAAGTTCACGTATTCAGTCCAGCTAGTTGTGACTTGAAGCCGGTCTCGTAATTCTTTTTCTATTGCTTCTCTTACATGGCTCTGCTCAATTTCAGATACATTTTTGCTTAATTGCCGAGCTAATTGCTTAGTTTTAGGGAACAGTGCACTTTCTGTAAGAGTATTATTTGCTTTTTCCAAGTCTTTTTTTGAAAATGTGTACTGATGATCAACTACAATATCTTCAAAAAACAGTCTATTGCTTAGCTGTTGGATATGGTTTTTCAAGGACAAAAAGAATATCTCTGATCGTTTATACAAATAGGTTTGAGCCTCTTTTGACTTTGGCTTTTCTACAATTCGATTTATTTCATCTTGTCTGTCAGTTACTGTTAGCTTTTCGTCAATCATTGGTTGGACAAGCTGCGTGATTTCAAGCTGATTTAGCTCATCTTCTCCCAATTCAGGCAAAACAGTCGAAATGTAACTGGAGAAAACATCATTAGGTGATAGAATCAAAATATCTGAAGCCTGCAGCTCGTCTCTTTTTTGATAGAGTAAATAAGCGATTCGATGGAGAGCGATAGAGGTTTTTCCAGAACCAGCAACCCCTTGTATGATCAAGTTTTTGGTTTTCACATCTCGGATAGCTTCATTCTGTTCTTTTTGAATCGTGTGAATAATGGTCTTCATTTCATTAGACGTATTTTTACTCAACTCATTCATCAAGAAGTCATCGTTCACAGTATCATCTGTATCGACAACAAATTTGAGCTTTCCCTTTTCAATTTCAAACTGCCGTTTGCCTTTTACATACCCGTGGAATTTCATGCCTAGTGATTCGTAATAAGCATCACCTAAGCTAAAATCATAGTATAGAGAAGAAATTGGGGCGCGCCAATCATAGATCAGCTGCTGTCCTAGATCATCCGCAAATCCATATCTGCCAATATAAAATTTTTCTATCTCATCTTCATTATCGAACTGAAAATCGATCCTTGAAAAGTATGGTGTTTCCTTCAAATAAGCTAGTTTTTTTCTGATGCTCGTTTCAAAGCTATTACGATTATCGATAAAACTTAGGTTTTGTTGGTGATTATAGACCTCATACTTATCCAACTCATTTTTATAATCAACTGTATATTTTTTTAGATTCTTATACGCTTGCTCGTTCGCATCGACAGTTCCGTCGATTTGTTTCATTTTTGCTTTAATTTTTTCAGTAACTTCTGTTAGATAAGTATTTTCTTTAGTGATTGACATATGAAACGCCCCTTTCTCATTGATCTTATCAAAAAAGGGTACATTGGTGGTATAGTGTAGGGTTTTGCCTATCTAAAATAAGCAAAACCCTTTTTCTGTTACTTTTCACTCAAAATAATTTGTTTATTGTCTTTCGTTCAATCAATAATCCTGATCGTCGATTTCACTGACTGCTTTTTCAAAATCTAGCTGATGTGCTAAAATTTTCTTTTCTTTCACTGGGAAGGTTTTGTCAAAATCATCTAAAACGGATTCATCTGGATACATTGCTTCTGAAAAATGAACGCTCCCGCTTATGCCATCTAATGCGCCTTCAAATAAGGGTAATGCCATTACGCCAGTATAAAATTTACCATCAGGCATGGATATATTGTATTTCTTTGTCCCTACAAATCCATATGGATGGTAATGATACGTGAAGCCGCCAAGAATGATCGCATTAAAACCAAGTCTTTTTGCTTCAGCAAGTGAGTGCTCAATCAACATTCGACCGAACCCTTGTCGATGATACTCTGGCGAAATACTAACTGGACCAAAAGTAATGATTGGATGTTCACGCCCATCCTTATCGATCACTTTCGCTTTTGTATAGAAAATACTGCCGATGATTTGATTGTCTAATTCAATAACAAAGGACAATTCAGGGATAAAGTCAGGATGCTTTCTAATATTGTGAACAATGAAATGTTCAACTGCTCCTGGGAAATATAAATTCCAAAATGCATCTCGTGTGATTTCTTCCACGATTCTATGATCTTTTTCTTCTTCATGTCTAATCGTAATAGTCATTATGTTCCTCCTAGTAATGTCATTTTCATTTTTACAAAGAGATACCTGTCTAAATAATTCAACCATCTAAATAAGTACAAAAAAGACGATAGTTCTATACTATCGTCTAAGATTACAAAAAATCCTATGATCCGACAGATATCACTTCTCCAAGCACAACAAATAAACCTTCGTTTATTTGTTATTCAGCTTATTGATTAGATACCTGTGACACTCACCAGACATGCTCCATTCATTTTTAGATGGTTCGATTATTTTCGAGTTAAGTATAGCAAAAAAGAATTGCTATTTCAATCGTTCCTTCGGATAAAGTTTATCCACTCTATTTCTTTACCGTATGAATCACTAGCTATATACAACTATCTTTATTCCCATCTAAAATAACGCACAGCGATAAAAATGCCAATAATAGAAATAGCTGTTAACAGTAGAATCATGTAAAGTATCCCGCCTTCTTCTCGAAATGTGACGGCCTTCAACAATTTGATTCCTTGCGTCAACGGCATGATATCCGCCGCTTTTTGCAATCCTTTCGGCATGATTTCATAAGGAACTGTTGCTCCTGATAAAAAGAACATGGGAAAAAAGATTGCTGAATTTATAGCACCTGTTGCCTTCTCGCTAGGAGACAAGCTAGCTACGATCAACCCAATAGCATGAATGGAAATCATCACTAAAAGATAAGCTGGGATAAATTGCAACCAGTTACCAATATAAGAAAATTGAAAGAAAACGACTAGCACGCCTAATAATAGAAGCATCGATACAAGGCTGATCGTAAAGCAAAAAAGTAAATGAGCCAAAAGTAATTGGATCGGACTGATCGGTGTTACTTGATATCTTTTCAATATTTTTCGTTCTCGATAAGAAGATAATGCAAGAGGCAGACCCATCACACCTGCTGAACAAATCCCCACAGTGGAAACTGGTACAAAAGCCGTATTCAACGACTCATTACTAGAATCCATAACCCCCATAAGACAAACAATACCAAGCGGAACAAAAATGCCAAAAATAATGGAAGACATTTCTCTTATCGATAATTTTGCTTCTGATTTATAGAGTAACCAAAATGTCTTCATCTCAATATTCCTCCCCAATAAGTGTTAGAAAGGCTTCTTCAAGTGAGTCTTTTTTACTTTCTAATACGATTTCTGCTACTGTACCGCTCGCCACTTCTTTGCCCTCTTTTAGGACTAAAATACGATCACATAAGGTTTCTACTTCATCCATATAATGTGAAGTCAAAAAAATAGTCACGCCTTTTTCTTTAAGCATCAGCAAATATCGCCAAACGTCTCTCCTTGCTTTGGGATCAAGGCCAGTTGTCAACTCGTCCAAAAACATGATCTCCGGATTTCCCATGATCGCTAATACGATACATAGCTTTTGTTTTTCTCCGCCTGATAATGTGGCCAAAAACGAATTCAATTTTGCTGAAAGACCAAATTCATCCAGTGTTTTCATCCAATCAATCGGATTTTCATACAAGGAATGAGTAATTTCACAGATTTCTTTGACCTTCAACTGATTTTGAAAAGCCGCTTCTTGAAATTGAACACCCACATATTGAAAGAGCTTCTTTCGCTCTTTTCTTGGGTCTTTGCCTAACAAAGTGATACTTGCGGAATCATATTTTTGCGTACCTAAGAGGCAATCGATCGTGGTTGATTTTCCCGCTCCATTATGACCGAGTAGTCCAAATATCGTTCCTTTCTCTACAGTAAAACTCAATTTGTCAACTGCACGTTTTTCTCCAAATGTTTTTACTAGATCTTTCACTTCAATTGCTTTGTTTTTTTGATCGATCATCTTTTCCCTCCAATCATTTTCTAGATTGATTCTAGCTGAAAATGATTGGAAGGTGGTCTAGTGGAGGGTTTTCAATAATGGAAAATTTCAAAACGAATACCATCTGGACTCTCAAAAAATAATGCGTAATACCCTGGTGCGATCCGCTCTTTGTATTCCTTAGGCTTGCCATGAAGAATTTTTACACCCAACGCTTGAATTTTTGGGAAAATTTCATCGACCTCTTCTTTGCTGCCTGCTTTAAACGCAATATGCTGAAGAGAACCAGGCTTTCTTGCATCAACTTTTTCTTTAGCAAATGTTCTTTTGGGCGAAGAAATGCCGAAATCAAATGTATCACTTAAATATTCGATTACTTCCATATCTGCATGCTCTAAATAACCGGAGTACTTCTTCTGGATATCGAAACCTAAAAGTCCAAATAGCTGATCATAAAACGGCTCGGCCTTTTTTACGTCATTTACTTTGATTTGTATATGATGGATATTGTAAGTCATAACGTCTCCTTCTCTCTTATTACTATAAAGCTATTTTGTATGTTCTATTTTAAAAGGCGGCTGTTGTATTGCTTTATTTGCTAAATCAACTAAGCGATTTTGATCATCGTCTGCTGCGATTCGATTTGACTTTAAGGTTCCGCAGTTTCTGCAACGATGAATGATTGCCCATTCACCATCTGTTTTAGGCCAAATACTGATTGCATCCATTTTTCCTGTTCAACACTCTTTTTGTCATTCAAATATTAGACATAAAATTCCTGTTGTTCATTCTACCTCAAGTAACTTCATTAATTTGGAGAATGCAAGCCTAATTTATTTCCCTCTGTATCCATAAACAATGCAAAATAGCCACTTTCATCAGCATGGGGCGTTTTTTGAGCAATAATTGTTCCACCATTTTTCTCGATTTTATCTAGAATATTCTGAAGATCATCACCGCCATCAAGATAGATCGTTACACCATTAGATGAAGGTGTATAGCCCTCTCCTTCCATTAATACCGCCACAACCGTTTGCTCTTCCGTTGGAAATAATCCTAGTTTCATTTCTGGAAACTCCATTTTTTCAATGGTGATAGCCAAAATTGATTGATAAAAATCAACGGCTCTAGAAATGTCTATTGCTGGAATTTCTATGATAGATGCATAGCTTTTCATATTGATTTACCTCCATTTTTTATTTGAGATCTTTTGTCTGAAAGAGTTTCATGTTCCTTCAAATCATCTCAAACATATTTTACTATGGAATCAATGATTAATATTGTTCTAGATTGTGTTTTTCAGACTCGATATTAAGAGTTTCGCTACACTTAGCAAAATGGGAGGATCTTCCGGTATAGGCGGTCTTAGATTTACTGTATAATGCTTTCCGGAGCATGCGGGAAAAGATAATTTTTCCATTACCCTTCCTCTTAAACAGTTCTGCAAGTTAAAGTAGGAAAAAAGAGTGGTTGAACGATCAATCGCACAAACTAGTAGGTAATATTCCCCATTTGGTACGTTCTTCAATACGTTCAATTTTGTTTTTTTAGTAGCTATTCCGGATATCGGTTTATGATTTGGGATCGGTGTGCGGAATAATCCGATAAAGAATAATCCTTTTTCAACGTTTTCGGGAACTTCGATCGTTACATTACAATAGGATGTATCTTGTTTTTCATAATATTCCACTGCATGATAGTCATTGCTGTTTTCGAAACTTTTTACTTCAGAGAATAATCCATTCATTTCATTTTTGTACTTTTTCGGAGCGCTTCCTGTGAATTTTTTAAACGTATTCGTAAAACTGCTGCTACTTTCAAAATCTGAAATATCTTGTAGTTCAATCATTTTTTTTGGTTGATCGATCGCAGTAATTGCCTTTTCTATTTTCAAACTTGATACATATTCTACAATACTGAATCCGTTTATTTCTTTAAATTTTCTGCTGAAATAATATTTATCATAACCAAAATGATTGGCGATTTCTTCACTTGTCATTTTTTTAGCTAGTGCTTCTTTTTTTATAAAGTCAATAATGTCAGGCATCATACTTTTCAACCTCTTATTTCCTCCCCTCAAAAGTCTAAGAAAATCATTTCGATTTATCCCCTTCATCAAGGGGCACTTATCGAATCAAATACTGTATCTGCCCTTTACAAAAGGACTGTCTCAAGATTGCTTCTGACTTTTCGATCGATCTCAGCAATTTCTTTCTGTCGCTTGTTCTGTGCATTTCCTATTTTAGTCATCCAACTGGTATCTTTCAAGTTCTTTTGAGAAAACGTACTCGTCTTTGAATCGAAACCTTTGACTCGTGAGACTTATGCTAAACCTTGATTGACGGCATTTTGTAAACTCGTGATTCCTGTAAAAAGTGTAGATGAGAAGGGATGAAGTTAAAGAACCGCTTGTGTTTATACTTATTTTGCCGCTACAGCTCTTCTGTTTCTTCCCTATCTTCCCTAATAAAATAATCTAAACAATCCATACGCTGATTCCCAAGAAAGAGAAGTTCTTGATCATTTTCTTCGATTCTTTGTTCATCTCGGAAAAATTTTTCATAAAAAATAATCCCCCAAAATTGTATTTTTACGTACAACCTTGGGGAGACATCCAAACTGATTTTTAATTTTATTCGTACTCTTTAAAAACGCTTGATTTCACATCTATTTCTTCTCTTCTTGCACAAATAGTTTTGAAGCTTTCAGATAGTGATCTGTTCGTTCTACTATTCATATTTATACTACGTTAACAGAAAAAGCAGCTTTTTTGTTCTCTCTGCTGCCAAGCGCAAATTTGACTCAGCATTTTTCAGAGCTTCGTTCAAAGTCGAAACCTCATTTACAATCGGAATAATCACTGATAATCCAGCTTTTTCAAATTCATCAGATGTCCCTTGCATCGCACCAACAAACACGATAACAGGAATCTGGTACTTTTGCGCTATTGCGCCGATGCCTACAGGAACCTTGCCCTGCAAACTTTGGCTGTCGATTTTTCCTTCGCCAGTAATAACAAGATCAGCATTTTGAATTATTTCTGGTAAATGGGACAGTTCAGCAATCAAGTCTAAGCCAGAGACTACTTTTGCATGCAGGATTGTTCGAAGAGCCAAACCAATTCCACCAGCCGCTCCATCCCCTTCTTGCGAGTCAGTTTCTGCCAGCAGTAATTGACTATAATGTTTCATCGCCTCTTCAAAAGCAGCTAGCTCATTGACTTGCAACCCTTTTTGCTCACCAAATAAATAGACTGCTCCTTTTCTGCCTGTGATCACGCTTTTTACATCTGCGGCAGCAATGAATTCAATCTCATTTAGATTAATTGGCATCTTTTTGGTATCTACTCGAGTGATCTTTTTAAAATTACGAGGAATCGGTGAAACTAATTGATTTTGGTTGTCGAAAAATTCAACACCAAGACAGGCTAATAAACCAATTCCGCCATCGATCGTTCCTGTTCCGCCCAAACCAATAATGATTCGCTTGGCTCCTTTTTGTGCTGCTGAGAGAATTTGTTCCCCTAAGCCATAAGAATTGGTATTTTGGGGATGTGTTTCAGGTATTCCTTTTAAAAACTGAATCCCACAAGTTGCCGCAGATTCGATCACTGCTGTTTTTTCTTCCTCCAACCAACCATAATCAGCCGTTATTTCATCGCCTAATAAATTATGACACTTGGCTGATATCACTTCACCATCAGCATTCGTTACAAAAGCCTCTACCGTTCCTTCCCCGCCATCAGCAATCGCAACTTGCGTGACGTCTACTTTTTCATCTCTAAAAACATCTGCCACAATTTGATTCGCTTGCTTGCTCGTTAAGGATCCTTTCATTGAATCGATCGCCGTCACAATTTTCATTTTTTCACCCTTTTCTGCAAAGAAACTGAACAGCTAGACTAGCTGTCCAGATACTCATTTATTTTTTGATGCTGACTGTCACTATTTTATTTGCACCGATTTGTTCAGAATCATTTTCCAAGATGAGCTCTTCGTTTAGTTGATAATGATCTGGTGCTTGAACCTCTTTTAGCCTTAAGCTTTGATCATCTTTAGCTGGATTGAAAAATCTCGCTAAAAGGTGCGAGCCCTCTTCTGCTTTTTTGACTACACTTAAAATAAGTGTATCATTTTCTTGACGGAACAGCGAATATCTTGTTGGTGCCTGTAACGTCGAAGGGTTCAGTTTCATTGCATTATACCCCATCTGATTATAGGCTAAAACTGGTGTTAGGTATTCTTTAGCGTATTTTGCTGGATTCGCTATTTCGATCGATTCATTCGAAAATAAAAGCGCAAAGTCTAACTTAATTGTTTTCAACATTTGCGAATCAGGAGTCGCCAGTTTTATTCCTGAAGGTCTTCCTGGACGACGCACTAAATTTTCTTTCCCCAATACACCAACGCTTCTAAACAATGTGATCGCCAAACAATCATAGTGTTCACCGATGACTTCATACTCTCTTGAGCTATTTGTTAAAACGGAGACCGTCCGCTCACTATTTGTTAATGAAATGTTCGTTAAAAATGGATAGATTGCATCCGGACGTTCATCCCACTCTTCTTTTTGCCAAAATGCCATCGCTTCATCGATCACCGGACGTTCAACTGTCCCAAATTGATTATCTGCGATAGAAAAGCTCGAAGCAATTTCTGTCGGCAATAATAAGCGCATCCGATGATCTTCACATTGATTATTTACTTGAACAGACAGTTGGAGGATTGGCTGATTTTCTAACGCTTGAATGGTAAGCACCAGCCCGATTTTCCCTGTCGCCTTTCCACTTTTACGTTCTGCAAGATTTTTCGCTAATGACCACTCATAAGAAATATGCATCGAGCTTGCAAATAAACTATGCTCATAAGAGATATTTGCTGTGACTTCATCTTTTGATAGACGAGGTCGATCATTTTCTAAGGGTGAAAAATCATACTCATCACCATCATCCGCTACATCTTCCACTGCAAGAATATCTTTATACTCCTGATTATTTCGTTTATCAAGAACTGTTATTGTACCATTAGGATTACCGAAAATCTCGAAATACTCCGTATCTATAAATTCTTTTTCAATCAACGCCGATTTTGGAAGACTTTCTGCTGTTTCTATATACACTACTTCATAGCCCATTGCTGGTAATTGTTTTTCAAAGCGAATCGTATATTTAATAAATGGTTCATAGTTCCCGTAATGTACGATCTGTCGGTCGATCAATCCTGGATCGATTATTTCTTGCTGAATGATCTCAAAAGGAAGATTTTCCCCTCGATCATTCACTAAATGAAGAGCTGAGCGTTTGGAAATAATCTCCGTTGTTACGACTTCAGTTCTTTCATAAGGCAATAGATTAAACAATACCAGTTTTTCTGAGTCCTCTTTATCAGGCGTACTCTCTGAAATTTTTCGTTGATAAAATTCGATCAGACGATCCGTACGTTCTTCAGCATTGATAAAACGCGCCATGATTTCAAAGTGCACTTTATCCGAACAACAGCAGCCGATACTATCATGTGCATGATTTTTCATGATTTCTTTCCAGATCCCTTCGATCAATCCATGATGATATACGTGCCCTAGTGAATAAGCAATCGCTGCTAGAGGTTCTAAACTGTTCGTAAGCTTATTTTCAATACGCGCATTCGCTGCCTTGATATCCATTCTTGTCGAAAAAATGCTACGATGAACACGACTATATTTCCCATCAATAAATTCCCCTTTGACCGTTGGTAAGTCCGTCTTCTTCTCTAAAATATCAAACACATTCTCATAGCGACTAAGGAAAAATTTTCTTTCGGGATATAATTCTTCAAGCGTTTGAATCACTTGAAAAATATTCTTTTGTATCGGCATTTGATCGTGACCATTTGGAATAATTTCTTCATTACTTGTTGCCCCATGATCAAGAACGTTAAAATACTTGTCCATTCGTTCTTTCAGAACATTTTTATCTTCCGGAAGATACTTTCCAATGGCATATCCTAATGGAAATAGTTGAGTCAGAACTTCAGACCCATCGTTTCCTTCCCAATAAAATTCCGTTTTGTCTGTGCCATGACGTTCAGAAATCCCCCGCCAAAAAATCGCTCGTTGAATATTGAACCCATTTAAAATTTGTGGCATCTGTCCGCTTTGACCAAAGGAATCCGGTAAATAGCCGATCATCATTGGATCACCCAATTCTTTACTGTCCTTGATACCATAAAGTAAATTCCTGACGATCGATTCTCCGCCTACAACTAGCTCATCTGTTTGGCTATACCACGGACCAACAATCAGTTTTCCAGCCTGAACAAGCTTTTTGACCCGTTCTTTCTGATCTGGACAGACCGCAAAATAGTCTTCTAAAACAGCTGTTTGTCCGTCTAATACGAAATAGGGATACTCTGGATCATTTTCTAACATCTCTAAAATTTCCGCCATATTATTCACTAATAAAATTCTAGATTCCTCTGTTGAAAAATACCATTCTCGATCCCAATGCATATGGGGCACAATGTGTACATTCTTCATAAATTCTCTCACCTTATCTATTTGCTTGTTTTCGCAATTTATGTTGTCTTGTTACAATCAATAAAATAGTAGAAACCGCCGCACCTAAAATTGCTGCGCCTAACCAAATGAACGCGCCCATTACACCGCTATAGTCACCTTCTAGTAAAAACATCGAGAAAATTCCGGCTCCTGGAACATTCAAGCCAAGTCCCGTATAAGCAACGATCGCTCCAGTGATGATAGAGCCTCCAATAAATGAACCAATCACTCGAATCGGATCGCCCATCGCAAATGGGATCGCTCCTTCAGTAATTCCTGCTAAGCCTAATAACCACGTTTGATTGCCGATTTCTCTTTCTTGTTCAGTAAATAAATTTTTCTTCAATAAGCACGCTGCGGATAAAGAAAATGCAGAAACCATTTTAACCGAAGCAAATGTACAATAAGGAATAAAATTACCATTTGACATCGCCGCAATACAAAATGCATAGGCAGCTTTATTGACAGGTCCACCCAAATCGAATGACACCATCGCTCCTAATACAGCGCCCAGCAATAACGCATTTGTTCCTTGTAAAGTATCTAACCAGCCGATCAATCCATTATTGATTGCTGCAACGGGTTTGCCAATCAGAAAAAGCATGACCACACCAACAACCAGTGAACCGATCACCGGATAAACCCAAAAGGTCACAAAGCCTGAAAAAACACCTTTAGCCTGAATATTTTTCTTCATCCAGTTCATCAAGAAACCAGCAAGTAAACCGGCCAACATCCCGCCAAGAAATCCACTATTGATCGTCATCGCAGCTAAACCACCAGCGAAACCTGGGGTCAAGCCTGGTTTATCCGCAATCGAATACGCCATATATCCTGCCAACACAGGAATCATCAAGCTTCCTAATAATCCGCCGCCGAGCCCTTTTAGCAAAAATAACCAACTGCCTTCAGTTGCAGCGATCTCCTGCAACCCAAATAATTGAGTGATCAACACTGCAACCGTTGAAATCATTCCGCCTGCAATGATGATCGGAATAATATAGGAAATTCCTGTTAAAATTGCATCTTTTATCTGCTGACCGATCGATTTCTCTTGTTCATCAGTATCGTCAAAATCTGCCACATCATCTCCACTAGGTACATAATTCTCTACCTTATCCAATAGTCGCTGAACGACTTCATCAGGATGTTTGATCGGCTCTGCCACTGTGGTATCGACTTTAGGAAGCTTCGCAAAGCGCTCCATTCCTTTAAGAGACACGTCATGAGCCAAAATAATTCCCACTGCCTCATTGACTTCTTTTGCCGTGATCCTGTCTTCCATTCCTTTCGCACCTTGCTTCTCGACCCTAGCCTGATAGCCAAGTCGGTTCGCTGCTTTGGTGATCGCCTCAGCAGCCATATAAGTATGTGCGATGCCTGCAGCACAAGCTGTGATTCCTAAGATCAATCCTTTGTCCCCTTGAGAAACCGTTGTAACTTCGTCTGATTCATCCAGTAAAGTCAACATCTCAGAAGCAGTTTCTGCATGCTTGAATCGTTCTAAATAATCATGATCAGAAAGTCGACCTGCTAGTTTTGCAAGAATATCTAAATGAGTGCTGCCTGCTTCTGCCTCCGGAATTGCCAACATAAAAATCAACGATACTTGATTCGTAGGATCTAAACTAGGATAATCTGCTAATGGCTCCTTCAATCTCAGTATCGCAAACGACGCTTCCTTGACTGCTGAAGATTTTCCATGTGGAGTCGCCAGCCCATTTTCAAACCCCGTCACCGACAATGCTTCTCTAGCTTGAACTGCTGCTAAAAATTGCTTAGAATCTGATACCTTCCCTTGTTCATAGAGTTTTTGCGTCATAAATTCAAAAACTTCTTCACGTGTTTTAAAGGATGCTTCTAAAAAAATAAGTGCTTCTGACGTTGCGTGTGCTAGATTCATATTCTTTCCTCCTCCTTATGGCTAAACTTTAGCACTATTTAGGCTCAGAACTTTGATTTTTAAGAAAAATAAACCCCTTTCATTCTTTTGAAAGAGGTTTATGTGTAATTTTACACGTCCATTGATCTCACGAATCGATATAGGTTTCAAAAAGACTGTTCATAATGACCAACAGCGGCGTTTTGTCTGTGATATTGTAATGATTCCTGATCACTTCAGGCGAATAACAAAATAAACTGATGTCCGCTAATCTCGCTAAAGAATTGCTGCTTAAACCTGTCAGAGAAACCACCTTATGTTGATGCTCATGCGCCAATTTCGCTAATTCTAATATTTGCTCCTTCTCTCCTGAAAGACTAATAAAGAAAAAAACTTCCTCTGTTGCATGCTGGATTTTGTGCCTTAACTCATTCGCATATGTATAAAAAAACGCCTTATCATCTATTGCATAAAAATTATCAACGACGATCTTTGCTGCATAGGCGGTTTGACCGATCGCAAAAAAATTGATCCGTTTTGCAGCTTTGAATAATTGCACGACGAGCTTTTCCCGCTCAAAATCAATGAGTTCAAAATTTTTAACTAACAGTTCTTTCTGCTTGAATGAGTTATCTGAAGGCTGTTCACTTTCTCGTTTTAGCTCATTTTTCAACTCAGAATACCCAGAGTAACCGAGCTTATGGCACAACCTAGTGATCGTATTTGGAACAGTGAAAAAAAGAGAGGCAAGCTCTATGATCTTCATTTTGGAAACACTCGCTTTATTTTTAGCGATATAGGCTACAAGCTCGTCTTCTAAATCAGTCAAACGATACTCTTGATTGATCACTCTTTGCTGAAACTCCATGAACACCCCTCCCCTTCAAGATCTGTATAGTATGATTATAACGAGCGGTCAATCAAATAGCTAGAATTTAATTATTTGCATTTTGCTAGGTATTTTTTGTAACGATGCAACGTTGACTAGCTATCATTTCTCTTAAATAGTAGATCTATCGTCCAATTCAGTAAATTACAGAACTCAAAATGTCTAATTGATCTTGTGCTGTTCTGTGCCAAATTATTTTTCTATCATCGCCTAGCATTGAGCAATCTTTTTTCATTAACATGATAGTTTACTTATATCCTTCAAGTGTTCAAAAAGAGAGCAATTTTTATGATCTTATTACCTGCTCGATCTCAACTAAATTAAATCAATTCGGCGAATGTAACCCTAGTTTGTTCCCTTCAGTATCAATAAACAATGCAAAATAACCAATTTCATCAGCATGAGGCGTTTTTGGAACCACGATCGTGCCACCGCTCTTCTCGATTTTATCCAGTATAACCTGAAGATCATCTCCACCATCAAGATAGTTTGTCACACCATTTGATGAAGGTGTATAGTCCTCTCCTTGCATTAATACAACTACAACCTGTTGTCCTTCTGTTGGGAATAACCCCATTTTCAACTCTGGAAATTCTAAGTATTCAATTTCAATACCCAAAATCGATTGATAAAAATCAATGGCTCTTGAAACTTCTAGTACTGGAATTTCTAATATAGATACGAAACTTTTCATATCGACTTACCTCCATTTTTTATTTGAGATTTTACCCTAAAAGTTTAGTGTACTTTCAAATCTATCTCAACTATATCTTACTATGGCATCCACGATTAATATTGTTCTAGATTGTGTTTTTCAAACTTGATATTAAAAGCTTTGCTACACTTAGCAAAATGGGAGGATCTTCCGGTATTGGCGGTCTTAGTTTTACTGTATAATGCTTCCCAGAGCATGCGGGAAAAGATAATTTTTCCATTACTCTTCCTCTCAAACAATTTTGCAAATTAAAGTAGGAAAAAATATTGGTTGAGCGATCAATAGCGCAAATCAGTAAATAATATTCACCATCTGGCACGTTCTTCAACACATTCAATTTAGTTCTTTTAGTAGCGACGCCAGATATCGGTTTATGATTTGGGATCGGTGTGCGGAATAATCCGATAAAAAACAATCCTTTTTCAAAATTTTCGGGTACTTCGATCGTTACATTACAATAAGAGGTATCTTGCTTTTCATAGTATGCCACTGCATGATAGTCATTGCTGCTTTCGAAACTTTTTACCTCAGAGAATAATTCAGTCATTTCGTTTTTGTATTTTTTAGGCGCACTTCCTGTAAATTTTTTAAATGTATTCGTAAAACTGCTACTGCTTTCAAACTCTGAAATATCTTGCAGTTCAATCATTTTTTTGGGTTGATCGATCGCAGTAACTGCCTTTTCTATTTTCAAACTTGATATATATTCTGCAATGCTGAAGCCATTTATTTCTTTGAATTTTCTGCTGAAATGATATTTATCATAACCAAAATGATTGGCGATTTCTTCACTGGTCATTTTTTTAGCTAGTGCTTCTGTTTTTATGAAGTCAATGATATCAGGCATCATGCTTTTTATCATATTGTTTTCTCCTTTCTTAATTTTCAGAAAGTTACTCAAATTTATTATGGTTACTGATGGGATTACCTATCAACTTCAGATACTTTTGCTACTATAACTCTCTTTTTCGTGGAGTAATTCATTTATAATCAGTTGATTTTTTTCATGTTCGTCTTGATTCTCAACGTTAGACTATTTAAACCTATTATATACTAAAAAAAGCTGAGTAAGTTCTACTTTAGAACATTACTCAACTTTTCAATATTTTATAAAATTAAATACCTACAAGACCATTACTAATTAAAACAATTTCTCAGCCATCTATACATTATTCTTTTTATCAGCTAAGTAATTTCGAGCAAGGTCCCAAACATTGTCTTCATAATTACTAAAAACTGTGAATATATCTTTTTCCAACGGATTGAACAGTGAAATACAGGAAACACCGGGATCGCAACCTTCAATATAAATATGCGTATGTTTTTTTGTTGGATTCACCAACCAAATTCCAAGTCCGTATTGTTCTTTTTCATTTCCTGCATGTTTTTTAATCATCTCTGAAATGCTCTTTTCAGATAAGATTTCATAGGAGAACAGTCCATCCCAAAAGTTACAAATGTCCATTACTGTTGTATAGCACCCACCTGCTCCTGTTCCTTTACAATCAATAGAATAAATATTACTACGAGGGTTTTCACCTTGTTCTTTTATATAGCCAATTGCTGTATTCGCAGGTAAATTGTCCAATTCAAAATATCCAGTATTTGACATATGAAGTTTATCAAACACCATGTCTTTCAAAACTTGATCAAAATGACAATTCGTTATTTTTTCAATAATATCTGCTAAAAGTACATATCCTGCGTTATTATAAATAAATTCTCCTCGTCTTTTGCTATCTTGTTTTTTATCAATAAACAGTGGCATTATATCACTATTTTTTCGAATAGAGTAATTAGGTATCTTTTGCCAAAGTTGCTCGTAATCCGCCTCAATCGATTCATCAAAATAGTCCTGAATACCTGAAGTATGGGTCAATAATTCGTATATAGTTATATCTCCGTCGATTTCTTTTAAAGAAGTACCATAAAAATTATTCAAGGTTGTTTCTAATGACAGTTTCTTTTGCTCAATAAGTTTCATTATAGCCACTGCCACAAATATTTTTCCCATAGAAGCAGTGCCAAACTTTGTATCAATATGAATAGCTAACTGATTTGATTTATCACGATGTCCATACATTTCAATCTGAAATTGCTGCTTCTCTCTTTTCAGAATAATTCCTGAAAATTCATTCTCTTTCTTCTCATTTTCCAATACTTTCACCTCCAATTATATATAGTTTGTTACTAAAAGTTCTTCAATTGCTACTTCATCTAAATTCATTACTTTATTGATCACTTGTTTATACAAAAAAATCGAATTGTTTGATCAAGATTTTACAAATAAATAGTTCTAAATGATGAATCGAATTGATATTTTTAAGAAGTACTAAAGTGAAATTAAAAATGTACTAGAGGTACTTTATTCTAGGGCGACTAGAGTATTTATATAATCATATTTAAAATGTTGAATTGAAATACTTACGGTTTTAGTGACGTCTACAATTTCAAATTAAGGATTTCTTTATGCATTGACTCCATTCTTTTTCAAGAAAACAAAAGCCTAGAGGGGATTTCCTCTAGGAATCATACTAATCGATTTAATTCTTTGAATTTTCTTCACCAACATTAGCTAACAAACAACTTTTTAGTAGTAGCTTTGTTTAATACTCTCTTTCTTACTAAATAGTTTCTTTATTTCCCATATTTAATGAAGTGTTTAAGATATTTGTATATTGCAAACATAGAATATACTATCACTATTACAACTACTGGAATGATTAAAAATCTCGTTTGAATACCAAAAAACATTAAAATATAAACGATTATTAAAAAGCCACCTACAAGAAAAGCAATAGATGAAGCTCCTATTGCACCTTTTTTTTGAACTTCAATCGGCTTATCTTTAAAAGTATTCCCAGCAACTATTCCATACCATTTGCCTCTTCTAAGTTGAATACCAACGATTACTAATAAAAGCCCAATAACAACTAACATGAACAACACTACCACCTCCTTCGATCTCTAAAGTTGAATTATTTTATTTGCCAATTGATCAAAATAATTATCATGAGTCACGACAAAATAAATTTTATTGTTTTTTGTAGCGGCTAAATATTCAAGTAAGTTTTCAGTTGACTGTTGATCCAATCCTGAGAATGGTTCATCTAGAATCATTATTTTCTTATCTCTAACAAAAGCTATCATTAAATTTATTTTTTGTCTTTCACCTCCAGATAAAACTCTAACATTTTTTTGAGTTAACTTATCATCAATACTTAAAATTTGCTTCATTTTCATATATATATTATTATTTCCATCACTTAAAAAGGCATTTTCTTCAAGTGAATTTTGAAAAATATATGAGGTTTGTGTTGCAACAGATAATTGTTCTCTAAAAGATCTTTTTTCAACTTTATTCAAACCGATGAAATATATCATTATATTCCATAAGTAAAAGAAAGATGTAAAGAAAAATGATTAAAATATTTTATATCCTTGACCCTAGCCACCACTATGCCACATCCTTAAATTCACAAATAATCTCTTTTATCAATTCTTGTAAGAAGCCCTCTTGATAGGCAACTTTTTGTTCTTCATGAATCAACTTTCCTAACATTGTTAATTGATGTTCCTTAAGACTATCTAGTTTCTTTAACCGGCTGTTACTCAGAGTCAAGTCAGATTTTGCTAATGTAAAATTTTGTTGGTTCATTCCTAAAAATTTTAATTGAGAACCAAAAGTGTTTTTCAATTTTTGAGCCATTCCTAAACCTTCAGGATCAATATCACCGCTATAATAGATAACAGTTCCAGTAGCTGCTAATTTACGCAATAGCTGCCAAATAGCAAAGGTGAATTGACCACTAGAGCAAAGAATTGGCACCTCTGGTAGTAATTCCACTAAAATCGAGTAAATACCAGAGTTCTCTACTACCAAAACCTTCTCCCCAATATAAGGATAAATCGTCGTCATTCGTAAAATTTCTTTTAAAGGAACATTCCAACTAATTCCTTCAATACAAGCCTGTCGCCACATTTGATTTTCTTTATTTTTTGCATCTTGTGCAGTCAATCCTCGGATAGCTGCATAGTTCATAATGTCATCCTTCAATAAGTAAAATTCATTTAGTAAACCATGACGTTGCTCCGCTTTTTCCAACTCAATTTGATTCTCTGGCAGTTGAGTTGACATTGCTGTCAGCATTTGTAAAAATAACACTCCGCCATCATTATTTTCATCAAATGCATGTGGCAACCCTGTAACTTTATAAGCAAATACTGGCAAGCGTAAAAAATCATTTTTAGGCAAGCTTTTTATAGCGTTTGATACTTGATTAAAGATAAGCAAATTCGGCAGTTTCTTCTTCCACCACTCTTTCAGTTGACGCTCTGTTAGTAATGAGGTAAAGCTAGCATCAATAGCTTTTACAGCCGCTTTAAAATGTTCAAAAGCAAGTGCTTCTGACTGTTCGAACGTTGCTTTTAAAGCTAATGGTTTCTTCATAATAAAAACAACAAAATCTGATAATGTCCATTCTAAGATACTTTCTACAAAAGCTTGCTCTAAATCTACAATCCGAATTCGTTTCTTTTGATCCCAAGAAAGGACTGTCATGCCAAGAAAAGATCGCAATGGATCCGTGTCAACTTTGCTAAAAAGAGACAAGCCAACACTATTTCCAAATGCTCCATTCAACCAGTACCGACGCCATAATTCCTTACCTAACACATGAAAAACAGGCTGTTTAAAGTATTCTTTAGGATCAGACAAGTTCCTCACCTCCTGTTAGCAAATGCTTCTTTTGCCCATCCCAATAATAGCGGATTGTTGTAACAAAATTGACATTCTGTGGTCGTAACAATTCATAAATCGCTAATTTAGAAACAGTAGGGTAATCCCCAAAAAGTGCCTGTGAATTCATCACATAGTTAAAATTAAGCTGCTCACAGGCTTTAAACAGCTCTGCAATATTTTGATCATCAATTCCAGCAAAAGCTTCATCCAATGTAATTACTCGCGGACATTCCTCTCCGGCATCTTCATAACGAGAATAAGTTGCAGCAAATAACGGTAAATACATTGCTATCGCTTTTTCTCCTCCAGAGAATTGATTAAAACGACGATCCGTTAATGGTTGAGGCTGATAGCCTTCATTTGCCCGCTTATATTTCAGCTCAAATTCAAACCAATCTCGATAATCTAACACACTTGCAATTGCTTGGAATAAAGTACTTCGATCATCTGGTTCATTGTGTAATTGTTCTTGAGCTAAACGAACTTTTTCCTGAAAATGGCAAGAAACTACCTCTCGATCATCGTCTGACAAGAGTTCCGTTGGTTTTTCTAATAGGCGAACAAGTTGATTGGTACTAAGATCATGCTCAGAATTAGCAGAGACTCCTTTCCAGCTAATACTTAAAGACAATCCTGAAGAGTTTTTTTGTTCTTGTAGCAACTCGTTCATTTGCGCTACCCATTGCTGGGCTTGCTGAATACGGATCCGAAGGACTTTTCCCACAGATTCCAAAATAACCTTTTTGAAGAGTTGCTCATCATCCTTCTTCAATAACTCTTGTAATGTTAAACGCTGATCTTTCAATCGCTCCAATAACTCACTAGTTGTAGTTAATTGTCCATCTTCTAAAAATCTTGGTTCCTTGTTATGATTAAAGGAAGCAAATTCACCCAGCCCTTGTTCTTCTTCCGCTGACAAATCCACACCACTAACATTCACCAATTCAGGTCGATAACTCTGTAATTGATCTGCGATAAAACCAAACTGATTAGAAAAACGATCTTCTAGCCTTTTCAATTCTTTAACATTTAACTCTTTCCCCTGCTCCTTAGCAATCATTAACAAATCAGTGCTTGGTAGGTTAAATCTTTGCAGCTCTTTTTCAAATAACGCTCGCCAATTACTTTCTAACTTGATTAATAGAACCAATTGAAGGTCCTCATGCTCTATATCTCCTGTAATTTTTGTTCTGGCCTTTTCTAACTTAATTTGTTCTTGATTCAACTGTTTGATTTCTTGTTGGCACTGCCGTTGTTCCTCTGTTGCTGCCATCAATTTAGCAGTGAGTTCTGCAACATTAATGATTTGCTGCTGTGCTTCATTCTCTTTAAGCAGTCGTTCCAATTTAGTTATTTCACCTATTAACACACTCACTTTATCCAACAAACTAAGCTCTTCTTCTTGATAGTTACTAACATGGGAAGCAATGGTCTCTAGCATTTCCTGTTGCCGATCGAGTTCTGATGATTTACTGAACGCCTCATGAAGGTTCTGTTCATAGTTTAGTGCGTATTGTAACGCCTCTTCATACGTTTCCTCTTTTTGATTTAGTTGATCTCCAGCTGCTTTCTCCGTTATGTGCGTCTTTATCATTAAAAGTTGCTGCTGCAAGGTACTTAATTCAGCATTTTTAATTGTTAATTCCTTTTCCTTAGCTGTTAATGCTAGCGCCAAAATTTTTGTTTCCATATATGTTTGATACACTTCTGTTCCTCTTGGACGCTCTTGATAAGCTTCTTCAATTGATTGAAGCTTCTGCTTTTGTTCTCTAATTTGAGTAGAAAGCTCCTGATTTGCTTCTTCTAATTGCAGAATCTCTGTTTTCAGTCTCTTGATTTGCTCCTGACGATAGCGTTCCTGACTGGCAACACCAATAAAGGAAGCCTGATAATCAACAGGCATTTCACCACTAAGGTTGGCAATCTGAAAACGGCCATCTTGATGTATTATTGGTAAGTCTATCATTGGGTTCATCTCATTGTAAAAGATACTATCTAGCACATTTGCAACCTGACTCTGCAACTCAAGAGGCAAATCTGAATTTACAGTTAAAACGCTCGCTAAAGTAGAAGACATTAACTGCGGGTTGGATTTAATCATCCAATCATCTGCCAATTGCAACATTTCCTCACTAATGACACTATCCAAAATACCAGACGTGAATAAAGCTCTTTCGATGCGATTTCGTTCTTCTTCTGTCACATTTGCTTGAAAGTCTACTCCTTCATAAAACAAAACATACTTAGCTTTATCACTCCAGCTCTTTCGATTGCTTTTCCTCCCTTCATGCTGATATGGTTTAGGCGCTTTCTGTCCCTGCCATTCTTCAATTTCCAGTTGAATATCCGCAATTTTAGTTTGATTTTCTTCTAAACGAGCCTCCAAAGGTACTAATGCTAATTGCTCCTTTTTCAAGGTCTCCTGATAAGAAACTGTCAAAGGAGATAGAACAACTTCCTCACGTTCTTCTGTTTCCAACAAATTATCAATGCAATAAAGCAACTCATGGTATTGATTCTTTGATAATTGAAAGGGAGACCTAGTCAACCAGGCATCAATCGCTAATTTCCACTTTTCTAGCTCAGCGAGTCGTGTTTGTTGCCAATGCCGAAGATCTCGTTGCAACTCATCCAGTTCTTGCTGCACATTCCCAACCAAGCGTTCCAGATCCACCTTCTGATTCTCCAAATGTACCAATTTCGATAACATCTGCAATAGTTCACGGAAATGACTTTGTTTTTGACGAACTTGTTCTAACCAATATTTTCGTTCAAAGGTTGTAATAGTTGTACGTAACTTTTCTGAATAGGAACTATCTAACTCCTCGAAACGCAAATAAGAAAGATATTGCTGGTTATCTTGAATGAGTTCTTCTAAATCATTGCAAAGCTCCTCCTGTAAATATTTTCGATTTTCCAATTCCATTTGTTGCTCTTTCACTATCTGCTGCTTTTTCACTAATTGCTCTTTTGTATCAGCTAAATCCTTTGATGTTTGAGTAAGTCGCTTGTTGAGTTCTAACTCCTGATGGACTAAATTCATTCCTTCGTGCTGACTTAATTGTGAGATAGTGGCTGTCAGGGCCTCTACTTCCTGCTCATTTCTCTCAAAATTCTTCCTGTTTTCCAATAAATCTATGTTATGATTTTCCAATTGTTGTTTAAGTTCAGCAACTTGTTTCTCTAATTGTTTCATATCATAAAAAAGCTGGTACCACTTTCCAGCAATTTGAGAGACTAACTCATCATGCCAATTGTGATAATTTTTAGCAAAAGAATTCAATTCTTTCATTTCACGAGTTAAATCCTCCAAACGTTCTCGATGAAGATCGAGTTGTTCAATCGTTTTCGACAATGTCAATAATTCGTCTTCTTTCATTTTCGGTAAGGAATTACGCAAAATGCCATAAATCACAGATGGACGAAAATCCTTAGATAGCTTTGGAGAACGCAGCTGTAATAGCAATGTAATCAATTCGTCAAACTGATCTAAGTGATCGAACCCAAAAATCCGCTGATTGACAAATGATCTATACTCTCTTTGTGTATCAAAAATACGCCCTTTTCCTGCTAAACGATTCTTTAATTTCGCTTTGGTTAAAGGGGTCAATTCCTCTCGATGAAGTTCTTCATAAAGCTCAAAATCTTTGCCTACTCGCTGATTATTTTCAATAGCAAAAAACCATTTTTTGAGCGTTCCGCCTCGATTCGCATGCATCCCAATTCCAACGGTCAAATATTCCTCTCGAGCTTCCCGTTTTACTTCTAAAAATAGATAGCCTATCCCTTCATCTCGTTGAGACACACCTTTTTCACCTAACAAATAATCTTCCATTTTTCGATCTCTGGAACCAAAGGAATCCAAGCGATAGGCACTGGTGTCTCCATCAAATAGCACTGGAAATAAGCTTTGCATCGTCAATGACTTTCCCGATCCATTTGTCCCTCTAAGAAGCATTCGACCTTCTGCTAATTCAAACGTTTCTTTTGTATAATACCAAAAATTTAACAAGCCAACTCGATTCATTACCCATCTATTCGTCATTTTCTTTCCTCATTTCCGCCACCAAACGACCGAAAGCCGGTTGGATAATTATCTTATCCTCTATGCACTCAAACATCCCCCATGAAATGCCTCGATGAAATAGAGTGTCAGATAGCTGACTTAAAGACTTCTCTTTGAACTCCTTTGACCAAAAGCTGCAATAATTTTCTTGCAGCTCCTTCACAAGCCCACTCCATTGTTCCTCAGTTAGGTAGATTTCACCGTAAGCTGTTGGAATGAATTCCTCTTGCCGTAATATCGTGGCTAATTGTATTAAAACCTCATCCACTACTTGTCGACTAGGGAACAATTCCTGCCAATTATCTCGCTGTTCCAATGTAAAAGCTGCATAATCTCGATACAGTTCAAAATGAAAAGGCGTATTACTCTCAACATATTCCTGCGTATAGCGGTAATAATTTCTCATTAAAGCAAAAATGTCCTCATTTTGGGCCGTTCGCTTAATTTGAGGTGTCATTAACAATCGTTGATAAATCACTTGATTCCGTTCGAGACTGCGGCGACTATCCTCTAAGTCTGCTTTAAATTCATTAAAGGACTCATACTGTGTATAAGACTGTGGTGCTCTTGCTAGGAAAGCACGAGCCATTGGTGTCGTCATAAATAAAATCTCTGTGTTGTCTTCCCTTTGCTCAAAATCTGACACTTCTCCTTCAATTCTCTTAATTAACCGTAATTGCTCCATTTTTTTTACAGCTCGCACTAAACTTTTACGATGATTATAATTTGTCCAATCTATCATCAAGGCTTCAGGAATCATGAGTTGAATTCCCTGTACAAGCTCATGCATCATAAAAGGCGCATCTGTTTCCAGTTCCTCTACATAAGCCATACCACAACAAAATAAAGAAAAATCCATAGGCATGATGAATTCATGATTGCCCATCCATGCTTCTAATTGAAATGGACGTTTTAGCACCTGTATATATTGAGGACGTATCGTAACATTTAACCCAAAACGTTGCCGAAATTCTCGTTGAATATACTGCTGATGACGACGTAAAAAGTTGTAGTTTTCAGGTTGATCTTCTCGAATAATCCAAAAATTTTCAACTAACAATTTTACTGCCAGTCCAAACTCTTCTGGTTTCATCCTACCACCCTTTCCATCACGACATAAGGCATAGTTAGCTGACCATCAACACATGCTACTTCAATACTTTGACTTAAATCGATATTAATCGTAACTTCAAAGTCTAATTCAGTCACGATTGTCTGCTGTACTATTTTTTCTATCTGCTGATGATTAGGTACTTGCATTGAAATTGCACTACTGATCCATTTTAAAAACATCTGACGAGCTCCAGCATCTAATCGATCAAGCGTTGAAAAATCAAGTAAGCCCTCCTTGAAATAGCTATCAATCCGTTCACGCTGCGCTAAAACCTTCTGACGATACTGCTCTTGTGCTTCAAACTGAGCGGTCACATTCATTTTGAAACTGGAAGCCTTCCGTTCCTGACGCGCTCCATGTCCTCTTTTATTAAGAAAAAGAGTTCCTGGCGTTAATGTCCAACTATTTTCCCGATTGCTTGTTGCATCGGTACCTTCAGTCACATAAAAATGACGAGAATGCTCTAAACCAAAAATTCCAGCATACATTTTCTGTGCTTCTGACAACTCCTCTACTTTGGAAAACCAACTTGCTAGATGGAGATAATCCTTTTTCCGACTTTGATATTGTCTAATTTCCTGTCCAAAATAATAAATCAAGTTTGTGATCTTGGCGATCATTTGATTGGTTTGCTCCATCAAGTTATCATATTCACTAGGTCGTTGCCCACCACCTATAAACCAATCATGAAGTGCATTCATTTCCCCAACTACCTGATCAGCTACCTCAGATTCAGTAATGCCATCAAAAATAGGAACTTCTTGTTCTTTTAAATATAAACCTGCAATTAACTCCTGCTGATTAATCGTTGAAAATTTTTGAATCACTTCTTGAAACCGAAAATAAAGATTTTGCACACTAACAATAAACTCCCGTAAATAGTTCATGAAATTATCTTTATAAATGAGAAAAGCTTCTGTTTTCATTCGACTATCCACTTCCGGACTTGTAATATAGCGGATGTAATTTGCTGTTTTTTTACGAATCTGCCCAAACTCGGCACGAATGTCCAACCATAATTCTACTGGATCTCCAGCATGATTAATTAAATCCGTTAGTAATTGTAATAATCTACGGAAGTCCCCTTCATCTAGCGCCCCTTTTGAAACTTGCTTAGAATGTGTTATTTGATAGACCATTTCTTCCACTAGTACACCCGCTTCAGTGATTTGATAACGGAAATTTTTGTTACGCCACTCTTCAATAGATCGAGGTTGGATCATCTCTTGCTGCTTCTCTAAATTTCCCCACGAAACTAAATTTTCCAAATCCTGATCAACTTCTAATTCGCCATAATCTTCTGAATAGTCCTGCTGCATCATTTCTATCACTTCTGGTCGATATAAGGAGCCTTGCATTTGCCGATGACGTTGATAAAAACGCCCCATAATTCGTCTATAACGCTCAAAATTTTCTACTGTCAAATAATTGGCTGGCATTATTTTCTTCATCACTTAAAAACCTCCTAAAAACATATTAATTAAGCAACCATTTGATTTAGAATAATCAGACACCTGATTGGTAACAATAAAAATATCTTCGTCTCTTCTTTCGGTTTAAATTACTTGAAAGTGACTTGCTCTACTTCTCAATATCTATTTCTACAGTAAACTACTATTTATTCAATCCATTATCAACCTCAAGTTGATTATAACACCATTTTGTCTTTATTTTCAGACAATATAAAAAATAAATTCCGTTTAGTTTTGTTAAAAAAACTTAAATCGTACCATTTGTTTTGGATTAATTGATAGAATAGTAAGAGGAATGTGGACGATTTTTCCTTTATATAGCAATATCTTTTTTGTTTGATATCAAAACAAAAAGGCAGAAGCGCCATGATTTAAGCGATTCTAACCTCTATGAAGTTGCTCTTTTTTTCTGATAATGTATTGTTTCATCTCTTCTACATCGTGCTTTTCAGGCTCCCAGCCTTCTATCATATTTGTGCTCAAAACGTACCAGACGCTTTTAAAGTCTTTTTGGGAATCAAATTGTACACCCATGATTGTTAATTTTGATTTATCTATATTTAATGACATAGCAAGCACATCCTTTGATTCGTAGTTAACTACTATTATACTAGATTTTGAGTGAACTTTAAGGAAATGATTCCTATTATTTCACACTAACCTAGTTTTTCAAGCTTCAGGATTATTTAAAGATTAATTGTATCCTATAACAAAACCGAATTTTCGGTTGTTTTTTTCTCTGTTCGCCTTGATTCTCTCTGTCGATTTATTTATACTTAGTGTATAGAATGGAAATAAAAAAGCTGAGTAAGTCCTGATTCAGAACATCACTCAACTTTATGACAATTTAATCCTTGGCACCTTTTTGTTTGGCTGGCACTGAACGGAAATGGTCTTGAAAACATCAGTAAATGTCTACGCAAGTACGCCAATAGTAAACAAATCACTAGCTTTTTTGTCATGTCTCTTTTTGAAGCTACGACTAGAACAGAATGCTAGGTTTCTTTGAGATACTATTGACTTATTCAGGTATTGGACATTGTGCCAATGCTTTTTTTGTTTCTATTCTATGGTTGTTTTTTCTAAAGTTACAGTGTACGGAGTTAAAAATAGAAAAATAAAAAACGGCACCTTACAACCTGACTGGCATCACGTTGCAAGGCCCCGAATAAGCAGCAGTAACTGCATAATCGAGTTGCCGATAGCGCGTACCAAAGTACTCGCATGTTTTATTGTACTTAATTTTGATTGATTTGACTAGGGGTATTAGTGGATTCTTTCATTTTTCTGGCGATTTCATGCGTTCTTTGACGAACTATTGCACACGATGAGGCACAGATAGGTCTGATCGTTTTTTATTTTCCTTTTGGTTTCACAAAAAAGGAATGGATGTGTAATGATGAGTAAAGAACAGAATTTGAAAGCAGTCCCTTATCAGGATATTTTGGATGTACGGAGTGAGTTGATCAAGCTTCGGTCTTGGCAGAAGTCGTTGGTTTATTTGGATGAGTTTTTTAATGGGAAGGTTACGAGGAATAAGAAGGATATGCGGATGCGGTATTATTCTTGTCAGCAGTTGTATCAGGTGTTTTCTGGGGATTTTGAGGAGGTTTTGAAGGAGAGTGAGGAAGTTGTGGGTAGGATGATGCAGAGAGGGAAAGTTAAGTAGGAAAATAACAAATTTTGTGAAGTAAAAAAAGCTAAAATCTATTTGTTTATGATTTTAGCTTTTTAATTATTCAAAAAATGTTCAAATACAACTTATAAAAATCTGATAGTTTTAAACTTCTATAAGATTAAGAGCTCCTATAGATAAAACTCATCAGTTACACTATTTTTTAAAAACACGTAAATTCCAGAAACATATATATTTAAATTTCATAATTTTTTGTTTTAATTTTAGAAAAGTTAATTATTTGGAATTCAATTCTTTTCGCACATTTAAACTTTCTGTATTCAAATTAGACATTCTGTACTTATACTTAAAAAAATTTGAAATACGTTCTTCATGTGTAGACACAATTACTTGATAATCACTAAATTCATTTCTCAATAAATCAACAAAAGCACTCACATTTAATTCATCCATTGATTGTACTGGATCATCAATCAATAGTAATGAAAATTCTTTCGTTGAAAATTTACGATTCATTGCTAGTACTAGCGAAATAACAAAGGCACTTAATTGACCTGTACTTAATTTCGAAAAAATATCAATATCATCATTATAATTTGCTAAAAATTTGAGGTAGGAACCATTTGATTCTATACTCATAAATACTCCTAATCCCCCCGGGTAATTTTGAATTATTTTTCCTGTATAGATATACAATGTAATTTCAAGTTTTGAAATTAACGTCTCTAAATAATTTTTCTTCTGCAAATTATAAATATTGAATACGGAATCAATTTTCTCTTTAAATTTATTCATTTTTGAGTTTTTCTCATACAATTCTTTATATAGTTTATATTCTTTCTCTCTTCTTATTTTTTCACTGTCATAATAACTATATTCAATATATTTCTGTTTTGATTCAATCTTTTCAATTGTTAGCTCATCTAATTGATCTCCATTATTTTTCAACAAATTAGAAAATACTTTTTCATTTTTAGGCATTTGTTCTTCTACCTCATCACTTAAAAGTATTATTAATGCTTGAATTTTATTTTTTAAAATATCGAGGTTGTTCTCTCCATCAGAAACAATATTCGTTTCATCTATCTGGTACTCTGAATACATTATTTCTTGTTTTTCTAAATAATTTTTGCTACTCTCTAATTTTTCTTGAACACCTTTTCCTTCCTCCATCCATTTGCTAAGAAGTACTTCTCCTTGGTGTTTTTCATTAAATTTTTCCATTTCAGAAGCAATTTTTCTTATTTCTTTACTACGTTCTTTTTCCAAAGAAAGAACTTTTTCTGACAAAACATTATTGCTTTTAAAAAGTTCTTTAGCTAATTGATAGGCTTCTTCTAAAGATTTTGTGGAATAAGGTTCTCCACAATATGGACATTGAATCTGTTCTGGATTTTCATCCTCTATAAATTGCTGATGTTTTCCATGCAAATTCTCTCTAGCTTGTTGTAAATTCATTAATATTTTCTCATTAAGGTTAATACTTTTCTTATTTTCCAAAATAGAATTTTGTAATTCTTTAAATGAATCTAGTGAAGATTCTATATACTTAAAAGCATAAGCATATTGCTCCTCTAAAAGCCAATTAATTTTTTGGGTATCATCTGTGGATTCCAACCACCTTTGATTCTTGATTACTTCATTAGCAATAGTTATTATTGGCTCTTTCTTATTTAAAATATCTGGGGAAACAAGCAATAATTTCAATAGTGTTTCTTTACTAGCAAGATTCATAATTTGACGATTTTTTTTATAGATATTAAATTCATTTTTATGACTAACTAAATTTTTTAACTCATCTAACTCTTCTATTATTTCTTTGACATGTTTAGAATCTTCAAAAATATAGTTTTCCTTATCCCAACTATATTCTAATTGATTAAATAATTGAATAAAAGTTATTTGTTCTATTTTCTTCCCTTCACTCTCCACTGAAAAACTCTTTTTACGTTGTTTAGATGCTTCTAATTGTTCTTCTAATTCTTGGATTAATTTGCTTACTCTCTTTCTTACAGTACTTATTTTTTGTAACTCATCATCGGATTCAACCGTATTAAACAATTTTCCTAACTCATCCATCCGCCCTTTTTCACTTTGTTTCAAAAAAGTAGTACTTTCTTCTTGTTGAACATAATGTAATAAATTAAAGTTTGAACCATCTGCATTTAATCCTAACTCTTGATACATTTCTTCTGACTGAATTGGCTGCCTTTCATTATTCTCGATTTTATAGAGCTTACTTGCTTGTTTTACATTTTGGTGACCACCTTTGTTACTATTTGCTTCAAATTCTCTTAAGTAGCAACGTTTTTCTCCACATACTTCAAAAATACCAGTAATGATAATTTTTTTGTTTTTATCATTAGCAAATGGTAAAGTTCTATTTTTAGCTCTATAAGTCGTATCTAAACTTTTTTCACGATTTCTTTCACCTTTAATTAATATTTCGATAGCATCAAAAACTGTTGTCTTACCATAACCATTAGGTCCATCTAAAATGAATAAAGAGTCTGTTGGAATGCTTACTTCTTTTTCTTCCGAAAATAATTTAAAGTTTTCAAATGAAATGGATTTTATTTTACTTTTCATCATCATTTTCTCCTATCCATATATCTAAAACTGTTTCAACATCTATATTTTTGAGTTCCTTATCAGTTTTTATATAGTTGTCAATATTCTCATTTAGTTGATTAACAAAATTAAGTAAATCCTCTTTTACTAAATTTTTTTCTATCGATTCTTTTAATGTTTCAAGCTCATTAGAAGAAACAGATTTAGATAAATATAAAGAGGGGATTTTAATGTAGAATTTTAAAATCATTGAGTAGAAATCTTTTTTTCCATACTTTTTATAATTTTCAAAAAGGTTATGAGTATCCACTGTATTTTCTAAAAATAATTTATAGGTTTCAAATAGACTATCAGTAAAATGATTTTTGAAATCTTTAATTTCACTATGATCAAGAACAATAACGTTTTTCTTGAAATAGTATTCATCTTCTTCTAATTCATAAACAAAGTTATTATTTTCATTTTCCGTAAGGTAAAAGACTAAATGCGTAGTATTATTTTTAACCCTCTGGGGATTTCCTTGTTTTTCCATGACTGTTTGAAATAGACTTTTTTGTTCTGACATCCATTTTTCTACTAGTGCTTCATTCTCAGTTTCGTTAATAATAGAGCAACAATAGAAAGAATTCTTTTCAGTATTAAAAAAGAAATTAGGAATTATACTATCTTGAGTATAATTTAGTTCAGCAAATAGTTGCGTATATATTTGTGTTAAATAATCATTCATTTACTAAATCCTCTCTTATATCTTCGATTTTTTTTAAATTAAGAATATACTGATTCCTTTTTAAATTATTCCCAATTTCATGCTCCTTTTCATCTACACTATCAAATTCCTCATCTGTCGTTAATCTACCGCTATAAAAATCGCCAATATTTCTTGTTCCTGTTTCTAAATTTTTGGTAATTAAATAGTTTACTTCGTAAATCATATCAATAGGAAATAACTTATTAGCCTTATTTCTATTAAACTCAGCTTTATATTCTTCTAGATATTCAAAATCGCCCACCATTCCTGTGGGATAATATATTATTTTATCATTAGAGACCATTGAATAGTTTTTAGTATTATCGTTAAATTTCATCAAATGATAAAAATATTTTTTCGAAAATTGTTTATAAATAAAGTCTATTCCATATTTGTCAATTTTATAATTATCTTTGTTATAATCCTTGATAACAATATGTGGAAACATCTTAATAATTACATTTATTGCCTCCTCTAAATCTAGATTTTTCAAGGTGGTGAATAACGTCTGGTTTAAGTAACAACTAGCATTTCCCTTGCAGACCTCACTGAGCTCGCACTTAAAATTACAATAGTTTTCTAAGCAATCATTGCATAATCGATTGATAATCTGTCCGTAATAATATTTATCATCAGGAATTAAAACGCTGTCATTATTGAGACATTCTTGAATCTCTTGAAAACTAATTTTCTTCTGCTTAATATTTTTAGAGGCTCTAAGCCTAATATGATCTCCCATAAAGAAAAATAACTGAATTTTGTATTTTTCAGAATCACCAACTTTTTCTTCCCGATGATTCAATTCAAAGTTTTTATTAATTTCTTTTTCAATCAATTCCTCAATTGTATCGGATGGACAGTAATAAATTATTTTATTTCCACTCTCATATTCTTGTCTACAAATTTTTTGTTGTACTTTATTATAGGGTATGTTCTTCATATATAGATATATATCTTTTTCTGCATCGGTTAATTTATTTTCATTATACTTTTCTTTCATTTTTTGTAGTTCTATTTCATATCTATTTTCAAATTTTTCACCCCAATCTACTATTTCAACTACACTATGGAAAACCAACTCAACCGTCTCATTTTTTTTTGCTGAACTTCTAGCATATAATTTTAATATCGCTTCCATATATCCTGATACATTCTTTTTCGTATATTGTGCCTTCACTTGATTTAATTCGATTAAATCATTATCCTCATATATATCAAAATCCTCTTCACCTTCAACTAAAAAACTATACCTAGAAATCTCTTCTGATTTTCCTTCTTCAAGCAAATCATTAATTCGTTTTAACACTTGATAAAGCGTAACTTTCCCTTGATACTCAAACCCATGCCAACTAGCACTCGCATCATTTTTCACTTTTTACCCTTCCTTTACAATTAATTTATTTTCCAATTGTTATCTTCAAGAAAATGGTCAAGCTCTCCTTCTAACTCGGCATCATACATATATTTATGTAATTTTTCACTTATATCGTCCTTTTCTATAGCATCGGTACTTTTAATACGCCAAATTGGAACACTATGATAATCCAATATCTCATCCTTTTTTTTATCTCGAATTTGTTGTTCATATTCATCATGATATTTACCATCTAATTCAATAGCTAAAATTGGTTTGTTTGTAAGTTCACTGATGATAGTAAAATCTAAATGCGTATTTTTATTGAGAGCAAACTTTTTCAATTCTAAGTTAGAGTCTAAAAATTCCTTATCTCTAGCAATATCAGCTAAAGGTAATTTCATTTGAATGATAAAGCCAGGATACTTTTGTAGTACCTGTTTCATAATTTTGTGTAATTGCTTTTCCCATAAACTGTCATAGTCTTTTTCTTTTTTGTAATATGGGAGTTGTTTGTACAAATAAGCAAAAATTGAATTAACATTAGATTCAAGAACATTTCCGTAAGTTTCAATATATTCAATCAAATCTTTTAAGCCATGATTCATTTCTTTAAAAAAATAGTCATGTGTAAATAGAATTAATTCCTCTTCTGCTCGAGAAACTGCAACATTCACTGTCTGGTTTCCTAAAAGGTCACTTTTTTGAAGATGTGAACTTTCTTTTGTTAAAACAGTAGAAAGTAATACTCTCTTATTTTCTCTACCTTGAAATTTATAAATAGTTCCAATACAATGTTCCAATTCTGGTAAAGCTGCGATTAAATTCTCTTCTTGTTTTCCATAAGGCGTAATTACGGATACATTCTTCTTATTATTTTTTAAATATAAAATAATTTCTCTTTCTTCAATTTTATTGAAATAACTATTTTGTCCATTTTTTCTTATCCCAGTACTTGAGTTTTTCTCTTTATTCAAGGGCATTATTTTCAAACTATCCACAAATGAATTTTTTGAATAAACAATTAGCTCTCCATCATAAAATTTTTTATTACAGTAATTAATAATATTAAAATCACATCTGTAATGCTCTTTTAATAGAACCGTTGGCGGTTGACAAACATGCATTATTGAATCTAAAAAATTTGTATTCGAAAAACTATAATTATTGTCTATTTCATATAATTTCGTTAGTTTCATATCATATTCTTTAAGTTCATTAGCAACAATATGAGAAAGTTGTTTTGAATCTCCAACAACGACTATTTGTTCTGCAGTATTTAAAGTTGGTAATATTGAAATAATATTTGTTTGAGAAGCTTCATCAACAATGACCATATCATATTTCCTATAACCTACATTAGATGCGACTGAATCTATTGTTGTTAAAATAACTGGATATGTATCCAAAATTTCTTTTTTTATATCTGAAAACTTAGCAAAATCACTTTCTAAAGTATCTAGTATCTTCGAAATATTTTGTTGTTTATTTTGAAAAATACGTCTAACAGAATCATTTATTTGATTAAGTGACTCAATTTTATACTCTTCATATTTATTTTTAAGTTCTTCTTCAATAATTGGAATTGCAGCTATTTTATTCTCTAAATAATTAATCATTTTTATTGCATACAATTTTTCCAAACGCCACTGATATAACGTATAGTTTTCAATATCGACTGCAGGGGCTGAAAATCTTAACTTAAAATATGCTTTACTTAATATATTAGCTGGTTTTGTTCTTTGCTTTCTTAAAAAATTAATCTCATTCTTTAATTGGCTTGGAAAAGTAAAAAATTTGTTAACTACGATATCCATTTTTTCATTCCCGTAAGTTGCTAACTTCTTTTCTATATGTCTTTTTTGTGTTTTTAACTCATTTAATAAATTTTTTTGATCAATTAATTGTTCTAATTGCTTCTCTTTTTCATCTATCTCACTCTTAAGATCTATCAAATTAACTCTTTCAAGATTAGAATCTATTTGGAAATTTTGTTTACTATCTCTAATAATTTTTGTGTGTATTTCACTCATGAGTGTCTCAATATAAGGCTTACTACTTCCTAATCTAACTGAAAAGTTAAATAAGTTCTCTAAATTACTAAGTTTCTCATTAACATTGTCAATTGCACTATTATTATTTGAAACAACTAGTACTCTCTTACCTTTTATAATTGAATTGCAAATGATATTTAAAATAGTTTGTGTTTTTCCCGTACCTGGTGGTCCTTGAATAATAGATATATCATACATTAATGCATTTTTTATTGCTTCTTTTTGAGACAAGTTTGAAGTAAATGGAAGGATAAGTTCTGGTTCAATAGTAAGCTTTCTTTCAGACATGTTCCCTTCTAAAAATTTTTTTAAAACTTTTTTATTATAAATCGATTTTTCATCATTAAGAATTTCATTTTTAATATGACTTAAACTATAATTTAATCCTTCATCTTCACTAATTCCATGTTCTAAAATATTTTTTTCAATCATTTGCTGGGTAAGTTTATTTAAATAAATGTAATTTTTTCTTTTTGATCTTCCAAAATCAGGTGCTTTTTTTGTCATCTTGTTGTCTTTCTTATTAGATGATATACTACGTGTTTCAATTTCAGAATGATGTCCTAAAAGCCTTAAATCTTCCATTTTTTCTATAGAATAATTGAAATTTTTATTTCCAACAAACAAACCTGTCAATTTTCCATTATCTGAAATAAAATTTACTTTTTTTACTTCATGAGTTCTAGTACGTCCATTGTTATTTGTATATTCAAAAACAAACATTTTACCGTCGCGTTCGCGTTCACGTAAAAATTGAAGGATATTCAAAACACCACTCCTTTATATTTAAACTTATTAAATATGTTAATAATACATGCTACTATATTACTACAATTACCAACTTTTAGATACATATATATTCATATTTGTATAAGAATGAATTAAAATAATTTTGCTTATATAAAAATAAGTTGTATACTCTAAAATTGACCACTTAGTGGTTAAAACGTTCCATTCCAAAATATAGTTTATAAAAATAGACTTTCATAATTTTTGACCCCGTTGTAAGTTATATTTCTAGGTAAAACAAAAAGCCAGAAACGCCATTAATAAAGCGTTTCTGACCTGTATTTGTAGGTTACCCTACACTGCCTTCCATCTCATAACTAATCAATCGATTCAATTCAACCGCATACTCCATCGGCAACTCCTTCGTAAACGGCTCCACAAATCCCATAACGATCATCTCAGTTGCTTCTTGCTCTGACAAACCACGGCTCATAAGATAATAAAGCTGTTCTTCCGAAATTTTCGAAACCTTCGCTTCATGCTCCAACGCCACCTGACTGTTATGGATCTCATTAAACGGAATCGTATCTGATTTCGATTTATCATCCATGATGATCGTGTCACACTCAATATGTGAAATCGAACCAGCACTATCTTTGGCAAAGGTTACTTGACCACGATAGTTCACTTCTCCGCCATCTTTAGCGATCGATTTTGAGACGATCGAGCTTGATGTGTTCGGTGCGTTATGAATCATTTTTGCCCCTGTATCTTGGATTTGGTTTTCGCCGGCGAATGCGATCGATAGCATCGTGCCGCGTGCGCCTTTTCCATCTAGATAGACACTTGGGTATTTCATCGTTGCTTTTGCTCCTAGGTTTCCATCGATCCACTCAACGGTTGCACCTTCGTAAGCTTTGGCACGTTTGGTTACTAGGTTATATACGTTATCTGACCAGTTTTGGATCGTTGTGTAACGTGTATAGGCATCTTTATGCGTGAAGATCTCAACGATTGCTGCGTGTAAGCTATTGCTTGTGTACGTAGGTGCGGTACAGCCTTCTACATAATGAACACTTGCGCCTTCATCCACGATGATCAACGTACGTTCAAATTGTCCGGTATTTTCCGCATTGATCCGGAAGTAGGTTTGTAATGGGACGTCTACGCGAACGCCTTTCGGTACATAGATAAAGGTTCCACCGGACCAAACCGCAGAGTTTAGTGCAGCTAATTTGTTATCTGTTGGTGGCACTAATTTTGAGAAGTATTTCTTGAATAAATCAGGGTATTCTTTCAACGCTGAATCTGTATCGGTAAAGATGATCCCTAATTTTTGGAATTCTTCTTTCATATTGTGGTAAACCACTTCTGATTCGTATTGGGCAGAAGCACCAGCTAAGTAAGCACGTTCTGCTTCTGGGATACCGATTTTTTCAAAGGTTTCTTTGATTTTATCTGGTACATCGTCCCAGTCGCGAGCAGGTTTGTCGCTGGCTCTTTGGAAATATTTGATCTTATCAAAATCGATATCTGATAAATCTGGTCCCCAGTCCTGCATTTTCATTTTATTGAATTGTTCTAATGATTTCAAACGGAATTCTAGCATCCATTCTGGTTCTTCTTTTTTACGTGAAATTTCTCTAACGACTTCCTCTGTTAGTCCATCTCCCGTACTGAAGATTGGTTTCACATCATCGTGGAAACCAAATTTATATTCTTCTAACTCTGGTACGTTGCTCATTATTTCACCTTCCCTTAAATATAAGTTCGAACTCTAAATACGAATAAACGGTGGGAGCAGAAGCAACCCTTTCGGAAATAAGCTGAAATTAACAAAAATTTGAAAAGCAATTTTCGTTAATTCCTTCTTATTTCTCAGGGTTAAGCACTTCTGTCCCATCCTCTCTTGATTTGTATTTTTATTCTTCGGAGTGTAATTGTCCTGCAGTCCCTTGTCCGTCATTTTCCACAGCTTGCTCTAATGCTTTCCACGCTAATGTGGCGCATTTGATCCGTGCTGGGAATTTTGCTACGCCGCCAAGCATCGCTGCATCACCAAGTTTTTCTTCATCTGATACCTCATTGCCTTGCACCAATTGGGAGAAATCTTCCGCAAGCTGCTCTGCTTCAGTTAAGCTTTTTCCGATGACTGCATCAGTCATCATGCTGGCACTTGCAGTACTGATCGAACAGCCGCTGCCGTTAAAAGCGATATCTTTGATGATATTATCCTGGATATCCAACTGTAATTCGATCACATCACCGCACGTCGGATTATTCATTTCGATTGTTTGACTTGACGCATCCAAGCTTCCATGATGATGCGGATGGCTAGAATGGTCTAAAATCACTTGACGGTATAAATTATCTAATTTAGAGAGAGCCATGTTGGAAAAACTCCTTTGTCGCTAAAATTGCTTCGATCAATCGATCCGCATCTGCTTTTGTATTATAGAGATAAAAGCTTGCTCTAGCTGTTGCTGCTACGTCTAAATACTTCAGTAATGGCTGGGCACAATGATGTCCTGCCCGAACTGCCACACCCTCCATATCTAAAGCTGTCGCTGTATCATGGGGATGCAGTCCATCTAAATTAAACGCGATCACACCCGTATGATGCGCAGGATCTTGTGGTCCGTAAACCGTCAGACCTTCGATCGCTAATAGTTTTGGCAATACATACTCTACTAATTCTGCTTCATGTTGATGGATATTGTCCAAACCGATCTCATTGAGAAAATCGATTGCGGCACCTAATGCGATTGCGCCGCCAATATTTGGCGTTCCTGCTTCGAACTTCCATGGCAATTCTTTCCATGTACTATCATACAAATTCACAAAATCGATCATTTCTCCACCGAATTCGATGGGTTCCATTTGATCTAGTAATTCACGTTTTCCATATAATACACCAATTCCAGTCGGACCACACATTTTATGCCCACTGAATGCATAAAAATCTGCGTCAATTGCTTGAACATCCACTGGCATATGCGGTACCGCTTGGGCACCATCGACAACTAAGACAGCACCATGACTGTGCGCTAATTCAGCTAGTTCTTTAACTGGATTGATCACGCCTAAGACGTTAGAGACATGAGCGATAGAAACGATCTTGGTTTTGTCCGTGATTTGCTGTTTCGCGCTTTCCATATCTAAAAAGCCGTCTGCTGTAATATCGATGTATTTCAACGTTGCCCCTTTACGTTCGGCTAATTGCTGCCACGGAATGATGTTTGAATGGTGTTCCATATAAGAGATCACGATTTCATCACCAGCTTGTACGGCTAGATCACCATAGCTTTTTGCGACCCAGTTCAAGCTGGTCGTTGTGCCTCGCGTGAATAATGTTTCAGCTGTTTCTTTGGCATTGATAAAGGCTCTAACTTTTTCACGAGCCGCTTCATAGTCTTTTGTTGCCCGTTCAGCTAAAGTATGCACACCACGATGGACATTGGCGTTATCATGTTCGTAATAATAAGTCAGTCTATCCAAAACTGCTTTGGGTTTTTGAGTTGTTGCTGCATTATCCAGATAAACAAGCGGCTCGTCATTTACTTCTTGAAACAAGATGGGAAACTGTTGCCGAATCTTATCTGCGTTTATCATGCATTCAACTTCCCTTCAATAACATCTATAAATTCTTTTTGGACTTCTTTGACCGGTATCGCTGTAATCACTGAGCCTAAGAAACCACGAATGACCAAACGTTCTGCTTCTTCTTTGCGCAGACCACGACTCATCAAATAATACATTTCTTCTGGATCGACACGACCAACACTGGCCGCATGTCCTGCAGTTACTTCATTTTCATCAATCAATAAAATTGGGTTCGCATCACCGCGCGCTTTGTCAGAAAGCATTAAGACACGGCTTTCTTGTTGCGCATCTGCTCCTTTAGCCCCTTTTAAGATATGACCGATTCCGTTGAAGGTCAATGTTCCTTTTTCACGAATAACTCCGTGTTGTAAAATGTGCCCTACAGAATGAGACGCTTTATTGGTTACACGCGTATCGATTCCTTGTGTTTGTTTGCCGGCACTGATTGCCACAACTTTGACTTCTGAGTGAGAGCCTTCGCCTACTAAGTCAGAATCAAAATCAGCAACCACATCGCCATCATTCATAACACCGATCGCCCAGTCAACTGAGGCATCGCGCATGATATGACCACGGCGGTTCATATAAGTCGAAAGGTTTTCACCTAATTGATCGACTGCTGAATACTTCACTTTTGAGCCAGCTTTGGCAATCACCTCAACAACGATGTTTGCCGAAACTTTTGCTTTACGTTCACCGATCGTTTGGAATCGTTCTAAATAACTGAATTCACTATGCTCATCTGCAATGATCAAAACATGTTTGAAGAAGGGTTGTTCACTATCTGAATCTTGGATAAAGATCGATTCGATCGGTTCTTCGATCACAACATTTTTGGGTACATATAAGAACACACCGCTATTCATAAACGCTGTATGGAAAGCTGTCAGCTTGTCTTCATCCATCTCCACAGCTTTTGTCATATAGTATTCTTTGACTAGATCACCATGTTCCTGCATCGCAGTGAACAGATCAGTGAAGATCACGCCTTGGTCAGCTAATTTTGCTGAAAGTTGTTCAAATGCTGTGATCGATCCTTGCTGTACAATGACTGGATTGTCTTTCATTGCATCAAAGCTAGGAATATTCATCGCTTGTGGTGAATATTCGTCTGTATTTACATTAAACAAAGGCCAACGGTGAAATTTCACCCGTTCGATCTTTGGTAATTCTAAGTGTTCAGCTTTTTCTAAAGCCGCTGCGCGCAAGTCCGTCATCCATGAGGGTTCTTCGTTACGTGCTGAAAAAGCTTTGATGTCGTCAAGATAATTTGCTGTTGTGATATCTTTCATTTATCTTGTCCTCCTTACGCTTCTTCTTTGTATTCGATACCTAATTCTTCACTGATTCCAGCATAGCCTTCTGCTTCTAAACGTTTTGCAAGATCAGCGCCGCCTGTTTTTACGACACGTCCTTCCATCATTATATGCACCACATCTGGTGTGATGTAGTTCAATAGACGTTGGTAGTGAGTGATGATCAATGCACCAAAGTTTTCGCCGCGCATTTCATTCACACCTTTTGAGACAACTTTTAAAGCATCGATATCTAAACCAGAGTCGATTTCATCTAAGATCGCAAAAGTTGGTTCTAGCATCAATAATTGTAAGATTTCATTTCGTTTCTTTTCTCCGCCTGAGAAGCCTTCGTTCAGATAACGTTCAGCCATTTCTTCCGGCATATTTAGTAGTTCCATTTTTTTATCTAATTTTTTGATGAACTGCATCACAGAAATTTTGTCATCTTCGTCACGTTTGGCATTGATCGCCGCACGCATGAATTCAGCATTTGTGATACCAGGAATTTCACTTGGGTATTGCATCGCTAAAAATAGACCTAAACGCGCACGTTCATCTACTTCAAGTTCTAAGACATTTTCGCCATCAAAAAGAATTTCACCTTCTGTGACTTCGTAGTTTGGATTTCCCATGATCGCAGCAGATAATGTCGATTTACCTGTTCCGTTTGGTCCCATGATCGCGTGGATCTCTCCTGTTTTCATGGTCAGGTTCACACCTTTTAAAATCTTCTTATCTTCGATTGATACGTGTAAATTTTTAATCTCTAAAACGGACATGTATAATTCCCTCCAACTTAAAAATAATTATTTTATCGTTCTCATTCATTTTATCCTAATTGAGAATGATAAGCAATCTCTTTACTAGAATAATTCTTAATTACTAGAGGTTTTCTTTGTGAAAAAATGGACTTATTTAGAATCTTTCTAAAATGACTATGATTCTTTAGCGCATCTAAAAGGAAAAATGGCTTTTGATTTTCCTGCTTCTTTGTGAGATAATTTATCACGATTTTAGAAGAATATTGACTGGAAAAAAGTTAGCTTTTGTCCTGCCAATAAAGCGAGGTTTTTATATGTCAAAAAAAGGAATACTCATTGTCAATCTAGGAACACCTGATAAACCAGAAACAAAGGAAGTTCGTGCCTATTTGAAGCGTTTCTTAGGTGATCATCGTGTCATTGATACCAACCGCTGCATCTGGCTGCCTGTATTACATGGGATCATTTTACGCACACGGCCAAAAAAATCGGCAGCTCTTTATCGACAGATTTGGCAAGATTCAGGCTCTCCATTACTCATTTACACGAAAGCACAGGCGGAACAGCTGCAGCAAAAGTTTCCTGATCAAGTTGTGCGCTACGCGATGAGTTATAGTCAGCCTTTGATCCCCGAAGTTTTAAAAGAAATGCACGATCTTGGCGTGACTGATTTAACGATCATTCCACTTTATCCGCAGTATTCGAGAACGACGACTGCGCCAATTTTTGATGAAGTTGCAAAATTTTATTTGAAGGCTGAAGTGATTCCTACGGTACATTTTATTCAATCATTTTATGATGAGCCGCTATATATTGAAGCTTTAGCACAACAAATAAACCAAATTTTATCCGAAAAAAAGATTGATAAGATTGTATTTTCTTATCATGGTGTCCCCGTTTCTTATATTGCGAAAGGCGACCATTATCTAGAACATTGCCAGCAAACAACACAAGCTGTCATGGAAAAAGTAGGTGACCATCCTTTCATCAGTACTTTCCAATCAAAGTTCGGTCCGGCTGAGTGGTTAACACCAGCTACTGATCAAACATTGAAAGATTTACCTAAGCAAGGCGACAAAAGTATTCTAATCATCACACCTGGGTTTGTCTCTGATTGTTTAGAAACGATCGAAGAAATCGAGCAAGAAAATTATAGCTACTTTATGGATAATGGTGGCAAAGAATTTCACTATATCCATCCATTTAATGATGATCCTATTTTTGTGGACATTTTAGCAAAGCTTATTGAGAAAAATAACTAAGAAAAAACCTGAAAATCATTGCGATTTTCAGGTTTTTAATGATTTACTTATTTATCTACAGGTTTCACTGAGCCATCCCATTTTTCAAGAATCCAGTCTTGGATTTCTTTACTATGCAAGGCGTCGACCAATTTTTTGATTTTATCACTATCTTTATCTTCTGAACGAACTGCAACGATATTCACATATGGTGAGTTGTCTTTTTCAAGCAAGACAGAATCTTTCAATGGATTCAAGCCTGCACTGTATGCAAAGTTGGCATTGATTGCAACAAGGTCGGCTTCATCATTGTTATACGTTGTTGTTAAGACTTCAGGGTTGATGTTATGAATAAACTTCAAGTTTTTAGGGTTTTTGTCGATATCTTCAAATGTTGCTGTTTCTAAATCAACACTATCTTTGACCGTTACTAAATCCGCATCTTGTAAAATCGTGATGATTCGGCCCCAGTCTGATTCTGAGTTAGAGGTGATGATCGTTGCGCCATCTTTCAAATCCTTGATATCTTTGATACGTTTTGAGTATAAGCCCATTGGCTCGATATGGATACCGCCTGCATTGGCGAAATCATAGTTGTTTTCTTTTACTTGTAGATTGAAGTATGGAATATGCTGGAAGTAGTTTGCATCGATATCGCCTTCTGCCAAGTTTTTGTTTGGTAAAATGTAATCATCGAATTGAACGATTTCCAAATCAATGCCTTCTTTTTTAAGGATTGGTTTTACTTGCTCCAAAATTTCTGCGTGTGGAGAAGCAGATGCGCCGACTTTTAAAACAGAAGATTCTTTGTCTGATCCCGCAGTTTTACTTTCATCTGTTTTACTATTTCCGCCACCACATGCTGCTAAACTAACTGCAACGACTGCCAATGCTGCTAAACCGAATAATTTCTTTTTCATCTTTATTTCCTCCAATTATTTTCTATATTAATTGCTTATCGTTTGTCTGAACGTTTTACTAATTGATCACCGACAAATTGAATGATAAACACAATCACCAAAATCAAGATCGTTGCTACAAGTGTTACTGTATTATTGTTCCGGCTAAATCCTTCTTGGTAAGCTAACCCACCAAGACCACCACCACCGATGATTCCGGCCATCGCCGTAAATCCGATCATCGTGATCGTTGTTAACGTGATTCCTGATAATAATGCTGGTTTACTTTCCGGAATCAAGACTTTAAAAATCTTTTGAAGTTTGGAAGCCCCCATCGCATCAGCAGCTTCTAATACACCACTATCCACTTCACGAAACGCAATTTCAACTAATCTAGCATAAAAGGGTGCTGCAGATACGATCAATGATGGGATAGCCGCTTTTGCACCGATCCCTGTTCCCACTAATTTCCGAGAGAAATCCATCAACAAGATGATCAATACGATATAAGGAATCGAGCGGAAAACATTACTAACAACGGATAAAACACTATAGCTGATTTTCGCTAGAGGAGACTTGTTGCGGCTCAAGCTATATAACAGCAATCCTAACAAGAATCCGATAATAATGACAAAAATCATTGCAACGACTGTCATAAACAATGTATCGACCGCCGCTTGTTTCATTGACTCTGGGTTCACCCGGCTAAAATTCAAGTACTTTTCAACAAATGTTTCATTCGCCACGGTGAATCACCTCCAACCCAACTTCTTTTTCTTTGAAGAAAGCGAGTGTCTTTTCGACTTCACTTTGTTCGCCTAAAACCATGACCGTCAAGGTTCCAAAGGCACCTTCTTTTGCTTGCTGGACTTGACCTTGAACGACATTGATGTCCACTTTAAACTGACGAATCGCTTGAGAAATCACTGGTTCATTGGCATTGTCTCCACTAAACTGAAGCGTAACGACTAAACCTGCTGGATTTTCTTTGATCAACTCACCAAGTAGCTCTTCTGTGTCTTCTTTCGGTTCCAGTTCTTGTTGAACAAAGCGTTTGGTGACAGCTTGTTGGGGATTTCTGAAAACTTCTAATACGTCTCCTTCTTCCACGATTTGTCCAAGCTCCATTACAGCTACCTTATTACAAATTTTACGGATCACATGCATTTCGTGTGTGATCAGCACGATGGTTAGATTCAATGTTTTATTGATTTCAAGTAGTAGATCCAATACTTCGTCTGTTGTTTGCGGATCTAAAGCGCTGGTTGCTTCATCACAAAGCAGGATCTCGGGATTATTTGCCAATGCTCTGGCGATTCCCACCCGTTGTTTTTGGCCACCGGACAACTGACTTGGATAAGCATCTCCTCTGCCTTCTAAACCAACTAAAGTCAAAAGCTCCTGTGCCCGCTCTTTTCTACTACTTTTAGGTACGCCGGCTAATTCTAATGGCAACATGATATTTTCTAAAATCGTTCTTGACCATAGCAGATTGAAGTGCTGGAAAATCATGCCGATCTTCTTGCGGAACTGACGAAGTTCACGATTGGCCATTTGCGCGACATTGTGTCCTTGGATGATGACTTCTCCTTCCGTTGGCAGTTCCAAGCCATTTAATAGACGAACCAAGGTACTCTTTCCTGCTCCAGAGTAACCTACGATACCATAAATGTCGCTCTGCTCAACAGATAATGACACATCATTGACAGCTGTTACTTGCCCGTTTTTACCGGAAAATTGTTTTTTTACGTGTTGTAATTCAATTAGAGGCATTTTTCCCCCTCGACTTTCTTTTGTTTTGCTTGTTTAAGTATACTATATGTTTAGCGGTATGGTTAGACTTATCTTGGTGATCGAGCGTATGTTTTAAACTGTGGATACTTTGATTTTTTGATTCTAGTACCTTCAATGAAAAATTGGCTTGTTTCACTAGTAACGTAACTTCGCTCACTTTGTTCGCCAAGTACTGTTCAACATCAGGTTACTAAGTAACCTGTGTTGAACATACAAAAAGCTTCCGCCCTTATGTCTTATTTGACAAAAGGACGAAAGCTTGTCTTTCGTGTTACCACCTTGATTTACTATCATTTCACAATAATAGCCTTATACAGTACTTGAATTCGTATACTGTGGTGCTGTAACGGGCACACCCGTAATAAGTTTACTCATGCTCACTTATTCTGCTCAAAGACCATCTTCCATATCAATCACGTTGCCTATTTTCAGCAAACAAGGCTCTCTTTAAAACACTTTTGACATGTACTCTTCTTTTCAAAGCTTTCAATTTATATTGATGAAATTATAGCAACAACCAAAACACTTGTCAAACATTTTTATGCTTATACTAGCTCTTCTTCGTTAACGTCAGTTAAAATCGCGATCCATGCATTCGTTTGATTAGGGTCATCAAGGACACTTGGCTCATTTTCAGCAGCTTCATTGATAGAAGCAACCGTTCCAGTTACCGGTGAACTAAATTCACTAACCGCTTTTTCTGCTTCCACTTCAATCAAGGAATCACCTTTTTTTAATTCTTGACCCACTTTTGGTAATGTTGCAAAAGTGATATTGCCTAATTCTTCTTGTGCTTCATTGGTCAAGCCTATCTTGTATCCTTCAACGGTTTTCAAAACCCATAGGTTATCAATGATTTTTATTTCTTCAGCCATTATTGAATAGCTCCTTCGTAATCAGATTCTTTAAATCCGTTCGCTAAAAATTGATCTCCTTTAACAAAAATCGGACGTTTGATCAACATGCCGTCTGTCGCTAAAAGTTCGCTGGCTTCTTTGATCGAAAAGTCATTGACTTTGTCTTTCAAGCCTTGTTCTCTATAACGAATACCGCTTGTATTGAAGAAACGACGAACAGGCAGATCACTTTGCTCCATCCAGCTTGCTAATTGTTTCGCTGTTGGCGGATTTTCGATCATGTCGATCGTTTCATAATTGACCTGTTTTTCATCTAACCAAGCCTTTGCCTTTTTACATGTTGAACACTTTGGATACCAGAAAAATGTATACATTCTAACGCCTTCTTTCGTTTAATATTCTTCAATCACTGCTTCTTTTTGATATTTCATGGACATGATCAAACCTACGCCCAGCATATTTCCTAAAATAGATGACCCACCTTGACTAATAAATGGCAACGGTATTCCTGTCAACGGTAGAAGTCCAATGTTTGCACCGATATTTTCAAATACGTGGAACAAAATCATCATGATGATTCCCGTCGCAATATACGCATAAAATTCATTATTCGTCTCGAAACAAACTTTGATCATGCGGTAAATCAAGATAAAGTATAGCAAAATAATAAAACATCCGCCAATGAAACCAAAGTTTTCTCCCACAACTGTGAAAATCATATCTGATTCTCTGACCGGCACATACACATCGCTATTATTGAATCCTTTACCAAATAATCCGCCTGAACCAATAGCAGTCAATGCAAGCGCTGGTTGCTGCGAACGATTTGGATCATGATGAAATGGCTTCATCCATAAGTCGATCCGTTCAAACTGATAAGACTTAAATCCAACAGAATAAAGAAACTCACGCCCTGCTGTTGTTGTCACAAGATAAATCGTTCCAGCCCCAATCAAGACAGCCACTAAAAAGGTTGGTACAATAATCTTCCAGGAAATTCCTGACATCAAGAAGACACCGCTAAAAATCGCAAGGAAAACCAACATCGTTCCAAAGTCATCCTGTAGTAAAATCAAGATAAGCACTGGCATCGTAACCAAGAGCATCTTACCGATCAGCCAAAAATCAGATTTCAAGGTCCGATCAACGTTCTTCACATTATGCATCGTGACAATATAAGCTAGCATCAAAATAAAAGCAATTTTCATCAATTCAGATGGCTGAAATGTCGTACCACCAAAAGAAATCCAGTTTTTAGACCCTGTTTGTGACTCTAAATAAGGATCATAAAATTTTAACAATAGGCCCATCATCACAAGACCAATCGCGTAAAAAATCGGTGTCAACCGCCAAAGTAACTTCGAGTTAAAATGCATTACCACAACGATACTTATGCCGCCAACAAGGTACCATAGACCTTGCTTCATCAACATATTCCCTATCTCAGGCCGTAACGGATCATTGCTCAATGCTACATATAATGAAAGTATTCCTATGATCGACAGAAGAAAAACAGGCAAGATCACTCCGTAGTCGATTCGATTATCTAAATTATTTAGTAATTTATTTTTATTCATTCGTCATCCCTTTTCCTTGAATCATACGCTTTTTATTATAACTTTCTATGGATAGAAAAGAAAGTGTAGACTTAAGGATTTTGGAAAAACTTTAGAGAATCAGCTTTAAAGAAGAGCACCACTTACAATCTAAGTAAGTGGTGCTTTCATTTTTACGAATATTTTTTTCCGTGTCAATTAGATGAAATCTTAGATTGCCTGCAGCACCTTTCTATCCATCTCACTTAAGATGCCGTCCAGCGCATTTTCCAAATGTTCGTCCAAAAGAAGCTCTACCTGTTTCTCATTTTTTGTTTTCATATAATAGTAAAGTTTCACATGGTCTTCGATCGCATTCGCTCTTCGGTCATTCGAATGCACAGATAATTCTCTAAAATAGCTTAAATAGTTTTGGATGTTTTCCCTCGTATCTCTAAGTCGAAACAACTGACTCTTAGAGTAAATAAATTCGTTGAATTCAGTGAATATAGAAGCCAATTTCTCACTGTTTTCTCCCTGCTTTTGCATGAGCGATACGATTTGTTCGAACTCTTCAAAATCATGATCATTCATTTCGTGCATCGCAGTGATTGTTGCTAATCGATCTAGCGATTTTCTAATGGTGAAAATTTCATACGCATCTTTGCTCGTGATTCCTTTGACGATCATCCCGCTCCCCGGCACATATTCTAAGAGGTTTTCATCATGAAGACGGTGCAGGGCGGATCGTAACGGTGTTCTACTGATACTCACTTTGTTGCAAAGAAATAATTCATTGATCCTTGTCCCTGCTGGGATTTCCCCATTTAAGATCGTTTTTTTCAACGCTGAATATACCACTGTTTTCAATGATTTTGTGCTACTGAAGTCTAAGTTTTCTGCAACAATTTCAGCTACATCTATCATATGTGTCATTTGGTTTGCTCCTATTTGTTTTTTAGCTTAGTTTGTTTCTTAGTACCATTGGTAGAATCTCTTGATTTCGGTAATAATCGATCTCTGTTTCTGACTCAAATCTTGCACGTACTTTAAATCCAGTCACATCGCCATTTGGACTTGTCGCGCGAACACTAATGATGTCATTTGGTTTGATCGAGTCATCAATAATGAAGTCAAAGCTTTCCTCGCCAGTCAAGCCTAAACTATCTGCATCCTGTCCCTCAACAAATTGAAGTGGTAAAACGCCCATCATCAATAGATTCGAGCGATGGATTCGTTCAAAACTTTTAGCGATCACTGTATTCACACCAAGCAGCCGAACACCTTTCGCTGCCCAGTCTCTAGAAGAACCCATGCCATAGTCTTCTCCAGCTAAGATAAGCAAACCACCATCTTCTTTGAGATATTTTTCACTTGCATCAAATATCGTCAAGATTTCTCCAGTTGGAAAATGTTTTGTATATCCGCCTTCTTTCCCATCGGCTAATTCATTACGTAATCGAATGTTATTCAGTGTTCCGCGTACCATCACTTCGTGATTGCCGCGTCGACTGCCATAAGAGTTAAAGGCTTGAGGTCGCACACCGTGTTCTGTCAAATATCTACCCGCAGGTGACTGTAACGGAATCGAGCCCACAGGAGAAAGGTGATCCGTCGTGATCGAATCGCCCAATTTAGCCAATACTCGTTGATTCTTTAATGCTTGGATCGGCTGAGCTTGAGATTCCAGCGCTTCAAAATAAGGCGGATTGGCAATATAAGTCGATCTTTCATCCCATTCATAGGTCATTGATGGCGTTGTTTCAATATTGTTCCAGCGTTGATTTGAGTTAAACACAGAACCATATTCTTCTTTGTATAGGTCTGTTTTGACATAACGATTGATCAACTGTTCCACTTCTTCATTGCTCGGCATGATGTCTTTCAGATAGACTGGCGCGCCTTCTGAGTCATAGCCTAATGGTTCTGTTGTCAGATCAACATTGACATTTCCAGCTAGAGCGTAGGCAATCACTAAGTGCGGTGCTGCTAGATAGCCTGCTTTTACATCAGCATGGATACGTCCTTCAAAATTACGATTGCCGCTGAGGACAGCTGAAACAAGTAAATTTTCATCTTGGATCACTTGGCTGATCGTTTCATCCAGTGGTCCAGAGTTTCCAACACAGGTCATACAGCCATAACCAATCACATCAAACCCTAGTTTTTCTAAGTACGGAAGTAATCCAGCATCTTCAAAATAACGTGTTGCTACTTTTGAACCAGGCGACAATGATGTTTTCACGTATTGTTTCACTGATAACCCTTTTTCAACTGCTTTTTTTGCAAGTAGTCCTGCACTCAACACGATGAACGGATTACTTGTATTTGTACAACTTGTGATCGAAGCAATAACGACTGCTCCTGTTTCGATCGTCTCTTGTGTACCATCTTCATAGTTGATCGTTGCTTGTTTCTTTTCTTCTCCTGCTGCTAAACCGTACCCACTGTTCCCATTAGGCTTCGTAAGCGAATCGATGAATCCTTGTTTGACTTTTGATAGCGGCACCAAATCTTGCGGACGTTTGGGTCCTGCTAAGCTCGGTTCGATGTCGCTTAGGTTCAATTCGATGATTTCTGTATAGTCTGCTTCTTTCGCAGCGTCATAAAATAGCTGATTTTCTTTTACATAGGCTTCAATGATCGCTCGTTGTTCAGGATCTCTTCCGCTGAAATCTAAATAGTTGAGCGTTTCTTGATCAATCGGGAAAAATCCGCAGGTTGCCCCATATTCAGGTGCCATATTTGCTACAACAGAACGATCCGATACAGTCAAATGAGCGAGACCTTCGCCAAAGTATTCAACAAATTTTCCAACAACATTTTTTTCTCGTAATAGCTGCGTAAGCGTCAAAGCTAAATCTGTAGCAGTCGCGCCATTTTTAAGTGACCCAGTTAAACGAACACCAATAACATCAGGTGTCGTTAAATAACATGGCTGTCCTAACATCCCTGCTTCTGCTTCGATTCCGCCAACTCCCCAGCCTAAAACTCCTAGTGCATTGATCATTGTTGTATGTGAATCTGTCCCTACTAAAGTATCTGGGAAAAGAAGGTTTTCGTTTTTAGTGTCTCTTTCCGTTACGACATCCGCCAGATATTCTAAATTGACTTGGTGAACGATCCCGGTTGCCGGCGGAACCACTCTAAACGAATCAAAGGATTGCTCTGCCCATTTAAAGAAACTGTAGCGTTCCATATTTCGCACAAATTCCAGCTCTTCATTTTTCTGAAATGCTGTTTTTAACCCTGCAAAATCAACTTGAACTGAATGATCGATCACTAGATCAACCGGAATTTCTGGATTGATGATCTTGGGATCCTGTCCAAAATCTTTCACCGCTTTTCTCAAAGAAGCTAAGTCTACGATCGCAGCCCCTCCAGTCAAGTCTTGTAAAATGACTCGACCTGGTTTAAAGGGAATTTCGGTTTTTTGACTATTCGGTAAGTTCCAATCCACTAATTGATGAACGACGTTATCACCTTCCGCTGTTTCTTGACGTAAAATATTTTCCAGTAAAATTCTGATGGAATATGGCAGACGGGAAATATCGGCTCCCGTTTTTTCAGCCAATGCCTTTAAACTAAAAAAAGTGTACTCCTTGTTTTGAATTATTATTGTTCTTTTCATCGAGTGACCTCCAAAAAATGTTGTTTTAATATGAAAATACTTTATGATTGATAGTAAAGAAACAGATGAAAGGGGTATCTATTTCATGGAAATAAAAGATTTTGAGTATATTCGTGCAATTTTAGAATTTGAAAATTTGACCAAAGCAGCTGAATCCTTGTATATCACACAGCCTTCTTTAAGCATGTATTTAAAAAATATGGAAGAGCGTCTAGGTTTTCAAGTGTTTCAGATCATCGGTAAAAAATTTTCTTTGACCCTATTAGGTGAAGAATATCTAGCTGCCGGATTAAGCATCCTTGAAATCAAAGATAATTTCCAAAGTAAGCTGGAAACAATGTTGGAACAACGCTACGGTAAAATCCGCTTAGCGATTCCTTTATTACGCAGTTCCTATTTGCTGCCTGAAATATTGCCTAAATTCAATACGCTTTATCCAAATGTTCAAATTGAATTGAGTGAGGATGCTTCTGTTGTTCTTGAGAAGAAAATACAAGATGGGCGTGCAGATATTATTATCATGAATAAACCTGACCGTTTCTTAAATATGGATTACGAAATCGTCCGTAGAGAAAAAATATTACTAGCTGTTCCAAGATCATTTCTTACAGCTGATCTGCTTCCAGAAACATCTCAACCCAAATATCCCTATTTTGATTTACGACAGCTTAAAGATGAGCGGTTTATTTTACACTTTCCCAACCAAAGGACAGGTCAAATGGCCGAAAAAATTTTCCGCTATTATCAAATTAAACCAAAGAATTTATTTTACACAAAAAATATCGAAACAGCTCTCAATCTAACAGTTGCTGGATATGGAGTATCCTTCGTTTACGAAAACCATGTAGAACATCTGAATCTAAAAGAACGCCCCTATTTCTTTTCGATCAGTCAGCCTGATGAACATTTATTTTCTACAGAAGTGCTGATCGGTTATCGTAAAAATCGGATACTTCCACCCTATACACGTGAATTTATTGACCTTTGTAAAACATTAATTTAAAAATGGCAAAGGAATAGCCCCGATCAAGATCGCGATCGCTAATTGAATGAAGTAGCTGGGGATTCCCCATTTTAAGTATTCTTTTTGATAATCTCCAAAGCTGACTTCTGTACGATCAACTAACACGTAAAGGAACGCCACCAAAGGACTGGCAAAACGCACAGCTTGCCCGATCAACGAAGCTACCCCAATATTTACTGGAGTCGCGCCAAATGTATACGCAATCGGTGCGATCACAGGCAAAATACCAAAGTAAAACGCATCATTCGGTAAGAAAAACAGCCCTGGTAAAGAAATCAATGCCAGTAAAAGAGGAATATAGCCGCCCATACTTTCAGGCAGTAAGGAAACAATATGCTGCGCAATTCCTTCACTCATTCCACTACCATTCAGCACACCCATAATAACACCTGCACCAAAAACTAAACTCACAGGTCCTAGCGCTTCTGAACCATTTGCAGTCAATCGTTGCGCTTGAAGCACAGGATTTTTGTAGTTAACGATCAGTGCGATACTCGTTCCAACTAAGAATAGTATTCCACCATTGACAGTATCCAATATCAGTAACGCCATGATGAAAATCGTCAAAATAAAGTTGAACAGTAATAGTTTGGGACGTTTCAAGCTCTCTGGATCTTCATCTAGAGAAGACATGATCGCCGTTAAATCTTCATCTGTGACAATACTTTTCTCTGCTGTATAGCCTAATCTTACACGCTCTTTTTTTCCGTAACTATACGCCATATACGCTGTGAGGAGCATTGCTCCGATCATTCCCGGAATCAAGGGTAAGAAAAATTCTTTGGGGCCAATATTCAGCACCGGCATGGCCCTAGCCATTGGTCCACTCCACGGCACTAAATTCATGATCGAATTAGGTATGGCAATCAATACTGCTAGATAGAGCTGCCGCATCTTCATTTTTTTAAATAGAGATAAAACCGCTGCAGTTACGATCAATACAGTTGTTGTTCCGTCACCGTCTAAAGAAACGATCATCGAAATAACTGCTGTAGCCACACAAAGTCGAAGTGGATCTCCTTTTGCCCACTTGATCAAGACCTTACTTAACGGATCAAAAAGACCAACATCTAACATGATCGAGAAATATAAAATAGCAAATAACAATAAAGTGATCGTCGGTGCAACACCTGATTTCACTTTGCCACCGGCGACTTGATAATATAACCCTTCATAGATCCACTCAAATACATTTAAGAATGATTGCCCTGTATATCCCGCTGCAATAAACCCAAATGCCAATGGCACAAGAATCAACCCTGCAAAAGGGGAGATTTTTTTTGAAAGTAATAGTGCCATGAATACAATGATCATCAAATATCCCAATAAAGCCAACATACTCTTTTCATCTCCTTTTTAATCTAAAAAAATACCGTACCCGTTAAAATCTTTCTTGCTGTTCTATAGGATGAAATAGAACGAATGATTGCGTCACCTTCTTTTGATTTTTCATAATCGATAGTCGTTTCGATCAAGCCATCGCCATGACCAAAGCACAATTTTGTTTGATGGTTCAACTGATTCTTTTTCTTAAGAAGCTGATTTGGAATCGTACCAGGTATCACACAAGCTGCTGCAGTACAAAGTGCACCTGTTAAAGCAATCGTTTTGTGCGCTCTTTGCATACTCATCATCCGAACAGCTAAGTCATAGCTATCTGATGAAATCGTTTCGCCACTGACAGTTGTGTAAGTTTCAGCTTTACTCACTAAAGTTAGTTTAGGCACTCCCGGTGATTCTTTTGCGCTTTGATCTGCCGCTTTGACGAACCCTAATTTTTCTGCCGCTGCTCCTCTGATTTTTTCCAGCAAAGCTAATCGGTCGTCACTATTATCTATTTCCGAAGCGCTTTCTTTTCCGGTCAAACCAACCCGATCTGCTTCTACAAAAACGAGAGGATTTGCTGCATCAACGATCGATACCTCTATTTCACCTAATCCTTCGATCGTTAATGTATCTACTACATTGCCCGTTGGTAATAGTTTTCCAGTCATTGAACCAGCAGGATCAATAAATTCCAACTCGATTTTTAATCCGCTCCCAGGTACTCCAGATATTTTGAAGTCGCCTTCATAACTTAATTTTCCGTCAGGCGTAGGAATATGCTCATAGATCACTTTCTTTGTATTCGTGTTATATACTTTAACGGTCGTTATCGGATCAGTCGCTTTTACTAAACCGCTTTCAATTGCGAATACACCAACAGCTGAAGAAATATTTCCACAATTCCCAGCATATGAAACGATTGGTTTATCGATCGCTACTTGAGCAAACGTATAATTTACATCCCACGCTTCTTTTTCTTCAGGTGAAATGATGGCAACCTTACTTGTAGTAGAGACAGCTCCGCCTAAGCCATCGATTTGTCGTACATCTGGACTGCCCATTATCTTAAGCAGCACCTCATCATAATTTTCACCAAACTCAGCTAAGTCTTTTTTTAATAGAAAAACGCCTTTACTTGTCCCTCCTCTATAAATACTACAATCGATTTTTTTCAATGCTATCACTCCTATCTGACATCATTATATGTTTGATAGAAACCGAAGTACAATCAATGTTTTTGATAATAAACATCAGTGATACTTATTATCATTTACTACTCGATTAACTATCAAAAAAAAGCAGGCAAGCTTCTTTCGATCAAGAAACCTGTCTGCTTTTATCTATGGTAAATCATTTATTTATGCTTCTACTATGTCATTTGCTTTAGTTTTTTTCATTTGACTATAGCTAATGTTCAAAATCAATCCAATACAAGCCACAACAATTGCAACATAAAATGCTTTAGTAAAACTACCACCGCTAGCTGAAGCCATACTCACTGCTACTCTAGGTGCAAAAAAAGCAGCCGTTGAGTAACCAATAAATACTATGCCGTAATTGACCCCTTGATTGACAGGACCATAATTTTCCATAACAATCGGTGGAAAAACACCCATCACGCCGCCAAAACACAATCCTAGTGCAATGATTCCAATAGCAAATCCAAGCTGACTCGATAAGACAGTCAATACGATCAGCGCCGAAATGATCACACTCAAAATAATATTCAATGTCTTATTTCGACCTAGCTTATCAGAGACAGATCCCCACAAAACTCGGCCAGCACAATTGCTCAAAGAATATAAGCTTACATAAAAAGCGGCGGTTCCTGCACTTAAGCCAAACATTTGCTGCCCGATCACAGAAGCATTTGAAGCGATCATTAAACCAGAAAATGCCCCCGTACATAACATAAAGAAAATTAGATAAAAATAAGGAGAGCGTAGCATTTGTTTCCAATTTTTGTTGATCAGTTTTCCTCCACGCATCATTTCAGGCGGTGTAAAGCCCTCTGGTAGATAATCTGCTGGAGCTGTTTTAATGAAAAAACTGGCAATAACGATCACTATGATATACGCAATTCCCAAGAATCGAAACGCGTAAAACACATCGTTATTTTGGATAAAATAGTTACCTATCGGAGCCGCTATGATCGCAGCTCCACCCATTCCTGCCGTAATAATGCCAGAAGCTAATCCTTTTTTATCTGGAAACAACTTGATTGTATTACTAAGACAACCAGAATAAGCTAATCCTTGTCCAAAGCCGCCAATGAGCCCATAAGTCAAATACAGCATTCCTGGACTTGTCACAAAACCAGTCAATAAAAATCCTAGACCAAATAATAAACCACCAATAATGATCGCCCACTTAGCTAATCCTTTATCTGTAAGAAATCCGCCAAAAATCATGGGAATTGGACCTATCGCTGCATTTATCGTGAAAGCGAGCATGATCTCCGTCATCGTCCAGCCTTTTTCAACGCTTAACGGACCTGCAAAAACACTAAATGCATAGACTGCACCTGTACATAATAATACAGCTGTGGAAGCAATCAGCACTTGCCATCGATTTACTTTAGCATTCATTTTTACTCCTCCATATCTCTCGTTAGGTTAGTCTGTATGTGTATCGTTCAATGCTGTTTTTCCTGCAATTCGGCCAAATGTAAAGATATCTGTCAATGAATTTCCGCCTAAGCGATTGCCCGCGTGAATTCCTCCTGCTACTTCTCCAGCAGCATAAAGTCCTGGAATGATCTTTCCTGATTTATCTAAAACATGCGTTTCAGTGTCGATTTTTAGTCCACCCATCGTATGGTGCACTGCTGGTTTTCTTGGTGTGGCATAAAATGGTGCAACAGATACTTTTAGATCAAATACATCTTTGCCAAATTCCGGATCGTTTCCTTGATCGACATAACGATTATAGTTATCAATAGTTTCTACAAATACAACAGGGTCCATTCCAAGTTGTTCAGCTAATCCTTCTAATGTGTCAGAACGGAACAAGGTTCCAGCAGCCACCTGACGATCGATTTTTTCTTGAGTCGTATTATATGCAGTCTTTTTGATTTCATCATCCGCAATCAAATAGAACAGTCCGCCATTATCGATCGCTGCTTGAGTCAAGGCATCTCGACTGCCATATTCGTTAACAAAACGTTTTCCTTCTTGATTGACCATTACAAAGTTTTGTGGTGGTACTTGTAATCCACTAAACAGAGCACCTGTTTCCGGATCTGAAACTGGCATCATTTGAGAAAAGCCCATTCCAACTAGATCTGCGCCAACGCTTTGTCCTAAGAGAATACCATCTCCTGTAATAGCAGGGGAATTCGATGTTTTGATATCATCATCGATTTCAGTCCAATAAGTGTTGTACTCTTTCAGCATTTTCGTGTTTGCGCCAAATCCTCCAGAAGCTAGCACAACAGCATTGGCATGAACTGTTACACTTTGACCACCAGCTCCTGAACCAATGATTCCAGTAATCTTACCATTCTCAATAATCAATTCATCTACAGCTGTATCTGTAATGATCGTTCCACCATTCGTTTCAACAAACGATTGAAGGGCTGAAACAAATGCATAGCCTTCGTTTTTCAATGGCTTGTGTCCACGACGCCACAAAGCACCAACAGGCATAGTCACATCTTCTGAGTCAAATTCAACACCGATTTCTTCTAACCATTTAACCGAATCAAGTGCTTGATCTGTTAGAATTTTCACTAAATCATACTGGCCATAGATGACATTTCCTTCTTGGTCTGTCCGTTTTCCTCCAAGGTAAGTCTGCATCCGATGGAAAATTGCAGAATCGAATAGATAACCTGTTTTCCCTTCATTTTCATTCAAATAGTTTTCGATTTGTTGTTTTAGTAATCGGAAATCTTCTATATATTCTGGATCGATCGACTCTTCATCGATCTCAATCATTTCTTTCAACGTATGACTTTCTCCTGAAATCGCCTCAAAGGTGTTTTGCCATTCTGGATCCGCTGCGTTCATCGGACCTCCTGTACGAACGGTATTTCCACCAACAGCTGGGAATTTTTCGACAACAATGACTTTTTTGCCTTCCTGTAGGACACTTGCTGCAGCAGCTAATCCAGCTCCACCAGCACCCACAACTACTACGTCTGTTGTGTATTCAGCATCTTCTGCTACCGTGCTTGGTGCTTTCGGACGTTTTCTAAGAACATCTGGGTTTGCTCCAGCCATTTTCACCGCTTTTGCTACACCATCGATCACACCGTTACTCGTTACAGAAGCCCCGGAAAGCACATCAACATTCAATGTCTGTCCTTCCAAAATTTGTGTCGGGATTCTTGTAAATACAACGTCTGCAATTCCTTCTGATTCTCCACTCGTATCAATATCGATCGACTCGATTCGATCTGTCGTCAACGTAACGACCATCGGCAGATCACCGTTATGTCCTGGTGCAGTAACCGTGTAGTCTCCTGGTTCAAAAGTCACATCTTCTGGAACGTTCAATAAGTTAGCAATTTCTGTAAAGCGCATAAAACGCCAGAAACAGCTTTCCAAGAAGTCGATCGTACGCTCTTCTTTGATATTGCCTTCCTCATCAAACGCTTGATGCGCACGACCCAACAAGAATTCATAACCAGGCATGACAGTTGCATTGACTCCTGGAGCATCTAAAATTTGACGCAAATGAAGCTGCGCACGAGAAGAACCCTGCACGTCATATGATGCTCCAACGATCATCACTGGCTTTCCATCAAATGGATGAAGATTAAAAGATAGCCACTCAAGAATGCTTTTAAGGGCTGAAGGGATAGAATGGTTATGTTCTGGAGTCGCAATGATGACGCCGTCTGCTTCCGTAATTTTACGGTTGAATTCCTGAATGATCTCACTGTCTGATTGGTCATTTGTTTCGTTAAACATTGGCACATTTGTTAATTCTAAAATTTCAATCTCTGCTTTATTACTGAAATGCTTCTGCATAAACCGTAAAAGCAGACGGTTATACGATTCTTGGGCATTTGTCCCTACGATTCCGATAAATTTCATGCTCTTTCTCCCCCTTCAGCAAGTTGCTCCCATGTAAATTTTCTATTTTGTTCCATTTTAAAACGATGATCTTTAACTAGTTGATTGGTAATTGAGACGAATAAGCAAAACTCTTCAAAGCATTCATCCAATTCTGCTACTTTTTCTGAATAAAGCAACTCTCCATTTTCATCAAACGCTTGTAGAGAATGTCCTAGTAAGAACTCTGAACCAGGCATGATTCTAGCTTTCAGCTCTGGTGCATCTAAAATCTGACGTAAATGTGCTTGTGCTCTTGAAGAGCCAAGTGACCCATGTGAGGCACCGACGACCATCACAGGTTTATCGATCAAAGGTCTTGTTGTATACGAAAGCCATTCGATCAAACTTTTTAATACAGCAGGAATCGAATGATCATATTCTGGTGTACTAATGATCACCCCATCTGCCTCGTTGATTTTTTCTGATAATACACTAATTCCTTCTGGTGCAACCTTATTTTTTGGCTCATTAAACGCTGGAAAATCACCGATCTCACAAACTTCGATCTCTGCAGTTTCTGAAAAATGATCACGCATAAATTGTAGTAACTTACGGTTTGTCGAATGCGCTGAATTTGTTCCTACGATCCCAATAAATTTCATAATATACCTTCTTTCTAATTGTGAAATCATACACATGCAAACTTAAAAAAATAGTTGGCAAATTCTGTTCAAATCAAAATGAAACAAAAAACGGGATAAAACTGAGATTATTCCGTACGTAAAATGTTTTTTATGTATGTTTTCGTTTCTATAGGTAGTGTAAATCAGAAAAATTCATTTGTGAAATATTTATTTAATTATCAAACTATAAGTATTTTGTTATAATAAAAAGAAAACGATCTAGGAGTAAAAAATGACCTCAATTTATTCATCAAATATGCTGCAATATCTCGATATGCTCTTGAAGCATGGAAACTATACAAAAGCAGCTAAAGATCTGTATATTTCTCAGCCTTATCTTACGCAAACGATCAAAAAGGTCGAACTAGAATTAGGGATCGATATCATTAATCGACAAGCTTCACCGTTACAGTTGACGGAAGCAGGAAAAGTTTACTATCACTATTTGCAGTCTCTAGAAACAGAGCAGGATCAGTTTCGAAAAAAAATCTCGACCTATGCACCCCAAGAACAGACGGTTATCCGTATCGGCGTTTTATCCAGCTTAGGAACGTATGTGCTGCCTTTATTTCTCCCTGCTTTCTTGAAAAAACACCCTGATGTCAGCCTCCAGATTATAGAGTCCGTACCAGAACAGACTGAAGAGAAAATAATTGCTAAGGAGCTTGATTTTTTTATCGGACAAAATCCAGAGTCGATTTCTCCAAAGCTTACTGTTTACAGCAGAGGGCCACATGGGTATTATGCCGTCATTCCTAAAACATCTAAGTTGTATCAAAAAAATCAGATATCGCTTAAGCCAAATACACTTTCAATCAAGCAATTACTCCAAGAACCACTGATTCTGACGACACGTGGTTCAGCTATTAGGCGTCAAATCGATTATTTGCTGCAAAAATTCAAAATCAAACCAACAATTCTTTTGGAAAGCAATAATATATTTACCATTTTAGAACTCGCTAAACAAAGTGTGGGTTTAACTTTTATTCCTGAAAGTGTTCGGGTGTCTAAATTAGATGGTCCCTATAACATTTATCCTATGCCGTTAGAACTCTTGTCACTTGATTATTTTATCGCCCATTCTGCGGATAAAACGATGCGTCCAATCGAAAAAGAACTAGTTGATTGCTTTTTGCATCAGTTAGAGATCGATCTAAGGAAAAAATAAACAGACCAGAACCTAACTAGGTACCACAGAGGATGGGACAGAAGGAATTCCTTCTGCTTCCACCTTTTATTCGTAAAATAAGGACTAGGACATAACTTCTAGAGTTATATCCTAGTCCTTATTACTATGCTGTAAGAGTGATAGTCTAGTCTTTTGAACACCGGATAAATGGTACCCATTTAAGGTGCTGCGTTTTCAATTGTTTCAGCTAATCCTTGTGTATATGCCATGCGGCCATCTGTCGTAATCACTAAGCCTTCAATTTCTTTCTCTTGCGAAAGAAAAGCAATAACATCCACCGCTTTTTTTCCATACAAACGCGTCGTCCAAATCTCTCCATCCAATGACAGCTTTGAAACAATCGTTAAACTAGCAAGATCTGTTTCGATTGGGTACCCCGTTTCACTGCTAAAAATGTGATGATAGCTTTTCCCTTGCCATTCAAAGTTTCGTTCATAAATTCCTGAAGTCACGACAGACTGGTTTTTGATTTTTAGTACTGCTGCATGATTTCCTCGCGGTAAAAATGGATTTTGAATACCCACTCGCCAAAATCCATCCTCAAGATGAGGTGATTCTCCAAAGGTCAAAACATTTCCACCGAGATCAATAAAAGCGGCTTTCGCCCCTTCCTTTTTAAAATAACGGATGATTTGGTCGGCAAAATAGCCTTTAGCTAACGCACCAAGATCAATAGCCATCTCTGGATATTTCAGAAAGACAGTGGTTTTCTCTTCATTCAGTTCAATATTTTTTGGATCGATCAAAGATAATAATTCATTGATTTTTTCATCTGATGGATGAGCAGCATCAGAAAAACCGATCCGCCATTCCTGGATCAATGGACCGATCGCTATGTTCAAAAAGCTATTTTCAGCTAAGCTTTGTTGTTTTCCAATTTTTATCAGCTCAAATAGATCAAAGTCTGTTTTTACCGGAGCGATCCCGGCCTGACGATTGATTTTCATCAAATCAGAATTCGGGTCATTGGCGCTAAACCGTTTTTCATAATCAATCAGCTTCTTTTGTGCTTCATTCAATATTTCCCTAGGCTTCTCGTGCTGGATCCATAGTTGAATCACAGTTCCCATCAAATGGATCGTGCATTTTTCTTCGTTCACCTAATCAACCTCTTCCTACGATCAACTCATCACACAAACAAAAGAGTGAAAGAGACCTTCATTGCTTCGATTAGTAAAAGTATACTCTTTCCATAAAAGTAGAGCAATAAATACTTTTGCATATTTATTTCATAAAAAATAGAAACTGAAAATATCGTTCGTCAAACAAAAATCAGAAAAAAATAAGTTAAATAATCAAAAAATAAGTTTTTTTTTATTAAAAATGACTTTTCCTACGATTTTTCTCATGATATATTAATATTATATTTATTGTTTTGTCGCTTAGTATAAAAAAGGAGGAAATTATGAAAAAAAGAATGTTAGGGGTTTTCTTTGGATTCATGCTACTATTTACTGCCATCTGCTCATTTAATACTGCGAATGCTGCTACAGCAGACAGTGTCGCCTACACCGTTCATGGACAAGACTATGGCTGGCAAAAGCAAGTAACTAACGGTACATTGGCTGGATTTACTGGAAAAAATAAACGTTTGGAAGCAATGAAACTTAACGTCACTGGCGATGGGGGCATTACCTACCAATTACATGGACAGGATTATGGCTGGCAAAGTTGGAAAAAAGATGGTGAACTTGGTGGAAGTGTAGGTAGTGGAAAAAGAGTTGAAGCACTTAAAATTCAATTAACTGGAAATCTTAAAAACCAATACGATGTTTATTATCGCGTACACGGTCAGGATTACGGTTGGCAAAATTGGAAACGAAATGGCGAACTCGCTGGTACGACTGGACAAAAGAAAAAAATAGAGGCAATCGAAGTTCGTTTAGTCGCTAAATCTCCACAAGTTTACTATTCCGCTCATGGACAAGATTATGGGTGGCAAAGTCAAGTTGCTGACAGTATCACCGCTGGAACAACAGGAAAAAACAAACGCGTGGAATCCTTAAAAATCAATGTGGTCGGGGATGGCGGTATTACCTATCAAGTTCATGGACAAGATTACGGCTGGCAAGCTTGGAAAAGTGACGGCGCACTTGCCGGGACTTCTGGACAAAAGAAACGCATAGAGGCGATCAAAATTGATTTGACTGGAAACTTAAAACAAACCCATGACATTTACTATCGCGTACATGGTCAAGACTATGGCTGGCAAGGCTGGAAGAAAAATGCTGAGTTAGCTGGAACATCAGGACAAAAGAAAAAGCTTGAAGCAATTGAAATCAAGCTTGTTAAAAAAGAAACGATTCCCGTTACTGAAATCGACATGAGCGTCACTAAAGCAAACTTGTTCGTTGGTGAAAAAACAACAGCTCCTGCTTTTGTCTATCCTCGAAATGCAACGGACAAATCAATCACATACAGCAGCAGCAATCCTGCTATCGCAACGATCGATCAGCTAGGCAACATCATAGCTGTTGGGGTAGGTTCTACAAAGATCACAGCAACATCTCACAACGGAATCAAGAAAAGTGAAACTGTCACGGTGAGCGCAAAATCAACAGTCACATTTCATTATAAAGATACAGATAACAACGTTCTTCAGACAATGACAAGTGACACGCAAGCAGTCGGCACAACTAAAACTTATAATGCACCATCGATCAAAGGTTATACGGCTCAAGAACCCGTTTCCCAAACCATAATTTTTACAGACAATGATCAGCAAGTGACCTTTATCTATAAGAAAAATGAAGTAGTTATGCATACTCTTACAATCAATTATGTTTACAATAACAATACCATGATTCGTTTACCTGAGATCATTGAAATCCCTGAAGGCGAAACCTATACGGCTATCGCGCCTGAATTTGATGAATGCACACTCAAAGGAGATACGAGTCAAACAATTGCGAATATGGATGCCGACCAAAGCATCACTTTCACCTATCAAATGACTTTAAAAACTGCTGGTGAACAAAATATCGAAGTGGTTCTCGCTTCTCTGATCAATCAGTATCGATTAGAGAACGGAAAAGCTGAAATGGCTCATGATGCACTTTATCAATTAGGCAATCGAGCTCGAGCAAGAGAATTATCAACATCGTTCACTCCCCTTCGTCCGGATGGCAGATCGTTTAAGACTGTGATTCAGGAAACCGGGATCGACATGGCGAATCATAACCCAACAGTCCAAGCTATTGGAAATATGACTGATGTAGGTAAACCTGTAGCCTCAGGACATGCCGAAGATATGGCGAAAGAGATCCTTGATTTTTGGAAGAATGATCCAACAAATAATGCTGCCCTTCTTGCAGAGGAGCTTAATGAATTTTCGGTGGGTGTCTACCTTTTACCTACAAATGATTTAGGAGCTCATTCGATGTACTTTGTGTTTATAGGTGGGGTTGGAGAATAAAAATTTAAAATAAGAGAGATGAGGAAAAGCTCCAAGCAGTTTGACCTATCTCTCTTAAATTATTAATAAATGATAATACTCTTACAGCTTTTTCAAATTCTTACTCATTTCAATATACTACTTCTTTTTATCTAACTTGATTAACCAAAAGAACAATGACAGCTAGCACCATTGATGTTACTATCGTATCATATAGTAAAATAATAGTCGTAAAAGGAGTTAAGTGAATTGGGAAAGAAATACATGCACAAAGACAAATCCGGTATGGTGACTTTTATCATTTGGGCATTTATAATAGGTATTATTATCAACTATTGGCGAATCTTATTACTTGCTGCTATTATTCTCCTTATCATTTGGTATTTTATATTTTATCCAGAACAAAAGGCAAGAAAGCTAAAGAAAAAAGAAGATCAAGCCATACAAAACAGTAGAACTCAACGCTCTACGAAAATCAGGAATCAAAATATAGCGCAAAAAAAGAAAATGGCTGATTTTAAAGAAAATACATTAAACAGCAAAAAAACTAAGTTGGTGGTTTCAGAATGGAAATGTTCCTATTGCTTATCTATAAATCCTCCAGACATTTACAAATGTCCTAATTGTTCGGCGAATAAGCAATAGCCTTCATTTTAACTACAAAATTAAAAAAAGCTATTCCAAAGAGAAAATCGGTTTAGAATTCATACTTTAAGATTCTTAACTATCTCTAAATCTAGAAGAAAATTTCTATTGGGATTGTCTGAGAACAATGATGAAAATGGTTGGATATATACAACAGTTATTATCCAAACGCATACTTTTATTGGGTGCTTATAGCGCCTTCACTTTACACGTTCACTCACTAAGTCTTCAGTAAATTAAAAATCAAATGAATCAATGATTTCAGTACACATAAAAACGATGAGAGTAAATCAGTAGTATCAAGATACAAAGTTAATTCCTCGAAAAAGGGAAATAATTATTGAACGTAAGTGAAGAACAGAATAAAAAAGACAGATAGCTCAGTGCTTTAAAGCACTGAGCTATCTATCTTTTAATTAATGCCAGCTGCAGGGATCGAACCTGTGACCTATGCGTTACGAGTGCATTGCTCTACCAACTGAGCTAAGCTGGCGACACAAGTAAAATTATAGAACTAATCCAATTTTTTGTAAAGCCTTAGGAAAGGTTTTTTCGAAAAAAAATCAGGTTTGTGAATTTTTGCTTTGAATGTGGTATAATAGAGGTAGTTAAGAAAGGAAGTTTTTTATAAATGTCTAATTTCGGTAACTTTAATCGCCCTGTCGTGCCTTCTTCTGAAGGGGAATTATTCACTGTTGATACTCAGGTCACTTTCTTGATGCATGGTCAGCAACAAACCGGAATCATCACCAAGCAACTTAGCAATTCCGCTGTTGTAGAAATTGATGAAAACTCTGATAACACTGACTTGATGGTCAAAAGCAACGGAGTCATCGTCATCAATTACAAAAAATTACAAAAAGTCTAACTCCTTCCATCCAAACAATCTTGGATGGATTTTTTCATAAAAAAACGATAGCAGATTTTGGGAAAACCAAGTCTACTATCGTTTTTTTTATTATTTCGTACCGAATAAACGGTCACCAGCATCGCCCAAGCCTGGAACGATGTAGCCATTTTCATCTAATTTTTCATCTAACGCTGCTGTATAGATATCTATATCAGGATGTGCTTCTTGTAACGCTTTAACGCCTTCTGGAGCTGCGACTAAGCAGACGAATTTGATGTTGCTGCCGCCGCGTTTTTTCAGTGCATCGATCGCCATGATCGCTGAACCACCTGTTGCTAACATCGGGTCAACTACGAATAATTGACGAACATCAATATCTTCCGGCATTTTTACGAAATACTCAACAGGCTCTAATGTATCGTGGTCACGGTATAAACCGATATGTCCAACTTTAGCTGCTGGAATCAATTCCAAAATACCATCTACCATTCCAATACCTGCACGTAAAATCGGTACGATCGCTACCTTTTTACCAGATAATGTTTTTTGTGTTGATTTACAGATAGGTGTCTCAATAACAACATCTTCTAACGGCATATCTCTTGATACTTCATAAGCCATCAACATCGCAATCTCATTCACGACTTCACGAAAAACCTTTGTTCCACAATCCTTATCTCTAATGATTGTTAATTTGTGTTGGATCAGCGGATGATCGATTACTTGGAATTTTCCCATGTTCATTCTCCTTCAATAATTTATTCCTTCCTATTGTAAAACAAAATCGAGCGATTGACTAGTCAATCACTCGAATCTTTTACTTATAAAGTGGATATTTTTTTGTCAGCTCACTCACAGATGCACGAACTTCTGAAAGTGTCACTTCATTCTCATGATCTTTTAAGACTTTTATGATCAATTTGGCCACTTCTACACAATCATCTTCTTTGAAGCCGCGCGTTGTGATTGCTGGCGTTCCAATTCGGATACCGCTTGTTTTAAATGGGCTAAGCTGTTCAAAAGGAATCGAATTTTTATTGGCAGTGATATTCACACTATCCAAAATCGCTTCCGCTTCTTTTCCGTTTAAGCCAAAACCAGAAACATCGATCAATAATAAATGGTTATCTGTTGATCCGCTCACTAAACGAGCTTCTGGTGCTTGATTAAAGACTTTAGTCATCGCTTTGGCATTCTCGATCACTTGTTCACTGTATTCTTTAAAACTGATATCCAGTGCTTCTTTAAAGGCAACTGCCTTACCGGCAATCACATGTTCTAATGGTCCGCCCTGAATTCCAGGGAATATATTGCTATTGATTTTTTTCGCTAACTCTTCATCGTTGGTCAAAATCAACCCGCCGCGAGGACCGCGTAATGTTTTATGCGTTGTTGAAGTCGTGATATCTGCATAAGGGACTGGGTTAGGATGCAAACCTGCTGCAACTAAACCGGCAATATGCGCCATATCCACCATTAATTTTGCTCCAACTTCATCTGCGATTTCACGGAATTTAGCAAAATCGATGATTCTAGAATAGGCACTTGCACCCGCTACGATCAATTTTGGTTGATGTTCGCGCGCTAGAATACGAACAACATTATAGTCGATCACTTCTGTTGTCGGATCCACTCCATAGCTAACAAAATTATAGGTTTTCCCACTGAAATTCACTGGTGACCCATGTGTTAAATGTCCTCCCGCAGACAAATCCATGCCCAACACAGTGTCCCCTGGCTCGATCAATGAAAGATAAGCTGCTGTATTCGCTTGTGAGCCTGAATGTGGCTGTACATTCGCAAATTTAGCACCAAATAATTCTTTTGCACGATCGATCGCTAGGTCTTCAACGATATCGATGAACTCACAACCGCCATAATAGCGTTTGCCAGGATAACCTTCAGCATATTTATTTGTTAAAATACTACCTTGTGCTGCCATTACCCCTTTTGACACAACATTCTCTGATGCAATCAGCTCCAAGTTGTTTTCTTGACGGTCATTTTCTTTAGCAATTGCCTCCCATAAATCGGGATCAAATGTTTTATAATCCATTAAACAAGCCTCCATTTCATTCAGATATCTCGATTGTATCATACTTAAATGCTCTCTACTCAAAAATAGAATCTTTTTTTATAATTTTTTGATTCGCCGCTTTTTTCAACCGATTCATGTAAGCGATCCCTAACTCAGTCTCTGGAAAGGCTTGAGCTAAAATAACATCGATTTGCTTTTCATCCAGAGTTCTCAGACCAGCGAATAATAGCTTAGTGGCTGATTCTACAGAATTCTGACCAAATGAAAATGTCTCACTGACTCGTTCCTTCGTCTCAGCAACAATCTGTTCATCGGCAAAAAGACCAACTCTGCGATTATTTTGCTGAGCCCAACTGATTGCCTTATCAAAAACATCTAATCCACCATCTACGATCCAAACAGGAACATCTGGTGAATAATGTTTGTACTTCATTCCAGGAGCTTTAGGAGCTTCTTTGTCGCTGATTAGATGCTGGTCGATTCTCACTTGTCCGATTAATTGTTCTAGCTGTTCCTTTGTAACTGCACCAGGTCTTAATATAACTGGAACGCCATCAGTAGCGGTCAAATCTAAAACTGTCGACTCTACACCAATTTGAGTTGCCCCATCATCTAAAATACCAGCGATTTTCCCTTGTAGATCGTGATACACATGCTGTGCTGTTGTTGGACTAGGTTTGCCGGAGGTATTCGCACTTGGACCGACTATAGGTACATCTGCTCTTTGGATCAAGTCTATGGTTTGTTGATTTTTCGGCATACGAAAGGCAACTGTTTTTAATCCCCCTGTCACCGATTTTGAAAAAGCATCAGGCTTTACGTTAAAGATCATTGTCAACGGTCCCGGCCAAAAAGCGTTTACCAATGTTGCTGTTTGCTCTGGAAAATCAGTGACATAGTCTTTGACCATCTCAAAATCACTGACATGTACAATCAATGGATTATCACTAGGACGACCTTTGACGGCGTAGACTTGTTTGACCGCTGATTCGTTCAATGCATTAGCACCAAGACCATAAACGGTTTCAGTCGGGAACGCAATCAGCTCACCTTGATGAAGTAAAACTGCTGCTTGATCTATTTCTTTAGTTGTAAATATTTTTGTTTCCACGTTTTCACCCCATCTTTTCATTAGGTGTGACTGCCACCATTCTATCATTGCCAGATAGATCTTTGAGTACTCGTACGATATATTTAGGAAAAGCTTGCTGAAATAGCTTTTTTACTGCTGCGCCTTGTTGAAAGCCGATTTCTAAATAAATTTTTCCTTTAGGTGCTAAGACTTGTGTCGCTTCTTGTGCTAAACGCTGATAGATTGCTAAACCGTCATGTTCGGCAAAGAGTGCCGCTTTCGGTTCAAATGTACGAACGCTTTCGTCCATCAGCTGCCATTCATCATTACTGATATAAGGCGGATTTGAGATCAAAAGGTCAACCTTGGTCTCGTTCAACGGAGCTAAAAGATCACCTTGGTAGAAGTCGATAGCGGCATTTAATCGCTCCGCATTTTCTTCGGCAACCTTTAACGTTTCAGCGGAAATATCAACGGCTAAAACGTGCCAGTTGGGACGATTCTTCTTTAAACTAATAGCGATTGCCCCCGTTCCTGTTCCAATATCCGCAACAGTTAACGGCTCATCACTGTTTTCACTTAGACAAAGCTCAACCAGTTCCTCCGTTTCAGGCCTGGGAATCAGCGTATGCTCGTTCACAAGAAAACGCTGCTCATAAAAATCCGCATAACCTAAGATATATTGTGCTGGATAATGTTTCGCCAACAATGCTAGATCTGCATCCAGCTGTTGTTGTTCTACTTTAGTCATTTCGTCATTTAAATGGATCAGCCAATCTGTTTTACTCCATTGTTTACGTGCTAAAAAAACAAAAAGAATGCTCTGACCTTCGACTCCTTGATCATCTAAAAAAGAAGAAGCCCGTTTAAGGACTTCAAAATAACGGTTACCCATTTTGCATCTCTTCTAATTTAGAGGTTTGATCGTATAGGACTAATGCGTCAACGATTTCATCCAGTTTACCAGCTAAAATCTGGTCCAATTTTTGAATTGTCAAACCGATTCGATGATCTGTTACGCGGTTTTGCGGGAAATTATAGGTACGAATACGTTCTGAACGATCTCCCGTTCCAACAGCAGATTTCCGATTTGCATCATACTCGCTTTGTGCTTCTTGTTGGATTTGGTCGTACACTCTGGCACGTAAAATTTTCATCGCTTTTTCACGGTTTTTGATTTGAGAACGTTCGTCCTGCATCGCTACAGCAATTCCTGTTGGAATATGTGTCAAACGAACAGCAGATGCCGTTTTGTTGACGTGCTGACCACCTGCCCCAGAGGCATGGTAAATGTCCGTACGAATATCCTTGTCTTCCAGCTCAAGTTCGACTTCTTCTGCTTCCGGCAACACCACTACCGTCGCTGTAGAGGTATGGATTCGTCCTTGTGATTCCGTTGAAGGAACACGTTGTACACGATGTGCACCACTCTCATACTTTAATTTAGAGAAAACATTCTCCCCAGAAATCATCATGATGACTTCTTTATACCCGCCGATCCCAGTAATACTCGCTTCCATGACATCTGTTTTCCAGCCTTGGGATTCTGCATATTTTTGGTACATGCCAAATAGATCTCCCGCAAATAATGCGGCTTCATCCCCACCAGCAGCACCACGAATTTCCATGATGATATTTTTGTCATCATTTGGATCTGTTGGTAAAAGTAAAATCTTGATTCGTTCTTCAAGCACTTCTTTTTCTTTTTTTAGTTCTGAAAGTTCTTCTTTTGCCATTTCAGTCATTTCAGCATCCATTTTTTCACCTAATAACTCTTCGGTGTCACTGATTCCTTCGATGACTTGTTTATAACGGCGGTAGACTTCTACTGTTTCACGAGTATTCGCCTCTTCTTTTGATAGCTGCATAAAGCGTTTCGTATCACTAATGACTTCAGGGTCACTTAGTAATTCACCCAGCTCTTCATAGCGATCTTCGATTGATTGTAACTGATCGTACATAGTCAACTGCTCCTTTTTTGTTTGATAACATTTTTATTCATTTATTTATCATTTACTTTCCTTCTTGTTCCCCATCGATCGGCGGGTGAAAGTAATGATTACGGCAGACTGGATAATAGGCTTCATTACCGCCAATTTGAACTTGTGTGCCTTCATAGACAGGCTTACCATCGATATAATGCAAGTTCATTGTCGCTTTCTTATGGCAGAACCAACAAATTGTTTTTAGCTCTTCTAATTTATCTGCATAAAGCATCAAATATTTAGATCCTTCAAACAGCTCGTTACGAAAATCATTTTTCAAGCCAAACGCCATGACTGGAATATTTAGCTCATCGACAACTCGAGCAAATTCGATCACATGCTGCTTACCTAAAAATTGAGATTCATCCACTAAAATACAATAAGGTTTGTATTCTAGATTTTGGATCAATTCATAGACATTGGTTTCTTTAAAAATTGGGATTGCTTCTCTTCTAAGGCCGATACGACTTGAAACGACACCAACGCCATCTCTAGTGTCTAGTCCGCTTGTCATGATCACAACAGGTTTGTCCTGTTCTTCATAATTGTGAGCTACTTTTAAAATTTCAATGGTTTTCCCACTGTTCATCGCGCCATATTTAAAAAATAATTGTGCCATTTATCCGTCGTCACCTTTCGTTTTGTTCCTCTCGTATTTTACTATAAAACTGCAGTTTTTTACAGTGGTAAATTTAATGCCTATACAACAATCGATTTTTCTGTAAAATTTGAGATTCGATTCTTGTTTTTATACCTATAAAAAATTTGAACTTTAACAGGCAAATTTGGATAAAAATAGACAACAAAGGAATTGATCATTTAGAACCAATTTCCTTGTTGTCTTACTCTCTTTTACGATTGCTGCGTTCTTTTTCTAAACAATAAAATAATTCCTGTTAATGCGATACATGTCAGACCGAGAATAGGAAACATCCAGCGATTAGTTTCGCCTAATACTGGTAATGATGATTTATTCCCAATATTCTTGCCAGATTCTTGATTTCCTTTAGTAGAAGGCGTTTCTGGTGTAGGAGTCGGTCTCACGGCCGTCGCTTGATTTTTTGTATAGACGTATGTGACTGTTTGCGCTTGGTTCGTAAATTTACCCGTCACATTTCCTCGGACTTCCTTAAATGTATAACCAGCGATCTCCTGTTGTTTTGTTGTGTAATCTTCTCCTAATTTCCCGGTTTTTATGATGTCTTTGGAAATTGGCTGATTTTCTTCATCAACATATTTTACAGTCACTGCTCCAACAGATTCAGAATTTTTCGTATAAATATAAGTCACTGTTTGCGCTTGATTCGTAAATTTACCTGTCGCATTTCCTTGGACTTCTTTAAATGTATAGCCAGCGATTTCTTGTTGCTCTGTTGTATAGTTTTCTCCTATATTACCAGACTTGACGATGTCCTCAGAAATTGACTTGCCTTGTGTATCAACATATTTTACAGTGACATCTCCACTAACTTCCGGCAAAATAGTTACCGTAACCTCAACAAGCTTTGCTTTTGCGTCAGGATCGATCGTTGGAGCTAACACTGTATCAAGCTGTACTTTATAGTCTCCCGGTTGACTAAAATCAACTGCTTCTAAAAAATTACTCGTTAGTTTTACGTCTGATTCAACTGGCATTTTCGCTGCATACTCGGCATGAATATCAGCAAGAAATGCCGCTTCAGAAATAGTTGTATTAACGTCATATGATATTTCTGGATCTGCTTGAATAACTAAATCTCCATAAACCGGCACGTTAAAACGAACCTTTTCGAAATAATATTGTATTTTCCATTCGATATCTGCAAAATAAAGTTCATCGATCAGATTATTAGTTGGGACTGACAGAGTCCCATCATCAGCCTCTGTGAAAAATACTCCTTTTTCAAAATCAAAAGAAATATCTGATGAAGGGGATTCAATACTCATATCCTGACTCTCAGACCCGTCTCGATTGATAAACGGATTTGGAATAGCATATTTATAAGCTGGAGTAGAAACAGTAATATCCAAATTCATAAAGTTGATGTTTTGAGGAAATCCATTATCTACCAGCTCATTAAACTGAGTCAAATCAACACTTGATTTTTTTGAGGTTCCATTTGGAATCAGCTGATGCTCATTCCCGCCAGCACCGTCATAAGTTAACGTTTCAAGCTGCGTCAAAGGTATTAGGTACTGAACATCCTTCTCTGGATGGCCGATTCCAGTGAAAATGACTAGTTCAGTGAGATTAGTCAAATACTGAAATCCTTCCCAGCCGCTTGCAGCAGCTCTTAATGTTGTAATTGTATCTAATTGCTCTTGTGTTACTTCATCTGTTGAAAGAATACCTAAATTTCCACAAATATCAGCAACCGCTTCTGGGTTGTTTGGAATCAACTGCTCCAATGTTCCTAAAGAGTCTGCTAAGGGCTGGATCAAGCTTGAATCTTGTTGGTCAGCAGCTTTTTCTATTTCGTTTTTATCGTCAGCCAGATTTTCACTCGATTCTACTATGCTTTCTTCCTTTTCATTTACTTGATCAATGGTTCCGTCATTCATCTGCTCAGATAGCTCTTGCGTTGTATCTGGAGTTTCTGCTTCTCTATTTTCACTAACTAATGTTGAAGGGAGTTGACTCGATTCATCGAATTCCGCAGAATATACACTCATTGGTGCTAACTGGGCCGTACATAATAAAAATGTTCCAAGTAATGCTATTTTTTTTCTCACTATTTTTCACCTTTTAGATCTTTTTAGTTATTTTTGTTCGGAAGCAAATGTTGCTGCTTCTGTTCCGGCTTGACGCCCGAAAATAATGATATCTGCTACGGCATTCCCACCGATACGGTTTGCTCCGTGTAATCCGCCGGTTACTTCACCTGCAGCATACAGTCCTTTGATTGCTGTTCCGTCTTCTTTTAGTACTTCTGTTTTCGTATTGATTTTCACGCCACCCATTGTGTGGTGGATTCCTGGTGCGATTTTGATTGCATAATAAGGACCAGTAGATAAATCGTTATCCATTCCTGTTTCCCGGCCAAATTGTGCATCAGATTTAGCTTGTACATCTTTGTTCCATTGTTCTACCGTTTCTTTTAGCGCTGCTTCCGGCATATCAATTTTTTTCGCAAGTTCTTCGATTGTTTTACCTTCGACTACAAAGCCTTGTTCGTCATAAAAATCAATTGCTTTCGCACGATCTCTAACCCCTTGATCAAAGACTAAATAGGCTGATTTTTCTGGTAAAGCAGTGATGGCTGCAGAAACTTTATCCCGTGTATCCATTTCATTCACAAAACGCGTACCTTCTTGAGAAGCTAAGATACCGCCCTCGCCGCGAACAACTTCCCCGATCAAGAATGATTTTTCTTGGTGAACAGTTGGATGAATTTGGATTTCTTTCATATCAACAGTCGCTCCGCCCAGTTTTTCGATCATCTTGATTCCGTCACCAGTTGTTCCTTCTTGGTTAGTGGTTACATAATCTTTAAGCTTTGGATCGTATTCTTCCAACATTTCTTTATTGGCACCAAAACCACCAGTTGTTACGATGACTGCATCTGCTTTGATTTCTTTTGTTTGCCCATCTTCTACTTTCACTTTAACGCCATTGACCTGATCATCTTTTTCAGTTATTTCAGTTACATCAGCATTCACGAATAAAGGAATTTGTTCTTCTTTTACATTACGAACAAGTCCGTCAACTAAATAACCGCCGATCGCTGAGCCATCTGCTGGACGGTGTGTCCGTTTCTCACTCATTCCACCTGTGATCGTCAGGTTGCTTAATTCGATCCCTTTTGTATCTAACCAATCAATTGCATCGGCTGAATGATCAACGAAAAAGCGTAGTAACTCTTGGTCGTTCGTTCCTTTTCCGCCTTTCAATGTTTCATCAAAAAATTTATCATTACTGTCTGTAATGCCTTCTTCTTTTTGAAATTTCGTCTCAGATGCGTTCATCCCTGAAGAAGATTTGATCGTGTTTCCGCCAGCAACAGGCATTTTTTCTAAAATAACGGGATTCATTCCTGCTTCTTTGGCTTGCAAAGCCGCAGTCATTCCAGCACCACCTGCACCAACGATCACAATATCATAGCTATCTTTCAGTTCGCTGATGTCTGTATAGCCATTTGCAGAAGCGCCAGAAGTCACTTCTTCTGTGCTATCTTTAGATTCTTTGCTTGCCTTTTTTTCCTGATCGCTGCTACAACCAACAGCTGAACCTGCAAACAGGCTCAAAGAGACTAAGCTCATGATGACTTTTTTCATTGTATTCCCCACCTCATCTATTTTAGACGCTAAAACGTTTTATAGGTGAAATAAGTCACAATAATAATTTAAGAAAAATACAGATAAAATCATATTCACTAATTATAAAATGAAAAATAGCACTGAATTTAACTTTTTTTTCACAAATAAAACATGTTTTCTTCGTCTTTTCATAAAATAACACGTTCTGTTTCATTTGTCTTACATTCCTTTTCTTTTTAATCATTTTTTTATCTGCTCTAAGTGTTTTTTCTTTGTTTGCCCATCTTTCTTTTTCTGCTATACTTGTTCTAATGACATTCAGGAGGTTCATTATGAATCGAAACCGTTTTTTATGGCTGATACAGCGAAAGGGAAGGCATTTTTCCAATAATTTTTCTTCTATTCAAATTATTGTTTCATATTATATTATCATGACAATTATCTCATACGTGCTGTTTTCTATGCCGTTTTTTAGAGAAAAGGGTTCACATGTGGATTTCATCGACATGCTATTTATGGCGATCAGCACAGTTAGTGTAACGGGATTGTCTACATTTGACATCAATTCTGTTTTTAATGACCGTGGTGTGGTTTTATTGGAAGTCCTGTTTCAAATTGGCGGACTTGGAATCATGATGATCTCGACAGCTTTCATTATCTTATCGAAGCGTAAAATCTCATTAAGACAGCGTCAGCTGATCATGACTGATATGAATCAGCCAAAACTGAGCGGGATCGTCCGTTTGATTCGGATCACATTTTCGATTATTTTGTGGTTTCAAATTATTTTTGGTACATTTTTTTCGATTTATTTCTATTATGCCGGCTATTATAAAACCTGGTCGAAAGCGATTTTCTTTGGGTTCTATCAATCGATTTCCGCTGTGACAAACTCAGGGTTTGATGTGACAGGCGATTCGATCATTCCGTTTGCGAACGATTATTTGTTTTTACTTCTCATTATGTTTTTGATTTTCATCGGTGGGATCGGTTTTCCTGTATTGATGGAGGTTCGAGAGTGGGTGTTTTTTAAAAAGAAAAAACGAGGACTGCCTTTTCGTTTTTCCCTTTTTAGCAAGATCGCTTTACTAGCCTTTATCATTTTATTTGTTGGCGGAACACTTCTGATTTATTTGTTAGAAAAGGATCACTTATTTATCGGTATGGGGGAAATCCAGCGGTGGATCACCTCGATGTTTTATTCTATGACCACTAGAAATGCCGGATTACAGATCAACGATTTGGGGGATTTTCAGATAACGACACTGATTGTTTTTTCTTTGTTGATGTTTATTGGCTGTAGTCCTAGCTCCGTTGGCGGTGGAATCCGTACCACAACTGTTGCGATCATCGGCTTGTACTTGTATTCTTTCTTGAAAAGTGAAGATAAAATCAATGTGTTTGGACGTAGGATCGACGAAGATGATGTAAGAAAATCGATCGTTGTTTTTATGCTTTCTTTGACGATGTGCTTTTTCGCTGTTCTATTTTTGACTGCGACAGAAGATCATCCGTTGATTGCCATCATTGTTGAAGTGGCTTCAGCCTTTGGAACGACAGGCTTATCTTTAGGCATTACTTCTGATTTAACGACCGTCGGAAAAATTATGATCGCCTTGCTGATGTTTATTGGGCGTATCGGTATGTTGTATACCTTGATGCTGTTCGTTCCAAAAGAAACACGCGATATTGGCTATGAATACCCCTCTGAAAAAATTATTATTGGTTAAACAAAGAAGTTGAGATAAAAATGTCTAGCTCTGAGAACCAAACAGGTACTGTGTAACACTATTTATCTGCGACGAGTTTTGACGAGAAAGCATCAGCTCATCCTTCGTTGTGTTTTACTCATTTTTCCGACGGAGTTACCTCTACTTCACCTTTTATTCGTTTTAAAAAAGACTAGGTCGTAACTCGTAGAGTTATGTCCTAGTCCTTTTTTCATTAAATCAAGATATTCACGATCAAATACACTAAAAATAACCCAGAAATCAGCCACATCGGCAAAGAGAGTTCGTTTTTCTTTCCAGCGATCCATTTTGTTAACGGATAAGCGACAAAGCCAAAAGCCATTCCATCAGAGATATTCATCGTAAATGGAATCAAAACGATCATCAACATTGCCGGAAAATAATCGCTAAAATCGCTAAAATTCAGTGTTTTCACTTGCTGGATCATTAAAAAGCCTGTGATGATGATCGCTGGTGCTAAAGCAGAATCTGGAATGTAAGAAAGCAACGGTAAAGCTAATAAGGCTAAAAGGAAACAGATACCGCTCGTGATTGCCGTCCAGCCTGTTTTTCCGCCTTCTTCGATCCCTGTCGCGCTTTCGGCTGCTGCGATGGTCGGACTTGTACCAAACAGACTAGAAAGTAATGTGATCAAGCCTGTGACGCGATAGGCACGCAAATACATATCTTCATCCGCTTCCGGCATCAAGCCTTTAAGAATGCCCATCGATTCAAAAATCAGGATCATTGCTAAAGCAAAGACACCAAGCAAGAAACTTTTGGACAGCATTGAACTGAAATCTAATTGTAGAAAAATATGAGAAACATTTTTTAAACTACTTAAAGAAAAATGTTCTGTTGGATTTACCAAGCCTAAGAGATTGGCAACAGCTGTCACCACGACGATCCCAATGAAGAAGCTTCCTTGAATTCCTTTGATAAAAAGAAAAATAGTCAATATCAGGGAAAATAAAGTCAACAGCGTTAAACTGTCATTTAGCGGAGCCAGTTGCGTAAACGTATGCTCTCCTCTTAGGATCAAATGCCCTTTCTCCAACCCAATCAAGACCAGAAAAAAACCAATCCCAACGGTTATTCCAGCTTTCAACGTTTCTGGAACGACTTCTGCAAATAATTTACTCAATTTGGTAAAAGCCACAATCAGATAAACGACACCTGCACAAAAACTAACGGCTAATGCCTCTTGCCAGCTCAAACCTAAAGAAAGCACTAATGTATAGGTGAAAAATGAATTTACCCCCATCCCCGTCGTCAAAACGATTGGTGCATCTGCTATCAGCCCCATCAAAATGGACCCGATGATCGAAATAAAAATCGTTCCAAATATGGTCAGTTCTTTCGGCATTCCAGCCTCAGATAGAATGACCGTATTCACCATGATAATATAAGAAATAGCGAAAAATGACGTTGTACCTGCGACTATTTCACGTTTGAGCCCTTCTTTTGTTAGCTTTTTCAAACGAATCATGTTATTCCTCCTAATGATCGACATCTCTATTTTCTATGTATAAAGTTAATTTAGTATTTTTTACTTAAATACCGAGTATAAGAATAACACAATGGAAACGTTTTTTTCAGGTTTCTGATAAATTTTTTATTTTTGATGATAAAGTGGTGGAAGCTGCTTGGGTTCGAACGATTAGAGTAAAAATGAACAGCGCGCTTTTTCATATCGTTCATATTTTTCAAAATTATTGAAGTGACTACGTTTTTCTCACTATTTAATCGAAATTAAAGTCCGAGACAACCTATTTGCTAGTTTGTCTCGGACTTTTTACTTTTCAGTTGAATCAATTTTTATTTTTTGATCTGACTCACTAATTTTACATAGTTTTCTGAACGATCTTCCGCATCTTCTTTCGTTTTCGTCAAGAGATGCTCTACCACTTCCTGATTGTCTTTGATCGTGTGTAGTGCAGAGAAACGAGTTTGTTTTTCAAGGAAGTCTCTCATCTTAGTGAAATCAGCTTTTTTGTAATCGATGATCATTGGGTCTTTGCCTTTTTCGACCAGTTGTGGATTATAGCGATACAATTGCCAATAACCAGATTCAACGGCTTCTTTCGCTAAAGATAAGGTTTCGATCATTCCACCTTTAACGCCATGATTGATACAAGGCGTATAACCGATGATCAATGATGGACCCGGATAACGTTCTGCCTCATCGATCGCTTTGATCGTCTGCATCGAATTTGCACCAAGTGCGATTTGTGCGACATAGACATTGCCGTAGGTCATCGCCATCATACCTAAATCTTTTTTAGAGGTTTGTTTCCCTCCAGCAGAGAACTTCGCAATTGCTGCAGCAGGCGTTGCCTTAGATGTTTGTCCACCAGTATTGGCATACACTTCGTTATCCATTACAAAAATATTGACATCGGCCCCGCTAGCTAAGACATGATCGATTCCGCTGAAACCAATATCATACGCCCAGCCGTCTCCACCGACGATCCACTGACTTGTTTTAACGAATAAATCGTTTTGCTTATAGATTTGTTCTAATAATGGATCTGATTGATATTCATCACTTAATACAGCTGCTAGTTTCGTTGCCCGCTGTTGCGTTCCCTCGCCTTCTAGGTAATGCTCATGCCAATCTTGAAGTAAAGCTTGCAGATCTTCTGAGCCTAACTTTTTATCGATGGCTTCTTGAATTTGATCGGCTAGATACTGGCGCTTGGTGTTATTTGCGACATACATGCCATAACCATATTCTGCATTATCTTCAAATAAAGAGTTGCTCCAAGCTGGTCCTTGACCACATTCATTTGTTGTATACGGCGTAACAGGAGAAGAACCGCCCCAAATAGAAGAACAGCCTGTTGCATTCGCCATCATCATTCGATCACCAAACAATTGAGTCAATAGCTTGATATACGGTGTTTCACCGCAACCTTCACAAGCACCGGAGAATTCCATCAATGGTTGATTGAACTGTGAACCTTTCACAGATAATTTTCTGACTGGATTTTCTTTTTGTTGTAACGTCATCGCAAAAGCCCAGTTGATTGCTTGCTCTTTTTGCTCTTCGTATGGTTTCATCAAAATGGCTTTTTCTTTGACTGGACAAGCTTGGACACAAAGACCACAACCCGTACAATCTTCTAAAGAAACCTGAATACGATACATCAAACCGTCTGCGCCGCGCATTTCTCTTGCAACGAATCCTTCTGGTGCTTCTTCCATTTCTGCTTCGTCTGCTAAAAATGGACGAATCGCAGCGTGAGGACAAACAAAGGCACATTCATTACACATCGTACATTTATCCATTTGCCATTCTGGAACTTCTAATGCGATGCCGCGTTTTTCATAAGCAGCCGTTCCCATTGGCATTTCACCCGTTTTCATGCCATTATCGATCAAATCACCGACAGTCAAATCGTTTCCTTCTTGGCGATTGATCGGTTGTAGAATATTCGTGATATATTTCGGTAATGTCGGATCGACTTCTTCAGGTTCAATTTCAATATTTGCCCATTCTGCTGGTACTTCGACTTTTTGTAGCGAATCAAAGGTGCGATCAATGGCCTGATAGTTTTTCTCAACGATTTCCATTGATTTTTTACCATATGCTTTTTTGACTTCAGCTTTTAATAATGGCAAGTATTCATCCCGTGACATTAAATCGGTGACTTCAAAAAATGCGGTAGACATCACTGTATTGATGCGTCGTCCTAAACCAATTTCACGAGCAAGCTCCACTGCATTGATGATATAAAACTGAATATTGTGTTCTCCAATATATTTTTTCAATTTAGCTGGCAACAAGCGGTAAACTTTTTCCTTATCCCAAATCGTATTGAGTAAGAAGGTTCCGCCATCTTTTAACCCTTTAAGCAAATCATAATTATGAATGTATGAGGCATTATGACAGGCAATAAAATCAGCTTGTTCTACTAGATATGTTGACGTGATCGGTTCCTCACCAAAACGCAAATGTGACATAGTCAAGCCACCAGATTTTTTTGAATCATAGCTGAAATAAGCTTGTGCGTATAAATCAGTATTATCACCAATGATCTTGATTGCTTGTTTATTCGCACCAACTGTTCCATCTGAACCAAAACCCCAGAATTTGGCTTGGAAAGTTGTTGGAGCAGTTAAATCTAACGTTTCGCCTTGCGGTAACGAGCGATACGTCACATCATCGACGATCCCGATCGTAAAACGCTGTTTCAGATCCGCAAATGGCAATAACAAGTGATCATAAACTGCTTTGATTTGATTTGGTGTCACATCTTTCGAACCTAGTCCATACCGTCCGCCGATTACGATCGGACGACTTTCGTGTTGATATAATGCACTTTGGACATCTAAAAGTAAAGGTTCACCATCAGCGCCTGCTTCTTTTGTTCGATCTAATACAGCAACTTTTTGCACCGTCTTCGGTAATTTTTCTAATAAGTTTTCTGTTGGGAATGGGCGGTATAAATGAATGTTGATAAAACCGACTTTTCTGCCTTGTTCGTTCAAATAATCAACTGTTTGCTCAATCACTGGTGAAGCTGAACCCATTGAAATAATGACTTCTGTAGCATCTTCTGCACCATAATAATCTGTCAAATCATAAGAAGTGCCTCTTATTTCGTTGATTTGCTTCATATATTTTTGAACGATTGCCGGCATTGCTTCATAATTTGCATTAACAGTTTCACGTTGTTGGAAATGGATATCCGGATTTTGAGCGGTTCCGGAAACGGTTGGATGATTTGGATTCATCCCTCTGCGGCGGAAACGATCCACTGCGTCTTGATCCAGCATTCCTTTTAGATCATCGTAATCCAGAACTTCGATTTTTTGCAACTCATGACTGGTTCTAAAGCCATCGAAGAAGTTGACGAACGGCAGACTGCCTTCAATACTTGCTAAATGAGCCACAGCAGACAAATCCATTACTTCTTGGACACTTGATTCTGCCAACATACAAAAACCAGTTTGACGAGTGGCCATAACATCCCCATGATCACCGAAAATACTCAATGCACTCGTTGTGATTGCTCTAGCCGCCACATGGAATACAGAGGGTAAAAGTTCTCCGGCAATTTTGTACATATTAGGAATCATCAGTAATAAACCTTGTGACGCTGTATAGGTCGTTGTCAGAGCACCCGTTTTTAAGGAGCCGTGAACGACGCCGGCTGCTCCTGCTTCTGACTGCATTTCAATGACTTGGACTTTTTGTCCATAAATATTTTTCAATCCATTCTCAGCCCACTCATCAACTAATTCGGCCATTGTAGAGCTAGGTGTGATTGGATAAATCGCTGCAACTTCTGTAAATGCATAGGAAATGTAAGCTGCTGCTGTATTCCCATCCATTGTTTTTGTTCTTTTCATGTCTTTTCACCTTTTATCTTTCCTCAGACTTTTGTTGTTGCGGGTATTTTCTTTTGTTCCTGGACATATTTATCCATTTGAACCGCGGCAACTTTTCCGGCACCCATCGCCAAAATAACGGTTGCTGCGCCTGTCACGATATCTCCGCCGGCAAAGACGCCGGGAATCGATGTTTCTCCCGTTTTTGGATCCGCTTCAATATAACCCCATTTCGTCAACGCAAGTTCTGGGAAAGTGGATAACAACACCTTGTTGGATCCTTGACCGATTGCTTCGATCACTGTGTCAGCTTCGATAATAAATTCACTACCTTTAATTGGAATTGGTCTCCGACGTCCTGATGCATCAGGTTCACCCAATTCCATTTTGATACATTTCACTCCAGTCAGCTCACCGCTGCCGTTACTTACGTATTCGATCGGATTCGTAAGCCAGTGGTAATCGATCTCTTCTTCGACAGAATGGTGATATTCCTCAATGCGGGCTGGGAGTTCTTCCAGGGAACGACGATAAACGATGCTTACATTTTCTGCACCCATTCGTTTCGCTGATCTTGCTGCATCCATCGCAACATTGCCGCCGCCAATGACCACGACATTTTGTGATTTTTTGATCGGTGTATCATATTTAGGAAATTCATAGCTATGCATCAAGTTGATTCTGGTCAGATACTCACTGGAAGAATAGACGCCGTTCAATGAGGTTCCAGGGATACCCATAAAATTGGGAGCCCCAGCGCCTACTGAAATATAGCAAGCATCAAATTCTTCCATGATCTCATCCATCGTGATCGTTTTCCCAACGACAACATTTGTTTCAATCTTGACCCCTAAAGCTTCAATACTTTCGATTTCCTTTTTGACGATTCTTTTTGGTAAACGAAACTCTGGAATGCCATAGGTCAACACACCACCTGCATCATGGAGTGCTTCATAAATCGTAACCTCATAGTTCAATTTAGCTAAATCACCTGCTACAGTAAGTCCCGATGGTCCAGAACCGATCACTGCAATTTTCCCAATGATTGCTCTATCATTCGATGTATTCTTTGAAAAATCTTGATTTTCTAATGCCCAATCAGCAACTAAACGTTCTAATTTTCCAATAGCCACAGGCTCAAAATTTTTCGCTTTACCTAATTTACAAACTTCCTCACATTGTTTTTCTTGAGGACAAACACGACCGCAAATTGCTGGTAGATTCGTATATTTTCCTAAAACATCTGCGGCTTCCTGCATATTGCCTTCTTTGATTGCTAGTATGAAACCCGGAATATCGATCATTACAGGGCAACTGGCAATACATGGAGCATTTTTACATTGAAGGCAACGTTCTGCCTCTGCTTGACCTTCTTCAATCGTATATCCTAAACAAACTTCCTCAAAATTCGTTTTTCGAATTTCTGGCGCTTGTTCTGAAATAGGTGTTTTGGTTCTGCTTTTTCTCGCCATTAGTTTGTCACCTGCGCTTTTTCATAATCCGCCAGACACGTTTCTTCTTCAGCTTTATATTGTTTCATGCGGTTGATGAATTCATCCCAATTGACTTCTGTTCCTTTGAACTCTGGTCCATCGACACAAGCAAATTTGATGCTATTATCCACCGTAACACGACAGCCGCCGCACATCCCCGTTCCATCGATCATGATCGGATTTAAGGAAACATAGATAGGTAAGTCATGTTTTGCAGCGGTTAGAGTACAAAATTTCATCATCAGGCTTGGTCCAATCGCCCAGCTACAATGGACGGGCTCCCTTCTAATCACTTGCTCCATCGCTTCAGTGACTAGACCTTTCATACCTAAAGAGCCATCGTCTGTCGTAATGATCAACTCATCAGAAAACTGTTCGCATTCTTCTTGTAGAATCACTAATTCTGCTGTTTTTGCACCAAGTATCGTAATCACACGATTTCCAGCTTTTTTCAACCCTTTGACGATTGGAAAAATCGCTGCTATCCCTACGCCACCACCAACGATCATCACTGTGCCATAATTTTTGATTTCTGTCGGCATCCCCAAAGGTCCTGTCAAATCTAATAAGCTATCACCTGCTTTTAGTTTTGACAGTTCCGCAGTGGTCTTACCTATAACTTGAAAAATCAGACGGATCTGCCCTTTTTCTGAGTCTGCATCTGCGATCGTTAATGGAATTCTTTCACCGACCTCATTGATGCGTAGAATCACAAATTGACCCGGTTGCGCTTTTGAAGCGATCCGTGGCGCTTCGATCCAAAAATCAAATTCATTTGCTGAAAGTACCTCACTTTTGGTTATCTTATACATATGCTTTACCGTTAATGAATGAATGCATTCATTTTTCCTTCTTTCATATGATTTACAAGCTTATAAACCTGCTGTCAGTTCAGTGACAAACTTCTTCAATGCTTCGACATCCTCATCCTCAGCATTATTTTCGATTTCAACGGTTTCTGCTACTTTTTTTGCCCCAGCTTTTTCCAAGGCTTCAACAAAATCATGAGCAGATTTACAGAACAAGTCCCCATATTCTCGATCTCCTGAACCTACAACACCAAAGATTTTACCTGATAAGTCTTTATCTTCCAGCTCATCAAAGAAATCTTCAAACTCAAAGGGCAATTCTCCATCGCCATAAGTATAAGTCGCGATGACACATGCATCTGCGTCATCAAAGAAGTCTACATCTACCTCTGAACACTCTTCTCTTTCAACCTCAAAGCCTGCGTCCTGAACAGTACTTTCTAAAATTTCTGAAATCTCCTCAGTGTTTCCTGTCATACTTGCATAAACGATTTTTACTAGTGCCATATTTGCTCATCCTCTCATCTTTTTTCAAAATATTTTAAAGTATAAAAGCTGAACGAAACCCCTTTCATTTCTCTCATACTTATTATCGAAATTAATAGTTGCTTCACCATTTCTCAATCAAATTACCTTTTTCACATAATATAAAATCTAGATAAAACGCTTTCTTTTTCAAAAGCAGAAAGAAGCAAAAACTTCACTTATACTATACCATAAATCAAGCGTTTAAAACAATAATTTTTAGGTAAAAAAAATATTTTTTAGAAAAGGCGAATGATTATCAATAACGCCTAACTTGACAGACTTATTTATAGTCTCTCTTTTTGATGACCGATCATAAAAATAGCATCTAAAACCGCGCCTCCTAATGCTCGTGCTTTATCAGAAATAGTAAAACAATCGACTTCATCCACTACTCTCGGATCGACATCCGCGCATTTCAACCCTTTTTTACATTCAACTTGATCAGAAATCAAGCCTCTTAAAACACCCTCCAATGGTGAAAATACTGGTTGGTCTCCAACGTAAAATAAAAGTTCACCCTTTTGAACGCTATCTCCGATTTTTTTGATATGCTTTACTTGACCAGAAGCAGGAGCATGAATCACACGTTCTGCACTTTTCCCGCCAATTTCACCAGGAATTCCTGTATTTGCTAACGCGCTTCCTTCAAAATAGAGTCTCCCTAAGTAATGACCTCTCATCGTCTCTACAACTACATCAACATCCTCTGGTGCAGAAAAGCCTGGACCTAATGCAATCGTGATCGGCGCCATCTTTCGATTTGTCCCGATATTTCGCTTAGCTAAAATCGCATCAATTAAAATCAACGGTTTTAGTTCATTTAAAGAATCTGCTTGTGCATCCACCCATACAGGTAATTCCCCTTTATTCCAGCATGCTTCACATTCTGTTAAAGAAGTAACTAAACGTGCGTTTAAATCTTCAACTTGCTGTTCTTTTTCAAAAACAGCATTACATAAAGCCACTGTCCTCCTAATCGCTAGAGGCTTTTCCGTTTCCAGAATAACAACCTTGAATCCAGTATGATGGAGTTTTTGAACTACACCAGTCGCAAGATCTCCGCCGCCTCTAACAACAACAATTGTTTCAGCAACTCCTTCTGCTATTTTTCCCATAAAACGACTCCTTTTCCAGATTGAACATTGCAGGCAATTACTTTAGTCAACCGCTTCATCAGCATGCATGGCAACAAAGATAATACTTTTTCCGCCTGTTTTAACTGTTCTGAACTTTCTACTTGATTGATACATAAAATCCGATGACCACGACTCTTTGCCCAAAGCCCTTTAGGACTGGAAATGACCTCAGCTAACGTTTCCTCACAAATGACATCTCCCGTTTTAGTTCCGGTAGCTCTCAAAAATAAAGGCAAGCGATGAACAGTCGTCAAATCTATTTTTTCATTCAATACTGATATCGGAATCAGCCCAATCGTTGCAGTGGTCTCAGGAATGACCACCGGCTCAAATGTTTCCCATCCTTTCAACGGCAATTGCTTTGAGCCGTCTGCTTCTAGAAAGATTTTATCAAACATTGGAAAGCTTTGCTGAATCATGCTAGGTGGCGCACTTAATTTATGTCCACCCGACAGACGAGTTCCGGCTAGAGTGATCCCTTTACCATCCGTTCCCACTTTAGAGAAATCTTGACTGTAGAAAAAATCATAGGGCTGATGCACAGGGCAACCGATTTTTGTCGTCGTACTTACTAACACTTTTTCTTGACGATAGCATTCTGCCAAATACCACATCAGGCTTGTTTTACCGCCGCTTCCAATCAGCGAGACAACTTGCTTGCCTTCAAAATCAAAGCAATCGATCAATCGTTCCATACCCTATAGCTCCTTTCGTTATTTTGCTCTTCAATGATGAAAATTTCTTCAACGGGTAAGTCCGCTTGTGATAAGTACTGCCGTCCTTTCTCAAAAAAAGCATCATCCAATCTTATGCAAATTCCACAAAAATCGCCTAAACTTGTCGGCAATGCCATAACAGAAACTGGAATCTTATGTGCTGCCAAGACTTTTTCACTGTGAACGGCATAATGCGTATTTTGAAAAGTCAAAAGGTATTCCATCTTTACACCTCTTTTACTAAAAGTTGATCACTTTGTTTGCTTGAGCCATCACTTCTGTGATTCCGTACATATTAGTGATTTCACCGATCGCTAAGCTTTCTTTGATTTGATAAAAGTCCAGACAAGCGCCACACGTGCTGATTTGCGTTCCTTTTTCTTCCAGTCTATGTAGATCCTTTAAAGCATTTGATCCTTTATTCGTCAGATAGGCTCCACTATTGAAAAAGAGTAGGTGTTCTGGTGGTGTCTCGAGTTCTGTCAGTGAGTAGATAAAATTTTTAAGCAAAATTTCGCCAAGATCAGGATCTCCTTCACCCATCGTTTTTTTCCCAAAAGCAATCACGAGCTCATGATCCGGTTGCTCTGAATCTGTTTGTATCAGTTTTTTGGGTACAGCAATTTGGACTGCCCATTCTACTTCATTCAACTGTTTGATCTCAGCCGTCAAATTCAGGCCATGGACCAGCTTTTCTATATTTTTGACTGCGACTTCGTTATCGACCCGTATTTCGATTATTCCACCTTCTGCTTGAATTTCGCGAATGGCTTTTTTTGCTTCAATGACTGGAATTGGACAGGGTTTTCCTAAAGCATTGATTTTATTCATTTTGTATCCTTCTTTCTTATAAAATAATCAACGGCTGCTCAGTGACTCTTTCACAGACTTCCCCAATAATGGCAGCAACAGGATCTTCTTTTTGGATAGCAGCCAAACAAGCCTCTGCCTGTTCTGGTGCTACGCTCAATAAGAGCCCTCCAGATGTTTGCGGATCAAACAATATCTCTTGAAATGCTGACGAAACAGTGGATAGATCAATTTTCTCAGCCATAAATTGACGATTTCTTTGTCCAGCTGCTGTTGCTAAAAATTCTTCTGCATAACGATAAGCTTCTGGTAATAACGGCAGTTGTTCTGTGTCTATGACAAGTGTTACATGCTTGTCCGCCATCTCAGCAGCATGAACTAATAGACCAAAACCAGTGACATCTGTACAAGCATGGACAGCAAAACCCCGCATTTTTTCTGCAGCATATTTATTCAGCCGCTCCATCGAGTCAATAGCCGCTTGCTCTGCTTTTTTTGAAGCAACTTGTCCCCTAGCAGCCGCTTGAATGAGCCCTACACCTAAAGCTTTTGTTAAAATCAAAACATCTCCAGGCTTTGCTGTGTTGTTGCGGATGATTTTTTGTGGATCGACCTTTCCTGTTACAGCCAAGCCATATTTCGGTTCATGATCGTAAATCGAATGTCCTCCTGCCAAAGATGCTTGTGCTTCCTTCAGTTTTTCGGCTCCGCCATAAAGGATATCTGAAAGCATCTGCTTATCCATCTTTTCAGGAAAACAAACCAAATTCAAAGCAAACAGCACCTCACCGCCCATGGCATACACATCACTCATAGCGTTCGCGGCGGCGATCCGACCAAAGGTTTTAGGATCATCGACCATCGGAGAGAAAAAATCAACAGTTGAAATCAGTGCTGTATCATCAGAAATTTGATAAACAGCAGCATCATCAGATGAGTCAAAGTCCACTAATATATGTTTGTCCGTAAATGTTGGTAAATGATTTAAAAAGCCGGCTAATTCGTTGGGGCCGATTTTAGCGCCACAGCCTCCTGACGTACATTGTGATAAAAATTCCATCGCTCTCTCCTTTCTTTCTATCATTGAGATAAAACGCTTTCTAATGCTGATAAGGCATAATCGATTTCTGCTGTTGTTGTTTGCCAGCCAAAGCTAAAGCGAACCGCTCCAGTCTTGATAGTTCCAGCTGTTTCATGTGCCAATGGTGCACAATGTAAGCCAGATCTTGTAATAATTTGAAACGCATCAGCTAATCGTTGGGCAAGCTCACCGCTATCTATTTTGGGACTAACGAGGGAAACAACAGGGACTGACCGTTCAGCATCTTGACACCCCAAGATCTCAATCGGCATTCCTTTGACTCCATCTAAAAATCTTTTCGTCAACATTCGTTCATGCATTAATATTTGCTCTAAACCAAGCCGCTGTATTTCTGTAACAGCACTTTTCAAACTAATGATCCCAAGCATGTTCAAGGTGCCCGGCTCAAATTTATCTGGTAAAAAATCCGGCTGCGTCAATAAATGAGAAGCACTACCCGTTCCCCCTGTCAGCCAAGGATCGATTTTCTTTTCTATGTTTTTTCCTAAAACAAAACCACCGATTCCAGACAGCCCCATCAGGCTTTTGTGTCCTGTAAACGTTAAAATATCTATTGACAACTCTTCCATATTGATCGGTAAAATGCCTGCCGTCTGAGCACTATCCAAAATCGTGATGATCCCGTGTTTTTTAGCTTTTTCAAAACATTCTTTAACAGGGAGTATCGTCCCTAAAACATTCGAGGCATGGGTCATCACCAGCACCTTCGTTTCTCCTCGAATAGCCGTTTCGATCTGCTCAGGATCAAGACTACCATCTTTCGCACATACTAAATGCGTAACAACAACATTTCGTTCCGTCTCAAGAAGCTGCAGCGGTCTGGTTACCGCATTATGTTCTACCATCGTTGTCAATACATGATCCCCTGGTTTTAGTAATCCATGCAGCACCATATTCAATGCCATCGTTGCATTAGAGGTAAAAATCACATGTGCTGGATCTGGGGCATGAAAAAAATCAGCAAGTACTTGGCGTGCATCAAAAAGTGAACCAAGATCACCTAGAGTATTGATGCTGCGGTTTGTATTTGTGCTATTATTTTCTTTTAAATATGCACAAAGCTCATCGATCGTTGTGTCAAATTTCTGGTTAGAGGTTGCTGCATAATTTAGATAGACAGGCTGTTTCATGATCGTGTCCTTTCATCAACTTTATTAGCGATCAGCTTTTGATAATCGCTATATGTATCGATGTCTGCTAACCGGTAAGGTTCGCTGACTGGTACTCGTTGCCACGTATCAGGATACTTATTTCGAACCTCGCGGCCGCCAGAACTACCTGTAACCTGCAATAAATCAGCGCGAAATCGTTTCCCGAAAAAGATCGGACTGCTTGGATTCCCTTTGACCGTTACTGGAAAAACAATGTTGTCTGTGGTATACGCTGCTAAAAGTGGTACAAATAAGTGTTCATCCAACAAAGGCTGATCTACGGTTAAATAAAGATAACCATCTCCAGAAGCAAACTGCGTCCCCAAACGTACGCTAGTACTTTGCCCTTGATCAGCTTCATGATTCAGTACGACTTTGACTCCTTCAGGTAAAGATATTCCTGCTAAATTTTCAGGTGAAATGACTAAAATTTGTTCAAAAAAACCAAGCTTCTTTGATAACAAAAGAATGTGTTCTAAAAAAGTCCTTCCCTGATATTCAAGGAACAATTTATTCGTGCCCATTCTTTTAGAAAAACCAGAAGCCATAATGATTGCACTGATCTTTACCATCACTTTTGCTCCTTTACACCTGTTTTATAAAAAGAAAAAACGCATCCAGTTCTTTCAAAATAGATGCGTTTTCTCGCCTGTTATGAGCGAATTTCCCAGCACATCACAGTATTACTTTTTCTTTTTTTGATAGAAGGTGTCTTCCATAGGTAATGTCGGACGCAACTTACCATCAAGTGCATAATACGCACCCGCTAATGCAGGAGCTGTCGGAATGGTTGCTAATTCTCCCACTCCTTTGATTCCATATGCCAAACCATCATGGATGTTTTCTGCTTGAACTAAGATCGTTTCGATCGGCGGTACTTGTGCCGCATTCAGTAATCCTAATGTGGCATACTTCGCTTTCACGTATCCGTCTTCCATCGCAAATTTTTCTGTCAAAGCATAACCCATGCCCATAACGATTCCACCTTCGATTTGCCCTTCAGCGGCTTTAGGATTTACAACTTGTCCCATGTCATAAGCAGCAACAAATTTTTCGACTTTACCTTTTTCATCTAAAATCGCTACCTCAGAAGCATAACCGTAGCCAGCATGACTGACAGGATTGGTTTTGTCATTGATCAATGGATCTGTTTTAGCAGAATATTCACCATAAAATTCTTGCCCTTCTAAATCTGATAACGAACGTCCCATATCCAGCTCATAACGTAACTGCATCGCCGCTCTTCTTGTCGCTTCACCCGTAAATAAAGACTGACGAGAAGCAGTTGTTGTCCCGGAATCTGGTGTACGACGAGTATCTGGTGCTTCTGCTATGATCATTTCCGGCGGCAGATTCAGTGTCTCACAGGCCACTTGCGTAGTAACTGTCGCCATTCCTTGTCCGATACAAGCGGCACTCGTTCTGACGTGAACTTTACCTTCTTCTACTGAAACAATACAACGACCAACATCGGATAAGCCAACACCGATCCCACTGTTTTTAAAGAAGCAAGAAATACCAGCAATTTCAGCATTTTCGTATGCTTCTTTGACTTCCAACAAGGTCTCTTTTAATGCGGCATTATTTGATACAAGTTGTCCATTTGGTAACGAGTCTCCTGGTGCTACGGCATTTTTATAGCGGATATCCCATTGCGAAATCCCTACTTTTTCTGCTAATAGATTTAGATTACTCTCAATTGCAAAGGCTGTCTGACAAACACCAAAGCCACGAAACGCTCCAGCCGGTGGATTATTCGTGTAGACGGCAAACCCTTCAACATCGATATGTTGATATTTATACGGACCTGCCGCATGAGTGCATGCTCTTTGCAAGACTGGACCGCCCAATGAAGCATAGGCTCCAGTATCAGAATAGATAACAGCTTTCATTGCTGTCAGATTTCCTTCTGCATCACAGCCAGTTGTGAAGTCCATCTCCATTCCATGACGTTTTGGATGAACCATCAAACTTTCTTGGCGGCTAAGTAATACTTTAACGGGTTTTTGCAAGCACCAAGCGGCAAGGGACGCATGATGTTGTACACTCATATCTTCTTTTCCGCCAAAGCCGCCGCCGACTAATTTTGCTTGAACATGAACTTTTTCTTTTTCTACGCCAAGCATTCTTGCAACTTCTCTTTGTTCATCATAAATACTTTGCCCAGCACTATAAAGCAAGATTCCATCTTCGCCTTCCGGCATTGCGATTGCACATTCAGGCTCCATAAATGCATGTTCATTGATCGGTACAGAATAATGTTGGGTGACGACATGAACTGACGCCGCTAGCTGTTCATCTGCGTTTCCACGAACGAGGTGCTCATGAGATAAAATATTGCCTTTTTCATGGATCAATGGAGCCCCTTCGGCTAATGCTTCTTCACAAGTGACCATCGGTTTCAGTTCTTCATAATCAATTTCGACAAGCTCTTTGATTTCTTCTAATGCTTCTTTGTCTTTAGCAACAACTAATGCTACTGCATCCCCAACGTAACGTGTGATTTCCCCTTCTGGAATCATTACATCCCAATCAGATATAAATTCCAAGTGCCCGATTTTATTATTTCCCGGTACATCTTTAGCAGTCAGTACCGCTTCACACTCAGGATGCTCTAAAGCTTTGGATGTATCGATTTTTAGGACTTTGGCTCTTGGGTATTTACTACGGATTGCAGAAGCATGCAGCATACCTTCGACTGTGATATCATCCACGTAAAGCCCCGTACCTAAAGTCTTCTCAACCGCATCAACACGTTTAAAGTCTTCACCAAGTTTGCCAGTTGAGGCTTCTTCTGGTATGCTCAAATCTTCACGAAACATTTTAGCAGCTAGTTGAATAGCTTCAATGATTTTTACGTAACCGGTGCATCGGCAGATATTGCCTCTGATTGCTTTACGAACCTCTTCATCGCTTGGTTCTTCTTTTTTGTTCAATAGTCCTTGTGCTGAAATCACGATTCCTGGTATACAATATCCGCACTGAACTGCGCCCATTTTCGCAAAGGCATACGCATAAACATCTTTTTGTCTTTGACTGATTCCTTCGATCGTGATGATCTCCTTACCTTCAAGCTTTTCCAGATTGAATAAACACGCTTTGGAAACCCTTCCATTTATCAGCACTGAACAAGCGCCGCATGAGCCTTGGTTACAACCATCTTTTGTTCCGGTCAGTGATAAATCTTCTCGAAGGAAGTCCATCAATTTTTTGTTTGTGCTGCAGGTTTCAGGTTTGCCATTTACTACGAATGAATACATTTTTTCTTTACACCCCAATTTCTATTATAATATAGCTTTTTATCACTATGATTATAACACAAATTGTTAAGCTAAAAATTATTTTTTAGCAAAAAAATAATTTTATTTAATTCTGTTGCAAACCGATTTGAGCTGCGCCGATTGCTCCTGCATATTGAGAGAGCTCCTGATCATAATAAACCGCCATTTTCGTGTACTGTTCAATCAATTTTGCCATCGTTTGACTATGAGATAAGCCGCCAGAAAAAAAGATGGGACCTGTTTCTGGATTTACCTGCCTTAATTGATTACTGATTCGGCTGGCGATCGAATGAAGAACGCCTAGAGCAATATTCTCTCTTTTTTCTCCTTTTCCGATCAAACTGATCACTTCAGATTCTGCGAAGACGGTACACATGCTGTTGATTTTTACTGGTACTGCATGCGCGACAAATGAATCGATCTGCTCAATTTCTTCACCTAACGTTCTCATCAGTACTTCTACAAAACGCCCTGTGCCAGCCGCACATTTATCATTCATACTGAAATCCAGCACCCTGCCAAACTGATCCATTCGAATCGCTTTGCTATCCTGACCGCCAATATCGATCACATTTTTGATGTCGTCTCTCAAATAAGCGGCTCCTTTTGCATGACAAGTGATCTCTGTTACAATTTTGTCTGCCCGAATCAATTTCCGTCCATACCCTGTTGTGACGATAAACGTTTCTGACGTATTGCCTAATTCCGTAAAAATTTTTTCACTAGCTACTTTGGGGTCACCAGATGTTGATACGAGTTTCTTCTTTTGAAGTTTACCATGTTCAAAAAGAACGCCTTTAGTAGTTGTAGAGCCACTATCTAGACCGATCACTCGCATAGTTCTATTCCTCCAGCATTTCAACGAATGCAGCAACACGTGTATTGATCTGCTCAATATCGGCCGTCGAATAGTCTGTTTCTAAATAAAGATAGGGAACATTCTTTTCTTCTTGGCAAAAACGGCGAACTTTCAATGATTCAATGGAATACGGATGACATGATTGAAGAACCATATCCAGCACGCCATCTACTTGATACTCATCGATCATTTGGTCCAATAAATCAAAACGACTCGTATTATTGGACATACAGGCACAACCGATATCGATATACTTTTCAGCTAATGCTTCATAGACATCTTCTTTTTCTTCATCGACTAATTTTTCCACTGCTTTGGCTACCGTACAATTTTCAAATCCTACGATCGTTCCACCGTTTTCTTCGACTGCACGGATAACTTTCTCAGTGACGCCGCCCATCGGAGAGCCTGTGATCAAAATCCGTGGCTTTCCATGTGGTTGGTGTTTTTCAGGATACTGATCTTGAATAGCATTCGTTGTTGTTGTCAGTTTTTCGATCAAGCCTTCTTTTTCAAACGTATAATTAGCGCCGTACATCACCTTGAAAATTTCCGAACCTTCAATTGCTGGCGGATTTAATTTTCCTAAACCATAAAAATTTTTGCGTGCTTCACGTTCTCTGTTTTTTAAATAGATCGCTTGACGAATTTGTTCGTCCGTAATTTCTACATCAAGAAATTCCTCCAGCTTTTCTTTGAAACGAACGATTTCATCTTTCCATAAATTGAATGAAGCTACAGAATTGCGCATATTTGGTAATTGCATCAAATATAGTGGTTTAAATTCTTCCATGTATTCATACATTTTTTTCTTACCGTCACAGGTTGTTTCACCGACGACTAGATCGGAGAAATAAAAGAAAGGGCATTTATCTGTTTTTCCAAAACCGTAACTTGATTTGATCAAGGGGCAGAGATTTCTAGGCAAGTCCTCCTCTGCTGCTGCAATGGTTTCATCTGAAGTCGAGCAAAGACTGATTTGAACGGCATTTGCTGCCATGACTATTTCTTCCGGCATAAAGGTACAGTAGACGCCGATCACGGGAATCCCTTGTTCTTTTAATTCTTTGACTTGAATAAATCCTTGACGTCGTGCTTCATCAAATTCCGTAAAAATTTCTGGAAGTTCTGTTTTTATGAACATTTTCTTCCTCCTTATTTAGATACTATTGGGCGTTTTCCAAGATTGCTGAAATCTGTTCAGTTGTCGGCTTTACATGATAAAAAAGTTTATAAAATTCTGAGATAGATTGCTTGATATCAAGCTGATATTGCTCAGGATAAATCAATTGACCTAGCCATTGCATCCCGATGATTCGATTAACTGATGGTGGTGAACCTAAAAAATTATAAGGAGATAGTGGAATTTGATACACTCTATTTTCCTTGACCGCTGTTAATTCCTTCCAGGAATCATCTGTTGTGATCAATGTATAGACATCTTTTGAATCTGCAAGAATATAATCTGGCTGCCATTGGATCAATTGTTCCATCGAGACAACACTTCCTGCACCTTTAGAGATAACATCTACTCCTACTGCAGCATTTTTAGCTCCTACCTCGTCGATCACTTGAGCATGAAAGGAACCTTCCGCATTTGTGTTTAAACCAGCATTTCCAGAAGCGTAATAAACACTTTTTTGATCTACAGCTTTTAAGTTCTCTTTGACTTCTTTCGCTTGAGATAAGACTTTTTCACAGTACTCGCTCAATTGTTCTGTTTCTTCCGTATTTCCGAGTAGTTCACCTAGCTTTATATACGTTTCAGGTAGATTATTTAGATTTGCTTCAATAAAAATCGTCGGAATATCTAATTGATCCTGTAGTTTATCCATATCCTCTTTGACTGTCTTTTTCGCTTCGCCAATATCGATCACAACATCTGGTTCTGCTGCGCTGAGTGCTTCCATATTTAAACTGGCATTTTTCCCATAAAACTGACCAAATTCTGGTAACTTCTGATATTTCTCATCAATAAATTCTTTCGCTTCTGCTGAAAACGGGCTTGCCAAGCCCACTAATAAATCGGGTGAACTTGTATATAAAACGATTTGCGCTAAGGGACCAGAAGGAGCGATTTTTTTGATGTCATTTGGTATTTCTACAGCTCTTCCTGCAGAGTCGGTAAATACTCTTTTCGCGCTTTCTGGTTGTGAATGATTGTTTTCACTGCTATCTGCTGTTTGCTTATCGGTACCAGAGCAGCCTGTTAGAAACAATGCGAGTAACATCACTAGAAACAGTGTGATTGATTGCTTTTTCATTTAGCCTAATCCTTTCTTTTTTCGATCATGATTGAATGACCATATTTACTAAGTGGTAATTTCCCTACTGATTTTTTTGTTCGTAATTCGGCAAGAGAATCTTCATAGATCGTTCCAGCCAGCGTATCGATACCATGCCGAAATAAAGTCTGACTCAAGGGACAGCTTGAACCAACTAAAATAACTTGTGCTTCTGCTGATAACTCTAATAATCTAGGTAACGTTTTATTGATGATCGTTGAAGCCGTGATATAAACAATTTCCTGCTGTGGAAGTAAGAACTCGCATGCACTAGCTGGGTAATCACCTGCTCTAGGTTCCAATTCAAAAATACTAATATTTTTACTAAGCTCTGGGTAACGATCAACAAAAGGAAAATGACCGATCATCCCTATTTTTTGCTGATCTGATGTATCCATCAATTGGTCAAACGCATCATTATGATAAATAGCCTCTGTCTGAAACTGCCTTTGTACTTGTTCGCTATCGTTAAAAAAACTATTGATCGCAGCTAACCCAAAGCTAGCTTTTTCAAAATCCCAAGACTTTATAAACTCCGCCGCTTCTTGCAGCTGTATATTTTGATAGTCTTCAATATTCTTTTGCGTTCGTGAAAATTTCATCGCTGTTCCAATCGTTTGATCATTCACCACAAACGTCCAACGCTCTGTCTGCGCCATGTCCGAGATTTTGATTCCAGAAGGAATTGCTTCAATCAATTCGTCGTATAGTTTCCACATGGTATTCTCGCTTTCTAATTATTCTCACTTTTTTGGGGCAAACAAACGCGTTGTCGGTCAGAACCTAATTCTCTAATTACGACTGGAACCTGATAGATCTCCTCTAATCGTTGACTTGTTAATACTTCATTCGGCGTTCCTTGAATAAGCAATCGTCCCTCTCGTAAAATCAATACCTGATCACCATATTGCAGGACATGATTTGGGTCGTGCGTTGCCTGAATGATCAAATAGCCCTTTTCACTAAGTGCTCGAATCATTTCCAATACCACAATTTGGTTTCCATAATCCAAATTCGCACACGGTTCATCCATGATGATGATTTTACTTTGCTGAGCAACCGAACGGGCAATAATGACTAATTGCTGCTCCCCGCCACTAAGTTCAGAAAAGAGCTTCTGTTTTAAGTGGATGATATTTAATTCAGCTAAGGCAGCTTCTACCAAGTCGTATTCTGCTTTTCCAGGTTGTCGAAAATGTTTTAAGCGAGAGGTAGTTCCCATCAAAACCATTTCAAAAACAGTAAACCCAATATGTCCTTTTTGCTTTTGAGGAATATAAGAAACGAGTTTAGAGAGCTCACTCCTTGAATAGCGTTGAAGCGCTTGTCCATTTATCTTGATCACCCCCGATGTTGGCTGTACGATGTTCAATAAACATTTAAACAATGTACTTTTCCCAACACCATTCTTTCCAAGTAAACAAACGGACTGTCCATAGTCCAATTCAAAGGAAATCTTCGATAATATTTTTGTTTTTCTATATGAAAAATCTATATCCATAACTTGCAACATAACGATTCCCTCCAAATCAAGCACTAACAGTGCGACTACTTTTTACAATCAGAATAAGAAAGATCGGCGCTCCAATGAAAGAAGTCAGTATACCGATCGGAATTTCACTTGTCGAAATCAACCGGGAAAAATCATCAACAAACAGGAGAAAAGTGCCACCCAAAATAGCACTCACCGGAATCGTATAGCGATGATCGTTTCCTATAAGCAGACGAGAAAAATGAGGCACCACTAAACCAACCCAGCCAATCAATCCACTGACAGAAACGGCCGCCGCCGTAATCAGTGTTGCCGCTATAATCAAAATAATTCGTAACTGACGACTGTTGACGCCTAAACTCAAAGCCTCCTCTTCCCCCAAAGAGAGGATATTCAAACGCCAACGCAAGAGAAAAATCGGTAGCATTCCAACTAAAATAAGGGGAATAGCAAAATGAAGATCCTGCATTTTAATTGCAGATAAACTGCCCATCAGCCAGTAGGTAATTGCAGGAAGAGTATTGGTTGGATCACCAACCAGTTTTAAAAATGAAACAGCAGACGAAAACAACGAGCCAATCATCATTCCGATCAAAATCATATTTAACACAGAATTGCTTTTAAGCCATCGGTTCAATAATAAAACTGCTCCAACAGCAAGTATGCCAAAGATAAACGATAGAGAAATCACTTGTTCATAGGTCAATGAAAAAAACAATCCGACCGCTGCGCCAAAGGCTGCTCCTTGTGAAGCACCTAAGATATCTTGTGAGATCATTGGATTTTGAAACAAGGCTTGATACGTCGCTCCGGCAACTGAAATACCACTGCCGATGACCACCGCCATAATAATTCTAGGAAAACGAATTTTAAATAAAATAGTTTCTACCTGAGTACTCCAGGTCTGCTCCAGTGGAATTATTTTATTGAATACTGCTCCAAAAAAATCATTCAGCGTAATTGGATATTTTCCTAATAAAAAAGAAACGATCAGCACAATAAAAAAGAGAAGAATCGTGCCTAAAAGAATGATTTTTTTCTGCCTAAATGATGATTGTCGTTGCTCCATCGTGTCCACTCCTAAACAGCTGCTTTTATTTTTCTGCCCGCTTGATAATCAGCTCACCAGCAACACTGATCGCAAGTTCGGCTGGTGTCTCTGCTTTGATTTTCAATCCGATCGGCATATTGATCCGATCGATTTCTTCGATCTTGTAACCACTTTCTTTTAACCGTTTGATTTGTACTGCTATTTTATGCTTACTCCCCATGACACCAATATAGTATGCTTTTGTCGCCAGAACTTGCTTCGATACGTCAAAATCAAATTGATGTCCTCTTGTCATAACTACTACATAATCATCTTCGGTAATATCGATCTTGTCCATGATATTTTTTAAGTCGAGCACAACACATTGATCTGCATCTGGGAAATATTCTTTTGTTAATAATTCAGGACGATCATCCAATACAACACAGTAAAAATCCAATGTTTTTAGTACAGGAACTAACGCTTGTGCAACATGTCCACCACCGAATATATAGACTTTCCCAGTATTTATAAGAGACTCAACTAAAAATCGTTTGTCTGAAATGGACATAATCGCCATTCCTTGTTTAAACGTAAGCTTCTGAAGTTCTTTTGTTTCCTCATTATAAAAGCCAGTTTCACGACTATAAAAAGTCAAACGATTCGACAGTTGTTCACCTATTTCAGAAATCAACCAACACGGTTGATTTTCTTGATAGTGCTCTTGGAACTTCTTACGAATGTCAATCACACTTTTTTTTTGACAATCAAGATATTGAAAGAGAACTTCTACATTACCGCCGCAAATCATTCCTAAATCAACAATGTCATTCGGTGCTAAGATAAACTTTTCAAGCCTTGGCTCTTTCGTTTCCAGCACTTCCTTTGCCAATTGTTCCGATCGGAATTCAACAGCACCACCGCCGATGGTTCCTGCAACACGCCCACTTTTATCGACTAGCATCCGTGCGCCCTCTCCTCGTGGTGTTGAGCCAGAACTTGCAATAACAGAAACTAAAACGGTATCATTGTTTTGTTTGACTGCCTGAGACAATCGGTCAAAAATTTCCTTCATGCTTTTTCCTCCAACTTTTCTAAATCCTCACTGAATATTTCATTAAAATATTGATTCGTGATATGGTAGGTCTTTTTTTGGAAAAGTAAAAATTTAGCAGTCAAGCGTTTTCCTTCTCTTGTTACCACAGACCCTCCGCCATTATTTCCGCCAACACTTTTATGCACTAATGGATAGCCTAATTCTTCTTCTGCTTTTTGAATCATTCGCCAAGCCTTGTTGTATGACATTTTCATCTGTTTGGCTGCGGTATTCAAAGAACCGGTTTGAGAGATCCTCTGGAGCAACTCGACAACGCCTGGGCCAAAAAATATTCGATTCGTTCGCAGCTTCAGATTGAGTGTGTAATTGAACTTTTCTTTTTCCTCCATATCGTTCCCTCCTTTTTTTGATTTTTTCGTTATACTCAAGAAAGATAACGGCTAGCAAAAAAAATTACTTCTTCAAAAAAAGACGTAGTCTTGTTTCTAGCGAGTCTTGATTCTCATGCGTAAATGGGATGATTTCTCCATCAGCTTTAAAAATTTCTTGTTTTAGTGATTCTCGCTGATGACTGATTTCAAGTTTTTCGACTGTATGCTGTTTTTGTCGTTGATAATTCTTTTCAGATTTAAATACTCCCAAAATTTTTGGAACTTGTTGAATCGTTGTATGCAATTCTTTGGTGAATCGATCTGACAAGAGCTCTACTCCGCCGATTTCATCTAAAAGTATTATCTGTCCAGATTGCCTTGCTTTACGAAGCAGTTCACAGCCAAATTCTTCAAAAACCGCTAAGTTTCGACTGCGTTTTCCATCTTTCGTCTGGATAAAACAGTGATGGTCGACGTTTTCTAGACTGTTTGTAGATACAGATAATTCTGAAGCTGCCTTCAACTCGAAACCAGTAATATTTCCTAAAGCATCTCGTCTTCGTTCGACGTAAAAACCACCCACCGGAATCGCCATTTCCTGTACCACTTTTTGCAGCATTGTCGATTTCCCGACAAATTTATCCCCTTCCAGAAAAAAGTGTCTCATACCGTCCTCCTTTTTAGCAATATAGTTTCAATCGGTATTGAGGCAAAAAGCATCTTTTCGCCTCAACCCATTTATTATCTCTAAGGAGAAACTCTTTCTTATTACTCGATTGCCACTTCTTTCTCCTCTTTTAATAATACATTCAAGAGTACAGCAACGATTGTTGTCAAAATGACTTCCGAATTTCCAAAAATCGTCGTCACCCAAGGTGGAAAGCCACTCAAGCTGCCGACAGATAATGTCACACCTATCCCAAAAGCTAAGGCAATCCCTACAACACCTGTATTTCTTGGTGTTAATTCTTGGGATGAAATCATCCGAATACCTGTCATTGAGATTGAAGCAAAAACGGAAATTGTTGCCCCGCCGATCACAGCATAAGGAATCGTTGTCAAAATCGAAGCGACTTTTGGAACAAATCCTGCAACCAATAGAATGACTGAAGCAAAAACCATTACATATTTATTGATCACTCTTGTTACGGTCACTAATCCAACGTTTTGGCCAAAAGTAGCGACTGGCACAGAACCAAAGAAACTACCAATAAAGTTTGAGAAACCGCTTCCCATAATTCCGCCAGAAAGCTCTTTATCTGTCGGTTCCCGATCCATCGCACCAACTGTCGTCGCAGTAAATTGACCGATTGCCTGAACAGCATCAACAATAAACATGACTACTAACGTCAGAATGGGCACAAGCTGAAAATCAAGACCAAAATACAGTGGTGTGATCACTTGAAAAACAGAGGCTTCTTGTACTGGCCCAAAATCGACCATTCCTAAAACTAACGATACGATATAGCCAATGATCATTCCATTTAAAATGGACGATAATTTTAGAAAGCCTTTAGAAAAATAATTAAAATAAAAGACCACTGCAAATGTTAGTAATGCCACTAACCAATTTTGGGCAGAACCAAAATCAGGACTGCCGGCACCACCAGCCATATATTTGATCGCTACTGGAAATAAAGATAATCCAATACTCAATATAACTGTACCAGTAACTAAAGGCGGAAACAATATCCGAATTTTTTTAATTGACAAACCAACTAAAATAACCAAGATACTGCCGACTAACTGTGAACCGAATATTGCGGCAATTCCAAAATCTCCGCCGATCGCCATCAAAATCGGGACGTAGGCAAAACTGGCTCCCATCATCACAGGGAGTCTAGAACCAACCTTCCCAAAAATCGGGAATAATTGGATCAACGTAGCAATTGCTGAAAAAATCAGCGACGTCTGAATCATGATCGTTGTATCACCGGAATCCAGATTACAGACTTTTGCAATCATGATTCCTGGTGTAACGATCCCAACGACTGCTGCTACGACGTGTTGCAAGCCCATCGGAACAGCTTCTTTGATCGATAATTTGGCATCATAGTCGAACAATGCCTTTTCTTCCTTTTCACTCATAGGCAAGTTTCCTTCTTCTCTTTTTATTTTAAAAAGGACTGCACTTCACGAGTCTCAAAAATCCGCAACCCTTTTCTTTACGAGAGTTTTTCAAAAATTAATTTTTGACTGCGATTGCTTCTACTTCAAAAAGTCCGTTCTTAGGTAACTCACATACTTCTACACACGAACGAGCAGGAAGAGTGTTTGAGAAGTATTTCCCATAAATGTCATTTATTTTAGCAAAATCTGACATGTTCTTTAAAAAGACCGTTGTTTTTACAACATTGTCATAAGTCATATCTGTCTCTTTAAGAATAGCACCTAAATTGATTAGTGCTTGTTCCGCCTGCTGCTCAACCGTTTCTTTCATTTCTCCGCTTACAGGGTCTAGTCCCAGTTGGCCGGATATATACTGTGTTTGTCCCGCTAAAACTGAATGTGAATATGGACCTACTGCTGCTGGTGCGTTGGTTGAATTGATCATTTTATTTGTCATCTACTTCACTCCTATTCCTATTTAAATTCGTTTTTTATATTATTGTTGGATCGTTGTTCCTGTTTTACCAAGAATACCATCTTTCGCTTTTTCTAAAAGAGTGATCAACGTTTTACGTCCTGGTTTTGATTCTGCAAACTGAATCGCTGCTTCAACTTTCGGCAACATCGATCCAGGCGCAAATTGACCATCTTTGGCATGTTGCTTCATTTCATCGATCGTAACATTCGTTAATTCTTTTTGTGTCGGTTTCCCAAAATCGACACATACTTTTTCAACAGCTGTCAGGATGATCAATAAATCCGCATCTACCAATTCTGCTAGTAATTCACTACAAAAATCCTTGTCGATCACAGCTGGAACGCCGCTTAAATGATTGCCTTCCTTAACAACAGGAATTCCGCCACCGCCGCAAGCAATGACTGTTTGACCAGACTTGATCAGTGATGCGATCGTTTCGACTTCAATGATTTCTTTTGGTTTTGGTGAGGCAACGACCTGACGATAACCTCTACCTGAATCTTCAACAACTGTTACATTTTTTTCTTTGACTAGTTGATCGGCTTCTTCTTTAGACATAAAGCGTCCAATCGGTTTTGCCGGACGGTCAAAAGCCGGATCTTTTGGATCAACACCGACCTGAGTGATCACCGTAGCGACAGGTTGTGTAATATCACGGCTCAGTAATTCTTCACGAAGAGCATTTTGTAGATCATATCCAATATAACTTTGACTCATCGCTACGCAGACCGATAATGGAACTGTCGGATATTTTTCAGGATTGCTTAATGAAAGTTCTTCCATCGCCAATTGGATCATTCCGACTTGCGGTCCATTTCCGTGAGATAAGATCACTTCATAGCCTGCTTCGATCAAATCCGCGATTGCTTTTGATGTTTCTTTGACTGCGGTCATTTGTTCTGTTAAATTATCCCCTAAAGCATTTCCGCCAAGGGCAACGACTACTCGTTTTACCATTCAATCATCCACCTTATTGTTTCGATATTTTAGTAAAAAAGCAAGATGCTTTCTCTTCAATAAATCCTGTCAATGAGTGTTAAGAAAAATCTGAATTGTGCATGAAGTGGTCAGAACCTGTGGACAGCAGATTCGTCTCAAAACAAATTCTTCTTAACAGATAGCCTACATAAACGGACTTGGAAAGGTCTTATTATCATTTTATTTTTTTCTTAAAGAGAGCAAATTATTTTACTAGTGACTATCATCACTGATAGAAAAAGCATCTCACTTCATGCCAATGTTTACTACGCTATTATTTTACTTCTCTTGGCGTTGCTTTTTGTTCAAGCTCTTTCAATGTTTGTTGCGGGCTCTTCACTTTGCTTAAGAAGATCATTGCCGCAATGATATATGGTTTGTAGCTAGCTTCTTTGTATAGCGGAACACGATAACGGTCAAAAACAGAAGCCGCTACTTCGCCTTCGTCACAGCTAACCCCAGTGATATCAGCAGGTAAGCAGTGCATATATAATGCTTTGCCGTCTTTTGTCGTTTTCATCAATTCTTCCGTACATTCCCAATCTTTATGGTTAGAATTATCTGCCAGCAATTCTTTTTCTAACGCATCGATTCCAGCTTGATCGCCTTCACCGTATAATTGTGTACGTTTTTCCATCGCTGCAAACGGTGCCCAGCTCTTAGGATAAACAACATCAGCATCCTTGAACGCTTCTGCCATGCTATTTGTTTTCGTAAATGAACCGCCTGATTCAGCAGCATTTTTCTTTGCCACTTCTTCTACTTCCGGCATGATTTCATAGCCTTCCGGATGAGCTAAAACAACATCCATCCCTAAACGTGTCATCAAACCAACGATTCCTTGAGGAACTGATAATGGTTTGCCATAAGATGGAGAATAAGCCCAAGTCATAGCGATTTTCTTACCTTTAAGGTTCTCAACGCCGCCAAATTCATGAATCAAATGAAGGGCATCAGCCATTGCTTGTGTCGGATGATCGATATCACACTGTAAATTGACTAATGTCGGACGTTGTTCTAATACACCATCTTTATGTCCTTCTTGAACAGATTCTGATACTTCGTGCATATAGGCATTTCCTTTACCGATATACATATCATCACGAATCCCAATGATATCTGCCATAAATGAAATCATGTTTGCTGTTTCACGAACCGTTTCACCATGAGAGATTTGGCTCTTCCCTTCATCTAGATCTTGAACTTCCAATCCTAAAAGGTTACAAGCAGACGCAAAACTAAAACGTGTTCTCGTTGAGTTGTCACGGAATAAAGAAATTCCCAATCCGCTATCAAAAATTTTCGTAGAGATATTGTTTTCACGTAAATAACGTAGGGTATCAGCTACTGTAAAGACTGCTTCTAGTTCATCACGTGTTTTTTCCCATGTTAAGAAAAAGTCGTTTTCGTACATTTTATCAAATTCTAATTTGTCCAATTTTGCAATATATTCGTTAAAAGTTTCCATGTTATTTCTCCCTTTTGATTAGTCATAGCGAAATGACCGCCCCGATGTCCTTTACTCATCAGGACGATCACTCGATGATTCCTATTAGTTTTTTGAGACTGACTTACCCGCGAAATAATTAGTTGTTTTCACAATAAACACTTGGCAATGCAGCGTAAACTGCTGCACAACGAACCAAATCGTCTTTCCACGTTTTTTCATTAGGCGCATGTGCTTGTGCTTCGGCACCAGGTCCAAAGCCAATACAAGGAATGCCGTTACGGCCCATGATCGATACGCCATTAGTTGAGAATGTCCATTTATCAAGAAGCGGACGCGCTTTACGCATTTCAATCGTTTCTTTTGAGCCTTCACGTTCTTCCCCGTAAAGATTTCTGTGTGTTTCCATCAATGCTTTCGTTACATCATGTTCTTCTGGGATCACCCATGTTGGGAAGTAACATTCGATTGGATAAGACAAGCCTGTGTAAGATGGACGATCGTAGTCATACATTGATACGACAACATCATCGCCATATTTTTTAACTGCCGGTAATTGACGAATTTCTTCTAGACAGCTTTCCCATGTTTCGCCTGCAGTCATACGACGGTCTAATGAAACAGTACAACCATCGGCAACCGCACAACGGCTTGGAGAAGAGTGGAAAATTTGTGAAGCTGTAACGGTTCCGCGGCCTAAGAAACGTGCTTCTTTCCATTCTGGATTGTATTTTGGATCAAGCATGCGAACCAAGCCTCTGATCGCTGTACTTTCTGTGTCACCATTATTATTCAATGCACGCACATCTTGTAAAATATCTGCCATTTTATAAATCGCATTGTCTCCGCGTTCTGGTGCAGAGCCGTGACATGAAACACCTTTTACTTCAACTTTGATTTCCATACGTCCACGTTGCCCACGGTAAATTCCGCCATCTGTCGGTTCAGTCGACACAACAAATTCAGGACGAATGTTGTCTTCTTTGATGATATATTGCCAGCATAAGCCATCACAGTCTTCTTCTTGCACAGTCACTGTAACTAATGCTGTATATTTTTCAGATAATAGACCTAAGTCTTTCATGATTTTTGCACCGTAGATAGCTGAAACGATCCCGCCCTCTTGGTCAGACGTGCCGCGGCCGCCGATTTCTGAATCTGTTTCGTATCCGTCATACGGATCGAATTCCCAGTTACTCATTTCTCCGATCCCAACTGTATCCATGTGTCCGTCAAAGGCAATCAGTTTTTTGCCTGTGCCCATGTAACCTAATAAGTTTCCTTGAGGATCAACTTCGATTTTGTCAAATCCAAGTTTTTCCATCTCTGCTTTGGCACGATCCATTTTTGCGCCTTCTTCAGCACTTTCTCCCGGAATCTTTACAAGATCACGTAAAAACTTGATCATGTCTGCTCTGTAACCTTCTGCTGCTGCGTTAATTGCTTTGAAATCCATTTACCATTACCCCCATAAGATTTTTTTATAATTATCTGGATCTGTATCGCCTTCTGTTGAGAACATCAAGACAGTAGAGTTTTCATCCAGTTTCAAGACATCACGTAACTCTTTGTACTCAGGATCTTGCATAGCAGTTGCCACTAAGCCCATTGCAACAGCTCCTGATTCCCCTGAAATCACTTGAGGATCACCTTTTAATGGCGCTCCGAGCATTCTCATTCCTTTTTCTGAAACCCAATCTGGTGCTGAAACGAAAACCGACGTGTGATTTTCCAAAATATCGAATGAAATCGTATTTGGTTCACCGCAGGCAAGCCCTGCCATGATCGTTTGTAAGTCTCCTTCAACAAAACGAATCTTGCCGTCTTTTTCGATCGCCGATTTATATAAACAATCTGCCGCTTGCGCTTCGACAACGACCATTGTCGGAGGATTGTCTGGATATAAGTTTGCAAAGTAGCCAACGACTGCCCCAGCTAAACTTCCCACACCTGCTTGAACAAATACGTGTGTTGGACGTTTGTTTCCTACTTCTTCTAATTGTTTAGATGCTTCTAAAGCCATCGTTCCGTAGCCTTGCATGATCCAGGTCGGAATCTTTTCATAGCCGTCCCACGCAGTATCCTGAACCATGACACCGTTTTCAGTTTCTTCAGCCATTTTGTTCGCCATCCGAACGCACTCATCATAATTGACTTCTTCGATCGTGACTTTGGCGCCTTCTTTTTCAATGTTTTCCTTCCGTGTTTGTGTTGAACCTTTCGGCATTAGCACAACTGATTTTTGTCCTAATTTATTTGCCGCCCAGGCAACACCACGCCCGTGATTTCCATCAGTCGCTGTAAAGAATGTTGCTTGACCGAATTCATCACGCAGCTTATCAGAGGTTAAAACATCGTAGGTCAAATCAGCGACATCTTTCCCTAATTTTTCTGCAATGTAATTTGCCATCGCAAATGAACCACCAAGTACTTTGAAGGCATTCAATCCAAAGCGATAGGATTCATCTTTCACAAAGAAGTCTTTTAATCCTAAATATTCAGCCATATTTTTTACTTCAGCCAATGGCGTTTGGCTATATTGCGGAAAACTCTGATGAAAAGCTAATGCTTTTTCAATCGAATCCTTCGACATCAGTGATAAATACTGATCGTCTGTTTTAGGCATTTCATTTGCCGTCCATTTTATTTTTTCCAAAAATGTTCCCCTCCGTATTTATTATTTAAATCAACACTGGTTGATTGATTCCGTTAATTAGTTTGAGCAATCGTTCTAAAAACAAATTGACCTTTTTTCTCAGCGATCATCTGACCCTCTTCAGCAACTTTTTGCCCTCTAAGGTAGACGGAACGTGCGGCACCCTTTGTTTCAAAACCGTCATAAGGTGTATAATCAACATTTTGCAGCTGTGTGGCTGCTGAAATGACACCGTTCTTTTGCGGATCCCAAACGACGATATCTGCATCGCTGCCTTTTTGGATCACACCTTTTTGCGGATACAAAGAAAATTGTTTAGCAATATCTTCTGAAAGAAGTCCGACCATCCGCTCTAAAGAGATTCTATTTGTTGTTACTCCTTGTGTATAAATCAGCTCCGGCCTTGTCTCTACGCCAGGCATTCCATTTGGAATTTTGCTAAAATCAGCTCGCCCAATCGTTTTTTGTCCTTCAAAATTAAAGCTGCAATGATCGGTAGAAATCGTATCGATCGTCCCTTCAATAACTCCAGTCCACAAAGCTGCTTGATCTTCGACAGAACGTAATGGCGGTGAGCAAACATATTTTGCTCCTTCAAAATCCGAACTATCATATAAATGTTCATCTAAAACTAGATATTGCGGGCAAGTTTCAACGTAAACTTTTTGCCCTCGTTCACGGGCTCGACGAACCGCTTCTAAAGAACGTTTTGTGCTCAAATGCACAATATTAACTGGCAAGTCAGCTAAATCTGCAATCATCAAATAGCGTTCTACCGCTTCAGCTTCCACTGAATCGGGTCTAGTCAGTGGATGGAAATGAGGACTCAGTTTTCCTTCTGCAACAAACTTTGCGATCATCTCATTGACCATATCCCCATTTTCACAATGAATACCAAGCATGCCGTTAAATTTTCGAATTTCCTGCATGGCTTCAAAAATTTCAGCATCCTTTGTTCGTAGATTGTCGTAAGCCATATACATTTTAAAGGAAGTGATGCCAGCATCGATCATCTCTTTGATCTCTGCTTTGATTTCAGGCGTCCATTCAATGATCGACATATGATACGTATAATCACATGAACTATTTCCTTTGGCTAAATGATCCCAAGCAGCCAGGCAGTCTTTTAAGGAACTGCCTTTGCTTGGTGTGGCCATATCGATAACGGTGGTGGTTCCTTTGGCGACAGCTGCTTTACTGCCTGTGTAAAAATTATCAGCCGTCCCCATCGAACCTTTTCCGTTATTTAATTCTAAATGCGTATGTGCATCGATAAATCCCGGTAGTAAAAAACATCCTGTGACATCTTCTACCTCGGACTCACCTATTGCTAAATTTGTTCCCATTTCAATGATTGTTTCACCGTCCAGCCTGACATCCAGCTGGCGACGCTCTTTTGCGGAGACGACAACTCCGCCTTTTAAAAGAATAGACATATTTTAACCTCCATCGATTCAGAAGTTGTTTTTTGGGCAACTCATGTCTTTTACATTTGCATACAATAATCATAGCTTTCGATCATCGTATTCATTAAATCAATAATATCTTCTGGGATATCAACACCTTCTTGATCTAAGCGGATCGTTGAAACATTCCCCCACAAACGAACCATACATATTTTTTCTCTCGGATCGATCACATAGAAACCAGAGTTTGTGCTATCATTGAAATCCGCTTCTGTGTTAAATAAAGTGAACTTGTCTTTATAAGGTGCACTTGCGTATGGGCAGAAGGTCTCACAGTTGCCGCATTCATTACACATACGATCTACATGGACGATCTGTGGCTGACCTTTGACTGTTACAACGATATTAGCGCGGTTTGGACAAACATCCATACATGACTCACAGATCGTTGAACATTCCAAGCAGTTTGAGGCTTGTCCACAAAGCGCTTCATTTGGTTCAAGAATTCCGCGCTTATTGCGAACTGAAGCAACATCACTATTTAAGTTTGTTTGCTCATAATGATCGTTATGGATGTGGCAAATATTACCGGCAGCTTTTGTCGCATCTGCAATCGCTTCAACAATTGTTGCTGGACCCAAATTTGCATCACCGATCACATATACGTCTTTTAGATTTGTTTCCAGTGTTGCTTGATTTGAGACAACTTTTCCATATTGATCAGTCGTAATACCGATCGATTGGTAGAAATCAGTGTCAACTTTTTCACCAACTGCAGCAATCACTGTATCCGCCGGAACTTCTGTTAATTCGCCTGTACCAACTGGTCTACGACGACCAGAAGCATCGCGTTCACCTAAGCGCATTTTTTCACAAGTCAATAAACCGTTCTCCAACTTGATTGGTGACAATAGTTCTAAAAATTCCACACCATCTTCTAATGCGAAGTATAATTCTTCTTCATCTGCCGGCATATTTCGTTTGTCACGACGATAAACAACAGAAACCTTTTTCACTCCTGGCAGTGTAGTCGCTGCTCTTGCACAGTCCATTGCAGTATTTCCGCCGCCGACAACGACGATTTGTTCTCCATATGGATTGATTTGCGTGTTTTCACGGTTGGCTTTTAAGAACTCAAGCGAGTTGATTGCCTCTCCTGATTCCAATCTTAATTTGCCATGTTTCCAGGCACCTATCGCATAAATGACATTGGTGTAGCCTTGTGCTCTCAACTCTTCTAAGCTTGGGGCTGCTTGACCTGTTTTAAATTCGGCACCCATGAATTTTGCCATTTCAACGTCATTTTGAACAGATTTCATTGAAATTCTGAATTCTGGAACGATTTGGCTACAAACGCCGCCGATCGTATCAGCTTTTTCAAAAACAGTTACCGGCATTCCTTCACGTGCCAGTAAAAATCCAGCAGAGATTCCGGCAGGTCCGCCGCCAACTACAGCTGTTTTCGCTGCATTTTCTTTACGAATCGGTTTCGTCATTGAAGCCATTAATTCATCATAAGCATGTTCTGCCGCTTCCAGTTTAGCTTCACGAATTTTGATCGAACCTTCATAGAATTGACGAGTACATTTTGTCATACATGGATGAGCACAGATCGTTCCAGTGATAAACGGCAGTGGATTTTTATCAACGATCACTTTCAGCGCTTCTAAATAATTTCCTTCACTCACATAACGGAGATATGCTGGAATATCTTGATCGATCGGACAGCCTCCATCACTGCGGCATGGTGCGGTATAACAATTTGTCAACGGAACAGTAGTCCGTAGTTTGGGACTTTCTGGTAATTTGATCGACTTTTTATAACGTCCTTGTGATTTTGCCTTTTCAACGATTTTTCCTAGTTTCTCTAAGTTTACTCGCACATCTTTAGGGTATTCGGAGTCTCCAAGTAAATTTGCTACCTGATTCATCCGTTGGTAACCACCCGGTTTTAATAGAGTAGTTGCCATCGTGATCGGCCAAATTCCTGCATCAAAGATATCTTTGATATTAAAAATATCCGCCCCGCCAGAATAGGAGATTTGGAGTTTGCCATCGAAGGCATCTGATAATTTTTTAGCAAGAGAAATACTTAATGGGAATAACGAACGCCCGGACATATACATTTCATCGCCTGGAAGCTCATCTTCTGCGATTCCTACAGGAAATGTATTCGTGATTTTCACACCAAAGTTCAGACCTTTACTGTCAGCCAATTTTTGAAGACGTTGCAGCATCGGCACAGCATCTTCAAATTGCAGATCTTCAAGAAAATGGTGATCGTCAAAGACCATATAATCAAAACCTAAGTCGTCCATTGTTTGGCGTGTATATTCATAGCCAAGCATCGTTGGATTACATTTGATGAATGAATTCAGTCCTTTCGTTTCTAACAAATAGGTCGTGATTCGTTCAATTTCATCCGATGGACAACCATGTAATGTCGATAGTGTGATGGAACGACAAACGTTCGGACTAATGCTGTCAATGTATGCTTTATCAATATGCTTGAACTTCGGCAGATACTTATTCGCAGCTTCAATACACTCTTCCCAAATCGGTGTGCCTTGTGCATTTTGCATATCAGTGATATATTTATCAATTTTTGGAGACTGAATTCCCGCTAAATCGTATCCAACACTCATGTTAAAAATGAAGCCATCTGGATCACCTAACCCCAGCTCTTTACTCAATAATTTTAGAATGAACCAAGCCTTAACGTATTCATCATAAGCCTGCGGCACTTTTAATTCGGTGGACCACTCAACGTTATAGCATTCATCGGCGGCAGTGATACAAGGTTTACTCACAGGTAAATCTTCACCATCGATGATCTGCACGGTTTTCACTTCAAAAAAACGTGAGCCGGTTAAATAAGAAGCAATGATATTTTGCGTTAATTGTGTATGTGGACCAGCAGCTGGACCGCAGGGTGTTTCCATTTTTTCACCAAAAAGCGGAATCGTTTTAGTTGGATTTGCTTTATAAAACTTTCGTACTCCGAAAATAGTTGATTCATTTTTGTATTCATTCAAAATCCAGTTCAATAACCCATCGACCGAAATCGGATGCATGATGTCACTCATGTGTGTCACTCCTTTTAATTTTCTGCTTATTTAAGATTAGGTTGAACAAGTCCTTATTGACATTTAGCTACGTATTTGAAAGAAAAAGGCGTCTGTTCAGCCTGTTGCACTATTTAGGCGTTGATTCTATTCCAGAGGCTTTGCGCTTGGACTTGTGCATCATGCCAAATTTTTGCTTCATCAACGCCCTGAACTTCTCGATTTCTCATACGAATAGTTCCACCAATGATCGTATCTGTTACAGCTCCGCCATTCATACCGAAAAGAATATGAGAATTGTAATTGTCTTTGGTCATTGGTGTCGGGCCTTTATAATCTAAAACGATCACATCCGCCGCTGCCCCCGTCTCTAATACACCCAATTTCTTTTCAAAGTAGCGATTCGCCATTTTAGGATTATTGTTGAATAACATTTCAGGAATTTCAGCCCAAGCAGCGTTAGGATCCGCTAAATGATGCTTATGAATGATATTTCCGACTTTATAGGATTCAGTGACATCATTGGTGTAGCCATCTGTCCCAAGTCCCATTAAAATGCCATACTCATTAAACATCCGCATTGCCGGCGGACAACCAACTGCATTTCCCATATTTGACTCTGGATTTGTCACGACCATCGTCTCAGTGTCACGTAAAATTTCCATTTCATGTGGACCTATATGAATACAGTGACCTGCCATCGTTTGTTTGCCTAAAATGCCAAGATCGAAGAGACGATTGATGATCGGTTTCCCGTGTTTTTTCAATGAATCATACACATCTGCAATATCTTCTGCAATATGAATGTGATAACCCACACCTTTTGGCGTGTACGCAGCACAGTGTTCCAACGATTTATCTGATAAAGTGAACGCTGCATGCATGCCCATCATTGCTTTTTGCATATCATCATTTCTAGCAGCACTCGCCTTGATAAAATCAGCGTTCTCTTTTACTGCTGCTTTCATCTTCTCTTCACCATCTCGATCAGAAACTTCATAACATAAGCAAGTTCGCACACCTAACTCGTCTGCTGCATTTGACAGTTGTGTTAAACTACCTTCAATCGCACCATAGCTCGCATGATGATCGAAAACTGTTGTCACACCATTTTTGATACTATCTAAGTATGCGATTTTTGCACTATGATAAGAGTCATCTAAATTCAACGTCCGATCGATCCGCCACCATTGACCTTCTAGAATATCCATGAAATTCTTTGGATGATACCCATTGATACTCAATCCTCTAGCAAATGTACTATAGATGTGATTATGCATATTGATAAACCCTGGCATGATCACGCCACCTTTAGCATCTATGAATTCAGCCTTAGGAAATTCTTTACGCAAATCAGCTGTTGTACCCACCTTTTTTATTGTTTCTCCTTCAATCGCAACACAACCGTCCTCATAAAAAGCTCCTTGTCCATCTCTAGTAATCAATCGTCCATTTCCAACTAATAACATCATTGCTCCTCCTATAAATTCATTTTTTTAATTTTCCCTAAATAAGTAATCGCTTACAAAACGACTAGTTCAAATATTCACGAAAGTATAAATAGTTGGCTGTTCAAATTTTTTCTGTTATTCTAAAAGCAGATGAAAGCGTTCGCATCATTGCTTTCAGCAAACTATTTCCTCTAACTCGAGTAAATTATACCACTTAACCTAAAAAAAAACAATGCTACCTAAAAAATATTTTTTAGTTCATCTTGACCATTGTCTTGTATTATAAATTGACGCATGATATTATTACAAACAGAAACTGATAATAGACTTTCCTTTGTTGATACTAATACATAAAATCGTTCTTAGCTTCCATAAAAAGGACACGTAAATCAAAGAACTATCTTACTTATCGAGTTTTACTATTTTGAACGCATTAGAAAGGAGAACCTCATGCTTACAGATGAAAAGTTAATTTTTCTTACTCAGGTAGCCAAAGCTTTAGCAGGTCAATTTGGTGAAAACTGTGAAATCGTGATCCACAAAATCAATGAAGATAACGTAAATAATACAATTGTTTCAATTGAAAATGGACACGTTTCTTCACGTCAGCTTGGTGACGGCCCTTCTCAAGTTGTCCTTGAGGCTTTGAAGAAAGACCCTGCTGATTTAGTTGACCACATCAATTATTTGACAAGAACACATGACGGACGGATTTTAAAATCAAGTACAATTTATTTTAAAGACAAATCCGGCGGACTGGATGGAATCTTTGCAATCAATTATGATATCACCTCTTTGATTGCCGCAGAATCAACGCTGCAATCCTTGATTGCTATTGATGATAAAGAAGACACGAGTAAAGAACCTGATTACATCCCTCAAAACATCAACGAACTGTTAGATGATCTGATCGAAGAATCAGTGAAATTAGTTGGCAAACCTGTTCCGCTTATGACAAAAGATGACAAAGTAAAATGTATCCAGTTTTTAAATAACAAAGGTGCGTTTTTGGTCACAAAATCTGGTGATAAAGTGGCTAGTTTCTTTAATATTTCTAAATACACGTTATATAGTTACATTGATGCTAAATAATCGAGGCTGGTGACTGATGGATTCCTTTTTTTAAGGAACTATCAGTCACTTTTTTATGCATTGATGAAAATTCTTTATATTATAGTAAGAAAAAGCAAAAGGAATTAATTTTTTTTTTCAGTTGTGGTATTATAGATTGAGTTTATTGTTGTCTTTGGACACGAATAATTGAGACAAATTGGAGGTCACTTTATGGGAATCAGAAGCCAAGCAGCGATTTTCGCTGGAAAAACTTCTCAATGGGTATTACAAACATTTTTCAAAGGCGGCAGCAGCTATCCGGGAAAATTAGCATTAAAAATCGATCCTAAAATTTTAGATACATTGGCAAAAGATTATGAAATCATCGTTGTCACTGGAACAAACGGAAAAACATTGACAACGGCTTTGACTGTTAATATTTTAAGACAAGAATTCGATCATGTTTTAACGAATCCGACGGGTGCGAATATGGAGCAAGGGATCGTTTCAACCTTTTTATCTGCTAAAAATAAAGGAGTAAAACAAAAATTTGCTGTTCTTGAAATCGATGAAGCTAGTTTAAGTCGTGTAACCAAATATATCGAACCAAAATTATTTTTATTTACGAATATCTTCCGCGATCAAATGGACCGTTATGGCGAAATTTATACAACCTATAAACTAATTGTAGACGGTGCAGCACAAGCACCAAATGCAACGATTTTATGTAATGGAGATTCACCGATCTTCAATTCAGTTGAAACGGTCAATCCTAGAAAATATTACGGCTTCAATCATCAACCAGATAAAGAACAGATGGCGCATTATAATACAGATGGCTTACTTTGCCCAAAATGTCACCACATCTTACACTATAAAATGATCACCTATGCGAATTTAGGGAAATACTATTGTCCAAATTGCGACTTCCATCGCCCTGAATTAGATGTTCAATTAACGGAGATGGTTCGAATGGACAACGTTTCTGCTGATTTTGTTATCGATGGCGCAGAATACGGCATCGCAGTCGGCGGAATGTATAATGTGTATAACGCTTTGGCTGCTACGGCAGTTGCTGAACATTATGGGGTCGCCCCAGAAAAAATCAGAGCGGGCTTAAGCTATGATGAAAAAGTTTTTGGACGTCAAGAAATCATCGATATTGAAGGAAAACAATGTACCTTGATCTTAGTGAAGAATCCTGTTGGTATCAACCAGGTCATCGACATGATGGGACTTGCCCCGTACTCTTTTTCTCTAGTCTCATTGCTTAATGCGAATTATGCTGACGGAATCGATGTCAGCTGGATCTGGGATGGTAATCATGAAGCACTAGCTACTATGGACATTCCAGAAGTAATCGCAGGTGGTGACCGACATCAGGATATGGCGCTACGTTTAAAAGTCGCGGGTATTTCTGAAGATAAACTAAGAGAAATTCCTGCTATAGATGATGTGATCACTACGATCAAAGAGCTTCCAACCGATCATGTTTACATTTTAGCAACCTACACTGCAGTTTTACAATTGCGAAAATCTTTAGCTGCTCAAGGCTATATTCAAGGAGGAATGAATGGTGCCTAAAGAATTAGTTGTTTGTCATTTATACGGTAATTTACTGAATACCTATGGTGATAATGGAAATTTATTGATGCTGAAATACCTTTCCGAAAAAATGAATGTTACTTTTCGTTCGGAGATCGTCAGCGTTTATGAAGACTTTGATCCAAAAAAATATGATTTAGTTTTTATTGGCGGCGGTCAAGATTTTGAACAGCTGATCATCTCAGATGATATCCAGACAAAAAAAGAATCTTTAACAGAATATATCGAAAATGATGGTGTCATGTTAGCGATCTGCGGCGGCTTCCAGCTGCTTGGACATTATTATATGGGCGCTAAAGGCGAAAAAATCCACGGTATCGGTGCGTTAGACCACTATACTTTAAGTCAGGATAACAACCGCTATATTGGCGATATCATTATTCATAACGAAGAGTTCAATGAAACCTACTATGGTTTTGAAAATCATAATGGTCGGACCTTTTTAGGTAAAGGTGAGCGTCCATTGGGTAATGTCGTTCAAGGAAAAGGCAACAATAGTGAAGACGGCTCTGAGGGCGTTATTTACAAAAATGTCTTTGGCTCTTATTTCCATGGTCCAATTTTGGCTAGAAATGAAAATCTTGGTATCCGATTGATCAAAACTGCATTAGAAAAAAAATACGGAGAACCTTTTGTCATTCCTGAAGAAATGATTCTTATTTAATAACAGTCACTATAGGAATGATTCACAAAAATACATGAGTTCTCACTAAAAATAGAGCCGTAAGCGATTGTTATTAAAAAGACTGCTTATGGCTCTATTGTTGTGGGTACACTTCAATCCTTCAGTGTTCTTTCACTCAACTTGAGCCGATATATTTTACACTCCTCTATTAATCCTTTTATAACCGCCAATTCGTTTAATTCCGACTAACCTCAGTACGGTCAAAAGTAATTCCTAAGGTTAAGTATTCTCTATATGCATATAGCTCTTTTTGTCATGAAAAAGTCCCCCTTTTCCCCTCTATCCCTATGTTAAGTGATGCAGTAAAAGTCAGAATATGCTAAAGTTAAAAAAGGGAATGAGAATTATTTAAGAAAGGAACGAATTTTACTCACAGAACACTCATACATCTGTGACTGGCATTTAAATAAATCAACTGGAGGGAATAATGAAGAAGAATCTATTTTTGTGGTTAATTGGGATTGTTGTCGTTTTTACATTTGGCACAGTCAGTGCTTCATCTGAAGAGGTAGTCAATGAATCTCAAACTGCCATTGAAGAAGAGATCACTGAAACAACAACGAGTGAACAGACAACACAAAGTTCAGAAGCGACTAAAGAAACAATAGAGTTAGTAACCACCAGCTCTGAAAATATCACCGCGTCCGAACCAGAACCTGAAGCAGAAAAAGCAGCGGCGCCAATCACGCTCAATTACTCTATTTACAATGAGCAAGCAGGCTGGCAAGCGATACAAAGCAACGGAGCGATCGCCGAATTCCCAAATAGCAGAATTGAAGCTTTTAAACTAACTATCGAAGGTGCTGCTGCAGAACTAGGTACTGTCCAATACCGTGCTCATGTAGCCGATGTTGGCTGGCAAAATTTTGCTGATGCCGATAGCATTAGCGGTGTCTCTGGCAAACGGATGGAAGCTGTCCAAATTCAATTAACCGGAACGCTTAAAACAACTTATGACATTTACTATAGACTACAGGTTCAAAATTTTGGCTGGCTGGATTGGGCAGCTAATGGTCAAAATGCTGGTACAACTGGTTTTTCTTATGAGATCAAAGGAATCCAGATTCAACTAGTAGAAAAAGGTCAAACGCCTCCTGGTACAACTACGCGCCCCTTTGTTCAATACAAAAAGCCGAATATAAAGTACCAAAGTCATATTCAAGATATCGGCTGGCAAAGTGTCAAAACGAATGGTCAATTGAGCGGAACAACCGGTCAATCGAAGCGCATGGAAGCGATGAAGATCGTAACAGACAATCTTCCTGTTGCAGGCGGGATCGAATACCGCAGTCATGTTCAGGACATTGGCTGGCAAGGGTATGTTGCCAATAACGCAATGACTGGCACGATGAAGCAGTCAAAACGCATGGAAGCCTTGAGTATTCGTTTGACTGGAGAAATGTCTCAGCACTTCGACGTTTATTACCGAGTTCATGCAAAGAATTTTGGTTGGCTGGATTGGGCCAGTGGCGGACAAAATGCTGGTACAGCAAACTTCAGCTATCAATTAGAATCCATTGAAATCCAATTGGTCAAAAAAGGATCAGCTGCACCTGGCGCAGTAAAACGTCCCTTTGTTCAATACAAACAGCCTACGGTTTCTTATCAAAGTCACGTCCAAGATAAAGGCTGGCAAGCGCCAAGTACGAATGGCCAAACAAACGGCTCTATCGGTCAAAGCAAGCGTGTAGAAGCAATCAAAGTAAACGTCAGCAATGCCCCGGTATCTGGCAATATCGAATATAGGACCCATGTTCAAGACATTGGCTGGCAAACATATGTAGCAAACGATCAGTTGAGCGGAACCACAGGTCGATCGAAGCGTGTAGAAGCTTATGATGTCCGTTTGACTGGAGAATTAGCCAAACATTTTGATGTGTATTATCGAGGGCATATTGAGAATATAGGAAATTCCGGATGGAGTAAAAACAGCGGGATCGTCGGTAGTTCAGGGTTTAGTTTACGTTTAGAGGCTATCAAAATCAAGCTCGTGCGAAAAAATCAAAAAGCTCCAACCCTTTCTAAAAGCTTTTGGGAAAATAAAGCAGCAGAATTGAATGTACCGTTTATCAACCAATACGCTTCAAATGCCCCCATGGGGTGTGAAGCCGCCTCTTTATTACAAGCTCTCAAAACATTAGGCTATGCTAAAACCTATACCTTATCAGCATTTCTTAACGAAATGCCGATCTCATACAATAATGACCCCAATAACGGATTTGCTGGAAATCCGTATATAATTATGACAAATGGGGTTTACCAATCGATTTTTGCACAACCATTAGCAAATTGGGGCAAAAAATATGGTAACGTACAAAATATTTCAGGCAGCTCCGCTTCTGATTTGAAATTGCAGCTAACCTTAGGACATCCGATCGTTGTGTATGTCACTTATAATTTTGAATCACCAACTTACGGTTACTATTTTTGGGGCAAAGGAGTAGATAACGCCCATATCATGACCTTAGCAGGCTATAACAGCAAAACCAAGAAATATTTAGTTTCAGATCCAGCTAAAGGAAAATATTGGGTCGACTATGCTGTTTTTGAGAAAGCGTATAACCTTACTAAAGGAGCCGTCGTTGTTCGATAACATGCAAAACAACTAGTTAGAAAAGAGGATGGGACAGAAGTGTTCAACTCCAAGAACCAAGTAGGTACTGTGCAACATCAACTCATTCTTCGTTGTGTTTTACAGCAATAAGAAGGAATTCACGAAAATTGTTCTTCAGATTTTTGTGACCAAGTAGGTACTGTGCGACATCAACTCGTTCCTCGTTGTGTTTTACAGCAATTTCAGCTTATTTCCAAAGGAGTTACTTCTGCTTCCACCGTTTATCCGTTTTAAAGAGGACTAGGTCGTAACTCGTAGAGTTAAGTCCCAGTCCCCTTTCTATCTTTCGCTCAAATAAGCCACATATTCTAATGATTCAAACATTTCTAAATAGTCCCAATATGTCTACGCATTCTCGCCAGGCTCAGATGCAATGATCGTCACGTCACCTTCAATACGCCATTTTTTTATATCACTTGGTAGAATAAAACTGCTGCCTTTTTTCAACTCATAGCTTTCAGCTTTCATTCCAGCTTCATTTTCGACGACCAAGTTTCCCGCACCATCGATGACTGTAGCCAACGTATATGGCGCATTTTTCGTTAACTTCAAGATATCTTTGACTTGCCATTCATAGACATTGAAAAATGCTGTCTTCAAATAAGTAACGATGCTTGATTGTCCTTGATTTTGTTGCTGAATCGTTAATTGCGCATCCTTTGCGGGAACGGTCGTCACATCAACTGATTGCTGGATGTGTAATTCACGCGTTTGCCCTTGATCATCTTTTCGATCATAGTCGTACACTCGATAGGTCGTATCACTACTTTGTTGTGTTTCTAAAATCATGATACCTTTGCCGATCGCATGGATCGTGCCGCTTGGTACGTAGAAAAAGTCGCCTTTTTTTACAGGAACTTTTCTCAATAAATCATCCCAACGTCCTTCTTTGATCATCACTTCAAGTTCCTCACGCGTCTTCGCATTATGACCATAAATAATCGTTGAACCCGGTTCCGCATCAATAATATACCAGCATTCTGTTTTCCCTAATTCTCCTTCGTGAGCTAAACCATAGGCATCATCTGGATGGACTTGTACTGATAACTCATCCTCTGCATCCAAAATCTTTGTCAGTAAAGGAAACACATCTCCTTTGGCATTGCCGAATAACTCACGGTGATTTGCCCAAAGCTCATCCAATTTCTGCCCGGCAAATTCACCATTTTCCACAACACTTACGCCATGAGGATGAGCACTGATTGCCCAATCTTCACCAATCTTGTTACTAGGTAGATCAAATCCGAATACAGTATGTAAACGATCGCCACCCCAAATTTTTTCTTGAAACACAGGTGTTAGAAATAAAGGTTGCTGCATTGTTAGAGACTCCTTCCATTTTTGCTCGAATTTATTATACCACTAAAAAGAAAGCGATTCATCTTTGCTTGTTATTTTTCTTTTAAATACACCTGAATCAGCTCATCACGCTTTTGAATATAGTCTGCTCTTCGATCGATCGGATGAACACGATTTGAAAGAAAAATAAATGCTTCTTTTTTCGGGACATCAATCAGTAAAAAAGTCCCCGTATATCCTGTATGGAATAATAATGGACGGCTTTCTCTATCATCCAATAAATCCCACCCAAGTGAACGGTGTCCTATTTTATCTGGTGTTTGATCCGATAAAAGCGATTCGATCGTTTCTTTTTTCAAAAACTGTATCGGTTGTGACACACCATCATTCAGGTACATTTTAACAAATTTTTTTAAATCAATTAAGTTGGAAAAGAGTCCTGCATTTCCGGCATGTTCAGCTAGAACCAACGCTTTTGGATCATGCGTCTGCCCACGAATGAGTCCTCTAATTGGATGATTTTCAGTAGGAACGGTTTTCAAAGGCTCTTTTGGTAAAAAACAACTTTCATTCATACCCAGAGGTTCTAGAACCCGTTCTTTAAAAATGACAATAGCATCCTGCCCTAACATGTTTTCCAACATGAAACCTAAGAGAATCGTTCCCGTATCTGTGTAGGCTACTTTTTTTCCTAGCAAATCACCAGATCGAACATGATAGTATGCTTCCCGCAGTTCTTCTTTGGATAATCGATCACGGTTTTCAATGTAGCTTTGGATATCTGATGTATGGGTCAATAAATGCCGAATCGTTATTTTTTCGTCATCAAAAGCTGGCAAATATTTATTCAACGGCTGATCCAGATCAATCAAGCCAGCTTCCAGTAGCTGAAGAACAACCGTTGTTGTACAAACGACTTTCGTCAAAGAAGCCACGTCAAAAAGCAGTGAAGGGGTAAGCGGCTCTGTACTTGGAATAACTTGAGCATTGCCCCATGTATAGTCTTCACTGCAGTCTTTTAAGATGAATGAAAAGCTCACGCCCGAAAACGTTTCTTCATCCATGAGCTGATTGATTTTTTCTTTTGTTTTATCGTACATTTTATTTTTTCCTCTTAGTTTCTTACAAACCACCATTCAATATGGCTTGGATCATAGATAGTCAATATCTTTCGTTTATTATCGATAAAAAATTCTTGATTTTCTTTTTCCAAATGTCCTTTCAAGCGAATCATTTCCTCTTCATGATCGACATTCAGCACAAAAAAATCAATTCCTAAAGTTTCTTTTTCATTTCTTTGCTCGTTCAAATCTTCTGAATGCTCCAAATGAATAAAAAAGTTATGATCATTGATCGCTAATGTATTCTCGCTATTCGATTTAGGCACCATTCCTAAAATTTCTTGATAAAAATGATAATGCTCTACCCTATCATCGACATATAACTTCACTTGATCCAATCTGACTTCTGGAGACAGATTCGTATATAATACTTTGCTAGACTTGATCAAACGCTGAATATCCAGTTCCTGAGATTCCGTTCTCGTTAGCCCAGTTTCATCATTATAAGTAATTGCAATGTCATTACCTTCCGGATCGCTTAAAAAAACACTTTTCCGACCGTCTTTTTGAATTGCACGTGTGATCGGATAATCATGAACGGTGATTCGTCTCAAAAGACCGCTAAATTCTTCTAACGTTGGAATCAACAAAGAAAAACAAATAGAACTCTTAGTTCGTTCCACCTGCTCGGATTCTGCTTCTTCTAATATCAGTAATCGGCTATCTCTTTTTTGAGAACCAAAAATAGACAAATTATTTTCTTCTAATTTCAACACAAAACCCAACACATTCTTATAAAAGCTGACCATCGTTTCTACATCTTTTATTCGAATTGCAACCGTTTCTACATAGACATCTTTCGATAGTTTAAATTTCTCCATTCGACTTCCCCCTCCGAATGTCTCCTAGAGTTTATTTTATACGTGTCTCCAGATTTCAGCAAGCAAACGTACTTATTGAGAAGGAGGAACAAGAAGTGCTTAAGGAACTGAACGATTCATTTTATACTAATATCTATAATTTGCTTTAATGTATTCACAACGTGTTCAAACGGCTGATTTGCATCAATAATGAAGTGTGGAGAATATCGAATGATTTTTTCTTTATTTTGTATCTCTTGATCATACAAAGCAGAACGCTCCTTGATGATCTCAGGAAGCTCTCCTCTTTCCTGCAGTCTTGCGATTACATTTTCTTTAGATACATCTAAAAAAATCGGAATCACCATCGGTTTAAACAACGCTTCAATTGCTTGAAATCCTTGAAAGGTCAAAACATCATAGGCATAATGTTCCGTTGTTTTCCGCAACAACTCATCAATTCCCACTCCATATTTTTGTTCATTATACGTATCGTACTCTGCTAACGCCTTTGATTCAATCAATTGTTGGAAATGTTGTTGTGTTTCAAAATAGTAATCAGTTCCCTCTTGTTCTCCTGTCCTCTTTGGTCGAGTCGTATGGGAAATCACTTTGTATTCTTTTGGAAATACAGCTTCTGCAACTTTTGTCTTTCCAGAGCCGCTTGGTCCAATAATAATAAAAAATAAATGGTGTAACGAAGGTCTTGTCATCGCTTTTCCTCCTTTGAAAACTTAGCACAACTATACAATAGCTGAACGATCGCTTCAACTAAAAAAACAGCTGACTATAACTTTAAACGTTACAGTTCAGCTGCAAAAATACTATTTTAGATCCTGACCATTTGTTTCAATGACTTTTTTATACCAGTTGAACGATTTTTTCTCATAGCGATTCAATGTTCCTTCGCCATTATCATCCAAATCTACATAAATAAAGCCATAACGTTTGCTCATTTCACCTGTTGATGCACTAACAAGATCAATACAGCCCCAAGGAGTGTAGCCCATTAGATCAACACCATCTTTGATTGCATCAGACATTGCTTCAATATGGCGACGTAGATAGTCGATACGATAATCATCTTCTACATAGAAATTCTCGTCAACTTGATCAATTGCTCCTAAGCCATTTTCAACGATGAATAACGGTTTTTGGTAGCGATCATACAATTCGTTCAACGCAATTCTCAACCCTTCAGGATCGATCTGCCAGCCCCATTCACTTGCTTCTAAAAATGGATTCCGCACACCACCTAGTAAGTTTCCAATAACGGTATCTTCTTCTTCAGCTGTTTCATTGACTGCTGAGGACATGTAGTAGCTAAAACCAATATAGTCTACTGCGTATTTTTTCATCAATTCTAAATCATCGGCTCCGATTTCTAAGTCAGAAACGCCGTATTTTTCAAACATGCGTTGTTGGTACGCTGGATATTCACCACGCACTTGTGCATCTGTACAATAGAAGTTGAATTCTTGATTTTGTTCCAGTGTTGCCATTTGATTGACTGGATTGGCATCGATACTGTAGGTTGTTGCATAAATGATCATGCAGCCGATTTGCATATCCGGATTGATTTCGTGTCCGATTTTCACGGCTTTAGCACTTGCCACAAATTGATTGTGCCATGCTTGGAAAATATTTTGATAATCACCTGCTCCAGTCGCTTTGACCATTCCTTGGCTAAGTGCCGGGAAATGAAAAGCTGAATTGATTTCATTGAAAGTCATCCAGTATTTTACTTTTTTACCATAACGATTCAAGACAACTGTTGCATATGTTTCAAAGAAATCGATCAACTTACGGTTTTTCCACCCGCCATATTCCTTCGCTAAATGCAAAGGCATTTCGTAATGAGAAATCGTTATCACAGGCTCAATTCCATGTTTCAAACATTCTTCGATCACTTGATCATAAAACTTTAAGCCTGCCTCATTTGGAGTAGACTCGTCACCCTTAGGAAAAATTCTCGCCCAAGCGATAGAAAAGCGATAACATTTGAATCCCATTTTCGCAAATAAGGCAATATCTTCTTTATAGCGATGATAATGATCGATCCCACGATGATTTGGGTAAATATATTTATCCTCATCGATCTCCCAATTAAACGTATCACTGCCTAACACTTGAAAGCGTTGCTTGCCGCCAGGCATCGCATCAGCCACAGACAACCCTTTACCATCTGAAAGATAAGCACCTTCTAATTGGTTAGCTGCAGTTGCCCCACCCCATAAAAATCCTTTTGGAAATGCAGTAGTTTTGATTGACATACGATTTTCCTCCTTTAATTTTTAAAAGCGTAATCAGTCCTTTAGCCTTGATAGAAAAGAGGAAAAATCAACTAGGCTCTTTTGACCTTACTCTATTTTTCCTTTTTTCCGAAAGGCTTTCATGTGTATCTAGATAAAATGAATGATTCTACTTTTTGTCACATGACAATTATACCTTTTTTTCATAATACTGACTCAAAAATACTTAAGAAATTGTTTAACGAACAACCGCTAAGAAGTCTTCACCGTGAAGGACTTCGGCTTGGTCCATATCTAGGACATCAAGAAAATCTGCGCTATTTGTCACGACGATCGGTGTCACCACTGGATGTCCTGCTGCTTTGATTTTATCGATATCAAATTTGATCAATAAATCGCCTTGTTTCACTTGATCGCCTTGCTTGGCAAGAATTTCAAAGCCATCGCCATCCATCTCAACAGTATCCATACCGATATGCATCAACACTTCTGCACCATCGACTGTAGTAATACCGACAGCATGTCCTGTAGGGAATAATGTTGTGATCTCACCATCTGCTGGAGCATAAAGCTCACCTAAAGTCGGTTCAACAGCGATTCCTTTGCCTAAGGCGCCAGATGAAAAGACTTGATCTTCTACTTTATCCAATGGAACGATCGTTCCAGTTAATGGACTTGATAAAACAATTTTATCTCCCTTTGATGCTTCTTCCTTTTCTTTTGTTGTTTCTATGCCAGTCGCTTCTACTTTGTCATCAAATCTCAAGATAAATGTTAGAATAAAAGCAACTACAAAGGCGATTGCCGTTCCGATGATCGCAGCGATCATGCCTGAAGTATCTTTCGTTTCTTGCGGGATAAATCCTGGTAAACTCAAGAGGCTGATCAAACCAAATACATAGTTTTGAACATGACTGAAACCAATATACGCACCACCGATCGCGCCACCAATACAAGCCGCGATAAACGGTTTTTTCAAAGGAAGCGTTACACCATATACTGTCGGTTCAGTGATCCCGAAAACAGAAGTCATTGCAGAAGACAACGCTAACCCTTTTAATTTCACATTTTTTGTAATAAAGAAGACGGCTAACGCTGCTCCACCTTGTGCTAAAACAGCTGGTAAAAGCATTGGCGCCATTGTATCAACACCACCACCTGCTTCTGATAGGTTCAGCATCATGATCGGCACAAAGCCCCAGTGCATCCCAAACATTACGAAGACTTGCCATAAACCACCCATCACAGCCCCTGCAATAATTGGGCTGAAGCCATAAATACCATTGTAGCCTTTACCTAATAGATCACCTAAGATTGTACCGATTGGACCAATTGCGATAAATGTCACTGGTGCCATTACCAAGAAAACTGCTAATGGAACACAAATGATTTGCAAGAATGACGGAATAACTTTTTTGAAAAAGCGTTCAACATAGCTTTGTACAAAAACAGCCAAAATAATTGGAATAACTGACGATGTATACGCACTTGCGCCAATAATTACAGGAATTCCGGCAAAACTTAGCGTATTACCTGCTAAGGCTGAAATACTTGGATGAACAAGCGCCATTGCTAAACAGACTGCCAAAAATTCATTCGTCTTAAATTTCTTCGCTGCTGTAAATGCTAAAAGAATCGGTAAGAAGGTAAAAATACCATCAGCGATTGAAAAGAGTACCACATAAACACCAGACTCTACAGTTAGCCAATTCAATGTTACAGCTAAAGTTAAGAATCCTTTTAAAACCCCAGCTCCAGCCATTGCTCCCAAGAAAGGAGTAAAGATCGATGAAATAATGTCGATCAATTGATTAAAGATATTTCCTTTTGGCCCTTCATCTTTCGTTTCACTATTGTCACCTAATCCACTGTGAGCCATCAATTCTTTATAAACATCACTCACGTGGCTGCCGATAACAACTTGATATTGTCCTCCGCTTCTAACAACTTGAATGACATCTGGATCTTCATTCAATTTATCTGTTGCTGCTTTTTCCTCATCTTTCAACTTAAAACGTAAACGAGTTGCACAGTGTACAACACTATTCACATTCTCTTCTCCGCCAACCATGGATAACACGCGTTCAGCGATTTCTTGATTTTTACTCATAATTTTTTCTCCTTTTCCTATTTTTCAGGCGTAGTATTCTTTCTCATTAAATAAAAAGAATACAGTCCATATTTTTGATTTTTTTATATAAAAAAACCTAAACTGAAAAAACAATACTCGCCTACACATAAAGAAAATACGTATAGATGAATCGTTTGTTTTTTCAATCTAGGTTTTGCCTGCTAATTCAGTAACAATCCGCTATGATTGAATGTCATTGATGAAACTACTTTTTATCTCCAACCACTCGTTGGATATGTATGGTTAGATAAATTTGTTCAGCCTTATCGATCGGCTTTTGGTATGTCTTAACTAGGTAATCATTGATTCTTTGTACCGATTGAAAAGCTTTCGGATACTTGCTTTGAATCAATTCATAGAGAAAATCATCTTCTTCATCGTGTGCTTCATTTTGCAAGTAACGTTGTGCAAAATATTGCAGATGTGTCACGATTCGTTGATAATTCAAGGAATCTTCGTCAAATGGTTTCCCAAAGTAACGACTGATGATCGTTAGGATATCCCGTACCATCTCGGTTGCTGACATGGTCACTTCCATATTCCCGTTCGCTTGTTCACTGTTGACAATGTGAAAAGCAATAAAGCCTGCTTCACTCTCAGAAAAATCAACAGCCAATTTTTCTTTGATCAACTCTACACCCTTTTTAGCGATCGCAAACTCTTTAGGATAAAACTTTTTAGTTTCAAACATCAACGGATTGGGCATCTCCAATCCCTCTTTTGCCCGCATTATTGCATAGTGAATGTGATCCGTTAGGGTTAAGTAGATATTTGAAGAGAGCTCAATACCCAAATCTGCTTCAGCCATATCAACGATCTTTTTAACGACCTCAACTTCCTCCATAGGAATATCTGCAAATAATTGCTGAAATTGACCTGAGGTAACAGAATCCTTTAAAACAAACTCTTTTTCAATAAATGTTGGATCGATCAAGTCACCGACTTTTTTTTGAAACGCTAATCCACGGCCCATACAGACAATTTCTTCACCTGATTCATTTTTTGTCATAACGACATTGTTGTTTAAAATTTTTTCAATATACATGATGAACCTCACTTTTACAAATACAAATGAAAAAAACCTAGAATCCGCCCACTACTACAAACTTATGGAAGATTCTGGTTTTGCCTGCCGAACAGTAACAATCCTTATTGCATGCTTAGCATACCATTATTTTAAAACAGATGCAACCCTTTTCAAAAAAGGAATTTAGAATTTTTTTAGAAACGAATAAAAGAATGTAATAAGCTGTCTCAAAATAAGAAAATCACGATCTATTTAACGATCACTTTTGCTTACGTTTAAGAAAAACACATTTATACATCTGAAATGATCATTCAAAATAGTAAGGTTTATTGCATTTTATCAATCTCTGTCTTTCTTTCAAAAATTATATACAAATAATTTTTATGTAATTTTCGCAAAATCATTGATTTTCTTACTTTTTATTAGTAAAATAAGTCTTGTTTACAAATAAAGATACTTCGGTATTTAAAGGAGATTTTATATGTCAAAATTATTAGTCGTTAAAGCTCACCCACTTACAAAAGAAGAATCACGTTCCGTTCGTGCGTTAGAAACATTTTTAGAAAGCTATAAATCAGAAAATCCAGCGGATGAAATCGATGTTCTTGATGTTTATGCTGATTATGTTCCTGAAATCGATGAAGAATTATTATCTGGCTGGGGTGCATTACGCACAGGTACAGAATTTACTTCATTAAACGAAAGCCAACAATCAAAAGTAGCACGCTTCAACGAGTTGACTGATCAATTCTTAGCTGCTGATAAAGTTGTTATTGCAAATGCCTTATGGAACTTAAACGTACCTACTCGTTTGAAAGCATGGGTCGATACGATCAACGTTGCCGGCAAAACATTCAAATATACAGAAGAAGGACCAAAACCTTTAACTGAAGGTAAAAAAGCTCTACACATCCAATCAAATGGCGGCTTTTATGAAGGACAAGATTTTGCTTCACAATATGTGAAGGGTATCCTAAACTTCATTGGTGTTTCTCAAGTGGATCAACTATTTATCGAAGGAATCGATCATTTCCCAGATAGAGCAGAAGAATTATTAGACACAGCGATGAATCAAGCAACAACTTTAGGAAAAACGTTTTAATATAAAAGAAGCTGAAACAGATAAAAAATCTGTTTCAGCTTCTTTTATTCTTCTTGATTCTGCACTTCTTCCTCATGATACAAACTTGATACATCTTTATACCATTCAAAAATATGCGTAATAATAACTTTAGCCGCCGCATATACTGGAATCCCCAGAATCACACCAACTACTCCAAAAAGCTTTCCAGAAGTCAATAACACCACTAAAATCGTTACTGGATGAATATCCAGCTGACTACCTAAAACAAGCGGTGAAATCACACGGCCCTCGATCGTTTGTTCAATAACAAAAACGACCAAAACTTTTACTAATAGAATAGGACCACCTACGATCCCTAAAAATATAGCTGGAATCATTGCTAAAAATGAACCAAGATATGGAATCAAATTCAAAAATCCAGCTGTGATCCCTAACGTGATCGCATAATCAAGTCCGATGACTGAAAACCCTATAATGAACATCACCGCAACTGCGAAAGCAACCGTCAACTGTCCGCGAATATATGATGACACTTGTTCGTTGACTTCACTCAAAACCTTCAATGTTGGTTTACGCATTTTATTCGGTAAAAATTTCATAAGATATGGGGCCAGTTGCTTCCCATCTTTTAGAAGATAGAACAAGATAAACGGCATGGTAACAATTGCCACAAAAACAGTCGCTACAGCACCAACAAAACTTCCTAATCCTTGAACGGTAAATGTAGAAATATTACGGATCACATCGCCTAACGAATTAGTCAGTTTGTCGCCCATATCCTCTAACTGTGTACGGAATTGTGCGAAAAGCGGATCACTTAAAATTTCCTGCATCTTTTTATCGATCGTTTCGATATATTGGGGGAAATGATTCCCAAAGCTAATGGTTTGCTCTTGGATTTTCGGTACAATCACGACCAATCCCCAGATGATCAACGCAACAACAATAATGAACAAACCAATAATGCTCCAAATTCTTGGTACCTGTTTTTTTTCTAAAAAATCAACTACCGGATTCATTAGATAATACAGGATGCCCGCCATGATCAGCGGCAACCCGACGACACCAATAAACTGCCAAACAGGTGTAAAAAGATACGAGACTTTGGTAAAAACTAAAATAATCAATAAAATCAATAGCACGATCAATAACGCAGTAACGACCTGATTATTCAAAAACCAGCGCCAAAACCACGAAAGACGCTTTTCTTTTTCCTTTTCATTTTTCATTCAATCACACTCCTGAAGAGACATATTCAATTGTTGTCCCGATCTGAATCTTCGGAAGTATTGTTGGAGAAAGATATAGACCATTAACGATCGGATCTTCCTCAGGAACATCTACGAAAACTAACGTAACATGGGCGATGCTATTCAAATTACTATTTGCAAACGAACCTACATAACGAATGGTGTACTCCTGTTCGTCAATTTTTAGCAGGTCTCCTTGTTTCAGTTTCAATGATTGTACATCCTGGAATTTTTGAATCACGGAGTATTCCTTCAGTCCTTCTGTGGCACTTTCACCAAACAGAATGATCATCGGTTCTTTCTCATCTAATGCTTTTGCACCAATTTCGGTAACTACAGCTTTCATCACATAATCGCTCCTTCAATCATTATTCACTTTTAATTATAACATAGAACATTTTTTCTCCATCACTATTTTGAATTAAAATAGATTTCTATTCTTCGCTATAACTTTTACTTGTAATCAAAAAATCACCACAAACAAATAAGCTGTCTGTGATGATTCAGTATCAAGATTTAAAAAAGTCTAGAATATGAGCCCAAATCTCTTCTTTGAACACATCTTTTGGATTTCCTCCGCCGATCACACCGTAACCGATCATCGTACCGGCAACAAATAGAATGATCACTAAAGAAATCACGACTAGGACTTTCAACAAAGTCACTATAATATAGCGTGTCGAACTCATATCTTTTTCCCCTTTTAACGAATTGCAGTTAGATTTTTTTCAACAACTTTTTCGTCATTGACACGTTCCACTTTTGCTCCAAGCTTTTGAAGTTTTTCATGGAATTTATAATAGCCACGGTCCAGATACTCCAAATGAGAAACACGAGTAATACCTTCTGCACGTAAACCAACTAAAATCAATGCAGCAGCTGCACGTAAATCAGTTGCTTCAACAGCAGCGCCTTGTAAATGCTGTGTTCCATTGATGATCGCAATATTTCCATCGATTTTTACGTCTGCGTTCATACGTTGCATTTCTTCCAGATGTTGGAAACGATTTTCAAAGACAGTTTCAGTGATCACACTTGAGCCATCTGCTACCATTTGCATCGCAGTCATTTGTGCTTGCATATCTGTTGGAAAACCTGGATGAGGTAAAGTTTTAACATCAGTTGGTTTGATCACTTTAGGACCAACAACTCGTAAACCGCCTCTTTCTTCACGGATCACAGCACCCATTTCAGTCAATTTAGAAATCAAAGGACGATTGTGTTCTGGAATAGCTTCTTCAATCAGCACATCGCCTTGAGTCATTGCCGCAGCTACCATGAAAGTACCTGCTTCAATACGGTCTTGGACGATCGAATGTTCAACAGCATGAAGTTTTTCAACGCCTTCGATACGCATCGTTTCAGTTCCAGCACCAATGATTTTCGCGCCCATCTTATTAAGGACATTCGCTAAATCAACGATTTCAGGTTCTCTAGCCACGTTTTCGATGATCGTTGTGCCTTTTGCTTTAACAGCAGCCATCATGATGTTTTGTGTTGCACCAACACTTGGAAAATCTAAATAAATCGTATTTCCTGTTAGTTCTTCCGCAATAGCTTCAATATATCCATTTTTCTGGATGATCGTCGCACCTAGTGCTTGAAAACCTTTCAAATGTAAATCGATTGGACGTTTACCGATGGCACAGCCACCAGGCATTGCTACTTTCGCATGCCCATTACGAGCCAATAATGGACCCATAACGACGATCGATGCTCTCATTTGACTAACATATTCATAATTTGCTTCGATGCCTAACGGTTGAGTCGCATCTATTTTAACTTGGTTTAATTCTTCATTGAAATCAATATCTACATTTAAATGTTTAATTACTTGGTTCATTGTAAATACATCAGAAAGAATCGGTACATTGTTTAATGTCGTTGTACCTTCTTCTGCTAATAGGGTCGCTGCTAAAATAGGTAATACTGCATTTTTAGCCCCTTCGATCTTCACAGTTCCTTTTAATTGGTTACCACCATGAACAATAATTTGTTCCATTTTGTTCCCCCCAAAAAAATTAGAATTGGACGTCTCGATCCAAAATCTTTTCTATTATACCACTATTTTATAAAAAATTGTACCTTTTCTTTTTATTCTTCATTTTTATTGGAAAAATACAATGAATAAATTCCGGCATAGCGCAATAAATTCTAAGAAAAATGAACTGACTGTATAACCGATCACAATTGAAAATAACACAATTAGCAAACGCACTTGATTCGTTAATTGCGCCTTAAAAAACTGCTCGATCCGAATAGACTGCATCGCCCAAAAACTTACATAAATAAACAGCATGTGACAAATGATCCGAATCAACGCATCGATTCCATAAAATTGCATAATATACTCCTTAAATTAAAAGCGGAATGAGCCCGCTTAGTCTCGACTAGAAAATAGGAAAACATGACTGAGGCGCTTTTGGCCTCATTCAGGTTTTATCTTTTTCTCGAGAGACTGGCTCATGCAGCTGGATAACGTAAATGATCAACACTTTCATGTGAAAGTCTTGTACTGTTCAACATCAACTCAATCATTTTCGTTGTGTTTCTCAGCAAATGATCAACACTTTCTTACGAAAGTCTTGTACTGTTCATCATCAACTCAAATACTCTCGTTGTGATTCTCAACAAAAGCGGAATGAACCTGCTTAATCTCGACCAGAAAATAGGAAAGCATGCCTGAGGGCTTTTACCTCACTCAGGTTTTATCTCTTTCTCGAGAGATATCGAACTTTTTCCCACAAAAAATGTTCATCACTAACTTTATTTTTTAATAATATGTATCTCTCTAACTAAGTAACATAAAACCAGTTTATCACAAATCAGCAAAAACAAAAAATAATGTTTCTTATTTTTTAATTAATTACTTTTTATCCTCAAAATTTATGTATAAATTTTATAAAAAAATGCTGGATCGAGAGACTCACTCTAAAATATACATTAGAGTAAGTGTCTCAATCCAGCCACCTTATTACGTATGTTTAGATACATTGATCCGATTGATTGCTCGATGTAGAGCAACTGTTGCTCGACGCAACTCATCTGTATTAGCATTTTCCTTCGCTTCTTGGATCATCCGTTCAGCACGCTGTTTTGCTCGCTCAGCACGGCTAACGTCAATGTCTCGTTCACGTTCCGCACTATCTGCGATGATCGAGATAACATCATCACGAACTTCCATGATACCGCCATTGACTGCGATCCAATCAACGTGAGTGTCGGAATCTGTTCTTTTCACACGAACCTCGTCTATCGCTAGAGGAACAATGATCGGCGCATGTTTTGGCAAAATACCGATCTCGCCATCCGTCGTTTTAGCCACAACGATCGTTGCTCGGTGATCATAAACTAAACCATTAGGAGTAACCACATTTACAGTTAAACAGTCCATCTGTGCTCCCTCCTTCTAGTAATTCAACGTTTTCGCTTTTTCAATGACGTCTTCGATCTTGCCGACGCTACGGAATGCTTCTTCTGGTAGATCATCATATTTTCCATCAAGAATTTCTCTAAATCCTCTAACTGTTTCAGCAACGGGAACATAAGAACCTGGCTGACCAGTGAACTGTTCTGCTACATTGAAGTTTTGTGATAAGAAAAATTGAATTCGGCGTGCACGCCCTACCAAGATTTTTTCTTGATCTGATAGTTCATCCATCCCTAAAATAGCGATGATATCTTGCAATTCACGGTAACGTTGCAGCACATGTTGTACTTCTGTCGCAACTGCATAATGCTCTTCTCCTACAACTTCTGGCGCTAAGGCACTAGATGAAGAAGCTAAAGGATCAACTGCAGGGTAAATTCCTTGCTCAGTCAAACGACGTTCTAAGTTGGTTGTTGCATCCAAATGAGCGAACGCAGTTGCTGGAGCCGGGTCAGTATAGTCATCGGCTGGCACATAAATCGCTTGGATAGATGTAATTGAACCTTTTTTAGTTGAGGTAATCCGCTCTTGCAGTTGCCCCATTTCAGTTGCTAGTGTTGGTTGATATCCTACAGCTGACGGCATCCGGCCTAACAAGGCAGACACTTCTGAACCCGCTTGTGTGAAACGGAAAATATTGTCGATAAACAACAATACATCTTGTCCTTCCACATCCCGGAAATACTCAGCAATCGTCAAACCAGTCAGTGCTACACGCATCCGCGCACCTGGCGGCTCGTTCATTTGTCCAAACACCATCGCGGTTTTTTCAATAACACCGGAATCCTTCATTTCAAAATAAAGGTCGTTCCCTTCACGAGTTCGTTCACCTACACCCGTAAATACTGAAATACCGCCATGTTCTTGGGCAATATTGTGAATCAATTCTTGGATCAAGACCGTTTTACCTACTCCAGCACCACCGAAAAGACCGACTTTACCACCTTTTAAATAAGGAGCCAATAAATCGATTACTTTGATCCCTGTTTCCAAAATTTCATTACTTGTACTAAGTTCATCAAAAGCAGGCGCTTTTTTATGAATGCCGCTTCGTTCTGCTTCTTCAGGAAATGGTGCTTCTAAATCGATGGTGTCACCTAAAACATTGAACACACGTCCTAATGTTTCTTTTCCTACGGGAACTGAAATGGGTTTACCTGTATCGATAACTTCCATTCCACGTTGTAGACCATCTGTTGATTCCATAGCGATCGAGCGGATAACGCCATCGCCCAATTCCAAAGCAACTTCTAATACAACTTTTTGTTTTTGTTCGCCGTTTTTATATACGACTAATGCATTATTGATATCTGGTAAGGATTGATCTAGTGAAAATTCCACGTCAACAACGGGACCAATAACTTCAACAATCTTTCCTGAACTCATGTCTTTTCCTCCGTTTCGTTTGTAGAGGTCATGAAACTATCGTTTAGGCGGGAGCAGTTGGAACACAAGATAATTAGCCATTTTTTTGGCTATTTAGCTTGTGTGAAACTGTCGAAGCGCCTGATAGTTTTATACCGTTTGTAGAGGTCACAAAACTATCGCTTTGGCGAAAGCAGTTGGAACGCAAGATAACTAGCCGCTTTCTGGCTATTTAGCTTGTGTGAAACTGTCGAAGCGCCTGATAGTTTTATACCGTTTATAGAGATAGTGTCTCATCCTACTTATTCTAGTGCTGCTGCACCAGCCACGATCTCTGTGATTTCTTGAGTGATTGCTCCTTGTCGAGCCCGGTTATATGAAATCGTTAAATCACTAATAATATTTTGAGCATTATCCGTTGCCGTTTTCATTGCAGTCATACCAGCAGCATGTTCCGCAGTTTTAGCATCGATAATAGCTCCATAAATCAAACTTTCCGCATACTGAGGCAATAAATTGTCAAGGATCGCTTCTTTTGAAGGTTCCAATATATATTCTTGCTCATAAGTTGTTGCTTCTTCCGGATCTAGATCTGAAATCGGCAGCATCTTTTCTACGCGAAATTGACTTGTCAGTGAATTGATGTGGTGATTATAACAAACATATAATTCATCAAAAACTTCATTTTCATACATTGATGTTGCTGCTGAAACGATTTTTCTGACCTCATCAAACGTTGGTTGATCAGTTAGTCCGCGCAATTCATACGCAACATTGATGCCGCGAGCCTTGAAAAAATCAGCTCCAGTTCCGCCAATTGCGATCAAAACAAATTCTTCTTGCGAGTCGTGATCATCACTCATCATCTTCATCGTTTGTTTTAAGATCGAACTATTGTAACCACCGACTAATCCTTTATCAGAGGTGATAACGATGTAGCCAGTCTTCTTCACTGGACGAGCTTTTAGCATCGCATGATAATTCAGCTCCGATGAATCTTCAGAATCAAAGTTGTCTAGATCATCAATATCATTCAACTGTGATGCAACAAGATGAGTAACGATCGAACGGATTTTGGACGCATATTCTTGAAAGCTTCTAGAAGCTGCTTCTGATTTCGTCAGCTTTGCCCCTGAAACCATCTGCATCGCGTTCGTGATTTGACTGGTTTTCTTAGTAGAAGCTATACGTTGTTTGATTTCATTTAATGAAGCACCCATTTCCTGTCACCTCTCTTATGCGTTTTGAATAGATTCAAGGGTATCTTTGGCCGTTGAACCTTCTGAATTGGCTGCGTTGAAGATTTCTTTGTATTCATTTATTGCAGCATCTAAATCTTTTGACTCAGGAAGGTCTTTGGTTGTTCGAATGGTTTCAAAAAGTTCTGGATGTTTGCCATCTAAATAATCAAATAATTCTGCTTCAAAATCTAAGATTTTAGCAACACTGATACTATCTAAAAATCCGCGAGTCAACGCGTATAGAATCACGACTTGTTTTTCCACGGCTAAAGGTGCATGTAATTTTTGTTTCAAGATTTCGACTGTTCGACGACCGCGGTTTAATTTTGCTTGTGTCGCCGCATCTAAATCAGAACCAAATTGAGTAAAGGCCTCTAATTCACGATAGCTAGCTAAATCTAAACGAAGTGTTCCGGCAACTTTTTTCATTGCTTTGATTTGTGCTGAACCACCAACACGTGAAACGGAAAGACCCGCATCTACGGCTGGACGAGTCCCGGCATAGAACAAATCGCTTTCTAAGAAGATTTGACCATCTGTGATCGAAATCACGTTTGTCGGAATATAAGCAGAGATATCTCCCGCTTGTGTTTCTACAAACGGTAATGCAGTCATCGAACCGCCGCCTAATTCATCACTTAATTTAGCTGCACGTTCTAGCAAACGTGAATGTAGATAGAACACATCCCCAGGATAAGCTTCCCGACCTGGCGGACGGCGTAACAGTAAAGAAAGTTCACGGTAAGCAACCGCTTGTTTAGACAAATCATCAAAAATGATCAACACATGCTTGCCGTTGTACATAAATTCTTCACCCATAGCAGCTCCCGCATATGGTGCGATATACAATAATGGCGCTGGTTGAGAAGCACCTGCTGTAACAACGATCGTATAATCTAATGCACCAAATTTTCTCAAGGTTTCGACTTGGTTACGTACGGTAGATTCTTTTTGACCGATCGCAACATAGATACAGATAACATCTTGACCCTTTTGGTTGATGATCGTATCGATCGCAATCGATGTTTTCCCTGTTTTACGGTCACCAATGACTAACTCACGTTGACCGCGGCCGATTGGTACAAGGGCATCGATCGCTTTTAGCCCTGTCTGCATTGGCTCATTAACTGATTTTCTTTGCATAACGCCTGGCGCTGCTGCTTCAACAGGACGTGTTTTATCTGTTTTGATTTCACCCAACCCATCGATTGGTTGACCTAAAGGATTAACGACACGACCGATCATAGCTTCTCCAACAGGAACTTCCATGATTTTTCCAGTACGTGTTACTTTATCCCCTTCACGAATGGTTTCAAAATCGCCTAGAATAATGATACCGACATCATTTGTTTCCAAGTTTTGCGCCATTCCGTATGAGCCATTAGAAAATTCAACTAATTCTCCGCTCATCGCATTTTCTAAGCCGTGTGCACGGGCAATCCCATCACCGACATATGTGACAGTCCCAACTTCTTCAACTGCTAATTCTTGTTGATAATTCTTGATTTGTTCCTTAATCAAGGCACTGATTTCTTCTGCTTTGATAGCCATTCAATTCACCTCTTTATTGTGCTGAACGTTATTTTACTAACAATTCTTGGATTCGTTCTAGTTGCTTTTGGATACTGCCATCTATTACTTTATGATTCGCTTCAATAACGACACCGCCAATGATTGCCGGCTCGATCAGATTGATCAGATTTGCTTGTTCGTAGCCTAAAAGTGCTGCAGCTTTTTCTTCCATCCGTTGATGTTGTTCTTTTGATAAAGGAACAGCCGTTAATACGGTTCCAAGTAAAAGACTCTTATGCTCATCATATCTACGTTCATACTCATCGATCATCAATAACAGATCATTCATACGCGAGTAATTATAGACCACGTACAAAAAGTTTTTCATCGTCCCATCAAATCCGCGGATCAACTGATTCATGATCTCATCTTTTTCATAAGGTTCAAGACGAGCATCGCTTAAAATCTCACCTAAATCAGGAACTTCATGGAAAATTTCTCTTAACGTTAGTAAATCATGATAAACTTCATCGGCTTCTTGCTTTTCAATTGCCAACTCGAACAAAGCTTTGCCGTAACGTTTACCTACTGTATATTTATCTAACTTCATCTGACTTACCTAAGCCTTCAATATAAGAATCGATCAATGCTTCATGAGCATCTGGCGTCAATTCTCTATTTAAAATTTTCTCTGCAATTTGTAAAGATAGGCTCGCTACTTCATCTTTTACAGAAGCTAATGCTTCATCATGTTCTTGAGAAATATCTTGACGTGCTTTTTCTCTTAAACGTGACACTTCATTATTCGTTTCTGTTAAGATTTTTTGGCGGTTCTGATCTCCACTCTCTTTCGCATCTTTGATGATTTCTGCTGCTTCAGATTTAGAAGAAAGTAATTTTGCATGACGTTCTTCTTCCATCTTAGCTGCTGCTAGTCGAGATTGTTCTGCAGAATCTAAATCGTTGGCAATTTTATCTTCACGTTTTTTCAACATTTCGCTGATTGCTTCCCAGGCAAACTTCTTGATCAGAAGCATCAAAATAAGGAAAGCGCCACTTACGACGATCATGGTTCCAAGTGTTGTACTTGGAGTCGCTTCGCCGATAACTAAATGATCTAGCATGAAGTATCAACTTCCTTTCTCTGCAATTCTCGGTGGTGATTGTGTTTTACTTTAAACTGATTCATATTTTCTCATATAGATCGACTTGTCTACGATGATCGATGAATCATTTATTGTTAGTGAGTATTTATTACTTGTTTACTTTTGGCAAATTAAAAAGGTTTAGAATTTTTTAACTATGATTAATGAACAAACGTTGTTTGCCATTCATTCCAACTGCCAATGGTTTCTAGTAACTGATTCACTTGTAATATTTGCTGTTAATTATTCTTTTATTGATATAGCTAACGATGAGTTTTCTGTTGGTGCTACTTAACATCCGCTCTGGCTTTGGTAACCACAGTGATTCCTAGTTTGGTCACTTCGCTCACCTTCGTTCGTCAAGTACTGCTCATCATCAGCTCTGCCTCTGGCAATCACTGTGTTTCCTAGTTTGGTCACTTCGCTCACCTTCGTTCGCCAAGTACTGCTCAACATCAGCTCTGCTTTTAGCAATCGCTGTGTTTCGCAGCAAAGAAAGCAGCACGCATTCTCTCAAACTTTGTGCGCCCTGCCTTCTAAGAAATTATTTGAACACTAATAACAATGCAATAACTACACCTAGAATTGGAACCGCCTCGATCAAAGCTACCCCGATAAACATTGTTGTTCTTAATTGGCCAGCCATTTCTGGTTGGCGTGTCATTGATTCAAGTGTTTTAGAGATAACCTTTCCGTTACCATATGCTGCCCCGATTGCTGCTCCGAAAACTGCGATTGCAGCTGCGATATAATTTAATCCATCCATGTTGTTTTCCTCCTAAAATGATTGTTTTTATTATTTATTCTTCGACTTCAACTTTATGAGCCATGTAAACCATTGATAATGTTACAAAGATAAATGCTTGGATCGCTCCGATAAATATTGAGAATGCCAGCCAGATCATTTCTAACGGTATCGCTAGCGGAATTGCCCACAGACCTGTGCTTGAAACAATACTTGCGATCAATCCCAGTAAAACTTCTCCGGCAAAAATATTACCATATAGACGTAATGCCAATGTTAGTAAGTTCGTAAATTCTTCCATGATCTTGATCGGCATCAAAAATGCTACCGGGCTTAAAAAGCTATTTTTAAAATAACCTTTTAGTCCAAATCGACTCACACTAAAGAAATGCGTCAATACGATCATGATCAATGCTAGTGTCAAGGTAACTAATGGATCGGCCGTTGGGCTCTTCCAATACGTATAATCACCGATCACAACTTTTGTCACCAGGCCAATAATATTGGCAACTAAGACAAACATAAACATTGTAAATGAAAGTAGGTGAAAATTCGATACTTCTTTACTTGGCATATTGTCGGTAATGATCCCCCGAACAAAATCAATGAGATACTCAATCACATTTTGCTTGCCTTTTGGTTTCATTTGAAGATTTCTTGTACAGAAATAAACGATCCCAAAGACAATGACACATGTCAACAGTACCATTAAACAAATGGTGCCATCAAACCAAATCGGCCCAATTTTGAAGAGTAGTGTCTTCTCTTCCAACTTATTTCACCTCTTTTCCAACAAACCTTGTAAGAAGCATCAAGTGCTTCTCGTTTTAATCACACGTATCATACCACCATCGATGAATAATATCAAAAAAAATCTATGAAAATAAGACACATCTTTTGATCTGACAAAAGATTAAAAGAATAGGGTCTTAATGGTATCTGACGGCATGAAGACGAGTTACTGAAAAAACGATGAAAACTCATCAGTGCCCTTACACTCTATCAAATTTTTCGCATAAGATAAAGCAAAGAAATGAAATATGCGAAAAAGAATAAAATAACCACTTAAAAGCACTTTTTTCATCAAAAAACAACAAAAAATTTAATCATTTATCGCAAATTATTTTTTAATGTACGATCGATTTCGCGATTGATTTCTTTGCGTTTCAAGTCTTCTCGTTTGTCATATTGTTTTTTCCCTTTAGCCAGCCCGATCAAGACTTTCGCATAGCCGTTTCGAATGTAAACTTTTAAAGGAATAATTGTGATTCCTGTGTTTTTCGTTTCCGTCATTAATTTTGCGATTTGCTTTTTATGCAATAACAGTTTTCTAGTGCGCAAAGGATCATGATTAAAAATATTTCCCTGCTCATACGGACTGATGTGTACATTGAGTAGGTAGGCTTCGCCGTTTCTGATACGTACAAACCCATCTTTTAAATTGATACGGCTATTACGAATCGACTTGATTTCTGTTCCTTGTAAAACCATTCCTGCTTCCATTGTATCAACAACAGTATAGTCATGCCTAGCTTTTCGATTTTGGGCAATCAATTTGCCTTCTCCTTTTGGCATAGCTGTACCTCCAATTTCTATTTTTTCTTCGGTTTCTTCCCTTTGCCTTTTTTCTTGGCAACTTCTTTATAGAAAGGCTTTTTACCTTTTTTCTTGTTTTTCTTTTGAGTAAACGGCTTCTTGTCACGACCGCGTTCCCGATTTTTACGATCATCACGTCGTTTACGTCCATCTTGACGTTTTTGTTGCTTCGGCGCTTCAATTCGTTCAACTTCTTCCGCTTCTAAGAACTCAAAATCGATTTCCCTTGTTTCGGGATCAGCCTTATCGACTTTGACTTTGACTTTTTGACCGATTTTCAGTGTCATACCCGTACGTTCACCCACAAGAGCCATATGATTCTCGATATAATGGAAATAATCCTGCTTCAAATTGTTGACATGGATCAATCCTTCGATCGTATTCGGCAATTCTACAAAAAGACCAAAACGAGTGACAGAACTGATTACACCGACATATTCTTCACCGATCTTATCAGCCATAAACTCGGCTTTCTTCATTGCATCGACTTCGCGTTCCGCTTCAACTGCACGTCGCTCCATCTTTGAACTATGGTCTGCGATATCAGGTAAATGTTGTTCCCATTTTTCTTTTAGTTTTTCAGAAACATTTCCTTCATAACTGCGGATCAAACGATGAACGATCAAATCTGGATATCGTCTGATCGGTGACGTAAAATGCGTATAATATTCGGCGGCTAGACCATAGTGTCCATAATTATCCTCAGAGTAACGCGCTTGCTGCATACTGCGCAACAGCATTGTATTGATGACTGCTTCTTCAGGTTTATCAGCCACTTGCTCTAATACTCTTTGAAGATCCTTTGGTGTGATATCTGTTTTTGTTCCCTTAACTAAAATTCCTAAGACTGCTGCAAAATCGAAGAATCGTTGCATCTTTTCTTCTTTCGGCTGTTCATGGATCCGATAAATGAATGGTAATTTAAGATCATGGTAGTGCTTCGCCACTGTTTCATTAGCAGCCAGCATGAAGGACTCGATCAAACGTTCACCAACACCACGTGTTCGCAATAAGATGTCTTGTGGATGACCTTGCCCGTCAACCAATACCTTAGCTTCACGATCTTCAAATGAAATCGCTCCTCGTGTCTCCCGCATTTGTTCAAGTATTTGGTGAAGTTCACCCATTTCCTTAAACATAGGAACTAACTCTTTGTAGCGCTCCATTGTTTCAGGATTTTGTTCCTCTAAAATCTCATTGACTGATGTATAGGTCATGCGCTCTGTCGTTTGGATCACACTTTGAAAAATATCATGTTTGACTACATGACCTTCAGGCGTGATCTCCATTTCACAACTCATCGTTAGACGAGGAACATGGGGATTCAACGAACAAATCCCATTGGATAATCGTTGAGGAATCATCGGTACTACACGATCTGTCAAATAAACACTTGTACCGCGCTCATACGCTTCAATATCCAATTCGCTACCTTCCGTCACGTAGTAAGAAACATCAGCGATATGCACACCTAAGAAATAGTTGCCATTCTCTAATTTACGAACCGTTACCGCATCATCTAAATCTTTAGCATCTTCTCCATCGATCGTCACGATCATTTGATCACGTAAATCTCTGCGGCCTTTGATATCTTCTTCCGAAATAGCATCTGGTACTTTGTCAGCTTCATCAATAACGGTATCTGGAAAGCTTGTCGGAATTCCATGAGCAACAACGATCGATAAAATATCCATGCCTGGATCATTTTTATGGCCAACGACTTTTTTGACCAATCCTTCCAAGCTTCTTGGATACTCTTTCTCAGGATAGTGCGTCACTTCAACGATCACGATGCTGCCATCAACAGGTTTGATGCCTTGGGCCGCAACATTAAAGGTTAGCCCTGTCATCTTTTTATCCTTTGGAATTGCATAGCCATAGAGATCCGTTTCGCTGACTTCCTTCTCATCATAAGCGATAAATTCGCCTACAACTTGAGTGATTGCTCTTGTTCTGATTTCGACGATTTTGCCTTCTGCTCCGCGATCAGAAAATGGATCAGCTGCTTGAACAATATCGATCGCTACAATGTCCCCATCCATTGCAAAATTGACTGCTTCTTTCGGAATATAGACATCTGCTTCTTCCGGATCGATCGTCACAAAACCAAAGCCGCGTTCATTCGCACGAAAAACACCTTCGACTGTTACATCCTTTTGCGGCAACTTGATTTTGCCTTTTTTGGTAAATTCTACGGATTTTTCCCGTTCCATTGCTGCGACTGTTTGAACCAGCAGCTTAAAATCTGCACTTTTTTGTAGCTTAAGTCCCTCCGCAATTTCTTCCATAGAAAAGCTTTTCTTGCTATGATTTTCCATGAAAAACAGGATTTTCTCCTTGATTGTTTGTTTTGTCATTCGTTCTCCTCATTCCAAGACAATGTGTTTAAAAATGCTGCCACGTCTTGTTCTAATTGTTTATGTTCTGGCCCAACCGTTACAGCATGTCCACCGTTTGGGTACCAGTTTAATGTAAATCGTGTTTGTGTGAGTGCTTTAGCGCTTTGATAGACGCCTGTCGCATCGATCATTTCATCATTACCAGCTTGAGCCATAAAAAATGGCACCTGTACTTGATTCAATTTTTCAGCTGTTTTAGTGGAAAACTGTTCAATATCTGCTAACTGTTCGTGAGAGTCAGCCTTGATGTTGGTTAAGCGGTCGATGCGCTCATCTTCTGGAACACCGGCAACTTTTAGCACTTGCTCTGCATACAAAGCGAAATTTTCAGGTACATTGTTTTTGACAGGAAAAATTGGTGAGCAGAAAAAGCCTCCGCCGATGATACCTTCTGATCGATCAGCTAATGCAGCTGTCGCAAAAATCCCGCCCATTGAAAGGCCAAAAACAGCGATTTGCGAATAGCCTTTTTCTTTTAAAAATTGAAGAGCATTTATTGTGTCCTGCTGCCAATCTGCTGTTGTTTTTTCCAAAATATTTTCAGGATCAAACGTTGCATGACCTGAAAAATTCGGTGAGTACACCGTGTAATTTTCTTTTTCTAAATAACGACTAAGCATGCGCATGTCATTGCTGCTTCCTGAATATGCGTGCAATAGAAGAACTGCACGAGGACCATTTTCGGTAAATAATGGTTTAGGTAGATTTGTTATTTTCATTCTCTGATTCACCTCATCCTCATTTTAGCACATTATCGACTGAAAACCTTATGAAAAGAAAGGTCTCTGACTTTTTTCCTTTGCTTTTTAAGGATATAAAAAAGTCCCTCAGTAAATGAGGGACTTCAAAGGTCTTACTTTGATGATAATAATACTAAGACAAATAATAGTAACATCCAAACAGCGCCAATCACTGCTGTCGCTCTTTGCATCACAGCTTCAAAACCACGAGCTTTTTGTTTGCCGAAAAGTTTATCTGCTCCACCTGTAAAGGCACTTGCTGCGCTATTTTGTTTGCTTGGTTGCATCATTACAGCAATGACCATCACTACTGACAAAATGACCACAAGTGTTAAAATAAAATTATACATAGTTTAATTCTCCCTTATTCACAAAATACATCTATTATACTTTAGCATAATTCTTTTTTAAATACTAGTTAAAATTGAAAAATGCTCTGTCTTTTTGTCGGAAAAAAATCTAGGAGACCACTCAGTGAGTTGCATCCTAAACTTTTAATCTTGATGAATCCTAAACATCAGAAGAACTCTTATTTTTTATTACGCTCTTAAGACATCTTTATATTCCGGCTTTGTATCAAATTCTTTTTTTGCAAATGGACATAAGGGAATAATTTTCTTCCCTTCACGGCGTGCCTTTTCTACTCCTTGATATACCAGTTTTTCAGCCAGCTTTTGACCTCTATATGCTGGATCGACAAATGTGTGGTCAATGATCATCATTTCAGTACCGGCATCCGACCAAGTCATTTCGCCAATTTCTTGGTTTTCATCATTATATAAAGCAAAACGTCCTGTTTCTTCTTTGATTTCCATCCTTATTTTCCATCCTTTCGAATATACTTTAATGCACCACTTGGGCAAGTATTGATTACCTGAATATCATCTTCTACGCCGCCGTTATCAGCAATGATCCAAGGACGACGACCTACTTCAAAAACATCGGGATTGCCGCGAACACAATTACCAATGTGAGCACAAATATCCTTACTATAGTAAATATCTAGTTTTTCTCCCGAGTATTTACGATACCCCTTATCTAAAAGCATTTCTTCTGTTACCTTTTTTCCATCGATCTTACTACCGTTCATCTTTGTTCCTCCTCATCTAACAAGCACTACTGACATTTGATAACAGTCTATTCAAGTCTTGTTACTGAAATTAGATAACACGCTTTATCTATAGCTATATTTTAACAACTTAAAACGTGCAAGGCAACTAATCATTCCTAACTCAATCATTTCTCGCTCTTAATGAGGAAAGTATCGACACCGTATCTACCACTTCCTGCAATACTGCCCCAAATAAGGCTGGAATCACACCAGTACTAGCAATCAGCATCAAAATTGTACAAATAGCAATACCGATCAATACAGATTGCTTTGCAATTTTCATTGTATCTTTTGATATTTTAACAGCCTTACTGACCTTTTCTAAATCATCTTTTAAAATAACCGCATCCGCTGTCTCACTTGCAGCACTTGACCCATGAGCTCCCATAGCGATTCCGATATCCGCTACGGCTAATGAAGGTGCATCATTGACACCATCACCTACCATGATCACCGGGCGGCTGGATTCTGGTAGTCTTTTCAGTACCTCAATTTTATCTTGCGGTAAACACTCTGAGTGAACTTCTGTAATGCCGACTTCTGACGCGATCTCTTCGGCAATTTTCTGATGATCTCCAGTCAACATCAATAAATGACTGATTTGAAGCTTTCGAAGTTGGCTCATCGTTTGCTTAGCTTCTGGTCTAACACTATCAGTAAAGGTAATATACCCTAAATAGTGGTCATCCTTAGAAACGTAGACGGCCGTTTGCTCGGGGATATCCTCTATTATATCATTTGTTACAAAAGACGGCTTCCCCACAAGAATCGTGTTTCCTTCAATAACAGCCTTAACACCAGCACCCGTTGTTTCCTCAAGACTTGAAACTTTTTTCAAGCTGTGATTCTTTGATGCATACTTAACAAGCGATCGTGCTAAAATATGACTTGATTCTTGTTCAGCACTTGCTGCTAAAACAAGTAATTCATCCTCGGCAGTAGAACTTAAAGCAACAACTTGCGCGACAGAAAGTTCTCCTTTAGTGATCGTTCCTGTTTTATCAAAGGCGACTGTCTTTGCATCAGCTATTTTTTCTATAGAGGTTCCCGTTTTTATGACGATTCCATTTCTGCTAGAACGGTTCATCCCGGCTACTAAAGCAATCGGAGCAACTAAAATCAACGGACATGGTGAGGCAACAACCAGCACTTCTGCAAATCTAGTTGGATCCTTTGAAAAAAACCAGGCAGCTCCGGCAATCACGTAAGCAGCAATGGTAAACGGCACTGCGTAACGATCGGCCATCCGAACAAAATGCGCAGGTTGCGTTTGAGATTCTTTCACCAATTTCACGATCATTTGGTATTGACTATCTGCAGCGGTCTTTTCCGCCTGAATCGTCAAAGAGCTTTCTCCATTGATAGAACCGGACATTACAGAATCCCCGAGGCTTTTATTTACCGGGCGTGACTCCCCCGTCAAAGAAGCCTCATCCACTGCAGACTCTCCACTTAAGATTTTCCCATCAACTGGAATGATTTCTCCTGGTTTTACGACTAGCTGATCACCAATTTCAATCTGTTCAACACGTATATCGGATAAAGAATCATTAAGCAGACGATGGGCTATTTGAGGAGAATGATCCAGCAAGGACTTCAATTCTTTATTCGCCCGCTTCGCTGCATAATCTTCTAAGGAATCTCCACCGGTCAACATGATCAGAATCATCAAGCTGGCCCAATATTCACCGACAGCTAACGTAGCGACGATTGCTGTGATAGCTAGTATATCTACTCCATAACGCCCGGACTTTAGTGTGCGGATCATTTCCATCAGCATTGAACATGCCATCATAGAACCTGTGATCAAAATAATGCCAAATGCAAATAAAGGTTGATGAAAAATAAATTCAAATAATAAAGCCAGTATTCCGGTGCTGACCGTAATGAGTAGTTTAGTCAAATGTTTCATTGTACGCACGCCTTTCCCAAAAGATCTCTTTTAATCAAGGATACCCTCAAAGGATGAGAGAACAAAACCAAAGGTCTTAAATGAAAATGATTGTCATTCTTTATTAGAATCAGAGACAAAAATAGTCTGGACATTCGACTCGTCCAGACTATTTTCAGTTTAAATCACACGTTTTTTCTTTTTTATTTTTCTGTTTTCTTTTCTCTTCTCTACTTCATAAACCACTCGGGTCATCACCAATGAAATATAATTAAAGATCGAACGGCTACCTAAAACAAGCGGTAAGTAAAAGAATACGTTTTTTGTAAATAAGGAGGTCAGCATGAAAAATTCTCCGAAAATCAAGAAACAAACTAAGAATGCTGCAATCAACAGTCCAATCATGATTTTCTTTTTCAAATCTAAAGGCCGCGCCGCTCTGAAAAGAACCTGGAAGCCAACACATCCCGTTAACAGAACACACATCGTAGAAACATCCTGATGAGGCAAACCAAACCAAATCCCTGCCAATTGCAAAATCAAAATATTAAAAACAACTGTCAGCGCTCCCGGCACGGAAATTCTAAGAATGTTAGTTAAAAAATGCCCTTTGATCCGTTGATAGTTTGGTTCTAACGCTAAAATAAAGGACGGAATTCCAACAGTTAGTGTATTGATCGGTGTTAACTGTAACGGAGCAAATGGATACGGCAATAATAAGAAAATAAACGTCACTGCAAGAATGGCAGAATAAATCGTTTTGACCATATACATCGATGCCACACGTTCAATATTATTGATCACACGACGACCTTCATTCAATACTTGGATCATGGAACTAAAATCTGAATTTAGTAACACGACATCTGACACAGCTCTAGCCGCATCGCTTCCGCTAGCCATTGCTACACTAACATCTGCTTCTCTTAAAGAAAGAATATCGTTTACACCATCACCTGTCATACACGTCGTATGACCATTTTCTTTTAAAGCCTGAATCAATTCCCTTTTTTGATACGGTGTTACTCGACCAAAAACTGTTGTTTTTTCAACCAGCTCATTAAAATTTTCAGAATCAGATACTTTACTCATATCAACAAAGTGTTCCGCTCCGGCAATTCCAGCTTGCTTGGCAATTTGAGAGACTGTGATTGGATTGTCCCCAGAAATAACCTTCAGAGTAACATCCTGTTTCGCAAAATAAGAGAAAGTATCTGCTGCATTTTCCCGTAACGTATCCGCAATAATAAAAATGGCTACCGTTTCTTTTTCATTTGGTAAAATCGGCCCCGTTAACTCTGCATCAGAATGAATCAAAATCAACACTCGATCCCCTTGCTCATTGTAAGGTGCAAGCCTTTCACGAAGCTCATTCGGCAGTTCCGAATAAATAAATTCAGGAGCGCCCATTACAAAGGTCCCTTTTTCATTAAATGTAATCCCACTCCACTTCCGATCAGAAGAAAATGGCATGACCTTTTTTACTGCCCATTCTGCTTGTTGCTGTGGAAATCTTTTTCTCAGCACTTTTGCCGTTGCATTTTGATCGGATAGACCAGCCATCATTTCACTCATCGCGCGCTCGATTTCACTAGCAGGAAAACCAGCTAATGGGATCAGCTCCTTGAATGTTAATGTTCCATCGGTAATTGTCCCCGTTTTGTCCAAACAAATTGTATCCACGCGTGCTAGTGTTTCGATACACGCTAGGCGTTGTATCAGCGTTTGCTTCCGTGCTAAATTAGCTGCACCTACGGCAAACGCCACACTGGTTAAAAGCATCAATCCTTCTGGAATCATACTGATCAACGCACCCGATACCCCTAAAACTGTTTTAGGGAAAGAGTGTGTGGACTGATATTGAGACCAAAATAGCAATACTCCAATAGGCACGATTGCAAAAGTCAGCCCTTTAATCAAAAGATTTAAGGAGTTCATAAGCTCTGATGTTGATTTTTTTTCTGTTTTTGCTTCTTTAGACAGCTTGGAAACAAAATTGTCTTCGCCTACAGCTGTGATTTTGACAAAACCTAACCCAGAAGTGATAAAGCTCCCGCTCATGATTTTGTCTCCATTCCCTTTCAGGATCTTATCAGACTCTCCCGTTAAAAGCGATTCATCAACTTCCATACCATCTCCATGAAGAACGATGCCGTCAGATGGCACTTGATTGCCCAATGTCAAAACGAGAACATCGCCTAAAACAATGTCATCTTGAAAAATCTTTTTTAATTGTCCTTGTCTTAAAGTCAAAACCTCTGTTTTATTGACGATCGATAGCTTGTCGATCGTTCGTTTCGCATGAATTTCCTGAAAAACACCGATTGCCGTATTGATGATGATGATCCAGAAAAAAAGCGCATTTTTAGGATATCCTACAGCAAAAACAGCGATTGCTAGAAACAAATTGATGAAATTAAATAATGTCAATGAATTATCCAAAATGATCTGTTTCGTTGTTCTGGATAGATCTTCTGTTTCCTTATTGTATTTTCCCTCAGCATAGAGTGCTTCGACTTCTTGGTCAGATAGTCCTTTGACCGTCTCCGGAATTCGTATATCTTCAGTACTTACTCCTTGTTGTTTTTCTTCTGATGAAAAAAACGTTTCGTTATCGATATCTCTTTTTTTCTTGAACAAATTTCTCATAGTCCACCCAATTCACTTTCCTCTGATGTTTATACTCAATTAATTGTAGAATACTTTTATCATAATTACTGGTTATAGCTTTAAGTTTACACTTTTTTTAATCAATTGAACAAGAATGGCTCTTGCTCAAACCAATAATACATGTTTAAAAGTACTCCAGCAAACTACTAATACATATAAATCTAATTATTATATATTTTTTATATAAAAAAACATATTTATTGTGATATAATTAAAATCGAATAGAAAAGGAGACAAAAAAATTATGAAAAAGAAAATGGTTATTTTGTTGTGTGGTATTACGTTATTAGCAGGAATTAGTAGTTTAGGTGGTCTGTATGCTTACGCTTACGGTTGGATAATAGTTGGTGAGAATGGTGAATTGCAGTATGAGACAGTTGATCAAGCATCTATTGAAATATACTCTGAAGTGTCCCATAGTAGAAGTCACGAAAATGGCAAATGGCTTTCTACACTTAAACCTAAAGATCTCGTTAAAAGTGTGAAAGATCGAAAGGGAAATGAGGTTGATTACTCTAACCTAGAAGTTTCTTTCAAAGTCTATGATAAAGCGAAGAGTTCTTTTGTTGATATTTCAGAAAACGAAGTCTTGAATACAAATGGGACTTTTAATTTTGATAAATTCAATGATTTTCAAGTAACATTCAAATATACGTATAATAGCATGCCCGGTACTCAAGAAAAATATGTTTTGCCTTCTACAATCAGCAAAACTGTTGATGTTTGGGAAGCTGGGGCATAGAAATAAATATAAGATAAATACGTTTAACAATTCATGAGTCGAATGTTAAACGTATTTCTTTTAGCTCTAAACAGAGCTAGACTGTGAATAAAGCAGAAATACATTACCTATCTGCTAGTATTCACCTTAAATTCTCCTCTCACATTAAATTTCCATGAGAACAAGAGCAATTATAGCCAATTTATCTCAATTTTTTGGTGCGAATCTCTCAGTGATTTCATGTGCACTTATGATTCGCACCAAACACGAAACAAACTACAATGCACTATTATTTCCAAAAATCATCAAAAATCGTAATTGGCATATGGCGTTTGTGTTGCGTCTTTTTATACCAATTCTCTATCGTCTCTTTTGCTTTTTCAGAAACCTCTTTGCCTTCCACATAGTCATCGATGTCATCGTAAGTCACACCTAAAGCGACTTCATCTGCTACTAACGGCTTATCATCTTCTAAATCTGCAGTTGGGATTTTTAAATACAGTTCTGATGGCGCACCTAATTCTTTTAATAGGGCTTTCCCTTGTCGCTTGTTCAAGCGGAACAATGGTAAGATATCTGCTCCACCGTCGCCATATTTCGTGTAAAAACCAGTAATATTTTCCGCAGCATGATCTGTTCCTATTACAGCGCCTGATTTTTCACCTGCAATGGCATATTGTACGATCATCCGTTGACGGGCTTTCATATTCCCTTTGTTGAAATCGCTTATTGAAATCCCCGTGTCATTCAGTGAAGCCACGCTCGCATCGATTGCCGGTTTGATATCTACTCGCAAAGAAATATCTGGTTTGATAAAATCCAATGCCTTTTTAGCGTCTGCTTCATCTGCCTGTTCGCCATAAGGTAAACGAACAGCAATAAATTGATAAGAATCATCTTTGGTTTCTATGCGCATTTCTTCCATTGTGAGCTGTGCCAATCTTCCGGCTAAGCTGGAGTCTTGACCACCACTGATTCCTAACACTAGCGTTTTTAAAAATGGGTACTTATATAGATAGCTTTTCATAAAATCGATACTCTTACGAATTTCTTCTTGAGGATCGATTTGAGCTTTAGCTCCTAATTCTTCGATGATCGCTTTTTGCAAAGAATCCATAAAATATTCCTCCAATTTATTTATTTTCTGTCAGTGCCTTTACATCAACACGGACTTTTTCAAGTAGACGCATTTTATGATTCCAGCATTCTGTCGATAGATCTACTGGATATTTTTGCGGATTAAGATCTCGTTTGTATTCTTCCCATAATGAATCAAGATTCTCTTTAGCATAGTGTTTGATTTCTTCTAATGTCGGTAATTCATACACTCTTTTTCCTTCAACAAAAATATCCTGCAAGACTGCTCTTGCTTCAAAATTTCTAACTGTCTTGTTGATAAATGTATGCACTGGATGGAACATGTAAATTTCTTCCTGTTCGCGCGGATCTTCGTCCCATAAAGTGACATAGTCGCCTTCAGATTTTTTATCTGATTTACGTGTAATCCGCCACACTTGTTTTTTCCCTGGTGTAGTTACCTTTTCTGCATTGCTTGAAAGCTTGATCGTGTCTTTCATCTTGCCGTCTTTATCTTCGATCGACACTAATTTGAACACCGCTCCTAATGCAGGCTGGTCGTACGCTGTGATCAGCTTGGTTCCAACACCCCAAACATCGATCTTAGCTTTTTGCATTTTTAAACTCAAGATCGTATTTTCGTCCAGATCGTTTGATGCATAAATTTTTGCCTCAGTGAAACCTGCTTCATCTAACTGTTCACGTACGCGTTTAGAGATGTAGGCCATATCTCCGCTGTCTAAACGAACACCAAGGAAATTGATTTTATCGCCCATCTCTTTTGCTACACGAATCGCACTTGGCACGCCAGATTTTAAAGTATCATACGTATCGACTAAAAAGACACAATCTTTGTGCGTTTGAGCGTAAGCTGTGAAGGCATCGTAATCATTACCATAAGACTGAACAAGTGAATGTGCATGTGTTCCACTCACAGGGATACCAAAAATTTTGCCTGCGCGCACATTGCTCGTAGCATCTGCCCCGCCGATAAATGCCGCACGTGTTCCCCAAATAGCCGCATCCAACTCTTGAGCTCTGCGTGTGCCAAATTCCATCAACGGATCTTCACCGATCACGGACTTGATTCGAGCCGCTTTTGTAGCGATCAAGGTTTGGAAGTTGACCATATTTAGTAAAGCTGTCTCGATCAACTGGCACTGAGCTAAGGGGCCTTCAACCTGGATCAATGGTTCATTATTGAACACTAGATCGCCTTCCAAGGCAGAACGAACAGTACATTTAAATTCAAATTCTTTTAAGTAAGTTAGGAAATCTTCAGGATATTCCTCCACTTCTCTAAGATACGCAATATCTGTGTCAGAAAATGTAAGATTCTCTAAATAATCGACTAGTCGCTCCAATCCGGCAAATATAGCATAGCCATGATTAAACGGCATTTCTCGAAAATAGCATTCAAAAACAGAATGGATATCTGCACGTCCTAACTCCCAATATGTTTGCATCATATTGATTTGATATAAATCTGTATGTAACGTTAAACTATCATCTTTATAAACTCGTTTCATTTCACTATGCCATCCTTTACTTTTTATAAAACACTATCCTTTATTATAACAAAACTTCATTGTTTCAACCAAAAACTCGTTTTACTTCCTAAGAAGCTTTTTTATTAAAAATCAAAAACTTGCTAAAGAAATAATTTAATACGATCACGACAACTTGCGTGACCATTTTAGCCCAAAAATCAGAGATATGCAGCCACTCGATCATCAATACCATCAAAGCCATATCAATCACAAACGATAAAATACGATACCAGTAAAATAGCAGCATTTCTTTAAAAAATGCCCCCAAATTAACATGCTGACTGGCAAAAACAAAATACTTGTTTGTAAAAAAAGCAAACAAGACAGATAAAAACCAGCCAATTGTATTGCTGATTTTATAATCAATACCAAACAGATCTTTACAGATAAAAAATACGGCAATATTGACAATCGTTGTTGCCACACCAAAAACTAAATAAGAAATGACTTCTTTATATTTATGAAATAGCTCTTTCAATTTTCACTCTTCCTTTCATTGTGCTTCTATTTTAACAAAAATGACAACGAAAGCCTACTGCTTTTCTATTTTAAGTGGTAAGCTGATTTTTCGTTAGCGAATAAAGTAAAAGCACCAAAACGGGTAGCATTTGTCATCCCCTTTTTGGTGCTCTCGATTTCATTTACTCAGCAGAAACTGATTTTTGGATCACAATGATATCCTTTCTAGGTGCACTGAAAGAATAACCCGCTTCTGTCATTTTATTTTTTACGCCGATATGTACTTCGACATCCTCTCTCGTCGCATTCAAAAGTCTCTTGATCACAAAATCAACTTCCGCTTTTGCAATTTTTTTCTTCGTATTGATCATGATGATGTCGATTTTATCATAGGCATCCGCATAAACGATCTGTGTTCGGTCCAGTGCATATAATTTAAAGAACTTTATTGCTTTAGAACCAAATACAAATTTTGTTATATTTGGATAAAAATATTCTAAATTCAAATTTTTATTCATTGGTGTTTCGATTAATTTCATATCTACAGCTCCTTTTCAACCATCGTTGTCTGATTAACCTTACATAAATTTTACTCTTTCTCAGTCTATTTGTAAATCAGAGATTTTATATGATAATGTAAATAAAAGACTTGACCTTCACGTTAAGTAAAGGTTTATGCTTAGTTACACAGGAGGGAAAAAGATGGAATATACAATCAAAAAAGTGGCTGAATTATCCGGAATCAGCACACGAACACTACGCTATTATGACGAAATCGACTTATTGAAACCTGCGCGCATCAATTCTTCCGGTTATCGTATATATGGCACAAAAGAAATCGATCGTCTTCAGCAGATTCTTTTTTACCGCTCACTAGAGATGAAGCTTGAGGATATCCAAAAGTTGCTAAATGAACCTGATTATGATCCTCAAAAAGCATTACAGCAACACTATGAGCAACTTTTAGAAAAACGCACGATGATCGATCATCTGATCCTGACTGTAGAAAAAACGATCCACTATCAAAAAGGAGAGATAGACATGACTGATAAAGAAAAATTTATTGGCTTTAAACAACAAAAATTACAAGAAAATGAAGAACGATATGGACAAGAAATCCGTGAAAAATACGGAGAAGAAACGGTAGAAGCTTCAAATAAGCAGTGGCTAAATTTAAGCGAAGCAGATGTTGAAAAAATGGAGCGTATTGAAAAAGAACTGTTTGCTGCTTTGAAAATAGTTATAGAAACCAAAGACTATCAATCTGACGAAGCAAAAACTGCCTTCTCAAAACACAGAGAATGGCTGATGATCACTTCTCCTAACTATTCTGTTGAAATGCACAAAGGACTAGGTCAAATGTATGTTGGTGATGAACGTTTTGCTGCTTATTACAATGATCGGGTTGGTGATACAGCTGCCGACACATTGAATCAGATCATCCAGCAATTCACAAAATAGATTTGAGTAAAAAAATAGAAAATTAGCTCCAAAGTAACTTAACTAAAAAAATGAGGTTGAAACCTGACATGGTTAGTCAGGCTTCAACCTCATTCCTTCTATAGTATGCTCTCTTTTCGCTCGAATTTAAGCTCTTGTAGAATGGTCAATGCACTATCATCGGGTAAGTTCAACTGATCAGCAGCTTTAAAACTCAAGCTGATCGAACCGTAATTTTCCTCTGATTCAAAATAGTAAACCATCATTTGACCTTGTTCAGCGTCTTCTTTTGCTTCTTCTCGATATTCAGTAATAAAAAAATCCCCATGTATTTTTTCTGTTTTCTTATCGACGGAAGCTTCAGTTCTCGTTTGAGCGGCCTTTTTTAGATACTCGGAAAAACTATCGTATGCCGCTTTCTCGATCATACTAACATCTATAAAATACGCTTCACTCATAAACGATTGATATGAATAGCCATTTTCATCAGCGATATCCATAAAATAGCCTGATTGATCATGGAGTTCTTGAGGCAATGTTAGCTGAATTGTTTCATTCCCTCTTGATAGATCCATTGACTGAATCGTCGTTTTTTGTTCATCCTGATCGAAATCTGCCTCATCACGTAAACGATTTTCAAAAATGGATGAGCCATTATCATTCAAATAAGTTTTTGCACCAAAATACACCACAGCTCCTGCCAAAGCAATGCCAATCAAAGTTAAAATCAATGTACGAATTCTTCTTTTCCGACGTTTTTCCATGAAGTTGGTATTCTTCAACACTTCTTTTTTATAACTGTCAGAATGCGTGATTGCCGTAATATCATAGTAATAAAAATGCAGCGGCTGCTCAAATCTAACTTTATCTGTTTCATAGTTGAAACCTACGAGTAATGTATATTGCTTGATAGCGGAAGGGAAATTACGAATATTTTTCTTATTTAACTTGATCAATTCACCCTGGCTATCTAAAAAATAATAGGCTTGATTGTCTTCTTGCGGCGCACTTTCCTGCATCACTGGAAACGCCTCGATCAATTTTTCCGGAATTTCTTTAAAATAACTTTCAAACGAAGCTTCCTTTAAAAAACGAAGCAAATACAGCAAGCCTGCAATTTCACCTACAAAAACGAGTACTAAAATTCCTCTCAAAATAGTAGTTGAGACACCAATTCCTGTAACTGTCAAAAGCATCACTGCAATCAGTCCAAATAGATACATCTGATAGCTTCTTTGATAGAGCTGTCGAATTCCTGATTTATAATAATCAAGATCCCGAATAATCTGTTCATTTATATTTTCCATTCGTTCTCCTTTTACCAACATGAACTGTTTATTTTATTAATTCTGCAAAAATAAATTTTCCAACGCCTCCATCAGCGCAATCACCGATCACTCGGTCGCATTGTGCTTTAACGATATCTAACGCATTACCGACCGCAAGTGAAACATCAACGGCTTCCAGCATCGCCAAATCATTTTCGCCATCGCCAATACCATAGCTGACTGCCTCTGGATAAGCATTCATAAATTCTTTGATTGCATAACCTTTGCTGCTTTTTGGATCGACCACTTCTAGACACTGCGTAAATGAAGAAAAGACATATGCTGTGTCACTCCCCAATAATCTGCGTAACTTCTCATGTTCGGCATCACTAGCCTCCATCAGTTCGATCTTCATTACTTTCACCTCAGGATGCTCCACTAAATAAGCCAACGGATCCTCTACATGATAACATTCCGTTTTAAAGAAATTTTCTTTGAAGTCCATGATTTGCTTTCCAATATCTCCCATTGGCGCAAGTTTTTCTCTTAAAGCTAAAATATTTTCTTCATAATTCTCAACTGGTTTTAAAATGATTCCTTCATTTGTATGGAGATGATAAAAAATATTGCGTTCTTCTAAAATCGTAATCGCTTTTTTACATTCATCCAAAGACAAGCAATGATTGTACTCAACTGGCTGACCGACTAATTTGTGGCCACCACCATTGCTGAAAATCATATCACATTCACTATCCAGCTGATTTATTAGCTCTTCTAATTGCGCATAGCCACGACCGCTGATAAACACAAAATGATCTCCTTGTTTTTGAAGGGCATATATTGCATCAAAATTGACCTGCGGAATTTCTTGCCCCATTTCCTGAAACGTACCATCTATATCACAAAAAATAACATTCATTGATCGTTCACTCCTACTTCGTTTTTCTCTTTTAATAAATCGAGTTAACATTTTATACTCCTAGCGTAAATTATAGCATAAAGAAACCTATTATATATTTTGATTTTTATTTTTTCATTTTATACATCATTTCCTATAGAACATAAAGCACAATAAAAAAACCATGCTGATTACCTTTTCCGTAGTCAACATAGCTCTTTCGATCATTCGTCTTTTTCATTTACTATCTTCTGTTTCTTTTTGTTCTGTCTTAATAGCCAGACGACTAGAAGCAGCCAGCTTCCCACTGAAATAGTGGCTGACAATAATTGAAGTCTTGTCCAATAATAAGCTAAATGGACAGTTCCTTTTCCGCTCAAACGTAATTCACTAAGGCCTGGAAAAGTCGGACTATTGTAAACTTCCATCATCTTTCCATTCACTTTTGCTTGGTAGCCCTTATAATAAATAAAAGGAAAAACGATCGCTTCTTTTGAGTCTTTTTCATCTATCTGATAAGCCAAGTCGATCGCGCCATAATCAAAGGTAACATTCTCCAGTGTGATTCCCTTACTATTGCGGATCGTTTTAGGTGCTTGAATCACTTCCTGAAAATCAGTACCTGATGGGATATATTCATTCCCCCAGCCTAAAAATGCTGAAGGCAGCTGCTCGATTTGATCTCTTGAAACCAATCGGTCAGTATCTGCCACAAAAAGACTATGAGTGAACACCAGCATCAGAGCTATTGCTATAGCGCTATATGAAAGTAATTTTCTCCCATGCTCATTTTTTACGATCAATGAATAGTTTTCTGCAAATAGCCAGCAGACACAAAAGGTAACGATCGAAAATAAGCGCCAAGGAAATTGGATCGCGTTCATCACTGTATGATCTAGTAATCTATGTGGAAAGAAGCTCGTTGAAACAAATAAAAATAGACCTGTCATTATAAGCAAGCGTCTAGCTTGTTTAGAAAATCGACTATAATTTAGTGCTAGGAAAATCAGTAGTCCAATCATCAACAGTCCTAAATTATTAAACCCGCTATTTCGAATAGCAATGTTCAAATAGTCGCCGATCGATCCAACTTCTTGACTGAGCTGTGCTACTTGGCTTGTTTGAAACGTGAAAGATTGCTCTGCGACTTGTTCAGCCAATGGGACAAGAAAACCTAAACATAATACTATCGTTAGTCCAGCTGCTTTAAAAAAAGCGACTGTTCTTGTTTTTTCACCGATCACATGACGGATATTGAATAGTAAATAGACCAAAATAAATAGACTAAATATAAAAGCACTCAACACATGACTCAAAATCAACGCTGCCATTCCCAGAGATAAAAGATAGAATTTATCACTTTCTCCTTCAAAAATAGACCACACACCGACAAATGCCAACGGTATAAACGCTAAAGCCAATACTTCTCCCACAGCAGCCCTTTCCGTCAAATCACTTAAACGATAAGAAGCTGTTCCATATAAAACAGCAAACAGAAACGCTTGAAAAGGAACTTTTTTATAAAAAAGAAAACTATAATAAGCAATTAAATACGTCATAAAGTTTATACCGATCAAGAAAATAATATAGCTGTTGCTGATTGACAGCCCTAAGATCCTAAGTAGGCTGGCAGGATAAAGGAAAATATCTGAATAAAAAATGGGTGAGCCATAGCCCATACCATAAAGAAAAAAATGATTGATTTTAGGAATAAAATCTCCATTTCTTATACCCAAAGCTAATCCTTCGATTCGATTGAGATGAAAATAAAGGTCATCTCCGCGATACATGACTTCTTTTCCTATATGAGTAAACAGCAGCGGTATGATACTTAACAGCAGAAACACTATAAATAGGAGCATCCGCTGCCGATTGCGTTCTTTCTTTATCCTGTTTCACCTCTTTTCACTTGAATCGCTTATCTAACGAATCGTTCTTTTATTCTGTATAGTCGACGATTGCCGCATGAATTTCTCTAAATTCTCTTTTCTCATTAAATCCAACTCGTAAGGTTTGAGAAACTAGTTTCTTTTCCTCTGCTTCTTCATCATTTCCGTAGACGACAACTGTTTTTGAAGCCGGTCGTTTATCGACTTCTTTGTAATCTTTCTCAAAATTTTGGATGGCTAAATCAGCTGTATCCTTTGAGATATCAATAATTTGAGCCACTTCAAGCAGTAATTCATCGAAATTATCTTTGGGAAACGCCTCTTCTTGTCCATAATTTGACAGAGCCAAGCTTTGCGAAACTAACCGAACCTCTTTTTGCTCTTTATCAAACGAATATTTCAGGTCGACTAACGCAAAAACAACTAATTCTTCTCCTTTAAACACAGGGTAATACCCTCGAACTAACAGGTCATTTCCAGACGCATACAGTGAATACTCTGCTTTTTTTATTTCGAGATCAGCGGTAATGATCTGTTCATCAAACAACTTTTTTGTCTGTTGAATGATTGCAGGTATCTTCACCTCAAATTTATTTTTCAGTAAATCTAAGGCCTCATCCTCTGAAATTTCTGGATAATCAAAGGTTCCAAAAGGCTTCTCTTGCTGCTCGTGCCAAATCAGTTGCTGATGCTCAACCTTAGCAGCATTATTTTTACCTGAGCAGCCTGAAACTGGTAAAAGGCAGATAAATAGAGCAAGCAAAAACAAGTAGTTTCTTTGTTTCATCATTTATCTCCTTCCTCAGCTGCAGTCGTTATGATGATCGGAATCTCATCGGCCTCTGGAAAACGTTCTTTAGAAGGCACTAAGGTCACTTCACTTGTATCCTCCAGCTCGTATAAAGATACACTTTCTGCACTTGCTCCAATCGTAATTGCTTCACTTTTTTGCTCGATCAATTTAGGAATATCCAATATCGTGTTTTCTTTTGGCAGTTTGCCTTCAGTTAAGGTTTGACCATTTTGAGTTACCTGGATGGCTTCATCCCAAACTTTAGCTGTTATCTCTTGTTCACCGATATTTTTAACTGTATAGCGTAACGCAAGTAATTTTTTGTTGTCTTCCCCATTTAAATTCATCACACCAGTTAAATGGATCGAGAGCGTTTCGTTTTCAAAAACCACTTCATCAGTTTCAGCAGAAGTGTCATTTCCTGAATCGCTGACTTCTTTTACAGAGCGTGCCGATTCATCAATAATCTCCGCTCTTTTTTCATGACCACCATCATTTGCAGAATAATAATTCAGTTGAAGAAGCCCGTGCGCTGTTTCAATATAGTATAGATGCAGCCAAGTTGACCGTTTTTCAAACATTGTATCTAAGGTATATTTATATCCTTTATATTTACCAACCTTAAATTCTTTCATAAAAATTTCAGATTCTTTTTCATAGTTATACTGTTCTTTCAGTTCCTTTCGCATCCGCTTGCCAAAACCTTCGTCAAGAGTAATAGCTTCTTTTCTTTCACTCATCACGACCAACGTTGAGTTGCTTTTGGTATCTTGTGCACCAAACACTGCTTCGTTACTGTATTTTACTTTGAAATCTGTTACTGTTTCCCATGTACTCGGTAGCTGAATCGTATAGTCGATGCCTTTTCCTTCAAAGGATTCCTTTTTATCCGCTAGTTTAGCTGAACAACCACTAAAAACAAGAAGTAGGAACAACAGTAACACTTTTATTGGTTTCTTAGTCATAGTACCCTCCATTCTCAATTACTATTACGCTTTGTTTTTGCCTTCTTGTTAGATACCAGTTATAGAAAATAAAAAGAAGAATACAACTGACAAAAAGAATCGCTCCTAATTTAAGCCCTTGAGGAACAAAAACAAACTTGATCGTGTGGCTGCCTTTGGCAACTGGCAACGCAAGAAAAGCATCTTTGAAGGTTGGAATAGCCACTTTTTCTCCATCAATGTAAGCTTGCCAGCCCTTGTCATAAGGAATCGTTGTCAAGACTACTTGTTCTTTATCTAAATTCACCTTAGCCTCTGCGGTACGTCCATCTGTTTTAAAAGCAACTTCTTTTTCCTTTACCTTTTGAATCGCCTCTTTAAACGTATCAACGTTGATAAACATCGCATTTGGTCTCACTAAATGGACCACCCGATCGCCTGTGAAACTTACTTCGACCTCTACTGTTTCAGCTTTATCATAGTACCCTAAATTATAATATTGCCCCGTTCCTTCCAAACCAGCCCAGCTTTCAACGCCATTGACTTTCATTTTGACATCAACTTCAGTTCCCTGACCGTATAAGCTAAGATAGGCTTGCGAGCGTGCAGGAACATCGACTGAATAAGTTAATGTCCGCAATTTATTAGGCACTGTTTTTGAGTAAAATAAGACAGAATCATGATCTTCGACTTGAACATTTTCTTCTTTGAGCGTTTTGATTTCTGAAAAATAAAAGAACGAATCCGTTTCGCCAGATAAATATTGCAATAACTCTGTTTGATTTTTTACCCCATCTTTTTTGTAGATACCTTTATCCGTCAGCATACCCAGAGGCAAAGCAAATTCATTTTCATACACGCCGTATTTACCGACTTTTTTCTTAAGAGTAAAGCCAAATTTATCAGGATCATTTTGCGCTAAATTGTATTTGATTCCCAACAAGGAATCCATCACTAACGTGTTATTGATATATTGGATCGTCAAATTGGTTCCTGTTGAACGAAAACCCAACTCATTCATATACATCGAAGAGTGACGGTTTCGGATCGATGAAAACATCGAAACACCGCTATAGCCATGAATAAAACTTTCATTTCTTGAGCTACTATTGAGATTGCCTAAGCGGTATAAAGTATCATTTTGCTCTTTGGTCCATTCTACTAATTGATGCACATCTTCATAGTTTTGAGTGTAGGCAACTCGTTCCGGATAACGCCACTCACTTGCAATTCCTTCGACTAATTTTTGAGCATTCAGTGTCATTTCACCGATGAAGACAGCAACTAAAAACAGCAGCCAAACCGCTTGCTTTGATTTAAAGCGATCTTTCAGCAACAAAATCAGCAAGTAAACAATCAAAAAAACCACACTAGCCAGTACAGCATTTTTATCTAAGAAATCGTACCGTTTACGATTTGCGAAGAAAACAATCAACACATAAAGAAAAATGATACCTAAAACGATATTTAGTATGCGATTGCCGTCTTCTTTCGTCACTTTTTCCAGTCCGAAGCCTGCTAGAAGTAAGCCTAAAAAAGAAAATAAAAAGCTAAAACGGAATAAAAACATATTTGGCGCATGGAATCCGTGCCAAAATAGATTCATGGGCTCAATATAAACACTGGCGATCAACAGTAAAAAAAGACTGCCGTATACGAGTTTATTTTTCAATTTTATTTTTGGACTAACAAAATAGAAAAGACAAAAAATCGTTCCTAATAAACCAAAATACAGAAACGGCGCACTGCCGTATTTACTAGTATCATAGACACCAACCATAGTTTTAACCGGAATGTCCCAGATCCCTGTATCATTTGTAAACAAACGACTTAATTTAGTTAAGCTTTCCCCATTGTTTTTCAAATCAAGCAAGGTAGGTAAAATAGTGACCATTGAAGCTCCGCCTGCTAAAAGTGAAGTGATCAAATAGGTGATCAACGACTTTTTGTACATTTGCGGTGCTAATATAAATCGACAAAATACATATAGAAAAGAAAAGACACCGATCATGAAAGCCATGTAAAAGTTTGATAAAAACAAGAGTAAATAACTAATAAACAATAATGCCGGTTTTCTTTCATCCATCAAGCGGTGAATCCCTAAAATAACTAACGGTAAATAAATCAGCCCGTCCAGCCACATTTGCTGCGGAGAATAAGCAACACAAAATCCGCTTAAGGCAAAACTGACACTCAAAATCAATTTGCTCCATTGGGGGATTTTGAAAATACGGTCACTCATTACCCAAAATGTTCCGCCGATCGCACCGAATTTCAGTAAAAGAATCATATATAACGCGTCCGGTATTTGACTGTTATCAAAAAAATAAACAAGTGGACTAAAAATGCCATTGATATAGTACGCCATAAAGGACCAATAATTCAGCCCTAATGAACCGTACCACGTATATAAAAAGCTCTGTTTTCCATGTAAAGCATTGTTAAAACTGGCAAAAAAATTAGACGTTTGCGATAAAGCATCACTAGCTAAAATCGTTTTCTCGCTGCCTGGATAAATTCCTAGAAGAAAATAAACAAAGCCCATAATGCCGATCGGTAAAAGAATGCTCAATAAAAATGCCCAGCCCTTATGTTTGATCCATTCTTTATACTTCATACTGCGTTTCCTCCTAGATATTCAATCTCTTTTTCAATTTATGCGTCCTACTCGCGAAAAGGGAAAAAACCGGTAAACTACCGTTCCTTCAATTTGTTCTGCTTCGACCAATCCAAAGTGGCGGCTGTCTTTTGAGGCATCCCGATTATCGCCTAAAACAAAGTAACTACCTTCCGGAATCACTGAAATATCGCGTAATTTCCGAGCTACTTCAGCACTCACAGTCAGCTTTAATGTGCTGTCAGGCAACTGAAGAGCCGTTAATTGATCATTTACATCATTCCACACGCCTGCCTGTTTTGGTCTTAAATACACACTTGTTTGATCGGTCCAAAGCTGATCTCCCGGTATACCGATCACCCGCTTAACATAACTGGATTCCTCTGGTATTTCCGGATCAAAAGTAATCAAATCGTAGCGGTTCGGTGATCGATTTTTTCTCACCATGATTCGATCATTATTTTGCAGCGTAGGCAGCATCGAACGTCCGTCAACTCGATGTGTTTTGATTTGTAACAAGCCGAGAATACAAAGGCCTACAAAAAAAAGCAGGAGTCCTTCACGAAGGATCAGTCTCTTTTTAGTTTCCCGCTCCGATACTTTTTTATTTTTTTGGCGCTTTCTAGTTGAAAATTGTTGACGCTTTTTGATCGTAGATTGCCCTTTTCTAGGTCTCTGTGTCTGCATTTGATTGATTGCCACAGCGGTTCCTCCTATTGTAAAACCTTGTTTGTCTGATTAAAATTGCGTCATGTTATGCAGTGGCAAAAGCCTTGTTTTCACAACACCAATAATATTTTCTTCATCGATCCAGCCAAACTGACGACTATCCGCTGCGTAATGCCGATTATCGCCCAAAACAAAATAGCTGCCCTTTGGTAAAGCTCTAGACCCTGTCAAGGAAGCTAAAGAAAAATTTTCAGTTAATAAGCGATCCTCTGCTTTTGCTTCGTTTTGCTCATTCACCAAAAATCGTTCAACAACGAACTTTTGATCGATTATCAATTGATCTTCTTCATAAGTGATTTCTTCTCCAGGTAGACCAATGACCCGCCGGACCGTCAACTGATTAGTTACAGGATTTTTAAAATAAATCATATCGAACCGCTTGATCTTCGCGTGCTTACTGACAAATAGCCGATCGCCGTCATTCAATGTAGCAGTCATCCCATAACCATTAACTGTCGGCAAGCTAAAGAAAAGCCATTGCAATAGAAAAAAAAGACTCATCAATAGGAAAAAGCTGATACCAATTTCTTTGTACACTTGGCGTCTTTGCTCACTTCTTTTTCTTTTCTGACTCGCTTTTTTTCGTTTCCCTTTTTTTCTATTTATTGTTTTGGATGAAGAATGTTTCTTTTTTGCTGCAGAGTTCACTCGTGTCTTAGCAGTTGTTTTTTGCGGCTTACGACTTTTTCTTTCCATGTTTTTCGCTGTCTGTGTTCTTATCTTTTTACGTTTTTTATGGTTCTTAGCTTTAGCCTTTTGTTCCATGTCGAGTCTCCTAGTTTTTCTGTTTCAGTGCCGACTCATTGACTTTAAAGTAAGTAAAAACAGCTTTTCGTCGTTCTTTGATTTTACTTATATCTTTCAGATAACTTTCGAGTATTTCCTTATTGGCTAATTGTTCTTGTGTCAAAGTCGATAAGTTCATCCCAACATCTTTCATCGAAACATAATAACGAGTCAATAACTTGGAGCCTTCTTCCGATAGTCCTGCTGAAACTGGTCGATTGCCATAGGTGACCAATAATGAACTTACTTCTTGAAACTGAGGGTAGACTTTCTCGATACTGCCGCCTTCTTTGATGGTCGTAAGCTTTTGTTCCAAATCTTCTGTCAATAAATAGCCTTGAACAACTACTTTCGCATCATCTGACGTCAAATTCGTCAATTGATAGTATCTAGCGTACGCAGCAGAACCGGCTGATAAAAGCATGACAGCTAAAAAAATCAATGAATTTCTAAAGTAACGTTTTTGACGACTGACAAGCAGCCGTCGTTCGCGCACCCATCTTTTTCGTTTCATCTTATTTTTTGGTCGCCTTCTCCACTGGCTCTTTTTTAATTCCTTTTTCGTAGCAAAGAAGTAAAATAAGCAAAATAATACAAACATAAAGCAAAGCATAGCTAAAGAAAGCAACCCTATAAAAAACCAATCTAACAGAACCATATTACTGATCCCCTTTCTTATTTAGCTGCTCTTCTTTCTTTTCTTTTTTGCTCCCTTTTTGCTGCCTTTTTTCTTTGTTTTCTTCTTATTATTCATTGTTCTAACAGTGAAGAAAATTGCTAAGAAGGCAATAAATACGCCGCCTGCGATCATCGCAATCAGCTTCCAATCGATTCCTCGTTCTTGGATCAGCGTCACATCTTGCGCATTGTATTTGTCTGCATCTTCTTTTGTGATTTTGAAGTCTTTATCCCATGTCCATTTTTTATCTCCGCTTGTAACCAGAATATGAGCTTTATAATCACCGGGTTCCATCTGATCACCATTCATCTCTAAGGGAAAATCGATCAGTGAGTTGGGAGCCATACGCATGTCCGCACGCTTAGTGTCGTAAAGAACAGCTTCTGACCCTTTCTTCGTCACTTCCATTTCAACAGTCATTCCGCTGACAAAATCTGCTGAAATATTCGAAAAGTTGGCAAAAATACTATTACGGTAATTTGATAACCCTGCTGAGACACTATTCAGCTTTAATTCTGGTGTAATCGCTGTATCTGTTTCTTGCAAAACCATCCCTACTACAAAGGCATATTCGTTGATCACACCTGTCGCTTTTTTCTTTTCTTCTTCCTCTTTTTTGCTTGGTTTTGATTTCATATAAATTCCGCCAACGATTTTACCATCATAACCGGCTTCCGGCATTGTTATGTCTAAATTCAAAGGGGCAGTTTCTTTTGGTCCCAATGTTACTTCGGTCGGGCCTTTTACAATATCTTTGAAGTCATATTTAAGTGAAGCATCATTTTTAATTGAAGAGGGGCCATATTCTAACACACCGTTTGAGTTGGTTTTAGCGCCATTCAATCCAATCGTGATCGTTTGTTCTTCATCTGCCCGGTTTGTAAGCATGATTTGAACGGTTTGTTTTTGACCTGGATTCATCCGTAAATTGAAGTACTGCACATCTCCTTGTTGATTTTCCGGCATGATCGATTCATAGGCAAACTGCTTTTCAGCATGTGCAGGCAGGGCAAAGCCAAACAACGATACTATGTATAATCCTATCATTAGGCATAAGCTGATTCTTTTTTTCATTTGATTTGATTGTCCTTTCTCGTCCTATCACTACAATAAGCCAAGACTAAAAATGCTCAACTTCTATAGTTAAAATTAGTTACAAATACTTCCTGATTATTGTTACTTCTCTAAACTACTGTGCTTATGAAATAAATGGCGGGAGCAAAAGCAGCTCCCATATATTTCGATCAATCAGCTGACCGTGATCAGCTGATTGATCGAAAGTTGTTCTTAGAGTGTGCTGCTTCTGTTCCAGCCTAAATTGTTGATTTCAACTTATAATGGTGTTTCTGAAAGTGTCCAAGTGATTTCAGCAACATATTTACCATTCATGATTTCTTGTGCTTGGTTTGCTGGGATTTCTAATTTAACAGATTCTTCTGCTTTTTTAGCTGGATCATCCACATCACCAAAGTAAACGGCATAACGTCCGCGACCTTTAGATCCGTTAGCTTCAGTACCATCTGTATTTGTAAATACAGCAGCTGGTGTTGTTTCGTTTACTACAGCTGTTTTGATTCCTGTAGAACTTGGTTTTAAAGATTCATTTTCTGCATCAGCAACTAAAACTGGGTTACCATAAGTGATTTCAGCACCAGTAATGTTTCTTACTTTACCTTTTGCTGTATCATTGAATTGGAAGTTTTTAGTGATTTTTGCAGTCAATTCGTATGTGTGATCATCTGTTTGACGGTCATCTTTGAATTGAACCCAGTTAGCACGTGCTGGCACGTGGTCAGCTGCTGTAGATGGGTTAGCTGTTGTTGGTTTCGCCCATGAAGTTACTGCACCAGTTGTTGCTGCTTGTGAATTGAAGACTAGTTTAGACATACCTTGTACTAAAAATTCTCCATCTAATAATGCAGTGCTGTCAGTATCTCTTGTTGATTGGCTATCTGTGTTAGGTGGTACAACACCAGAAGTATCGTATGTTTCATACGTTTTACTTGTGAATTCGATTTCTCCTTCACCAACACCTGGTTTGTTTGGATCTGCCGCTTTAGTTGCCGGTCCTGCTGCTACTACTGCCAATGTTGCTAGTAAAGCTGTACCAGCTAATTTGTGTGTTAATTTCATTTGTATTTCCTCCTAGTTTTTGTGTATATTTATGGTAACTCGGCTAATATCCAAGTTAACACCGTTGAGTAAGCACCTGCTTCTTTTTCTGTCTCTTTAGGGACAGTTAGTGTAATCGCTTGATTACTATACACAGGTTTTTTAAAGATTGGATCTTCAATCGTCTTTCCTGAAGAATCCTTTCTCAGTTCTAATGAATTTTGACGCCCATTTTTATTTTCTGCTGATGCGCCAAATATGATGCTCCAAGTCCCAGAACCTTTTTCGTCCTGTGCTTGTGCAAGATTATACGTGTCTCCAATGTTACTCATATGAATAACTTCTTTGGAAACTGACGGTGATAAAGATGCATCTTTAGTCGAGTTTGTCCAAGCTTGGTCAAAAGAAATCACTGCTCCCTTTAGCTCAGCTCCAACCTTCGTTGCATGCTTAAATTGTTCCTCTTGTCTTACCTGTAATGTCCAACCTGAATGATTGTCACGATAATCGGAAACTTGAATAAAATTTCCTCTCGCTCCAGTTTCGCCGTGAAACAGTTGTGCATTGATCGGATAAACCGCTGCTTCTTTACTTATTTTTACTGTGCTGAAATTTAGCTTTGGAACAAAATCGATTCGTAAATCACCATCCGTTTGCGGTGTTTCGCCTGGATCGACCTCTATATCAGGATTTTCAGGATCACGAATAATAGAATCTTCTTCCTTAAATTGACTCAAACCGATTTCTGCTCCGCTTTTGCGTGAAGCTTCTGCATGAGCTTGTTCCATTTGAGCTGAAAAAAAGAGAACAGTACCAAGAAAAGCAGTCATCAGTAAGCTCATTCTTTTCATTGATCAGACCCTTCCTTTCTGGCAGCTTCTCGTTTTCTTTTGACTAGATAAAAACCTAGTGCAAAAATAAGAACAGCAATTCCGCTAACCGATAGGCTTTTTTGAATCAATTCTCCTGTAGATGGATATTTTCCTGCCGGCTTTTTTGTCGGTTCTTCACTAGACGATGTTGTTTCAGATGTTGGAGGCGTACTCTCCTCTGTAAAAACTATTTCTCCGTTCGTCTTCACAGAAGCCTCTGCTCCATATACCATTACTGGTTTCAGCATGAAGAAACTACCTATAAAAACAAGGGAAAGTAGAACAATAGTTGCTCGCATTTTTTTTACTGTCATGTGCTTGTCTCTCCTTTAATTTTTACGGGGTTTCTCCAACTGTAAATTCGATTGTCGCTTGATATTTACCAAATTTCTTCACTGTATCCGCAGGTACATCTAATTTGAACCCTTTACCTTTCGGATTCCAGGTTCCACTTACATCAAACTCATTACTTGTCGTATGAGTATCCGTCAATAAATCCTGCGCAGTATCCAACAAGAAACTCTTTTCATTCTCCGTTCCATCGTTATATCTCAAGATGTTAGGAATAACTTTTTTTGAACCATCTGTATCTGTTAAAGTGAAATCCTGCGTTACTTTAGCTTGAAGGGTCCATTTTTGTTTACTGGCTCTTGTATCTGTAATGATCAACGCTTTATCAAGTGTTGCTTCGTTTACACGAATTGCCTTATAGCTGACTTCTTCGATCCCAAAGTTTAGCTTAGTTGGTGTTGAAGATAAAAATAGTCTACCTTCAAATTCATATTCCACCGTATTACCGCTTGCTGAAAGGACAAATTCTTCGACCGGTGCATTGGTTTGTTCATAACCAGCATCTTTAATGGCCTGAATCGTATCCGTGACTGATTTGATATTTTTCAAATTGATTGGATCTCCAATCATTTGAGTCGTATCGACATAATCAGGATATTTATCGGTCATGTAACTGCCGTTGATTTTGTACTTAACCCGTAATTCGGCAATTGTAGGAGCGATGGTCACTTTTACAGGAACATCTTTGGTTACACCTTTAGCTGTTGTTAATGTCAAGGTCAAGGTGACTTCCCCAAGAGTCGAAGTATTCGGCAATGGTTGCTTATAAGTAACTGCTACAGGTTTATCAATAGGATTATCTGTATCTACTCGAATATTATCTAAAAATGATGTTCCAGGATCCGGATAATCAGTTGTAAAGTTTGTTCCTAACGGCACTTTGATATTTTGTTTGGGATCCGCATCAGGTTTCCCTTCGTAAAGAACTTTAGACATTGTTTGCCCTGAGATTATTTTAGATTCTAAAGTATCACTTAATACATTCCCGTTGACAGTATTATACGTATAGTATGCATTTGTTTTAGGTCCACCAAGTTCAAATGTCATGTAACCGTTATCGTCACCACTGTCTTTATAACCGTATAAATCATTCGCCTTATCAAAACTAAATGACGCATTTGGCTTTGCCGTAATCTTTATGTCAAAAACTTTTCCATTAAAATTTTCAGCAGATGCCGCATCTGAAAGGTTGGCTGTTAAAATGAGCTTACTAGAGTTTCCTGGAGCTTTTTCAACAGTAAACAATCCTGTCCAGTCCGTATCTGTCCCATATTCAAGTACTTTCACTTTAGAAAGATCGATATCATAGATACTTGGTACCTCTGTTTCCAATTTAAACGAGTTGTCTCTGTTTTCAACTTTATTATCAGGGATTGTTTGTAAAATGGAGTACTTAAGATCTAAATAATTCTCTGTATCTGTATGCTTTGCTTCATTTTTTATACCGTAAACAATCGGTGAAGCAGGAGCGATCCTCGCAAGTGATTGAGTCCCGTACATAACTGCCATTGCCGCTGGATTTGTACTAGTAGTTGCAGCTCTACGTTCCATACTTGTGTTGAATGTACGTCCAGAGAATAGCTGAGTCAGCAAACTCCTTGGGCTGTTCGTCGTCGAATTGGTTCCATAAAGCTCAAGCTTCCCTACAGCTGGTGTATCCTTTAAATAGCCAATCCACGTGTCTTCTAATACATAGAGCTTTTTAAAATCATCATCAAAGTCTGTAGTAACAGCTTTTAATCCATTGATATTGTTAAAGTTCCACGTTCCCTGAAAGTCAATGGGTAAGCTTGTTTCATGGTCATAAAATTCATAATGATATTGAACTTTGTCCCCAATGGCATAAGTATCATAATAGTCAGAAGCACTTCTGTTGGAGCTTCCAAGCATTAGAAACATTGCTCCCCACGTCTTAATTGCTACGTTGGCTGTATCATCTGCTTTGTCCCGATCATTATAGTTCACAGCAATGAAGTTCATATAGGGATATTTCCCAGTGTTTGCATTTTTCGTAAGTGACATTTGATCAATAACTAGCTTTAAATCAATGCTTCTTCCGTTGTAAAGTCCCGCATTTTTTACTAAAACACTTTTTTCCTCTGCAACGTTATCTGGGCTAAATCTAAATATTTTAGAAGCATTAGGGTCATCGATGCCACTACCAGTTTTCACTAATACATCGTTGACAGGATCTTTTAAGCCCTTCACTTCATAGCTAGTATCTTTGGTCAATTTGAACATCGTCCCATAGTCACCCGGGATTTCAGATACTGTTCCTGAGCTACCGACAATATTCACATCAGGTGCTAATAAAATATCATTGTAGTTTGCTGGTGCAGCTGAAATTTTTTCATTCGTTCCCGAAGCAATATAACCAGCACAAACTAAAACCAAACAAGCAGCAATAATAAAAGAAATTCTTCGTTTCATTTTTTTCAATTTTCCACCTCCTCACCAAAATATACTAAGTCAACTCACGCACCTTTTTGATTTGATTCGCTCAATAAAAACCAAGGTTGGGGAAACTTTCGCAAAGAGACAAATTAAATCGTTTTGTTTCTAAAATTTGTCGTTCGGAAAGTTCCCCCCAACAAAAAACGGCTAATTAATTGGCATTATTTTTGCCAGCCAAGTGAATGACCAATTAGATTCCGCCACCAACTAGAGAAATTTTTCCATAATTTTCAAGTCTGAAGTTTGGTGAAATATCTCCTGTTGTTGATAATGTGTTACTGTTACAAATCTTACCGAAGTTAACTGAGAAGTTTCCGCCATCTAAATAGACAGGTTTGTATTCATATTCTCCGCCAGTTTGAGACCATGTTGCGATTTCGCTGACATCAGTAGCATTGATTGTTGTGTTTGTTGAATAGAATAATTTTGAATTTGGTTTTTTGTTTGTAATTTCAAAATTAGCAGGAGCGTTAAGGTTGATTACCGCGCCTTTATACTCACTTTCAACAACTGCTTTTTTGCTGTTACCAGTTACAACTAATTCAGCGCCTTCAGAAACATTTACTTCTGATCCGTAATATTGAAGTTTCATCGTTGCGTAGTTTCCTCCGCCACGGCCGTTCAAGTGAACTGAACTTCCTTCTGCTAAGTTAAATGTTGGTACTTTATTCACGTAATCTGCACGTGGAATAAATTGGAATGCAACACCTGCTGCATCAACATCAAGAGTAGCATTTGCACCTACATCAACTTTTTGAACTTTATCGTAAAATACTGGATAGTAGTAGTTCACATCACTTTGAGGACCAATTTTTACATTGACTTTTGCATTGTCACCGATGATTGCTTCACCAGTTGCTTTTCCTTTGATCAACGCTCCGTTAAAGTAGAATGCTGAGAATTGTCCGTGATCTTTGTTAGCAGCGATTCCGTTATATGTTGAACCTGCTTTAAATTCTAAATCGTGAACCCAAGCATTTTCTGCGCGAGTCGTGATATTGTTTGTTCCGTCAAATGTTAATTTCCCTTCACTAAGGTGAACAAAACGAGCACCAGTATAAGTGACATCTTTTGCTAGAACATCCCATCCATAGCTTGAAGGTCCGTTACCAGATCCTCCGGTGAAGAAACGTCCGTCACTGTCAGCACCAACAATATTTGAGTTTGTGATCGTCACAAGATTTGTGCCTTTAGTATTTTGTTTACCATAGATAGAATTGTGTGCTGAGTTGATCACAACACCTTTATCCGCATTACCATTGATCGTTAGATCACGATTTGGAATATTTGTGATATTTTTTCTGAATTGGATACTTTGATTTACATTGATAACTGTAACTGCAGGATTTTGTAACGCTGCTTCAAATTCGGCAATTGTTGATACTTCCGCAGTTTCTTCTGCCGCGTATGCTACTACCGGACTTCCTGAAATTGGTGTTGGTACTGTTAATACCACCGCTCCTAGTGTCGCTGTTGCTGCTAAAGCAAACAAACTTTTTTTCAATACGTGTGTTTTTTTCAATTCTTTTTCCTCCTAAATTTATGCTTTTTGACGAAACCTTTTTGCTCCCTCCTCTCCAGAAGTAACGAGTATCCACTTCTCCTCGCATTTGCTTCTATCCAGTTTCGCAAATTATCCTATTGACTGAAATCCTAATATGCATGTCTTTACCTCCTATTTCTAACTAAAATCAAATGATTGGTTTTATCACAACTAGGATGTATCTTTTGCCGATTCCCAGTCTAATTACTAATTAGATGAATTGTTTTCAAATTCTTTAAATGTATAACATATAACCCTTCGAACGAATTGTTTTGATGTACTGTGGTTTTTCGATATCGTGCTCGATTTTTTTTCTTAAATGAAAGACTAAATTAGAAACCCGATACTTTCTGTTTCCATAGGTATCATTCCATACGTTTTGATAGATTTCTTCATATGTCATTGTTTTACGTGCATGTTTATGTAAATATTCAATCGTAAGAAATTCTAATTTCGTTAGATTTACTTCCTTGCCGTCTTCTAAACAAACACTCAAGTTTTGTGGATTTAATTGAAAATCTTTTACACCTCGAATGAGAGAATTTTTTGGTGTGCTTATTTGTGTCTGAGGTTCTTTAAAACGTTTTATTAGGTTCTTCACAGTTAATATTGACTCATCTAGATCCTTGTTATAATCAATGATTCCGTCAGCGCCCAATTGTAGATATACAATACGATTGGTTTTATTGGATTCATTGACAGACGTAAGAATCCACAATGGTAAATCTGTTTGTCTTCGTATCTCCATAATCAATCCGCAAATCCAATTGATACTAGAAAAATCAATATCCTCGATAATTAATGTATCTAGTCGTTTAATTGGTTCAGCATTTCCTTGAAGGAACTGATCAATCGTTTCTTTTTCTATTAATTGAATGTCGCATTGAAACATATGAAGAAATTCTTTGTACTTTTCACTTAACTCCCCATTTAATGAAATGTAGCCGATTGTGTACATTTCCCGAAGCCTCCTCACCATCATTTGTTGATTTACTTTTTTCTTTTAAACAATATTTCTTTTAAATTTGAAGCCTTAAAGTTTAGAAAAAATTGATTTGCGATTATAATAACGATAAGTGAATTCATTAGTGGTCGAATGAATTTATATCGACGGCAAATTTTGATTTTATAATAAATATTTGGCTTAAATTAATTTCTTGAATGTATCAGGTATAAGAAAAATCACTGTCAGGTCTTATTGCTATACACTTGAAAAAATCAATTGACCATTTTATGACGGCTAAAAAATGAATTTCCTGCATAGAAAAAGAAGCTAACAAAGTATCTTTGTTAGCTTCTTTTTTTAAAGTAACTCCTGTAATTGTTTATCTAGTATGGAAACAGCTTCTCTTCTATTTTCCCACAGTGAATCTGTATAGGTATCTAAGGTCAACTTGATTGACGCATGTCCCAAAAGCTTACTTAAAGTCGCAATATCGATACCGCGTTCCACACATCTTGTTGCAAAAGTGTGCCTTAAAACATGGAAATGAATCGATTTGATCCCGGCTTCTTCTATGGTTTTTCGAAAACGGTAGCTGATCACCCTTGGTTCAGCATAGCTACCCTTACAAGAAATGACATATTCAGAGGTTCGTTCTTTTTTTTTATTTAATAGGTAGCTTTTCAAATTATCTGCTAAAGGAATCAACCGTTTAGAGCTTTTTGTTTTGGGCTCTGCCAAAATAACCTCAGTCTTTTTCTTATTTGTCACACTAGGAATTCTATACAATGTTCGTCTAATGTGTATAATGTTCTTTTCAAAATCAATATCATTCCATTGAAGTCCACTTATTTCACCAATTCTTAAGCCTGTATATAGAGCTAAAATAACTGCAGAGCTTCCTTTCTCTTTTAATGCAATCGCTTCTATTTTCTCTTGTTCAGCCAAACTTAATGCAGATATCTCATTAGTAGTTGTGGAAGATAATGAGAGATTTTTACATGGATTTACTAAAATGCAATTCTCAATGTATGCTCTTCCCAATGCACTTTTTAACACAGTCACTATTGAATGAATGGTTGAAGATGATAAGTCCAATTGAATCAGATAATTAACGAATTCCTCTATTTCACGACTTTTTAGTTGTACTAATGCACGATTTCCCAAAGCAGGAAGAATGTATTTGTCGATCCGCAAACGATAGCTTATGTAAGTCGACTGCTTTATTCTCTTTTTCATCACGACATTCAACCAATGATTTAACCAATCTTCCACACTTCCTTTATATAAACTGAGATTATTGTGCGTGAAAGAATATTGAACTTTCAACTCAGCAAGTCTTTTCTTGACACAAGAATATTTTTTTCCATAGATATAGCCATATATAATCTTTCCTTGTTCGTTTCTTGCTTTAATATATCTACCTTCCCATCTACCATCCTTCCTTTTATATATATTTTCACCTTTTCTACTCACTTGCGACACCCTCTCTGAAAAAAATTGACGGCTTATTTGACGGCTTAAAAATATATGCCTATCTCTTTTTTGATAAAATAATAAGTATGAGTAAGTTAATTTCAATAAAAATAAAACAATAACCATCTAAACCTTTGTTTTTTAATTTTTTAACACCAAATTGTTTGAATCTTTTCTCATTTTTTTCTCAATTTACATAAAAATATGATAGAAAAATGATCTTTTTCATCTAGACTGCTTATCTTTTTTAAGATAGAATGAATTAGTAGTTGAAATTGACTTGTGCGTTATTGATTAACCGTTTCATATTTTCTTATACCTGATACATTCAAGAAAAATTTATCTGATACATATATACCTTTATTATAACAATATAAACAGAAATTTCATCCTTTTTATAAAAAATATTGTTTATCTTTTATATAAAAAACATAAAATACAAATCTATCTGTCTAGTACCCTACCTAGTTTTCCTTCATTCATATTAACCAGTCTATCTCTCCCCAAAATCTAAACGAACATTAAAAATCCAAAAACTTCTTTATGTAATTTTATGGTAAAATAATATATCTTTACATATTACAATACGGAGGTGGCTTATTGGAAAGTAGAGCCTATTTTACAGGTAGTCAATTGAAATGGCTGGCGATTATTTCAATGTTGATGGATCATACAGCAAAAATCATTTCATTTCATCTGTATATTTCCTCTTCTGTCCCTTATACTACAGACAGTTCTATAATGGCAGAAACTACGAAAGTATTATTTCCTATTTTTATTATGATCGGCAGGCTAGCTTTTCCTTTATTTTGTTTTTTGCTGGTTCAAGGATTTATTCATACGTCAAATGTTACACGTTATGGTTTACGTTTACTTTTGTTTGCTTTTCTTTCTGAAATTCCTTATGATCTTGCTTTTTCTAAACAATGGTTTGATTGGCAAAGTCAGAATGTCTTTTTTACCTTATTGATCGGTTTACTCGTTATAGCTGGTTTAAGACGGTGTCAAAGCCGTTCGATCAAAGGGTATCTTATTTCAGGTATTCTTATTATTTGTGGGATTTTTTCAGCTGAATGGCTACATACAGATTATGGTGGCTGGATCGGTGTTTTATTGATTGTGGTCTTGTATATTTTTAGAAATCACAAACTACTTAAATGTTTATTCGGCGGAGCAGTAATTTTACAAAATAGTTTATTTGGTATTATGGCTTTTCCGTTGATTTATTTTTATAATGGGCAGCGTGGACGACAAATGAAGTATTTTTTTTATTGGTTTTATCCCGTTCATTTGTTGGTTTTGACTGCGATTCAGCAGTTCATTATTGTTCCATATTTTTTAACTGGGTTTTAGAAAAATAGTCAACACAGAAGTTCAATTCAGAGAAGCTACCTGTTTCTACTATTTTCACATAAATTTAAAATGCGTGCCAAAAGTAAAATCACTTTTGACACGCACTCTTTTTTTGATTTTTATTACATCATGCCGCCCATACCCATTGAAGGATCCATTGGAGGCATTGCTGGTGAAGCTGGTTCTGGTTTGTCAGCAACAACAGCTTCTGTTGTTAATAATAATGCGGCAACTGAGGCAGCGTTTTGTAACGCTGAACGAGTTACTTTCGTAGGGTCAACGATCCCTGCTTCTACCATATTGACCCATTCGCCATTTGCGGCATTGAAACCAATACCAAGCTCGATATTTTTTAATTTGTCGACAACTACTGAGCCTTCATAACCGGCGTTTTCAGCAATTTGACGAATTGGTTCTTCTAGTGCACGAACAACGATTTTCACACCTGTTGCAACGTCACCCTCTGCTTCTACTTCAGCTACTTTATTGATCACATTGACTAATGCTGTTCCGCCGCCTGAAACCATTCCTTCTTCAACAGCTGCACGAGTAGCATTCAATGCATCCTCAATACGTAATTTCAACTCTTTTAATTCTGTTTCAGTTGCAGCACCAACTTTGACAACGGCAACCCCGCCAGCTAATTTAGCTAAACGTTCCTGTAGTTTTTCGCGGTCAAAATCAGAAGTTGTTTCTGCAATTTGATTTTTGATCAATTGAACACGTGCATCGATTCCTGCTTTTTCGCCTGCACCTTCAACGACCGTTGTATTATCTTTGTCAACGACAACCTTGCTTGCATTTCCAAGATTTTCGATCGTTGTATCTTTCAATTCAAGGCCTAAATCATCAGTGATCACAGTTCCACCAGTTAAGACAGCAATATCTTCAAGCATCGCTTTACGACGATCACCAAAGCCTGGCGCTTTCACTGCGACAACATTGAATGTTCCGCGGATTTTGTTTAATACTAATGTTGGTAATGCTTCTCCATCAACATCATCAGCAATGATCAATAATGGACGGCTTTGTTGTAAAATTTGTTCTAGTAACGGTAAGATATCTTGGATGTTTGAGATTTTCTTATCTGTGATCAAGATATATGGATTTTCTAAAACAGCTTCCATTTTATCATTGTCAGTAACCATATATTGAGATAAGTAACCGCGATCAAACTGCATTCCTTCAACAACATCTAATTCTGTTTCGATCCCTTTTGATTCTTCGATCGTAATAACACCATCGTTACCAACTTTTTCCATCGCATCAGCAATCAGTTGACCTACACGGTCTGAACCTGAAGAAACAGCAGCAACCTGTGCAATCGCTTCTTTAGAATCAACGACTGTTGAGATGTTGTGTAATTCTTCAACAGCTGTTTTTGTTGCTAGCTCGATCCCACGGCGAATCCCTAATGGATTTGCTCCAGCAGTAACATTTTTCAAGCCTTCGCGTACGATCGCTTGCGTTAAAACAGTTGCAGTCGTTGTTCCATCTCCTGCGATATCATTTGTTTTTGACGCTACTTCTGAAACAAGTTTAGCACCCATATTTTCAAAGTGATCTTCTAATTCGATTTCTTTTGCGATAGTCACACCATCATTTGTGATCAATGGTGAACCAAATGATTTTTCTAAAACAACGTTACGACCTTTAGGGCCTAATGTTACCTTTACTGTATCTGCTAAAATATCTACACCACGAAGCATTGCTGCACGTGCATCTTCTGCGAATTTGATTTCTTTTGCCATGATTTCTTCACCTCAAAATTATTTTTTTCTATTTACTAATGTAATAATTACTCAACGATCGCAATAATATCTTTCCCAGAAACGATCAGGTAATCATTGCCTTCATATTTTACTTCTGTACCGGCGTATTTTTCAAACATTACTACATCGCCTTCTTTAACATCAGCAGGAACTTTTGTACCGTTATCTAAGACACGGCCTTCACCTACTGCGATGACTTTTCCAGTTTGTGGTTTTTCTTTAGCAGCAGACGCTAAAACAATGCCTCCTACTGTCTTTTCTTCTTCTTGCGCGACTTCAATAATGACGCGATCGCTTAATGGTTTTAACACAATAAATCCCTCCATACTAAAATTGATCATCTTTTTAGCACTCTTATAAGTCGAGTGCTAACTTACACTTTTTATAATACTCATTTTGCTATTACTTTGCAAGTCTTTTGGTCAATTTTATAAAATATTTCTTCCCTCTTTTTTAGGCTTCTTTTAAAAGACCTCCTAATCAGATAAATCAATTTTTTGTTTAAGACGATTTCATGGTAAAATAAAAAAAAGAAAGTGAGGCGATTTAGATGAAACAACGAATTATTGGCGCTCTGCTGGCGACAGGGCTTTATTTGATCATTGCAAATGTAGGAAATTTCTTTTTCGGGATTAGTCGACGTTTTGATTGGACAACAACGTTATGGGAAGCAGCTTTTTTCTTTGTATTCATCTTTCTTTTATTAGGCTATCGCAATAATCGTAAATGATCTGCTTTCATTCAATTGATCCATTTCTTCATATAAAAGATATGATATACTTTTTACATTATTATAGTTGAGAGGAGTTGAATTTATTTATGCTTAAAAACTTATCGATCAAAAAATTAAGTATCATTACGATTTTACTTTATTTACTGGTCTTTTTTTCACCTTATGTCTTTGCACCCTTTTCTTCAGATCTAGTGATCATCGGGACAACTGTTACTTATATTCTTGGCGCAGTAGTGATGATTTGGTTGTATTTCAAGAATCGAAAAACAGCTGCTACGATTACTGAAAACGAAGCAAAATTGACCTCTCCTGTGTTCACTTTGCTTTTAGGGATCAGCGGGATTTTTCTTGCGATGATCATTCAAGCGATTGTTTTCAGCATTGAAACAGCAATCACAGGTGAACAACCGAGCTCACAAAATACTCAAAATATCATTGCTATTATTTTGGCTAACCCGCTATTTATATTAGCTACGACCATTGGCGGTCCTATTATGGAAGAATTTGTTTTCCGCCGTTCTATGATCGGTCTTGCAGAAAGTTATACAGGCTTTTGGATAGCTGCAGCGATCAGTTCAGCATTGTTCTCGATCGTGCATCAAGATGGTCATTTCTTTGTTTACTTTTTCATGGGATTCTTTTTTGCCATTTTATATAAAATGACTGGAAAGATTTGGACATCGATCCTTGCCCATTGCGGAATGAACACACTAGTTGTAGTCGCTCAATTGATTCTACATTATGCAAATATTGAACTACCTAAATAAAAAATACCTAAGGTTCCGTATCACATCGTGTATACAGCCTTAGGTATTTTATTCTTCTATTCTTCTATCTCTGTATCGATCAATTCATTGTCATGATGCAAGAAGTAAATCAACGTTTGTAGTTCATTCGTCAAATCAACATTTTGAATCAACACATCAGATGGTGCTACTAAACGAGCTGCAGTAAAGTTCAGGATTCCTTTGACTCCTGCATCTGCTAATTGGTTAACAACTTCCTGCGCTTTTCGAGCAGGCAAAGTCAAAATAGCGACTTCGATTTGTTGAACACGAATCTGCTCCATCATATCACTCATCGGATAAACAGGAATACCGTCAACGATACGTCCAACAATGTTTTCATTAACATCAAATGCGCAACTTACACGAATACTATTGCTTTGATGGAATTTATACTTAAGTAATGCACTACCTAAATTACCAACACCGATCAAAGCGACATTAGTAAGTTCATCATCATTCAATGTTTTAGCGAAGAAATTCATTAAATTCTCCACATCATACCCGTAGCCACGCTTGCCTAATTCACCGAAATAAGAAAAATCGCGACGAATCGTTGCGCTATCTACTTGAACCGCTTCACTCAATTCTGTTGAAGAAACTTTGTTTTTGCCTGCATCATGCAGGATTCTCAAATAACGATAATATAGGGGAAGGCGTCGTGCCGTTGCTTTTGGAATAATTTGGTCTTTCACAATTGTACCTCCAATATTCTAAATATAGACAAACATCCATCTCTCATAATAGCAGTTATTCTCATCAAAAAGCAATCTTACAGCTCACGAAAAAAGAATTTCTTCAATCTTTTCTAATTTCCCAAGATGACTTTTGTTGAACAGTCGGCAGTATAGGTGCTATTTTACCTTAAACTATGCTACACTAAAGACATTCAAATAGAAATGAGGATGCCCCATGATTTTACTCCAAGCAAATCAAATCGCCCGTTATTTTGGCGCGGAAACTTTGTTTGAAAATATACAAATGGAAATCAGCACGAATAGCCGAATCGCATTAGTCGGCCGCAATGGTGCTGGAAAATCAACATTATTAAAAATAATCGCTGGAATCGACGCTCCTGATGCAGGGACGATCGCTAAAAATAAAACGGCCAGTCTTGGCTACCTTGCTCAAGACACTGGTTTAACCTCTGATAAAACAGTTTGGGCTGAAATGCTAGAAGCATTTTCTGCTGTTATCACAATGGAAAAACGTATGCGGGAATTGGAGCTGATCATCAGTGAACTTTTACCGGATGCTGTCAATTATGAATCTGTAATGAAAGAATATGATCGCCTACAACACGACTTTGCTGAACAAAATGGATATGGCTACGAGAATGAAATCCGCTCTGTTTTGCATGGATTCGGCTTTCAGGAGGATTTCTATGAAAAACCCATCAGCACTTTATCTGGAGGACAAAAAACACGTTTAGCTTTAGCCCGAATGTTACTACAAAAACCAGATATTTTAATTTTGGATGAACCAACGAACCATTTAGATATCGATACTCTCTCTTGGCTGGAAAATTATCTGCCAAGCTATTCAGGCGCTCTTTTGATCGTTTCTCATGACCGTTATTTTCTTGATAAAGTCGTCAACGAAGTCTATGAAATCAGCCGTCATAAAATGCGCTATTATAAAGGTAACTATTCCAAGTATTTAGATTTAAAAGCCGAACAACTAACAAGTGAATGGAAAGCCTACGAGAAGCAACAAGCTGAAATAAACAAACTGGAAGATTTTGTCGCACGCAACTTGGTCAGAGCCTCTACAACGAAACGGGCACAAAGCCGTCGAAAAACCTTAGAAAAAATGGAACGGTTAGATCGACCTCAAGGCGATGAAAAATCAGCTAATTTTCTTTTTGATATAGAAAAAGTATCAGGAAATGTCGTGCTTCAGGTTGAAGAAGCAGCAATCGGTTATGACTCACGAATTTTATCTGAACCAGTTTCGCTGGATGTCCGCCGCCAAGAAGCCATTGCTTTAGTCGGACCAAATGGTATTGGAAAATCAACGTTACTAAAATCGATCATCGGTCATATCCCATTCATTAAAGGCGAAGCAACACTGGGAACCAATGTACAAATCGGCTATTATGATCAAGAACAAGCTGAACTGCATGGAACAAAAACGGTTTTGGCAGAACTTTGGGACGAACATCCTACCACTCCAGAAAAAGAAATCAGAAGTGTTTTAGGCAGCTTCTTGTTCAGTGGCAACGACGTTGAAAAAACGATCCCGCTATTAAGCGGTGGTGAAAAAGCTCGCGTTGCTTTAGCTAAATTATCGATGAACAAAGAAAACTTTTTGATTCTCGATGAACCGACCAACCATTTAGATATTGATAATAAAGAAGTTCTTGAAAATGCTTTGATTGATTATGAAGGAACGCTTTTATTCGTTTCCCATGACCGTTATTTCATCAATCGAATTGCTACAAAAGTCATCGAACTTTCTGAAAACGGCAGTAAGCTTTACTTGGGCGATTATGATTACTACGTAGAAAAGAAAAAAGAAGAAGAAGAATTAGCCGAACTATTAGGTGAACAAGCAACTAAACCGATCGAAACAGTCAAACCTAAAAATGATTTTTATCAAAATAAAGAACAGCAAAAACTTCTGCGCAACTTAAAACGAAAAATCACTCAAATCGAGGAAACACTCACCTCATTAGAAACATCTATCAACGAACTGGAGCAATCAATGAACGATCCAGCTCTTGTTGATGACCATGTAAAACTGATGGCACTAAATGACGAGTTGGAAACTCAGCGTACACAGCAAGAAACATTACTGAATGACTGGGAAAACCTCAGTTTAGAGCTAGAAGAATTCGAAGAAATGAACGAATGAAAGGTAGATGAGTATGGTTTCCAAACGTATGAATGTCACAAAACCTAAATACCAGCAGATCGCTGTTGATGTAGCCGCACAAATTGCTGAACAAAGGCTGTCAGTTGGCGATAAACTTCACGCTCGTTCTACCCTTGCAAACAAATATAGCGTGTCTCCTGAAACTGCTCGAAAAGCGATCAGTGTTTTAGTTGATTTAGAAATCGTCAAAGCAAAACATGGCAGTGGTTTTTATGTTCATTCAATAGAAAAAGCCAAAGTCTTCGTTGAACAGTATCAAGATGTTCAATCGATCCACAATCTGAAAGAAGATTTGATAAATAGTGTACAAAAACAAAAAGAAGAACTGAGCTATTTTTCTGAAATTTTGGATAAACTAGTTGATCAAACTAAACGTTTTGACTCCTTCAATCCTTTAAACCCTGTTACCTTTACATTAACAGAAGAAGCAATGCATCTTGATATGACCATCAGTGAATTAAATTTATGGCAAAGTACTTCGGCTACGGTTATTGCCATCAAACACGGCGAAGAGCTACTTGTCTCCCCTGGCCCCTATGCGAAATTAGAAGCAGGAGACACGATTTACTTTGTCGGACATGAGTCCACATTGCAGCGTGTCCAAAATTTCTTTTATCCGAATTTATGACTTCTAGAGTTTTCATCAAATTTTAAAAGACCATGTACGACCTTTTCTGGTTTAGTACATGGTCTCTTTCTGTTTTCTCATTAGAATTATCAGCGATTTGACAAAGTGACTACACGATGTTAACCTAAAATGGTCACTTTTTTTCAGAAAAGAAATGCTTTTCTTTTCATGAATGAATAAAAAATAGAAGATAAATGATGGATAACCATCTATGTATATCCTAATTATTATCTAGCTGCACAAATCAATCCTTAGGAAAATAGATAAATTGTCTATGAGGTAGAAAGCACCTCATAGCTAATTTCCTAATTTTCTACAGGATTAAGCGATTTGTTCTGCATCTATTGTTATCCAGCTGTATGAGCCAGTCTCTCGAGAAAAAGATAAAACCTGAATGAGGCAAAGAGCGCCTCAGTCATGTTTTCCTATTTTCTAGTCGAGACTAGACGGGCTCATTCCGCTTTTAATTTAAGGAGGAATTTTGTTTTGCCCAAGGTAAAAGTGTCACATTTAACAAAAATATTTGGTAAAAAGTCCAAGCAAGCATTGGATATGATCAAGGAGAATAAGTCAAAAACAGAAATTTTGAAAAAGACAGGTGCGACCGTTGGGGTGTACGATGTCAATTTTGAAGTGGAAGAAGGAGAAATTTTTGTGATCATGGGACTTTCCGGCAGTGGAAAATCTACGTTGATTCGATTATTGAATCGTTTGATCGAGCCAACTTCTGGTAATATCTTTATCGATGATCAAGATATCGCGAAATTAGACAAAGAAGATTTAAGAGAAGTTCGTCGAAATAAAATGAGCATGGTCTTTCAAAACTTTGGTCTCTTCCCTCACCGCACGATTCTAGAAAACACAGAATATGGTCTAGAAGTTCGTGGTGTTCCTAAAGAAGAACGCACAGCCAAAGCTGAAAAAGCGTTGGAAAATTCTAGTTTGTTAGCCTTTAAAGATCAATACCCTAACCAATTATCTGGCGGGATGCAGCAGCGGGTCGGTTTAGCTAGAGCCTTAGCCAATGATCCAGAAATCCTATTGATGGATGAAGCATTTTCAGCTCTCGATCCATTGATCCGTCGTGAAATGCAAGATGAGCTAGTTGATCTACAAGAAAATGTGAAGAAAACGATTATTTTCATTACTCATGATTTAAATGAGGCTTTACGTATTGGTGACCGAATTGCTTTGATGAAAGATGGACAAATCATGCAAATTGGTACTGGAGAGGAAATTTTAACCAATCCAGCCAATGATTACGTTCGTACATTTGTTGAAGATGTCGATCGTTCAAAAGTTTTGACCGCACAAAATATCATGGTACCAGCTCTTACAACAAATATCGCAATCGATGGACCAACAGTGGCTTTGACTCGGATGCGTCAAGAGGAAGTCAGTATGCTGATGGCCGTAGATAAAAAACGTCAATTAAAAGGCGTCGTTCGTGCAGAGCGTGCCTTAGAAGCAAGAAAAGCTGGGCTTCCATTGACTGATTTCGTTGATACGGATATCACAACCATCGATAAAGATATGTTAGTCAATGATATCTTACCGATCATCTATGACTCCCCTACTCCAGTTGCAGTAACTGATAATAATAAATTGCTAGGTGTTGTTATTCGAGGCAGCGTTCTTGAAGCACTGGCAGAAACTGAGGTGACCATCAATGAGTAATTATCAATTACCCGTAGCTGACTGGGTCGAAACGATCACTGAATGGATGACAAATACCTTTTCTGGATTATTTAGCTTTTTCCAATCCACAGGACAAAGTTTGATGGATGCTGTCACATCCCTTCTTGTAGCAATACCACCGCTACTTTTTATTGCAGTCCTAACGATTATAGCCTTTCTTATTTCTAATAAAAAAATTGGATTAAGTCTTTTTACGCTGATCGGTCTACTATTCATTTATAATCAAAATTTGTGGAATGATCTTATGAGCACGTTGACATTAGTATTACTTTCTAGTATTGTTTCGATCATCATTGGTGTACCTCTGGGGATCTTAATGGCCAAAAGTAATAAAGCGCAAAGCGTGATTACACCTATTTTGGATTTCATGCAAACAATGCCTGGATTCGTCTATTTGATTCCAGCTGTTGCTTTCTTTGGAATCGGAATGGTGCCCGGAGTATTTGCTTCTGTCATTTTTGCTTTGCCGCCAACTGTTCGTTTTACGAACCTTGGTATTCGCCAAGTACCGAAAGAATTAGTTGAAGCTTCTGATTCATTTGGTAGTACAGGCTGGCAAAAACTATTCAAATTAGAATTACCATTAGCTAAAAGTACCATTATGGCTGGTGTCAACCAAACAACGATGCTAGCATTATCAATGGTCGTGATTGCTTCAATGATCGGAGCGCCTGGTTTAGGTCGTGGAGTTTTATCTGCACTGCAAAGAGCGCAAGTCGGAAATGGCTTTGTTAATGGTGTTGCATTAGTTATTTTAGCGATCATCATCGATCGTTTTACTCAAAATTTGAACAAGAAAAAAACAGCACCTACTAAATCAACGGTTACCAAAAAACAAAAAATTGGCGGTATCGTCGCTATTGTTGTTTTACTTATCGGAGCAGTCGCTGTCCCTTCCCTGTTTACCTCAGCGAAGAATGAAGATAAAAAAATTGCATTGTCTTATGTTGAATGGGATACAGAAGTTGCTTCCACTCATGTCATTGGCGAAGTATTAAAAGATGCTGGCTACAACGTTTCATTGACACCTTTAGATAATGCGATCATGTGGGAATCCGTTTCAAAAGGTGAAACGGATGCTATGGTTGCCGCTTGGCTGCCCGGTACTCACGGTGAACAATATAAACAATATAAATCTAAAGTCGATGATTTAGGTGAAAACTTAAAAGGCGCCCAGCTGGGGATCGTTGTTCCAGCCTATATGGATGTTGATTCGATTGAAGATTTAACAGATCAAGCTGGCAAAAAAATCACAGGGATCGAACCTGGAGCAGGAGTTGTTTCTGCAGCTGAAAAAACTCAGAAAGCTTACAGTAATTTAGCTGACTGGACTGTCGAAACCTCTTCATCTGGTGCCATGACTGTTGCCTTAGGTCAAGCAATCAAAAACAAAGAAGAAATTGTTATTACTGGCTGGTCCCCTCATTGGATGTTTGCTAAATATGATTTGAAATATTTAGAAGATCCTAAAGGAACGATGGGAACCGAAGAAACCATTCATACAATGGCTAGAAAAGGCTTAGAAAAAGAAAACCCTGAAGCCTACAATATTTTGAAAAACTTCCATTGGACCAAAGAAGATATGGAATCTGTCATGTTGGCGATCAACAATGGAACTGATCCAGAGCAAGCTGCTCGCGAGTGGGTTGATACCCATTCAGATGAAGTAGCTAATTGGATGAAATAAGGACAACAAAAAAAGCAGCTCGATGAGCTGCTTTTTTTGTGTTCTTTAACATAATCTATTCAGAAATCCTAAATTTCCAATAGCTCTCGCTTATCTATCATCTTAACCACTCTGAATTTTTGCGTTCAAATCAGCATGTTAAAAAATTTTTTAACTTTTCTCTATAATTATTTTTTTGAATCAATTCTTCTAATACAACCTGATCATGGGTATATGTTTTGCCAGAATAGATCATCTCTTCATATAATGAATAAAACGGTAGATTCACCTCTTGTGATCGTTTGATCTCCGTCTCTGTATCATAAGTTACTCTTCTAAAATCCACATTCACAAGACAGCCATCTTCTAACTCTAAAAGTGCATAGTGCGCTCTTCTATCATATTTAAAATTTTTCCAGCTATTAAAAGGTTGTCCGATCGATCCTGGATTTATGATAATTTGGTCTTCGGAACTATATCGTAACGTTTGATGATGTATATGAGCATAGACTGCAATATCACTTTCAGTAGAAAATAATTTATCAAATTCAGATTGTTTAGAACTGGCGTGTAATTGACCGCCATAATTTACCTCCGGCAGATTATGCGTTAAACTAACGGTTAAACCAGCTATTTTCTTTATTTGCTGCATCGGCATGTTCCTAAGGAAATCAATATCTTCTTGATTGAGCTGTGGAAAGATATTGCTAGCTAACATTCCCACATATACATCAGTGGAATCTTTAAGATCGATTTTTTTATCGATCACCTCTAAAAAACAATCATCCCAGTTTCCCTTTATCCAAGCACTTGGAGCAACTTCTCTTAATTTCTTTAAAATCTCTATTCCGCCTGGTCCTGGCAAAAAAAGATCCCCCAATATCCAATAGTCAGCTACTTCTTTACGCTTGCAATCCTCCAAAACTGATTCTAAAGCTGTCAAGTTTCCGTGGATGTCTGCCAATAACGCAATTTTATTTTTCATCACCAATCTCCTTCAAATTTTATTCGAGATAACCAACAACAAGGTACAAAGTATGTCTATATTATATCGATATAATTTCGCATTGGAAATACAAAATAAGCATAACCCCTATTCATTTGTAAAATCGATTAGGCTTAAATGATTCTATTAACTTAATAAGAAGAGTCATTCACGCTAAATAAAAGACCGCTCGGCTGGGTGACCGAGCGGAAAGGAGTTCTTTTTTACTTGAGGAGTAAAAAATGAAAAAGTGTTTTGTTTGGGTTTGTTAATTGGGTATGTCCTTATAATAACCAGAAGATTTGAAGAAAGTGTGCCTAATTTATTTTGATTTTCTATAGAAACATTAAGAAAGAGTTAATATAAAAAACAGTAACACCTACTCTTGATTTTAAAGAGAGCTGTTACTGTTTTGATTTATTTTGGTGTTACATATGCAAGTGTATTGGCTGTGTTTTGATCGATCACTCGGAAAGAAACTACGCCTAAACCAGCGGCGTTCATTTCTGAAATCAGAATAGAACCATCCTCATACACATGCTCAACAAATGCTACATGTCCATAGGTTCCATCTGCTCCAGCTACACCAGGTTGGAAGCTGACAGCTGTACCGGCTTTAGGCTTGTTTGTGACTTCGTAGCCATTAGCCTTACCAGTAGCGCCCCAATCCATTCCGTTGCCCATCGTCGTTTCTACTGAACCATCCAATTGGACGATACGATTATAGACATATTGGGTACAATTCCCCTCTGCATAGGCTTCGGAACCTGGGAAAGTTTCCCCAGTATAATCTTCAAAATCACTATCAGGATGTGTATCTGCAATGATCATTCCAGAAGCTGTTTGAGAAGGCTGAGCTTTGTCATACTCAGTCAAATTATACTCTTCAATGAACGCATTCAATTTTTGATCATAGCTAGTATCTGTCGCATAAACACCTGTCAGAGATTTCGTTGCTTCTTGATATGTTACGGCATTCTTTTTCCAAGTGCCAGAATAAATCTCTGGATTAGAATCAATGCCTTCTTTCATCAATTTAGCATAATCTTCAAAGGATTCTTTATAGCTAGGGTATTGTTTAAATGCAGCATCGATCGTATATAGGTTACCCGAACCGTCATCCTCTTGAGTAGAGAAAACGATACTCTCACCTTTATACTCTCCCTTGATACCAAATAAATTGTGGTAAGGCTGTTGACTTAATTGGCTGCCGCCTGCACCTGTCTCTAAAATTGCTTGAGCAATCATAACAGAAGCATATAAGTCATTTTTTTGTCCAACTGCTCGTGCTTTTTCACCGATACGGCGAATAAAGTTTTCAGTTGGTTCATTTTTCACTACAGAAATTTCTTGATTTGGTTGAACAGTCAATCCATTGTCCGTTACTACGGGTACTTGGTCAACTACTACCTCTTCCTCCGGTGCTGCTGGTACAGCGGGCTCTACTGGCGGCTGTGGCTGCACAGGTTCTGGGCTAACTACAGGCGGCTGTGGTGCCACTGAAGAATCGGTCGTGCCAGTTTCATTCGATTCTGTCGTACTTGTTTCGGTTCCAGATGTTGAAGAATCTGATGTCGATGTGGATGTTTCTTCTGTAGAAGAACTTTCAGTCGTTTCAGTCGTTGAGCTATCCTCAATCGTACCTGATTCTGACTGGCTTAATTCATCCGCATAACTTGCGACTGGAATCAAATTCACACTAAGGAGCGCAACAATCATCTGGAATGATAGGATTTTTCTTTTCATTCACTTTAGTTCCTCTCGTAAACTGCTAAGATTCAGTCCTTCTTTTCGGATAGGATCTGCTCTTACTTTATTCGCTATTACTTTCTTATTTCTTGACGCTTAAATCAGTACCATTTTTGTCAGTAGTTTCAACAAATCAGCCTTTTAGCTGGCTTCTTGCCACATACTTTCATATAGCCACCTACCTTTGTTCTAAAGATCGATTTAAAGCTTCCATAAGTTGAATTTATTTTACCATAAGTATGTGTTAAAATCTCGTACTTGACTCAAAGTTTCGTAAAATTTCTCAAAAAATTCATGATTAATACTAAACATATCATTTTTTACGCTTCTTAATAAAAAACTCATGCATCCTGTTCAAAGGACATATGAGTTTTTTCTTCATAAACTATTAAGAATATTTTTAATAATGTTCTCTTTTGTAAGCCCGTTTTCAACAAGTAGCTTTGATACAGAGTAGCGATCATGAAATAGTTTTTCTAAGCCATAATTTTGAATTTTTAGGTCTTTATTGCCTAGATATCCAGCTACAGTTTGCCCATAACCTCCATCAATCACACCGTCCTCAAGTGTAACCACAAGCTCATGCTTTTCTTCCAATCGATCAAGCAATGCTGTATCAAGACCAGAAATAAATTTAGGGTTGATGATAGTAGCATTGATATTATGTTTTGTTTCCAGGTCAAATGCTATATCTTCCGCTAAAGAATAAAAGTTACCCAGCCCTAAAAGAGCAACTTGAGAACCCTCTTTTGTGACTTGACTTTTGAAATATTGAGTGTAATCCGTTTGATCTTTTATTCCTGTTTCTTTAACAGCTCCAACCGGGACACGGATTGCCACTGGATGGTCTGTTTGCTCAATCGACCAATCCAGCATCGCTAAATATTCTTCTTTCGTTGTTGGTGCTAAATAGATGACGTTTGGAATATGACTTAAAAACGGGATATCAAAAATACCCAGATGGCTTTCATCGTTCATCCCATTTACTGAAGCGCCATACACTAAAATTGTTCCAGGTAAATCATTCAACGCCAGATCATGGGAAATTTGATCGTAGCTTCGTTGCATGAACGTGGAGAATACTGCCCAGATTGGTTTTGCTCCATTTTTGGCAAGTCCAGCTGTCATGGTTGCCGCATGTTCTTCGGCAATGCCAACATCCACAAATTGGTTCCCAACTTTTTCACGCTGTTCTTTACTGAAAAGTATCATCGGAGTCCCTGCATTGACTGCGACAATTTTCGGGTCAGTCTGCATTTTTCCCATTAGAAAATCGGTTGTGATCGAACCATATGTCTCCTCTTGACTTCCAGAGGCAAGGTAGTCACCGGTCGTTAAACTAAATGGACCACCAGCATGGAATTTTTCCCTATTTTCTTCCGCGAACTTAAAGCCTTTTCCTTTGATTGTATGGATATGAAGTAAAACAGGCGTCTTTTTATCTTTAACTGCCTCAAATAGCTCGATCAATGCTGCCACATCGTTTCCTTCCTCAAGGTAATGATACTCGAAGCCAAGAGCTCTAAAGAAATTGTTTTTGGCCTGTCCATTTGTTTCACGCAGTTCCTTTAGATTTCTATAGACGCCGCCAAAATTTTCTGCGATAGATTGATCATTATCATTTACGATCACAATCGTGTTTGTCCCCTGCTCAACAATATTATTCAAGCCTTCATAAGCCAACCCTCCGGAAAGAGAACCATCACCGATCACGGCGATCACATTGTTGGTTTCATTCTTCAAATCACGAGCTTTTGCTACGCCATTCGCTAATGAAAGGGACGTGGAAGTATGTCCAATCGTAAATAAGTCATGTTCGCTTTCTTTCGGGTTTGTATAGCCTGAAACATCATCATAGTGTTCAGGTGAAAGAAATGCTTCTGCCCGTCCTGTCAACATCTTATGAATGTATGTTTGATGCGATACGTCGAAAATAAGCTGATCGACCGGTGAATTAAAAACGTGATGCAAAGCGACCGTCATTTCAACCATGCCAAGATTCGGGCCATTATGCCCGCCATGATAACTGATTTTACCTAATAATACTATTCTGGCTTCATTTGCCAAGGTTTGCAGTTCCTGATGAGACAATTTTTTTAGATCGCTTGGTTGTTGTATGGTTTCTAATAACATAAAACTCCTCCTTTTTCTGAGTTCATTCTACTCCTTAAAGTGAACTTCAGGTCAAGGGATTTTAAAAAAAAGTTTATTATTTCACAAAAGTTCTTCAATTTTTTTCATTGGTTATAGTAAATTATTATCCTTATCTGAAATATATCAATCATTAGAATTACTGTGATGACAATTTTTGATTCAAAGACAGATACAGAAAGCCCTGATAAATGATCAGCTGCTTTTCCATCAACTAAGGATGATACCGTTTATTGCACAGTCTATAACGAGTTTCAATCAAAAACTGAAAATTTTTTACTTATCACTATTTGACATCTTCTCCACTAAATTCCTTATTTTTTCAATAGATAATGTACAAAAGAATATAATTCAAACTCGTAAAAACATAGTGTTTACTCTTTAAAAATCATCAATCTTGAAACTGACGCAAGAACCAAAGAAATTGCGACTCGCTTAGACAGATGGTTTCAAGTACAGGCAATGAGTACAGTGCACCTAAAATAACTTCACAATAACAGACCTATCGTTTTTGTTTCAATTTGACACAAAGCATAGCAAAAAAGGAGCTGGTTTGATTGCAAGCTCCTTTTCATCTATGATCCTGAAAGAAGTAATTTAAATTACTTCTTTAGTACCCTATCATTATACATTTTCAGCAACTTAAAGAGCGTACATACGCATCTACCGCAAATAATGCATCTGTCACATCATCTGCTGAAAAATCAGCTGCCATTTGATGAATTGTTTCCCCTTCTTGAGTAGCTAGTTTTCCAACTTTCAACAATTCTTCATAAGAAATGTTTTCAAGCTTGAGATCGGCTAGCGTTGTAGGTAGATCAAGCGCTTGGTAAAATGAGATAAATTTATCTAGAATTATTTTAGGTCTATTTTCCAAAATCAATTGTGTTAATGTCCCATAGGCAACTTTCTCACCATGAGTTAGGCTGTGAATATCGCCATGTAATGCTGTAAAACCATTATGAATCGCGTGAGCAGCAGCAAGTCCGCAACTTTCGAATCCAATGCCACTCAATAATGTATTTGCTTCAACAACTGCTTCTAAGGCAGGTGTCACTACTTTAGCACGGCAAGCTTGTATAGCTTGTAATCCATTTGAGAATAAAATCTCTTCACATTTAGTAGCAATTGCTTCTGCTGCCAATGTAGGCGCTGCACCACCCATCGTTTTACCATGTGCTTCAATAATTGAGCGTCCTTCAACCCATGTAGCCAGTGCATCAGCAATTCCTGAAGCTAAAAGTCTGCTTGGTGCTTTTGATACAACGGCTGTATCTACCAAGACTAACTCTGGATTTTTTTTATAAAACAGATATCGCTCAAAGACACCTTCATCCGAATAAATGACCGATAAAGCGGATGTAGGAGCGTCTGTAGAAGCAATTGTTGGAACTACAGCAACAGGCAATTCTAGCTTATCACTAATTGCTTTAGCCGCATCAATTGTTTTGCCTCCTCCTAAACCGATAATAAGCTCACAATGATTCGATTTGCCGATCTCGCTCACACGATCGATTTCACTTGTAGATGCTTCACCACCAAAGGCAATACGTGTAACGACCATTCCTTCTTTTTTTAAATTGTTATCAAACTCTTCTCCAACAATTTCCCAAACAATATCATCACAAAGTAAAAGAGCCTTGTTACCTAAATTTTTAATATGTGAAATTCCTGTCACCAATACATTTTTTCCTTGAACATATTTCGATGGGCTTGCAAATATTTTTTCCATACATAAACCTCCTAAAATTATTTAAATGAACTTAAAGTGAAGCAATCGTTGCTTTTTCTCCAAAAGTAGCTTCCCAATCAGCAGTGAAATCCATAACTGCCTTTTCAATCGCTGGCATATCAAATGCTTGTTTAATAATATCAACACCCATCGTTGCAGCTTGCGCGCCGTTTTCAAGTGCTGCATTGACTTGTCCGACATTTTTAAAACTAGCCGCTAAGATTTTTGTTTGGCTATTTGTGCGTGCAATTTCCTGTGCCATTTCATGGATCGCTTCTCTAGGATCAATGTTTAAATTTTCCATTCGATTAAAATATGGAGCAATATAATCTGCTCCTGCTGCAATCGCAAGATAAGCTTGAAATTTAGTATAAATAGCTGTCGCAGTAACATTTACGCCTCTGTGTTTCAATTCTTTGATTGCTTTTAAACCAATTTCACTGACAGGTACTTTGATAAAAACATTTGAATCAATTTTAGCCAAAATCATTTCTGCATCTTTTAGCATTCCTTCATAGCTTGTTGCAACAACTTGAACATGAAGCGATTTTTCCATGCCGATAATGCCACGAATTTTTTTCATGTGTGCAAAGAAATCAATATCTCCTTCCTTTTTAACAATTGTCGGATTGGAAGTCACTCCTGCTAAAGCGATTATTTTTTCATACTGTTTGATCTCTTCAATATTGGCTGTATCTAACATAAATTCCATGGTCTGCACTCCGCTTTCTAGGTTTAAAATGTTCTACTCTTAACAGGTCACTATCTGAGAGGTTTCCCTCTTAGATAAAATTTATTTATAATACATGTTCTGTCCGTTCAATAATATCGTCCTGCGTAGCTTTTGATAGCGCGTTAAAGAAGGCAGAATATCCGGCCACTCGAACGATCAAATCTCGGTGTTTTTCTGGATGTTTTTGAGCATCAATCAAGGTTTCACGAGAAACGACGTTATACTGAATATGATACCCATGCAATTTATTGAAAAACGTACGAAGTAACATAATCAATTTTTGTTTGTCTTCTTCTTTTGCTAACATTTGCGGATTAACTTTTTGGTTTAATAAGACTCCGCCAATAATTTCATCTGTTCTTAGTTTAGAAACAGATTTCAATACCGAAGTCGGTCCATTTTTATCCATATTATGTGATGGTGAGCACCCTTCGGCTAATGGAACCCATGCATTACGTCCATCTGGTGTTGCCATCGTTCCTTTTCCCTGTCCGACATTCGCAGAAATGGATGAGGTCCCTGAATAACGCAATCCACCAATTGGCCCACGCCCGAAACGTGTATTTGGGTATTTTTTAACTTCCTCAATATAGCTGTCATAAGCTTTCGTTACTAATTGGTCTGCGTAATCATCATCATTTCCATATTTCGGTACGTCTTGAAGAATCATCTGCTGGATTTCTTTGCTGCGTTCACTTTCATAATCTGTCATTAGTGCTTCCCAAAGTTCAGCTTGTGTCACTTTTTTTTCTTCAAAAACAAGTTGTTTGATCGCCGCCAACGAATCAGCCAAATTGGCGATCCCAACTTGAAGGCCTGAAATGAAATCATACACGGCTCCACCTTCCTTCAGTGTTTTACCACGTCCAATACAGTCTTCGGTCAGTGCAGAACATAAGATATCTGGCACATCACGTTCAAGCCCTAAATCAATGGCATTTTCTACGATGACACTCATGCGAGTTAATTCACGCACTGTTTTATCCCAGACATCTTGCAGCTCTTCAAAAGAGTGCATGTTTGTGAAATGACCATAACCTTGCACGAAGCGTTTTCCTGAAACTGGATCGATCCCATCGTTCATCGCGATCATTAAAATTTTGGGAAAGTTCATGTAACTCATCCCTGTACAACGATACCCCCATTTACCCGGAACAGCCGTCTCCACACAGCCGATCGCACTATAATTATAAGCATCTTCTTCTGTGACTCCAATTTTAAGAAATGAAGGAATAATGATCTCATCATTATTAAAGGCTGGCATACCAAAACCTAACTTCATCACTTCAATACATTCATTCATAAATTGACTGTCAAGTCCTGAATGATAACGAACACTTAAGTTCGGTTGAGGCAATTTTGTTTGAGCAACGCTACGCAAGACAAGATACGATAGGTCATTGACTGCATCTTTCTTATCTCTAGTTTGTCCACCAATAGTTACATTTTGATACAGAGGGCTTCCTGCACTACTAAAAGTATGAGATTGACTACGAACCTTATTGATCGTCAACGTTTTAATCCAAAGATTAGTTAACAGCTCAACAGCATCATCTTCTGTGATCGTTCCGTTAGCCAAATCATTTTTCAAGTAAGGGTACATATATTGATCAAAGCGACCATAGGACAATGAATGACCATTTGATTCAATTTGCAAAATCAATTGAATAAACCAAACCGACTGAATAGCCTCAATAAAGGTTTCCGCTGGTCGATTGGGCACTTTTTGACAGATACGGCTAATCTCCAACAGTTCCGCTTTTCTTTCAGGGTCAGCTGTTTCAGCCATTTCTTTTGCCAAAGCAGAAAATCGTTCTGCGTATGCTTTAACTGCATCCAAAACAATCAAAATAGCGTTATAAAACTGGTATTTATCAATACTTTCAGGTACTGTTAGATCTAGGTTTGCTTTTTCCTTTAATGTACGCTCCCTGTATCCCTCTAACCCTATTTCTAGTACTTGCTGATAATCTACCGCTAAGTGGGCATCGCCAGAATTCATTTTTCCTTCCATTCCGAAAAATCCAGTTTCCATGAATACAGAAACTTCATCGGGCAGCAAAGCACCTGCTTTTGCTCTTAAATTGTTGTTATCCCAAAAAGAAGCAATCGAACGTAAATCATCTTTTGTTTTTTCAGTGATATAAAACACATCACCGTCGCGTTTTTCGAATAGGTCTAATTCATTTAACACAAACTCTAACGTGTATTCAGGAAAAATAGGCGCATCTTTATTAGAAGCTGCCTGATTACCAACAATCATGGTTTCATCTTCAATGTAAATCGACATTTTTTCTAAAATATTTTTTAACATATAAGCACGTTTCATCACATTGGGTTGATTTTGATGTTCTTTGTATGACTCTGTTACCAACAATGCACGCTCTGCACAAATATACGGTTTTTTATTTAGCACTGACTCACGATATTCGTTCATGCGACTGGTCAACTTTCCAAAATATGGCTGATTTTCAACATTGGCTCTTTCTTTCACTTGGATACTCATGATAACTCCTCCTGTTTTTCATTCGTAACTTTTTCCCTTTCTTACGAAACAATCGTATCATAGTTAAATAATCTGGGTCAACATCTAAACCAGTGAATCAGAAACAAAAAAAATATTGCACAAACGTGCAATATTTAAACAGTGACAATCTCGATATTCTTTTTTCTTAAAAAAGCCAACTCATTTTCTCCTACACATGAATCTGTAAATACTTTACTAACCTCATCAAAACCAAACTCAGAAACTACACCCTTTTGTTTGAACTTACTTGAATCAGTTAACACAATTGTTTGATTCGCAGCTGTGGCTAATGTTCTAGACGTATCACACCGAGTGATATCACTTCCTGTAAACCCGCGTTTTTTATCAAAACCATCAATACCAACAAATAGTTTGTCTACAAAAAATTCACTGATGACTTTCTTTACAAGCGGCCCAACATTTACTTGGGATTCTTTTTGGTACTCGCCACCAATCAAGATGACTTTCACTGATTCAGCTTTCCTAATGTAAGACGCAATAAAACAAGAATTAGTAATAATTGTAATGTCGTTTCGATTAAAGGCTAGTTCCTCTGCTAATAGCGCACAGGTCGAGCCAGATTCAATCATGACAACTTCTCCATCCTTTATGATTTTACTCGCTTCCAGGGCTATTTTTCTTTTCAAATCGTAGTTTTGAGCTAAGCGATAATTAATATCATCCATATTATTGAGCAAGGCATACCCGTGTTGGCGGTGCAAAAGGCCTCTTGCTTCAAGCTTATCTAAGTCTTTCCTGATCGTTACTTTTGAAACATTCAAACGTTCTGAAAGTTCATTGACTTCTATTTTTTTATTTTGACTTACGATTGAAATAATTTCTTCTTCTCTTGACACTAAACTCATCCTCTCTCCTTTTCAGATTACCATATTTTTGTACTTTCAACAATATTCCAAGACTCCACAATCTTCGTACGTAACTATTATTATTTACGAATGTATATATTTCTGTTAAGATAAAGGCGAAATAGAAGAAAGGAGTTTAGTTATGGTAGATACAGCTTGCATCTTTAATATTCAAAAATTCAGCATTCATGATGGTCCAGGAATCCGAACGGTCGTTTTTTTCAAAGGCTGTCCCTTAAATTGTTTTTGATGTTCAAATCCTGAATCACAATATGGAAAACCCGAAAAAATATGGGATACACAAAAAAAGGACTATACAACCGTCGGTGATTACAAATCCCTAGATGAAATTATCATAGAAGTAATGAAAGATGAACCTTTTTATCAAGAGTCGGGTGGCGGCGTAACATTATCTGGTGGAGAGGTACTTTACCAAGCAGAGTTTGCAACAGAATTGCTGCGTCGTTTAAAAGAAAAAGGCATTCATACTGCTAGTGAAACGACAGGATTTGCCAAAGAAGAACTCTTCAAAAAATATATTGAGCAAGTTGATCTGTTATATTTTGATGTCAAACATCATGATGATGAACAACACAAAAAAGGGACGGGTGTTTCCTTAAATCCAATCTTAAATAATTTAGCTTGTGCCTTAAAAGAACATTCTGCCTTAATAGTTAGAGTACCGATCATCCCTAATTTTAATGATGGACCCAAAAATGCAGAAGCATTTGCAAAGCTTTTTAATCAAATGGGTATCACGGAAGTTGAACTATTACCCTTCCATCAATTTGGCGAAAAAAAGTACGCCTTTCTTGATCGTGAGTATAAAATGCAAGACATTCCTCAACTCCATACAGAAGAGCTAGATTACTTTAAAGATATCTTTGACGAACACCAAATTTTGTGCCATGTCCATTAACATAAAAAGCGGATATTTTTATTAACTTTCTATTTCAGCATCTAGACGCAAAAATTGAACCACTAACTGACCATAATTTACTATAAGAAAACGTTAACGATTAGTTTTGCTTTCACAGCAATTTTCTAATCGTTAACAAGCAGTATCATTTAAAGGTATAATCATTATCCAGATGCAGAATACTTATAATCGTTTCACGGTCACTAACAATACAATTTACATATTTTTTTCGTATCATAGCTAGAAGTGCTTGAACCTTTTGATCTCCTCTTGCAATAGCAATAGATTTAGGCACCTCAGCTATTTTTTCCAATGAAAGTCCAATTGTACGACGTTGAAGTTCATTGTAAATGGGTGTACCTTCTCTATCAAAAAAGCGACAACAACATTCTCCAACAGCATGTTCCTTCTCTAACATTTGATAATCTTTTGTAGTCAATAAATCGCGCCACTGACTATCACTTTCATCTAAATTGCCACCTACGCCAACTATGGCCACATCTAAATGCTCCCAGTAACCTAAGACATCTTTAAAAATGTTTGATTGGAGTATACCTTGTGTTACCTTTTCATTTTCTTGAACGACTGTCGCATTCACAAACGAACTTTTTCCGTGACATTTTCTTGCTATTTCATAAACCAAAGTATTTACATGATACTTTGAATTGATGTGGCTAGGACCACCAGCTAATGGACAAAAAAGTGTATTCTCTGCATAACGATTTTCTAACTTTTCAATCATTTTACTTAAAGTAGATCCCCATGAAATCCCAATTATTTGATTATCCGCAATAAAGTTTCCTACAAAGTTTGCCGCTGCATGTGCCAGAGCGTCATTTTTTTCACTTTCAGAATCAGTAGAATTACTTGTAGAAATATCCACTTGATGCAGATTGTATTTCTTTTTGAAATATTCTTCTAATGCAAAAAGCTCTGTATCAAACCCAATAATATCTATTTTTACAATTCCTTCTTTTTTTGCTTGTGCTAGCATTCGACTGATCGTTGTTCGATAAATATTCAACATTTTTGATATTTCAGCTTGTGTCCTATTCTCCACATAGTAAAGATACGCAATTTTGGCTAATAATTTTCTTTTTTTTTATTCATAGTCTTCTCCTAAAAGTAGATGATCTGTTCATTCTCATAATTTATTTTAGCACTTCGACAACTAATAAGAAACTAAAAGAACATTCTTACGAAAACAAAATATCTTCGTAAGAAAATGTTCTGAAAAATAATAGCTACATATATATTATATAAAGAACGAAGCTCTTCAATATAAAGCTATAATCAACATTATAAAAGAAGCTAGTAATTAAGACGTTTCTTTGGAAAGATGATTCTCGCTTTTCCAACGAAGGAATAACTCAAATTTTTTTCAGTGCAAGATTTACAAAAAAGACTCTACAAGTTAGATTTCTAGTCTCACCTATAGCGGTCTTTCTAGTCTAAAAAAGTAAAGCGTTACTTTTGTTCAAAGGATTAAATACTTTCTTTCTGCTTAACTGCAATCCAAATCTCAGGCCCTTTTTCTGTTTCTCCATTTGAGTACACCTCTAGTTGGTATTCAGCCGGCTCATATATAGATGTGGGGAAAAAATCAGAATATATCTTAGTCCAAAGCTCCTGACTAATCACATCTTCATTACCAACATCAGAGCAATCAAACTTGATCCATAAGCTCGAAGGAAGTCTTTTTGTGATAAAGCCTCTGGGAATTGTCTTACCACAAAAAGGTGTAGCAATGTAATAGAGGTAACTATCACCATCATATGATGAGCCATCAGCAATGCCAAAATATTCTTTATTAATGGACGTTGAATGATTTAGTAAGACCTTTAGTGTACCGTCTTTCTCACACCGTTCCCAAAATTTATCCACCTTTACATTATTAACATGTTGTCTTTCAACTTTTCCAACTAAATTTAATTCATCCATTTTTTCAATTTTATAGTCCAACCTACTTTCACTCCTTTTCAAGTGCTGTCAGCCTAGTCTTAATTTTTCGTAAATACAGTTTGTTGCGAAATCGTCTGCAAGATTTGGATAAGAAAAATCATTTGCTTCTTACATTATATCAGCACAATAAAAATAGTAAACTCTAGGGAATTCACTATAAACATGACTATCATATATCACCTATGGTTTGATTCTGACATCTCAGATAATATTAAATCATCTCATCAAATGATTTCTTTTAAACTATTAGCATTTTTTATCACACACAAAAAAAGCGACAAAATTGCCGCTTTTAGTAGAAAACCGAAAATAAAAAAGATGTTTTTTACTTCGAATTTTGTTGACTTAAAATCAATCTTACTGAGTTTTCACCCTACTTCCGATACATCTTAAATTCCAAAAATAGATCATTATAAATCCCAAGATATTCCGCACCCAAATCCTCATAGACTTCCAAGTGTTTAATCACTTCATCACTTGGATAAAACTGTTCGTCACCAGAAATCTCTTTAGGTAAAAGCTTCTTCGCTTCTTTATTTGGGGTAGAATAACCGATATACTCTGCATTTTGTGCTGCATTTTCTGGTCTTAGCATGAAGTTGATGAATTCGTATGAACCTTTGACATTTTTAGCCGTTTTAGGAATCACGATATTATCAAACCATAAGTTCGAGCCTTCTGAAGGAATCACATAATGCAGATGTTCATTGTTATCCAGCATTTCTGCTGCTTCACCAGAGAATGTCACTGCTGCCGCACTTTCTTCATTGATCATGTACATCTTGATTTCATCTGCAACGATCGCTTTGACATTCGTTGTCAGCTTATTCAATTTATCTGTCGCTTCGCGTAACTCCTGATTATTCTTGCTATTTAAAGAATAGCCAAGACTATTGAGTGACAGACCGATAACTTCTCTGGCGCCATCGATCAGCATCACATTATCTTTTAATTCCGGCCGCCACAAATCATCCCAATGCTTGACTTTGTTACCATCAATAAACTTGTCATTGTAAATGATCCCCAATGTTCCCCAGAAATAGGGGATCGAGTATTTATTCTGCGGATCAAACTCTTGATCTAAAAAACGCGTATCGATATTGTTTAGCCCTTTAAGCTTCGTATGGTCGATCGGCAACAGCATTTTTTCCTTCATCATTTTTTGAATCATATATTCAGAAGGAATCGTAATGTCATAAGCCGTTCCACCTTGTTGAATTTTTGTGAACATCGCTTCATTTGAATCGAAGGTTTCATAGTTGACCTTATAGCCTGACTCTTTTTCAAATGCGCGTATAAGATCAGGGTCAATATAATCGCCCCAATTGTAGATTGTTAGGGTATCTGCTCCAGCCATGCCGCTTGATTTTTCAAGTTGACGTACGCCAAAAAACAAAATCAAAATGATTGCTAATATCCCAATAAACAAGGATTGTAGTTTTCTCATTTGAGCTTAGCCACCTCACTTTGCTCCCGACGCATTTTACGCATTCTTTTTGGCAGATTATCCTGACTAATAAAGTAATAGCCGATCACAAGAATCATAGAGAAAATAAAAACAAGGGCACTCAACGCATTGATTTCTAGGCTGATCCCTTGTCTGGCACGGGAATAGATTTCAACAGACAACGTTGAAAACCCATTTCCAGTGACAAAAAATGTCACTGCAAAATCATCCAATGAATACGTAAAAGCCATAAAATAGCCGGCAATGATCCCTGGTGACAAAAATGGTAATATAATATTTTTGATCACTTGGATATTATTTGCTCCTAGGTCTCTTGCAGCATCCACCATCGAGTCGTTCATTTCCTGCAGTTTCGGTAAAACCATCAGTACAACGATTGGAATACTAAAGGCAATATGTGACAATAATACGCTGGCAAAACCCAAACTAATAAATCCGACTGCTGTAAAGAAAATCAAAAAACTAGCACCAATGATTACGTCTGGAGAAACTAACAAGATATTATTGAAGCTCATCAATGTCGTTCTCGTTTTGCGTCGTCGTGTATAATAAATTCCCATCGCACCGAATGTGCCGATGATCGTTGCTAGTAAAGCAGATAAAAACGCCAGTAAAAAGGTATTCAGTACGATGATCAGTAAACGAGTATCCTCGAAGACCGCTTTATAATTATCCAAAGTGAATCCAGTAAACTGATTCATCGTATCTGTGTCATTGAACGAGTAAAAAATCAAATAAAAGATCGGTGCATATAATAAAGCAAAAACAACGATCAAATACAGATAAGACCATTTGAATTTTTTCTTTGTCATTCTTTCACCCGCCCTTTTTTCTTCTTCTCACCTGTCAAAAGCATCACAAAAAACATCGCAACGATCAAGATCACACCGATCGTTGAACCCATGCCCCAATTTTGCGTCACCATAAAATGCTCTTCGATCGCCGTTCCTAATGTGATCACACGATTGCCGCCAATCAAACGAGTCAACATGAATAAAGAAAGTGATGGAATAAATACTGCCTGCACCCCACTTTTAACTCCATTCAAAGATAAGGGAAAAATCACCCGTTGAAAAGTTTGAACACTGCTCGCACCTAAATCACGGCTAGCGCTGATCAATGAAGGATTCATTTCCTCAAGTGCATTGAAGATCGGTAAGATCATAAATGGAATTTCGATATACGTTGCAACAAATAAAAAACTAAAATCAGTAAACAAAATTTGATACGGACCCACACCCACAAAGCCTAGAAACTGATTAATACTTCCATGAATACTAAAAATGCCAATAAATGCATAAGCCTTCAGCAAAAGATTGACCCATGTCGGCAAAATAACCAGCATCAACCATAATTGTTTATGTTTTAACTTCGTCAAAAAATAGGCGGTCGGATAGCTGATCAACAACGTAAATAAGGTGATCAAAAACGCATACCAAACTGAATTCAACGTCATGCTTAAATACGTGCCTGATGTAAAATACGTTCGGTAATTTTCCAATGTGAACTGTCCATTCATATCAAAAAAAGATTGATAAATGATCATCAAAACAGGCGTGATCACAAACAAAAGCAGCCACATCGCATAAGGAATCGAATAGATCCGACGCATTGTTTTCATTATTCTTCCCCCTATTCTTCGTAGCTTTCTAAACGAGCATCGAAATCTTCTTCCGATTCATTGAAACGCATGACATGAATATCTTCAGGCTCAAAAAACAACCCCACTTTTGCGCCCTCCACTGCTTTTCTTGTCGAATGAACCATCCACTCATTATGGTCTTCGTCATGGCAAATGATTTCATAATGAACACCACGAAAAAGCTGCGTATCAACCATTACGACTAATTTTCCTTTGTCCGCGCTTGTGATCGTCAAATCTTCTGGACGCAACACGATTTCTACTGGTTCATTTTTACGCATCCCGCCATCGACACATTCAAAGCGTTTGCCAACAAACTCAACAAGATTATCTTCGATCATCGTACCATTGACGATATTGCTTTCACCTACAAAATCTGCAACAAAATGATTGATCGGCTCATCATAAATATCCACTGGCGTGCCGCTTTGCACGATATGACCTTTGTTCATTACGAAAATCACATCACTCATCGCTAGAGCTTCTTCTTGATCATGGGTAACAAAAATGAAGGTGATCCCTAACCGCTGCTGTAAGTCCCGAAGCTCATACTGCATATCCGTCCGCAGCTTCAAATCTAGCGCAGATAATGGCTCATCCAATAATAAAACCTTCGGCTCATTGACGATCGCTCGGGCAATCGCTACACGTTGGCGCTGTCCACCAGACATTTCGCTGATTTCTCTTGTTTCATATCCCGGAAGCTGTACCATACGCAAGGCATCTTTAACCTTCTTTTCTATTTCTGATTTCGATAATTTTTTGATTTTCAAACCGAAAGCTACATTATCAAATACATTCATATGAGGAAACAGCGCATAATCTTGAAAGACAGTGTTGACCTGACGCTTATTAGCAGGGATGTCATTGATTCTCTGCCCGTCAAAATAAATATCTCCTTCTGTCGCATCTACGAAACCAGCTAAAATCCGTAAGATCGTCGTTTTTCCACAGCCGGAAGGTCCTAGGAGCGTATAAAATTTCCCCTGTTCGATCTCAAAGCTAACTTGTTTCAGTACTTTTTCATCATCATACTCTTTCACTACATTTTCAAATGAAATAATATTTTTTTTCACGCGCCAATGCCTCCTTGTTTATAAATAAGATTCTGTCGCCACTATTAAGATACGACTTTTTCCCTTTGCATGATTGATCAACTGATGCGGTTCAGTGGCCTGATAATACATGGCCTCCCCTTTTTTCGCAGCGTGTTTTGCTTCGCCTAGAATCAACGATACTGCACCTTCGATCACATAGATAAAGGTTTCAGATAATGAGGGTTCAAACGTTTTATATTCCCCATTTTTATCAAAGGTCAAAAGCACAGGCTCCATCTCTTTTTCGTTTGATTCGGGAATCAGCCATTTTAGTTCATAGCCATTTTCCTCGTCATAGTAGAGCGTACTGTCTTCATCTTTATAAACGATCTTTTGTTCCAGCGTTTGCTCACTAAAAAATTGTTCAGGCGTGACGCCCAATACTTCTAAAATATTAAAAAAGGTTTCCATAGAAGGGGAGCTCAAATCTCGTTCTAACTGCGAAATATAGCCCTTCGTCAAGTCCGTCCGCTCACCAAGTTCTTCTTGGGTCAAATTTTTTTGTACGCGCAAATTGCGCAGCTTTTCACCGATTTCCATCTACTCACCTCAGTTGGATTTATCCAAAAGTTTTCTAATACTAAACTAGGAGTTTAATTTTACCTTCTTTAGTATACGAATTTTTCAAAAAATAGCAACTAATTTTGTTAAAAAATTTCATTTTTTTATAGCCGGTCGTTTAAAAAAAAGAGAACAGAACAAGAGTAATTTTGACTCTCGTTCTGTTCTTTAGATAGATAATTGTGTCTAATCAGTGTCTGCCTTATTCCAACTTATTCTTCTATTTCCCTTACGATCAATTCATCTAACTCACTACGATAAGGAATCGCAGGTTGTGCGCCATATCGTTGGACAGTGAGTGAAGCAGCTTTTGCACCGTAGCGGATGGCTTCCTCTAAATTACTGAAATCCGTTTTTAAGATCGCTGCCATCGCTCCGATAAATGTATCTCCAGCCGCAGTTGTATCGACTGCTTTGACAGGATATGCTGGAATGATTCCCCGCTCGCCTGCCCGGTCATAAAACGCTCCAGCACTGCCAAGTGTGATCACAACCGTCTCTATTCCTAATCCATGTAAAGAGGATGCTGCGTGGATCATGCTTTGTTCCGAAGTGATTTTTATGCCTGTCAAAATCTCAACTTCTGATTCATTTGGTATGATCATATCGATATTTTCTAATAATTCTGTAGGAATCTGTTCGATCGCTGGTGCTGGATTTAAAATTGTTTTAGCTCCAGCGGCTCTGGCTAATTCAAAGGCTCGAATCGTACTGTCGATCGGACTTTCAAATTGGGCGATGATAAACTCACTTGCTTCGATTTTGTTTCTATTTTCTTCCACTTGTTCGGGTGTGATTTGATTATTTGCGCCGGAGTGGATAATGATACTGTTTTCTCCAAAACTATCTAACAATACATACGCGCTGCCCGTCGTTTGATCATCAAGGGATTTGATTCCTGAGATATCGATCATTTCTTTATTTAATAAATCCAGCATTCGTTTGCCCGTATCATCCGTACCGACTGCTCCAATAAAATTTGTTTTTGCACCGCTTCGTTTCGCCGCAATGGCTTGATTCGCTCCTTTGCCTCCACCTGAAGTGAATAATTCATTCGCATGGATCGTTTCGCCATGTTTGGGTAAATAGTTCATTTTTAATGTGGTATCCGCGTTGATACTGCCAATTACTGTGACTTCGTTCATTGCCTGACCTCCTCTGCTACGTCTCACTATCTTGATGACTACTTAGAAAAGTACGCCATCGTATCTATTACTAATGCTTTGAATTTTGGTAAATCGATATCAAATCCAACAAGCACATTTTTCTCTCTTTCAAAAAGATCATCATAATCAACCACTGTACTGCCTAAAGCAAGCGTCTCACTTGTTTCGACCTCCACATGCATCGGTAAAACCTTGAATAAACTTGGATCGATGACATAAGCCATCGCACACGGATCATGCATATGAATCCCTTCGATATGACCTTCCTCAGCCAAAAATGGGACTGTTGTTGTCAAATTGAAAAAGTCTAATAAATCAGCCATCGTACGAGCGACTGGATTACCGATCGCTCTGATTTCTTGAATGTCTTCTTCAAAAAGCTGTGCTTTCAATGTCACATCTAAGCCAAACATCGCAGTTGGTACCCCAGATTTCACGACAATATCTGCTGCTTCAGGATCGACATAAATATTAAACTCTGCATGTGGGGTGATATTACCGCCAAAACAAGCACCGCCCATAAAGGAGATCAACTCGATCTTCTCTTTTAGTTCTGGATGTGATAATAAAAAGATCGCGATATTTGTCAGTGGACCAGTAGCTATGATCGTGACTTTTTCATCACTTTCTCTTAATAGCTTCGCTAGTAAGTCATTTCCGCTGATCTTTTCTGCCACAGCTGTTGGTTCTGGTAATTCTGCACCATCCAGTCCACTTTCTCCATGGACATCATCAGCAATGATCAATTCTCTTCGAAGAGGTTTCAATGCACCCATTGCTACTGGGATGTCCTCTCTGTTTGCTAAAGCTAAAAGTTTTCGTGTGTTATCAAAGGTTTTTTCCGGCAATTGGTTGCCCGCTGAAGTCGTGATTCCGATCAGCTCTACCTTGTCAGAAGATAAAGCCATCAATAAAGCTAACGCGTCATCATGTCCAGGATCGCAATCTAAAATTATTTTTTGTTTTGCCATTTTTCTTCCTCCTAAAATCATCTATTTCTAGCTGTTTTTATTCTGCTCTTGAACGACTATAGATCGTCTTTTTCGTTACTAAGAAGATCACCAAAGCGGCCAAAATGATCACGCCACCGACTAAAAAGACATTGGCATAGGTTGAAGCAGCGCCGCTATCTACACCGACGATACTTCCGCCAGACATCGCACCTGAAGACATCATTCCGCCGAATACAGCCACACCAACAGATCCTGTGATCGCTTGGACTAGGTCATTGACACCAAGAACACGACCAGACTCTTCCGGTGATACAGTAAGCGTTGCTGTATCAACGATCGGTGAGTAAAAGAAGGATGTACCAAAATAGTAAATACAAGGAGCCACGGCTAACGCCCAAACTTTGCCCATAGGAATCGCAAAAGCAATTGCTATCAAGCCTAGACCCATAAAGCTTAACGCCATGATGATCCCAGCTGAACGTCCGATCCGTTTAATAACTGGACCGCAAACAAACCCAAGAACTGCCGCTAATAAAATCGACCAAACCAATAAAGTAGAAACTTCTGCAGAATCGATACCATAAATATTCAAACCAATTGCATTTACCCCTGCATTTAATGTGTAGCTAAAGAAATAACCTACAAAGATAACCGTCATTGTTGCGATAAAAGCTGGATTCTTAAAGAATTCAGGCGTGATAAATGGTGATTTTGCTTTATTGATATAAACGATAAAAGCAATCAATGTAATCACACAGGCTGCTGCCCAAAATATGTTCATATCCGTAAAGAACATCGTAACTGCTCCAGCAAATGCACCGATCAAAGCAAATCCAGCCCAGTCGATCGTTGCACCTTCTGCATGATCGTCCGGTAAGTTTTTCGCTAACGATGGAATAAATAAGAAAGAAATCAACGGAACAGCGAATAACCAACGCCAATCGATCTTCGTTACATAACCTGCTGCTACAACACCTAGCGCTGCTGAAAATCTAAAAACAGCAACGAAAATACCATAGTAGATCACACGATTTTCTTTTGCGATATATTTTGATACCAATACTAAGAAAACAGAACCTGCTACTTGTCCGCCTGCTGATTGAAGCACACGGGCAATTACGACCGCCCAAATATTGATCGGTCCCAATATAAATCCGATCGCCGAACCGATAATCAATAGCACGACACCCAACATCGTCATTTTTTTAAGTGAAACAAAGTCTCCCAAAGAACCATAGATAACACAAACGATGCCCAAAACGATCCCAGGTATCGATGTGATCAACGGCGCTAAATTGGGTGTTCCTAACTGTTCGCCAATATTAACAAAAATCATACCAAATGCCTGTTGCTCAAGAATACCAAAAATAAAAATAATTAAAATCAGCGGAATCGCACGTTTTGCCATCCGATTCATTTTTTCAAATTCAGGAGTTCCTTCTCTAGGAACGGGAACGCCAATTACTTTTTCTGTCTCATTGTTAGCTGACATTTTTTCCACACCTTTCAATCTTGACTTTATTCAACAACCAACCATTTTTACCGAGCGTTTATCTCATCCGTCTCTTTCACGTTTTCTTTTTACTAGTTCCCCAACAGTATCAAACATTTTACTCACCCCTTTCTCTTTCAAAAACCGTCATGAACGCTTCTGTCGTAAATACTGGTTCTGAAAACCCAACTCCTTGTCCCACACGCGTGATCGGAGGCGGTGTAACAAAGCTTTCTTTTAATCGTTCAGGCTGTGAAAACACCTCACTCACTGATCCGTCTAAAAGTACCCTACCTTCTTTCATCACGATGATTCGTTCAAAATTGTCTGCCACAAACTTCATATCATGCGTTATTGTGATACATAGCACTCCACGATGTTTCAGTTCCTGAATGATTTTTTTCAAGCGTCGATTTCCATAAACATCTTGTCCGCAGGTCGGCTCATCGAAGATTAAAACCTTCGGATTCATCATCATAATAGAAGCAATCGTACAAAACTTTTTTTCAGTCGCATTTAAATCAAATGGATGAACTTCCAATTTATCCTTTAAGCCAGTTACCTCCGCTACCCATTCCAGGCGTTGGTCGATGTCTTTTTTGGACATACCAATCTGTTGCGGACCAAACAACAATTCCTTTTTGACTGTTTCTAAAAATAATTGATCATCAGGATTTTGGAACACATAACCAACCGTTTTCGACCATTGCGCGGTACCTTTTGTTTGGATCGCTTCTCCATCGATCCATATGTCGCCAGAGGTCGGTGACAAGATACCATTCAAATGCTTGACGATCGTTGTTTTACCAGCACCATTTTGTCCGATGATCGCGACAGGTTTTGTACCTTCGATCGTTAAATCGATTCCTTTTAATACTTCTTCACTTGAAGGATAGCTAAAATGAAGGTTTTTCAACTGGATCTTCATACTTCAGCGCCTCCTTTACTAGACGAATCGTTTCTTCTTCCGTCCATGTGATCTCTGCTTTTGTATAGCCCTTTTGTTGAAGTATTCTTGAAATTTTCACATAATCAGGGACTTCGATTCCAAGATCTGTTTGTTCCAGAAATTCAAAAACTTCCTTTGGATTCCCAATCATTTGGATCTCACCTTCTGAAAGAACCATGATCTGATCCGCATTTTTTGCTACCCGTTCCATGTCATGATCCACCATGATCACGGTGATCCCATTTTGATTCAAGCGCTTCACGATGGCAAAAATCTCGTCACTTCCCATGGGATCCAGCTGTGTTGTACATTCGTCTAAGACTAAGATTTTTGGTTCTAAAATGAATGTCGATCCAAAAGCGACCCGCTGTACTTGGCCTCCCGATAGCTCCAGCGGATTTTTTGAAAGAATATGGTCGATATGCATCAGCTTGGATACAGTCTCCACTTTTTTGAGCATCTCTGTTCTCGGTACACCACGATTGCCCAAGCCATACGCTAACTCTTCTGCAACAGTACCCGCTGTATAGGATAATTGATTGAATGGATTTTGAAAGACTAAACCAATTCGTGTAGACAACTCAGCGATCGTCGCAGCTTCTGTTTTAAGCCCATCGATGATGATTTCTCCCGCTTTTTTCCCTACAAAATAGTGAGGAATCAAGCCGACTAGTGCATTACATAACGTTGACTTCCCTGAGCCATTTCCGCCAACGATACAAAAGAAGCTGCCCGCTTCTACCTGAAACGTCAAATTTTTCAGAGCTCTTGTTTTCGTTTGATTATATCTATACGAAAAATTATTGACTGTTACAACGGGTTCAGACATCCTTTTCCCCTCCTATCATGTTTACTTCATCCAGATAGCTGCTAGAATCACAAAAATTAAAAAGAGTACCAACAAGACATTGATGATCTTGTCTACTTTTGTTGTTTTTACTTGGACATAGCTTGTTTGCTTGACTCCTTTAATGCCAAATCCTCTTGTTTCCAGCGTCATTCCTCTTTCTTGTGCATCTGTCAGCGAAGACATGATCACAGGACCTAAAAGCGGCAGGTAAGCCTTGATCCTTGCGACTAAACGTCCTTTGATCTCGACGCCTCTCGCTTCTTGCGCTTCTTGGATCACATTCATTCTCCGCTGCATTTGCGGTACGACATTCAATGTTGCTAAAACTAAATAGCCTGCTTTGGGCGGTAAGCCACTATTCGTCATCGCTGCAACCAATTTTCCTGTCTCAGTGGTTTGATTCATCAAATAAAATGACCCTAGAAATACTAATAATGTCGTCACTATTTTTAGCGCATACAGCACACCTTCTAAACCTAGCTCAGCAAAGCCAAAATCAGCAATGACCGTTTTATTATTTACGCCATAAAAACCTTGAATAAACAGCAACATCAAATTGATCGGCAACCCGAAGCCCAGCATCAGACGAGTAAACGGTTTCAGTAATTTCCCTAAATAAGCAATGAAAAATAAACAGATAATAAGTCCAAACCCTAACCATAATTTGGGAAATAACAGCGTACCTAATCCAAAACAAAAGACAGCAAGGATCTTCGTCAACGGATTTATCTTTTCGATCATTGTATCTTTTTCTACAAAGGCATTTGACAGCTTCATGTTCTCCCTCCTAAACTACGCAAACTATTTTCGATCTGTCCCTTTTCACAACCAGTCTTCGTCTAATTCATCTTCATTCATTCCAAGTGCATACTGACTCAAGAAACGTTTTGGAATCTTTTGTACTAGAAGATAGGCGATCAGAAAAACGATTCCTTTATCGACCAAATTTTCGATCATAGATGTCGATAAAACCGATAGAATGATTTTCTTAGTCGTTGCAATCAATGCAGCTGTAAAAAGTGAACTGCCATTAACACCCGTTGCACCGCCGTAGACAAAAATCGTGATCATCGAAGCAGATACCGTATTTGTGAAGGCGCATACAAGCCAAGTCAACATTGCTCCCCAAACATTTCGAAACAACCCTGCTTTGACCATAAAGCCTGTGACAAGACCACATAAAACACTCACGACAGAATAAGGAAAATACACTGGATTTGCCACTAAAGTTAAAAACACATTTGTCAAAAAACCACATAAAGCAGCAACCCAAGGTCCAGAGAGACAAGCAATGATGATCGTTCCGATCATATCTAAAAATAAAGGCAGCTTTAATGCTGAACATAACGTTCCGCCAATCAGGTTGATGCCTACAGCTATGGGAATGAGAACTAACGATTTCGTCGTGAACTGCGCCTTGATTCTATTTAGAAAACTGCTCTGCTTCATGACATGACCTCCGTTTCGTTCAAAATTTGTTTTCCTCGATCAAGGAAAATTTTTTCGGAAAACGTTTTCTCTAAATAAAAATTACCATCGTTTGTTTCTTTTGTCAACGCTTTTTTGGATTTTGATCCAAAAGATTTTTCTCCTCATCCATAGAATAATTACAGTTGACTTACAGGAATTATTTATCTATGATGTAAGCATAATTAGACGCTTCATTTTGATAGAAAGAATTAGCATTTTTTTATTTACTATAGATGAACCACCTTTTGATCACTAAACGAAATGAGGGAAATAATCATTATGAATATAAAAGATATCGCCAAATTAGCTGGTGTTTCGGTTTCTACTGTATCAAAAATCGTCAACCAAAAAGACCAAAGTATCAGCCATGAAACAAGAGAACGCGTGCTGAAAATCGTCAAAGAGTATAATTATGCACCTTATGCTTCTTCTGCAGGTACACCAGCAAAGTCATGGTTATTAGGCGTTTTACTCCGTTCTTCCACCTCATTGGATGCGACGTTAGATGGGATCATCCAGACCGCTCAAAAAAATGGTTACAGCCCATTGATTTTTAATAATTACGATGACAAGGAACAAGAATTAAAGAACATCACCTCTCTCTGCAAACAAAACGTCGACGGTGTCATCTGGGAGCCGATCGATGAGGAAAGTTTAAGCCATCTCACCCATTTTGAAGAATTAGCGATTCCTGTCCTAAGTACTGGAGAAAATGGTGGAGAAACATCGATTTTGTTTCCTTACGAAAAAGCAGCCTATCATATCACACAAGAGTTGATCGATCAAAAACATCAAAAAATCGCCTGTTTACTGACACCCGGCAGACGTACCGAAGCCTTCTTAGCTGGCTATAAAAAATGTTTATTCGATAATCATATGAAGCTTGACCCAGAGTTGATCTTCTTCGATTTCAATGAGAACTTAAACCATAAATTAAATAACAGACAGATCACCGGAGTGATTTCCTCTCATTATCATAAGGCATTGGAATTTTATCAGCTTCTCCATGCTTTAAGCTACAAAATTCCCGAGGATCTTTCTTTGATTTCCCTCAAAAGCGAGCGGACAGAACCACTCTCTTTAACCGAACTGTCGGAAATTTCAACCTATACGATTCGCACTGCTGATTTTGGCAGCTATCTCTGCCGTCAACTGATCAATACCATCGAAAAAAAAACATTGGAATCACCAACTTATTTTCAAGATTTTTCGTTGGATAATCGTACGACAGTCAGCTTGCCCTTCAATTTGAATATTCCTAAAATCGTAGTGATCGGAAGTATCAATATCGATACATATTTGACTGTGCCAAAACTGCCGGATAGTGGGAAAACGGTCTCGATCACAGGTTCGTCGATCTATCCTGGTGGAAAAGGGGTCAACCAATCGATCGGTGCGGCAAAGCTGGGCCATCGGGTTTCATTGATCGGCAAAATCGGCTCAGATCTAGATTCTGATTATGTCTACAATACGTTAAACCAATATGGGGTTGAAACCTTAGGCATCAAACGAAGCAATCATACCAATACAGGAAAAGCCTATATCTTTGTTGAAACGAGCGGGCTCTCAACTATCTCGATCCTTCCTGGTGCCAACGGCATTTTTACACCAGAAGATATCGAAGAGAAAAAGGAATTATTTGAAAACACTGGTTACTGTCTGATCCAGACAGAGATTCCTCTCGACACTGTAGCCAAGGCCTGCTCGATGGCCCATATGTATGGTGCAAAAACGATTCTAAAACCTTCTGCTTATGGGAATATCCCTAAAGATGTGCTATCGGAAATCGATATTTTGATTCCGAATGAAGATGAGCTGAATGAACTATGTCCTGAATATGCTACCTTGGAAGAAAAGACAAATTATTTATTGACGTGCGGCGTGGATACAATTATCGTAACATTGGGAGAAAAAGGCTGTTATGTTAAAACCCCAGAATGGGACGAATATATTGCTGCCGTTGATTTTCCCGCAATCGACAGTACAGGAGCCAGTGACGCCTTTATCAGTGCACTTTCCTCTTACTTGCTTTATGGCTACTCGTTAAGAGAGGCCGTTCGTATTGCCACTTATGCTGCCGGCTTTTGTATCTCACGTGATGGTGTGGTTTCTTCCTTGATCGACAAGCACGAATTGGAAGCACATATTAAACAAAAAGAAACACATTTAATCAAAGAATAACGAAAAAGAAAAGGCTGGGTATTAGATCCCAACCTTTTCTTTTATTCTGCAGCGACTTCATTGTCTTCAGGAATCACTGCCTTTTTTCTGTTTAGTTTTAACGGAATAAAATAATTCACTGCTAATGCGATTCCCATCCCAATAAAGCTATCTATGACACGGGCAAATGCATAGCCATACGACTGATCAGAAGGAATCATAAACACGATCGTCAAAAGCGTCGCACAAGCTCCGACCGTTCCTTCATGACAGCTGATCGAAGCAAGCAGTGCGATCATCACCATAATGATCGTTGGAATAAAGATCAGCTGAACGATCTCGGTTCGTCCAAATACACTGAACACCGCAATCACAACAACTGACATGATCGCCCCCATCACGTTTCCGGTAATTCGATGCTTGCCGTATTTTAACGTATTCTCCATGTCCTCTCTCAGACTGAATACAGTAGTGATCGCCGCAACGACATACGTTTCACGTTTCAATAAAATACTGACAAGGATACAAAGAAACACACTGATCCCCGTTTTAAATGTACGCATACCAATTTTAAACTTCACTCATTCAATTCCCTTTCCTCATTTTTAGTAGACATGTGTTTATTTTCACTTTCCAAGTCAATAAAACACTCACCTTCTATTCTAGCTTATTTTCTATCGTTTATGAAGGCTGATTTAAGAAGAATTTTCTAAAGAAAAAAGGAGAATATGTTATGATAGTAACAATAAAACGATTTTGTATTTAAAGGAGCATACACATGAAAACATTTTCCGGATTTATCGTAAATGACATCGATCAAACCTTTCGATCAGAAGTAACAGAAATAACAACCGAGAATTTATCTGCGGGTGATGTAACGATCCAAGTCGCCTATTCATCGGTCAACTATAAAGATTCCTTAGCCGCAAAGCAAAATGGCGGCGTGATCCGTCACTATCCTATGATTCCAGGCATCGATCTCAGCGGCACTGTTCTCAGTTCAACCGATGCACGCTTTAAAGAAGGACAAGAGGTTTTAGTCACAGGCTATGGTCTAGGCGTGACTCATACTGGCGGCTTTGCTCAAATCGCCCGCGTACCAGCCGATTGGGTCGTTCCTTTACCTACTGGTTTAAGTCTAAAAGACGCGATGATCTTCGGAACTGCCGGTTTTACTGCGGCATTATCTGTTCAAGCACTAGAAAATCATGGGTTTAGTCAGAACAAAGAAGCGACAATTTTAGTGACAGGCGCAACAGGTGGTGTCGGCAGCTTGTCGATTGCGATGTTGAAGCAATTAGGCTATAAAAACATCATTGCATTAAGTCGAAAAAAAGAAGCGGAAACATCATTAAAGAACATCGGTGCCTCTCAAGTACTGCTTGTTGAAAATTTCCTGCCCGAAAAAATCAAGCCTCTAGCAAAACAAACCATCGATTTTGTGATCGACACTGTTGGCGGAGAGATCACGGCTGCATTATTGGCGCAATTGCGTTATAGCGGAAGCATTGCCATCTGCGGCAATGCAGCAGGTATCAGACTAAATACGACAGTCTTACCATTTATCTTACGAGGCATCAATTTGTTAGGCATCGATTCAGTCAATGTACCAATGGAGCCGCGTATGGCAATCTGGAAACGATTAGCGACAGATTTGAACGTAAGCCAACACGAACTGACACAAGAAATCACATTAGAGCAATTGCCAAATACTTTGGAGCAATTACAAAAAGGCACACACATTGGCCGCACCATCATAAAAATGAACTAAAGGGGCATCACAATAATGAATATATTGATTACTGCAGGTGGAACTTCTGAAAAAATAGACAACGTCCGTTCCATTACCAATCATTCGACTGGACGCTTAGGTAAAATCATCGCTGAAACATTTTTAGCACAAGGTCATCACGTAACCTATGTCACCACAGCACAAGCTGTCCGACCTGCTGAACAGGAAAAATTAACGATCGTTCCCATTGAAACGACGAAAGACTTACAAGAAGCGTTGCTTGAACAATTTGACCAGACCGCTTTTGACAGTGTGATCCATAGCATGGCTGTGAGCGATTTTACAACGGAAACAACCTTATCAGAAGAAGAATTTATCGAGCAGCTCTCTGCCAAATTAGTTGAGTTGGAACAACCAACGAAGGAACAGCTAAAAGAATTTTTACACCAAGGTTTAGCTGAAATTGGCGAAACGATTCAGGATCAGAAAAAGATTCCTTCAAAAACAGATCGTCTCTTGCTTTTTTTAAAGAAAAACCCTAAAATAATTGCAATGCTTCGCGAAAAACAACCGCAAGCAATAATTGTTGGTTTTAAACTTTTAGTTGGCGTTTCAGAAGAAGAGCTGATCCAAGTCGGTCAAACGATTCTTGAAAAAAATCACTGCGATTTTATTTTAGCCAATGATTTAGAAACGATCCAAGGTGATCAGCACAAAGGCATTTTGATCGATGCGGCCGGGCAAACACAAACTGCTCATACTAAAGCCGAGATCGCACAACTGATCGTCGAGAATGTCGAAAATAAATGGAGGAATAAAAAATGAAAACCATTCTGTTAGGTGTTTCAGGCAGTATTTCTGCCTATAAATCAGCGGATATCACTAGTCAATTAACGAAACTAGGCTATAATGTGGAAGTTATCATGACAACAAACAGCACCAAATTCATCACGCCTTTGACGTTGCAATCTCTTTCTAAAAACCCTGTACACACAAATGTCATGGAAGAAATTGCACCAGATAAAATCAATCATATCGAACTAGCGAAAAAAGCCGATCTATTCCTTGTAGCGCCAGCTTCTGCGAATATCATTGCTAAGCTTGCTAACGGGATCGCAGATGATATGCTTTCAACCGTTGCTTTAGCCTTGAAAGAAGAAGTACCAAAGATGATCGCACCAGCAATGAATACCTACATGTATCAAAATCCGATCACACAACGGAATCTAAAAACACTAAAAGAAGTTGGCTACCATGAAATCGAGCCTCGTGAAGCATTACTGGCTTGCGGTGATTTTGGTCGCGGCGCTTTAGCGACTGTTGAAGAAGTCGTGGCAAAAGCCAGTGAACTTTTAGCGAAATAATGGTGAGGAGTCCTTTATGAAAAACACAAAAACATTTACATTGACTGCGATGTTCTTAGCAATTTTGATCTTATTATCAGCAGTTCCCTTTCTGGGCTTCATTCCGATCGGTCCGATCAATGCAACGACGATGCATATTCCTGTCATTATCGCTTCGATCATTTTAGGTCCAAGAATCGGTGCTTTTCTAGGCGGTGTCTTCGGTGTAATCAGTATGATCCGCAGTACAGTAGTCTTATCTCCATTGTCGTTTGTTTTCTCACCGTTTATTCCGGTGATCGGAACAAATCAAGGCAGCTGGAAAGCGATCGTGATCGCAATGGTGCCGAGGATTTTGATCGGTGTCGTCCCTTACTTCGTCTTTATGGGGCTAAAAAAAGTAACTAAAAATAAACCAACGTCACAATCGATCAGTTTATTTATCGCAGGATTCTTAGGGTCTGCGACAAATACGATTTTAGTCATGAACTTGATTTATTTTCTCTTTAAAGATGCGTATGCGGAGACGATCGGTGCAAGCGGTGCTGCTGTGTACACTGCGATTTTGACGGTGATTTTTACAAGTGGAATCGTGGAAGCAATTGTAGCGGCGATTGCTACGGTGGCTGTAACTTCGGTTTTATTGCGGTTAGTAAAGACCAATGCTACACAGAAACTATAAAATGAAAAAAAGGAATAGACCGACCTTTTTAGGTTGATTTATTCCTTTTTCTATATGAATATTAAAGTTTTTTCATTTCCTCATCGCGAGCAACTGTCGCATCGATTCCTTTTACTACTGTCGCAATAAATGCTTCTTCCTCCAAAGCCAGTAATCCCGCAACTGTAGTCCCTCCTGGAGAACATACACGATCGATCAAGGTCCAAGGATTTTCATCTGAATCTAAGATCATTTGAGCACTACCTAGAACAGCTTGAGCCGCATATTCCAATGCTTTTTCTTTCGTCAAACCATGTTTGACTCCTGCTCGAGCAATACTGTCAATAAATAAATATGCATAGGCAGGTGAACTTCCTGCCACAGCCGTATAGGCTGAAAAGTCTTTTTCTTCAACTTCCCACGCTTTTCCTACTGCATTGAACAAGTCAACAACGTATTGTATCTGTTCTTTTGAAGTATTTTGATTTCCAGCTACTGCCGCAGCGCCTAAACCGATCATTGCGTTAACGTTTGGCATTACTCGAATAATCGGTAATGTACTTGTACCAACCAATCCTTCCAGTTTATCCAATGTTGTACCTGCAGCAATCGAAATCAATAGTGGTTTTTTCTTTAATACGACTGATTTTGTTTCTTCTACAACTTTTTGAATAATATTTGGTTTAACTGAAAGGACGATAGCATCTACTTGCTCAATCACTTCTCCAGCAGAAGAGCAAACATTTCCATCAACTTGAGCCGCTAACTCTTTGACTTTATCCGTTAAAACATCAAACAGATAAACGTCTTTTCCCTTAACAAAGTTTTTAGCAGTGATGCCTTGTACGATCGCTCCTGCCATATTTCCTGTTCCAATGAATCCAATTTTCATAAAAGTGACTTCCTTTCAAAAAGTACTAAACTGATTCGCTTTCTTTTTTGGTAAATTTTGTTAATGCCTGAAATGATTTTGGCGGCCGATTGATCAAAATGATCGACAAACAAACTAAAATCAACCCAAATGCTAAAGGCATCGTGAAACGTTCACCTAAAATAACTGCTAGTAAGCTGCCAGAAATCGGCATGATGAATTTATAAACAGTAATCTCTCCTAGATTAGCATACTGTGCACACCAGTACCATAGGCTAAATGGAATCGCTGATGCAGCAGCTAAAATAATCAATAACACCACACCTAATGGCGTCCAGTTGATATAACTTAAGGTGCCGCCCATAAATAAACCAATGACAAATAAAAAAACAGAACCAATAATCAAATTCCAGCCCGTCATTACAAATGAATTCAGCGTAGAACCGATTTTTTTTGCTAACATCGTAGCCAGTGCCGCGATCAATCCATAAATCAACATGAATCCTTCTCCCGTCAAAGCAAATTCAAACATATCGTTGATCGTTGTTCCACCAGTCAGCTGAGAAATGATCAAGCCTGCGAAACCAATCACCAAGGCAACTACTTTCGGTACAGTCAATTTATCATTTTTATAAGCAAAATGAGCTAAAATCGCTGCAAAAAAAATTGTGGATTGCGCAAGAATCGTTGAGTTGATCGTTGAAGAAATATTCACATTCCCGATATTAAAAAAGAAATACGCAGCCGTTGTAGACAAGAGCCCCATGATCACAACTTCTTTCCATTGGGTTTTTGTCACCTTAAAAATATTTTGTTTGATAAACATCGCAAAAATCAATGTCATGATCCCTGCAATAAAAAAGCGAATACTGATCGTTGCCAAAACCTGTCCAATATAATTATCTCCTAAAGCATCTCTGGAAATTCCCATCTCATCATTCATGATTTTGATTAATTTAAATGGTGTTCCCCAAATGACATTCGTTACAATAGCTGCAATGGCAATCATCATTTTTGTTGGTACTCTTTTTTGAGCCGTTGTGTCCATTTTTTGTTTCCCCTTTCACACAAAGTGTCTTATTCCATTTTGCTATATATACTGAACAATTATATTGCTCGTATTTTCACAATCAAGAAAGTTGTTAAATAGCTATTTACATATGAATTCCAATTCATTATACTTTCATTTGAGAATAATTGAATTAGTCTGTCCAAACATATTAAGTAGGCTATTTTAAGATGGAGGAATTATGTATACTTTTTCTAAAGAACAATTCGACTGCTTTTTTGACTTTTTAAAAACCCTGGATTGTTATAATAAAACCCAAGATGGAATGATTGAAGAACTTAATAATTTTGAAACCAATCCCAAACGACAAATCGCCTCTTTCGTCTGTCAAAACACAAAAGAACGGCTGACCTACCGTGCACCTTATATTCGAATTTTATACGTTCTTATCGGATCTGTAAAAATTTTGATCGATGATAAGGAATTGTTATATAAAGCTGGTTGCTTAGTTCTAGCAAATGAATGGACGGTGGTTGAATATGAGGAAATGGAAGCCGAAACGACCATGCTTAGCTTCTATTTTAAAAAGGAGTATTTTAATGATTCTTTGCTCGCTCAATTTGCGGAAGAACCCATCATATATCGCTTTTTTGTGGAGAGCATCAAGGAAACGGAAGAAAATAGCCATTATTTCATCTTTCAGTTTTCTCCAAATGAAGATATCCATGTTTATGCTCTGCTATTGTTGAAACAAATCGTAAAAATGCGCTATTTTAATAATAAAGTGACAAAATCTGCCTTCGTTTTGTTCGTTGTCGAAATCAGCCAACTTTCTGATAAAGGCTTATGTGTAAAAGATTCAAACCTATCTTCTGGCGTTTTAGTTGAAGAAATCCTAGCGCATATAGAAACTCACCTTACAACGGTCACTTTATCTGAAACAGCAGAGAAATTTCACTTTCATCCTAACTACCTTTCCGCATTTATCAAAAAACAGACAGATAAAAATTTTTCAGACTGGGTGATTCATTATCGTTTGCGTTATGCCGAAACCTATTTACGTCAAACAGATCTTCCTATTCAAACAATTATTGAAGAGATCGGCTATCAGGATAAAGCATTCTTTTTCAAATTATTTAAAGATCATTACCAAACAACTCCTGGAAAATATCGAAAGCTAGCGAAAAACAACGCACAATAAAAAAAGTTCCAGCGATTCAAGATTATATTGAACTGCTGGAACTTTTTCTCTTTCTACTTGCATACAACAGAAACGTATTGACAGGGTTTTCTAAAGTACCGCAAAACTGCATTTACTCATTTGCCATTTGTTTCGCTGCGGCACTTTGCGCGGTGACTTCTCCTAGGTAAAAATTAAGGGACATTAGTCATTCACCTCGCCGTCATTCTCTGAAGCGAATAGTTTTTGTCGTTTATCGTACAGATTTCTGTTTTCTATCAGATAAAATAATAACGGAATGATTTAAAAAGGTTTATCCTAGTTATCTAAGAATAAACCCTTTTAAAAATATAAATTTATATTTCTTTTTAAAATAAAGCAATTAAGTCTATTAACTTAGGTTATCTATTCAAATAGATAACTGAAATATATTACCTGATCCACTTCATAATCTTCAAGAGGAATATTTGGAAGCTTCTATTTCAATTCAGACGGATCTATTCTAAATAAGTCATGTTGTTCCAACTTATTTTGTATTCTGACCATTTCTTTTTCAAGTAAACTATTTCTAAATTTTTTTATATGCGCTAATTCCAATTTTTCTTTTCCTTTAGAATACATTGCTCTTTCTAAGTAAAAAAATGGACTTATTGCTGAAATCTTCAAGCTTATAAATTCAATATATCCTCTATCCATTATCTCATTTGTCGCTTTTTCTGAAAAAAATGGATTCTTTAATTCTAAATCTTCTAAAATATAATAAGAAAAGCATCTTGAATAATTAAAATCTGTCATCCTTTCTATAGTTAAATTCTGTAGCTCACTAAATAAGACTGCATCCCAAATATCAGGCTTAATATATTTTCTCAGCGTATAACCATAGTCACCAATATTTAGGCTTCGATTTACAAAGTTTATTGCTTCTTTATTTTCCATAAAAATGCTCCTACAACCTCGTTCAAACGCTTCACAGATTCTATATATCTATTCTTCACATAATTTTCGCAACAAGGCTATTTTCTAGAACAATTTATTTTATGTTTTAGCTATTGCTTAGTCACTATCATAATCCCAAGGCTCTTCAATTGCCTCCATCGTTTTCACTTCTTTTAGACTGATATCATTTGCTTCTTCATAAGTAAGATTAAGCACTACTTGATGCTTTTTCTCAAACTCTGCAACACTTAGCCACGTAGATTTCCCATCTTCACTTATTGATCCGTCTAAATCCTTAGCTAACTCTACTGCCATGATATACAAGGCTCGTTTATCTACAGTGAGTATATTTTGATGTTTAGACATAATAAAGAGAAGATTTTCTTCTTTTAAAAACTCTAAATCAATATCTTCAAATTGAAGCGGACTTTCTATTTTTTTCCATCTGGAATCATTTAACCATTTGTCTATTGACAAACTGAGAAATAAATTGTCTTGAAATGTTTCATCATTTCCAACGTGGGATATTTCAAGCTCATGACCATTTTTTTCTTTAAACCACATTTTTTCAGCTAATTCTCGGTAGTCTAAATTGATTTTTTTATTGTTGATGTTTATATAAATACGCAATATTTTCTCCTAAATACCAAAATGAACAAGAATTTGATTTGTATTTTCCGCTTCATTACACAAGTTAATAATTTTTTCCAATTGAATAATTACTTTTTCTTTCGCAAAATCTTCCTTAACAAAAATCATTTCTTCAATATCATATTCAGTTTTTAATTGAAAGTTTTCAGGTGCTAAATCAAACATATTTTTCCAGTTTATAAGGATATTATTGAGCTTTTTTATTCCTGATTCTTCGAAGAATGTTACACCATAGTAATTGATTCCCCTATTATCATTGGACATATAATTCCAATGACTTTCAACCCAATTAAGAGTATCTGTTATATACTGAATAAATGAATCATCAATTGATACTGCATGTTCACTTGTAATATCCATAAAATTGATATTCTTATCTTTTTCAATTATTTTGAATTTATGCGATAGCACCATTTAATTGTTTCCTTCTTATTATTTTTACTATATAAAATATCGTATTTTATTCACTCTTGTTATTTCATTTTTATAGAATTAAAGTGATGTATAATTTTGATAAACTAGATTCAATAAACAATACTATTCAAAAGATGCTTCCCATCATCAAGTATCTGAATAGCTGTTTCCCTAGCTATTTCAATACAATCAATTTTCGAATACATAATAATGAAGTCTTCAAAAGACTGAAAAGATTCGTTTTCTTTTGGCTCATCATAGTCCCAAAGGTAATACGGACTGACCTCCAAACAAATTTTTTCATCACTATTGTATAACCAACTAGCATAGCCTTCTCTAGCAGGAGTTGACCATAGAGAAAACTTATCCGTTAAATTCTCTATATCAAAATTTCCTTCTGCTACTTCATGAGAATAAATTACCCATTCATAACCTATACCTTTTTGAAAATTCTTTTTTGAAACAATTATTTCATTCTTTAAAGCATTTTCAAATTGGTTTACTAATATTCTAAAAGTCTCAATTGCAAAGTCTTTAAATAATAAATATTCATTGTTATTATCAATATATTTAACTATTACCTCATTATAAGCATAGACTTTTTCCTCAGTTTTAGTAAAAATAAGTTCTAATTTTTTTTCTTCACTAAAAGTGTAGATTAAGATTTCTTTCATTTCAAAATTTTTCCTTTCTCTTAAATCTTAAAATGAATAGGAGCTGGCTTTAAACTCTGCTATGATACAAAACTTTATTACTTATTCTTACTTTTCATCCATTTAGCTGACTTATATTCTTCTGGAATTGCTTCATATTCAGAAATGGGATCTTCAAATCCTAGCTTTTCTAGCTCGTCATGATAGATTACCTTTTCCTTACTAATATTCCTACTAATTGAATTTGTTATATATTTTTTTATTCGTTCATAACAAAGTTCTCTGCTCATAATAATATCCTTTAACTAATTAGATAAACTGTGAAATCATAGTTTTTTTCTTATTCAATATCATCCCACGGTTCTTCAATTGCTTCCATGCGAGGAGCTTCTTTTAAACTAATTTCATTAGCTTCTTCATAGGTACGATTAAGCACTACTTGATGCTTTTTTTTAAACTCGTCCACCGTTAGCCATGTGTTCATATTGTCTTCACTAATTTTCCCATCCAATTCTTTAGCAATCTCCACTATCATAATATACATAGCACGCTTATCTATTGTCATTATTTCAGTATGCGTAGAAACAATTTCAATAATATTCCTGTCACTTAAAAGCTTTAATTCAATGTATTCAAAATATATTTTGGTTTCGACCTTACTCCATCTTTTATCATTAAGCCACTTATCAAGAGATACAGCTAATTCAAAATTATTCTGCAAGCTTTCATCATTTCCAGCATGAGAGATTTCAAGTTCTTTACCATTTTTTTCTTTGAACCACATCTTTTCTGCTAATTCTCTGTACCCAAAAGACGTTTTTTCCCCATTTGTTTCAATATAAATTCGCATTTTCTCACCTCTATTTTGCTTTCAGCCAAATCCAAGCTCTATAAATATAATCCACTAAATCTTCTAATTTACCTTTCCCAATTCCTTTTCTTACATGAGGTGGAATTTGATTATAAATACTTGACCGATCCGTAATTCTGTCAACATCTACTCTATGATCTAAAGGTGAACGTTTTCCACCACCAGTTTGTATTTGAATTTTATTCCCATCTGGTTCCGCATCTACACGTATTTTTGACTTCTTGCCGTTTACCCTACCTTCAATAGGTTTCCCAAACGTCTTACTCGTAATCTTCCCGTTATTTGAAAACTGGACTAAATCCTTCAACGTCAGTGAATCTGCGGCAATCGGAACTGCTACACCACCGGATATTGCAATTGTACCAACACTATTATCGCTAAAACGAACAAGTAATCTGTTTCCTGCCATACCAATGATTTCGCTGATAACTCGTTTAATACCGCCACCAAAAGAAACTGCTGTACCAACAAAGGAAACGAATTTTCCAAATTTATCGTCTTCGATTCGCTGTTTTGCTAACCTGATCAGCTCGTCTTTTAGTAGGTCATTATAGGCTACCGTCGCATCTTCATCAAAAACACCGTTACGATAAATTTCGTAGGTGGTACCGCCAAATTTATTCTTGCTCTTCCGTACTTCTAAGTTGTTTCCTTTGGACTTTTCTCGATCTTTCCATTGGTTCATGATCGGTTTCGTCCAAGCCATATTCATCCGGTCTAAATCAAACGTTCCCGAACTCGAATTCCATGCAGCCCCTTTTTCAACTTCTGCTAATCCTGCATCCAAGTTTGCCAGCTGTGCTTCGAAATCCGCAAACAGTCCTGGCGAACTGGCATTGAATTCATACAAGCGCTGCAGTTTTTCTTCGTTCTTTTGAATCGAGCTCTGAACGCCCATATAGCGCTGTTCTAAGCGTTGGTTGGGTTCTTTTTCTTTGTCCATCGTTCGTGCCATATTTTGTAGTAAAGCTTGTCCTTGGGCAATCTCTGCTTTTAATTGGTCTTCGATCACGTCGCAGGTGTCGACTTGTGATTGAAATTCTTCCGGAAATTTGCTGTGCGCTTCGATCAGTGCCTCACATGCTAGTATAAACCCACTGGCTAACATTGGGTAGACTGTCGAGAAATAAAGTTTCGCTGAGTCGTAGGTTTTCCCCGATAATTGTGCATTCATGAAGGCATTGACGCTGTCTTTTAAGGTGCTGCAAAACTGCATATACTCATTCGCCATTTGTTTTGCTGCAGCGCTTTGCGCGGTGACTTCTCCTAGGTAAAAATTAAGGGACATCAGTAGCTCACCTCGCATAATCTTCTGAAGTGAATAGTTTTTACTATCCATCGTACAGATTTCTATCAAATAAAATAATAAAGGAATGATTTAAAAAGGTTTATCCTAGTTATCTAAGAACAAACCTTTTTAAAAATATAAATTTATATTTCTTTTTAAATAAAGCAATTGAATCTATTAACGTAGATATCTACTCAAATAGATAACTGAAATATGTCACCTGATCATCTTCATAATCTTCAAGAGGCACATTTTTTAAAGGTATTCTTAGCTCATCCGAATTTACAAGCATGAAATTTTCTTCACTGATCTTTAACTTCAATTCTTCAAATTTCTTTTTAAGGACTACATTCGAAAACTCATCAATATCTTCTATTTTCAACTTATCTCCATCTGCCACATACCTTGCCTTCTCTATAATATAGAACGAGCTGATTGCTGAAATACTTAAATTGATAAACTCAATGTATCCCCGATTAATTACTTCTTTTTTGGCCTCGGGTGAAAAAAAATCTTGTTTCAACTCAATATCTTCCATAAAATAGTAAGAAAAACATCTTGAATAATTAAAATCAGTCAATTGCACAAACTTTATACCATCAAGATTATTTGTCAAGATGTGATCCCAAGTATCGATATTTACATATTTTCTGAGTGTATAACCATACACACCCTCTTTTAGTGTTCTGTTTACAAATTCTATTGCTAAATTATTATCCATCAGTAATCTCCTCTATTTTTTTACAGGATAGCCATGTATATTACCATGTTTATCAATATGAACTCTAATTTTTGTTTCCCCTTGGCTACCTACAACCTTTCCAGTGTCGTATTCCTTAACCTCTCCATGTCTATTTTTCAATTCGTCTCCTTCCAACCACCCTTTTTGAGTTTCGGCAACTCCGTTCGTTCCCTCTCTCCAAGTTGTCTTTTCTTCTCCTTGCTCTTTAGCTTGCTTATTATTTTTGTGACCCAATACATGTTTTCCTTGTTTACCAACTGCAACTGGATTGCCTCCCGCAACTCCTCCATCTACTTGACCTTGACTCGGTAACTCATCATTCTCTTCTACACTCTTAATTCTACTACTAGATTGTATGGAAGGGGCATTTTTTATCTTGTCTACAATGCCTTTTCCTACTACAATTGCAGCACTTGCTCCTGCCGTGATTTTCCCAGCTTTAATCAAATTTTCTAGCGCTGGACCACCAGGTATTGCTAATGGAGCAATATTACGAACAATTTTAGGCTGAGTCACAGTATATTGATCTTTCTTCAAGTAATTTTTGTATCTATTCAATATTTCATGTAACTCAGGCTCATCACCAGGATAAATCCATTCTCCATTTTTCTTAAGAGTCCAAGTTTTTGTTCGACCACTGTTGATGCACACTATCTCATATCCATCTAACTTCCCTAATTCTCTCTGCATTTCCGCATTTCTTATTTGATCTATCTTCTTCTGCCGTTTATCCCACGCTCGTCCAATCGGTTTCGTCCAAGCCATATTCATCCGGCCTAAATCAAACGTTCCCAAACCTGAATTCCATGCAGCCCCTTTTTCAACTTCTGCTAATCCTGCATCCAAGTTTGCCAGCTGTGCTTCAAAATCCGCAAACAGTCCTGGCGAACTGGCATTGAATTCATACAAGCGCTGTAGTTTTTCTTCGTTCTTTTGAATCGAGCTTTGAACGCCCATATAGCGTTGTTCTAAGCGTTGGTTGGGTTCTTTTTCTTTGTCCATCGTTCGTGCCATACTTTGCAGTAAGGCTTGTCCTTGGGCGATCTCTACTTTCAATTGGTCCTCGATCACGTCGCAGGTATCGACTTGTGATTGAAATTCTTCCGGGAATTTACTGTGAGCTTCGATCAGTGCCTCACATGCTAGTATAAACCCACTAGCTAACGTTGGGTAGACTGTCGAGAAATAAAGTTTCGCTGAGTCGTAGGTTTTTCCCGATAATGGTGCATTCATGAAGGCATTGACGCTATCTTTTAAAGTACCGCAAAACTGCATATACTCATTCGCCATTTGTTTGGCTGCAGCGCTTTGTGCGGTGACTTCTCCTAGGTAAAAATTAAGGGACATCAGTCACTCACCTCGCCGTCATTCTCTGAAGCGAATAGTTTTTGCCGTTCATCATATAATTCTTCTTCAAGCCTTCGTAATTGGACTTCTTCATCAACTAAACGCTCTGCAATATCTTCTAAACGCTGACGCTCATATTGATGTAAGCGATTGGCTTCTTCGTCTAATTCCATAAAATGCCCGATATCACGTGAGCCTTGATTGTTCCCGATCAGATCTTGAAAGTACCGTTGTTCTTGGTGGTGGATAGAAAAATAATCGGCTTCCAGATCTTCTAATTCTCTGATTTCCTGTCGCTTATCTTCTTGATCGATGCTTACTTGTCGTAGCTCTTGATTGATTCTTAGTTCTTTCTCTTCGTTCATCGGCTGCTTCCTCCCAAGGGTGGTGAAAACAGTGGTAAATCAAAGCCTTGTTTTATCTTTTGATCGATTTGGCTAAATTCCTTCGCTACTGAATGGATATTATTGCCGTCTCGAGTAATCGCATTGGACAGCCGTTGTCCTCTGCTGTGAATACTTGTTAAACTGTTTTTTGCGTTTGTGTTCCCGCTAACAGTGGTTCGCTCCGCTTTACTTGTTGCTTCATTGATTGATAAGAACCCGCTGGCCGTTTGACTAAGCTGTGCTGAAATGCTGCCAGCAACAGTTAGACTGCTATTGATTCCGCTCATTTGATTAACCCCTTTACTTCATTTTTTACTATCACATTTCGTCTTCTTCCCCATTATCCATTTTGACATATTTTTATACCTAATAGTTATCAAATATTTCTATAATTTACAAAAAAATTGCAAATCTCTCAATCTAAAATCAAAAACATTCTCTTAATGATAAAAATAATTATGCTCTTGCGCGGATTCATCCCGTAATTAGTGGGGTTCTAAGTCCAAATGATAGGCTAAAAGAAATTAGTCATCCTATTCATTTTTTGTTATTTATCGTATATTTAGGGGCCATTTTTCAATCGTTATCTAATTATGACAAAACGTTATTTTTATTGCAGTAGCGCGTTTCTTTCTGTATAATAAAGGGCATAGGATAGAAATTCATCGTGCTGTAGCAACCATAACTTTTGTTACGGTAACTTGGAAAGATAAATAAAAAAATTGGCACTTCAATCGTTTGGCGGCAACCGTACGATCGAAGTCTTGTTCAGACACCGAAAGCTGTCCAAACAAGTTGCCAATAGTGCTAGCAGATACTAGCTTCTTTTATTGTACCCAAATTCTGAGAAGATTTCCACAAGAATCTTTTCTTTGTGTATGATTTAGTTGTCGTGTGTATCTTGCTAGTCTATTGTCGACGGTATTGGGCGTTTGCTCAATGCCGTTTTTTTCTATCCTTGGAATTTAATGGAAAGGAGGAGCAAATAATTCTGTGTCAAAACAATTGAATAAAACAAAAAAGGCACTCCATTCTTTGGCGGCAACCAAAAAATGAAGCCTTGTATAAACATCCGAAGCATATCTATACAAGTTGCCAATTTGCTAACGCCAAAGCGCTAGTTTCTTTATTGTACCTAATTTTTCGTTTAAATTCTAGATGGTTCTTGAATTTTTTGAAGGTTGGGGCCTTCCAAGAGAATCTGCGGGTTTGGTTTGGCTGATTGTGAACGGTATTGTATGTCGAATGGTAAAAAGTCGTTGAAGTTTTAGGACTGGCTTTTTCTGCTGGAGGACTGCGATATCTTTTTTGTTTTATGTTGATCCGAGGCGGTAGGAATACAGCAAGGCTTAAATAGTCGTTCTTATCGTCGCTTCAAGGATCTTGCCCTAGTCAATGCGTAAATGTACGAAGAAATGAACAACGGCAGGAGCAAGTCTTGAGGGCTTATCCTGCTTATTTTGGAGGAGATGTGTGAATGGAAAAGCAAGCGTTGTGTGTGAAGGCGATCTCGTATCAGGAGATCGTAGAATTGAAGGATTTGATGGAACGATTGGCTTCTTGGGAGGAGCCGTTGTCGGTTTTGATGGCATTTTTTGCCTTTCATAGCGGACCGATCAATAAGAAGCAGATTATTAAGGAGTATTATGCACGCGGACAGGTGTTTCAGGCGTTTTATGAGGATTATCGAGGATTAGTTGAAGTTGGGGATGCATTGGTGCAGGAGATGGTGAGAGCGGAGAAAGTTGGGAAATAGGAAACAGAAAATAGAATGGAATGCGTATGTTATAAAAGAGGATGGAGATTGTCCATCCTCTGATAATGACTAAGCCTTTTATTTTTGCTAGACTACATTCTTTTTAACATAGCTTCTACTTCATCATCGGTATATGATTTTTTATCGTTTTTTATTTTTTCTCTGTGATCAATCCCTTGAGGTACGAATCTGAATACAGAGAAAGCTGCTTCATGGTTTTGGAGATTTAAGATCCGATGTAAACTCTGATTCATACGGATTAATTCTCCTTTTTGACAGTTCTTATATTTTTTTTTGTTATCAACAATCGTTTCAACTCTAATTTCTCCGTCATTAACAATCAGTATTTCTTCAATGTCATTATGCATATGCCAACCTTGAATTGTACCGGCTGGAATTATGTTTAGATGGACTTCGAATTCAGGGAAAATATAGTAATTTACCTTTGTGCCATCTTCTTTTTCAGCAAAAATTGATTCTGACTTGCTCATTGTTTCTATGAAACTGTTTAGCATGTTTAATTCATTCCCTTCATTTAAATAATTTCTATTTTCTATATTATAAAGAGGATGGAAATGATCCACCCTCTTGAAATTATTTTTGTTTGATGAAGTCGTAAGTTTCTAATGGAACAGCTTTTTCTAACGTCATTTCCATACTGACAATATTTTGATCTTTGCCATTTTTATCTTTTTTAATCAATTCTTTTGCTGTTTCTATTTTAGGATAAGCTCTCCCTAAATAAATGAATTCAGGATCGCCGCCAACTTCTTTTTGCACGAATACATGAATCGCTAAGCCTGATTCTTCATAATTCATGATTTCTTTTACTTCTTTACTAGAAAAATTCAATTTAGGTCGTGTATACCATAACAATGTGTGTTGATCCATTAGTTCATCTTCATATTTTACATCATTTGAGATGGCACCATCTTTATGATAATTTACAAAAATCGGACAAGTGTTGTACTTAATTCTATAACCGTACATTGTACCAGTTTCATTATTTTCCCAATTTAGTAAACGACAGACATCTTTTCTCCCGTATACTTCATTATAGGTTAAAGGTTCATTTAACTGATAGCTTTCACTTCGCTTAAATGATGTACGAATGATATCCAAAACACATTGTTTAAACCACTGATTGTTCTGAATACTTTCTTGCATAGATGTTTCTAGCGAATAGATGTCATCTGACAAGATAACAACTGGACGTTCACCATATTTTTCTCTTTCCTTCTGTGTAAAGAATTTTAAAGAGAGAATTCGTTCTACTGATTTTAATGTCTGTTCATCAAAAGAATAATGAAGTCTTTCTAATTCACGCTGATACTCTTGTCGTTCTAATGTTCCATTTACCATTAAACGTTCAATTAGCAGTAATTCATGATTTCTTTTCCCGTTCAATAACTCATTAGATAAAAACGTTAGTAGTTCATTTTCATGTCTATTTAAATTCGGTGTATCTTCTTTCATCCAATTCAAAAATGCTGGATAATTTCCTTTATACCTAGCAATAATCACCGGATCAACCGAATGTTGATCTATAAAATCAACTAAAGATGGAATTTTTCCTAATCTATTTTTTAAGTTCTGATAGGCTTCTTTGTAATTTTTAGCATTATTTAGCTGAGAAGATTCAATAGATTGAAAAATCCGATTTTTCGTAATTTCGTCAAACATGATCGTCGACATTCCCTGTAAATATTTCGTCGCCATGGTCTTCTTTCGCAAACTATTCTTGCTTAAAGAACTATCCTCTGTTAAAGCAATAGGAATCAAATAATTATTATCATAATTCCCAATAAAATCAATAATCGTTACAAAGTCTTTATTTTTTGCTTTCCTTAATCCGCGTCCTAATTGCTGCGTAAAGATGATACTTGATTCTGTTTTACGTAACATAACCACTTGATTCACTGAGGGGATATCGATTCCCTCATTAAAAATATCTACTGTGACTATATAATCCAGTTGGCCAGCTTCCAATTGCGTAATTACTTCATCACGTTCAGTAATTTTATGATCCCCAGTTAAAGCTTTGGTTTTGAATCCACGTTGATTAAATAGCTGTTCAAGCTCATGCGCTTCTTTTTTCGTTCCACAAAAAATAAGTCCGCGAACTTTCTCTCCACAATGACCATAATAATCAATTTTTTCTAAAATATAATCAATCCGCTGACTGCTAATTAATTGATTGAAAGAAGATTTATCATTGATTGTTTGTCCATCAATTTGAATATCTGTAATACCAAAATAATGAAAGGGACAAAGCATATTTTCTTTTAGTGCTTCTTGTAATCTAATTTCGTATGCTACATTATAATCAAACATTTCATAAATGTTGTACCCATCTGTTCTTTCAGGTGTTGCTGTCATTCCTAATAAAAAATCAGGCTCAAAATAGTCGATTACCTTTTGATAAGTTTTCGCTCCAGCATGATGAACCTCATCAATTAAAATATAATCGAACGTATTCTTCGCAAATGCTTGTAAGGTCCTATCTTTTGATAGTGTTTGAATTGTTGCAAACACATATTTTTCAGTTGTTATTGTACTATTTCCTGATAGAATACCAAACTTGTTCTCGTCATCATCTAATATCTTGATGAACTGCTCCTTGGCTTTTTTTAAAATCTGCTCTTGATGTACAATAAAAAGAAATCTTTTTGGCTGATAGGCTTTTACATCGAACGCCGAAAGATAAGTCTTTCCTGTACCAGTTGCCGAAATAACCATAGCTTTTGATTTTTCTAAATCCCGCATTTTTTGAATTTCAGCCAACGCATTTTTCTGCATATCATTAGGTGAAATCGGCTTTGTGGCAAATTCAACTTCTTCAAGTATTGTCCCAACTTCTAGTTGACTTGATGGTTCTTCCATCGTGTCAACTTTTTGAACATTTAAAATAGGCTTGTAACCCATTTGATACTTTGTAATCCATGAAGTAGTTAGTGGTTCAGCTAAAGACCACATCTGTTCAAAATTTTGCTTCATAGATTGAATGAGCTCACCATTTGCCAGTGAATTCAATTTTAAATTCCATTCACAATTTACCTTTAACGCTTTAATCGTTAAATTAGAACTCCCTAAAATCATTGTTTCATATTCATCATGAACAAAAGAATAGCCTTTTGCATGAAATCCATCCATTGCTGTAATTCGAACATCTACATTTTTTATTTTTAAAAGCTCTTTAAACATTTTAGGTGAATTAAAATAGAGATAATTTGAAGTTACAATTCGTCCGCGAATATTTTGCTTAGCTAAATCAGCCAACACAGTTTTGAGTGCCAACAATCCACTCTCTGTTATAAAAGCGACCGCAAAGAAAAATTCGTTGCACGTCGCTAATTCATCTAAAAGATCGTTTAATACCATTCTTCCTGATTGATCTTGATTTACTAGAAGTTTTGCTTTATATAAATCATGTGAGTCCGTTGTCTGATCAATAAAACTATGTTCCAGAGCTGACTGGAAATTCTCAATAAGAGGATTCATTTTTATACTCCTTTAACTAAACGATCAATTGTTGGAATATCTGCGGGTGCCCATTCTAAAGAAGATAATTCAGAAATGGGTAGCCATTTAATACTTTCGTGTTCAGTAAGTTTGGGTTCTCCAGAAATTAGTTCACAGAAAAATGTGGTTAACTCTACGATACCAAAATCATATTCATAACTAGCTGTAATGATCTTATTTTTTATTGCTACTTCGCAAAGAAGTTCTTCTTTTATCTCGCGTTCAAGTGCTTGCTGAGGCGTTTCATTTTTCTCAATTTTCCCACCAGGAAATTCCCAGAAACCACCTAAAGATTTACCTTGACCTCTTTGAGCGCAGAGGATTTTTCCATCTTTTTCTATGACAGATCCGACGACTTTGATTTGTTTTTTCATGATACCAACCTTTTCACAGTATTTTTATTAACTCTATTATACATGAAAATTATAATTTAAAAAATTGGGTATTACTTAAACAATGCTATGAATGAAATTACTGTCCCAATAACCATAAAAATAATCGTAGTTCTTTTTTCTCCATCCTTAATCCTATCTAAAAATAATGTAGTTCCCCAAAGTATTGAAAGCCAAATTGAATAAACTATTTTAAAAGTTCCATAAGAGAAGAAAATATAGAAGAAAAGAGGAAAGTCTTTAAATATCGCTAAATCTGTCAATAGTATTGGAGACACAATTGTATATATAGGAGGACAAATATCAAATATTACCTTTCTTGTTGAATTTCTTCTTGCCACTCGACCTGAAACACTGATCTGTTTTAAATAGGGTATTTCAACTAATAAAATTAGACCTAACACAATAAAAAAAACTCCAGACCTTCCAACAATTGCTCTAAAATTTTCAATGTCACTTTGTTTTTCTGCTAATATGAATAGATATAATGGACACATAAGAAATGTTATTCCTGAAAAAGTTAAAAATTTATACATTCGATCTAAATATCGTTTTCTTTTTTTCAATTTCCTCTCTTCCTGCCGCTTTTTCACAAATTAAACTCCTTTCAATATTCTTTTATCATTAAATTATTCCTATTAATCATCTGTTATCTGTCAGAATAACCAGTTCTTTATTTTTTTTAATGTATCTAAATACCACTATCCTCTTATTCGGTGCTACAACTCCTATAAAAAAAGTAACTAATATCGTAAAAAAGATTGATGCAAGCAGCAACAACAAAGAATACTCTCCAAAGTAAATTGGAAGTAGTGAAACGATTGTCATGAATAGAAGAAAAACAATTAACAATAGATTTTTCCACATTTGTTTTCTTCCTTCAATAATATACTCCTTTAGTTCATCTTCAGTAATATTTGTTAGATATTCCAGTTTATTTTTCTCACTGTTAGCAATTTTATTTACTAATATATTAAAGAACATACCAGCTAAACAACCAACTATTAAAATCATTGCAACTAAAGCGATCGGAGGTAATGCTGATTCAATTAAAACCTTTCCAAATAAATAATACATACTAACTCCTATAAATCCAGAAAGAATCGTCAACTTATAAGATATATTCTCAATTTTAACGACTACTAATTTTTTTGTTTCAGTATCAAAAAATATACTTTTGCTTCCCTCTTTGCCATTGTATATAGCAATATATCGTTTCTTCATTTTCGCATTCATCTCGATTCACTTATTTTATATTTATCTGCATTGATTGATAGACGATTGGTTAATAAAAAAAATAAAGACAACAACATAAAGCACAGTGAAATAATCCAATCACCTTCTGTTACTATAAGCAAATATCCCGATAAAATTATTAGTAAAACAAATAAAAAATATGCCCCTAAATATCTGATTACAACACTCATTGACGTTGGTATTATCTTTATTTTTATAACTGGAAATTGATTATATTTTATACATTTCATCATTAATTTCCTTAATCGAAAAGATTCAGATACTCTAATTATTAAAGCAGGAACAAATGTAATGAGTAGCATCAAAAATATGTAACTATTCGTTGGTACAATTGTAAGACTACTGTTCATTTCATATAATTGACTGTATTTAACATTTTTAGAAAGAAGAATAGTATTTAGCAAATAAGGCGATGCTATATTAAAAATCATAATCATAATTACCATAAGGATATGATATCCTCTTACTCCTTGTTTAACATCGGTTCTTTGAACCATCAAATCATCAGCAATATCTTTATTTATAGTGTAAACTTCTTGTGGGATTAACCAATTTAATCCAAAGAAAATGTATGCAAACCATGATTTGTCTTTATCGATGAGATAATAGTTTGATCCAGAATATAATAGCTTGTAGCGATTATTTTTAAAGATAGGCTTTGTACTTACTAACTTCAGTTTTATCACATCCAATTCCTTATATTGTATATAAATTGTCAGTCTTAATAAGTTAAACTTTTCTCTACTTTATCAGAAGAATAGCCAATAACTGAATTGTTATTGGCTTATGGTATAACTCATTATGAATGTATTCTATTTTTATCCCAGTGATTTGCTAACAATTCCTTTTTCAATCAATTTCCCTTCACCATTTAGCCATTCATTATATAAATGTTCAAACCTTGTTTCATCCTCGTCCTTATAACCATTAAACAAAATAGTATCGATATTTTCCTGATTAAAATACAACACTTCATTTGGATTTAAACCATTTGGATATTGACACCCACTATAATCATATAAAACATTTCTATCCTTTTCATTTACAACAGGACCTCGATTTAAAATCATAATCTTTTGACTACCTTCTTTTAAATAAACAATACTACCGATTGGTAACATGTTCCTCACCTCTTTAAATTTTCTAATTTTATAGTTAATTTAACTCAACCTTACTTAACTGTTTTGTCAATATATTCCATATCATCCATCGGCTTTGCTATTGATAAATTTAAAAATGATACAAATACTAAATAAATGAAGAGTACAGGCACAACAGTAAAAGATTTTGCATGGATGAATAAAGACAATAAGAAAACAAGTATTGCCAGCAAAATGATTGTTCCAGTTATGCAACGCTTTTTATAGAATTGATTATCTTTTTTCAAAACAATTAAATGATCAAATGTACTCATTTCTTCCTTACTAAAAATTTGTTTCAATTTATTAGCATTCGATATGGAACGTATACATCTGAAAATAAAGCTAATTAAAATAGCAACTAAGAAGGACAGTAATATAAGGTTAATGGTCACCTCTTCAAAAAAGATACTCTCTATACCTTTCAGCAAAGCATATATCACTCCACCCAACATAAATCCAGAAAAAGACCATACAGAAGCCCCGATTTTGTTCTTAGGCATCTTTTTTAGTTTCTCATACTGCTTTTTGTCGATTTTAGCCGCTTTATTTTCTAAATACCAAGTTGCCATTGGAAATAACCATGTTAACTTATGAGAATCTAAGTCTACTAAGTAGTTGTCTTTTTTATTGATTGTTACTAATTTAAAACGAGAGATAGAAGTATCTTCAAATTTCATAAACATTCCTCATAATTCGTATGTTTCTATAAAAATTGACTAAATAGGATTTGTTCTTTTTTACTCTTGTACAGAAAAATTACTTCCATAAGGATAAATATACCCTCGATTAAGAAATAGAGAAAACAACACACAAATAATAAAAATTACAATCATATCAAATGAATAGAATATACTAAAGTAGCCAGAAGCAAAAATAGCTAAATAGATTATTAAAAATGCAATTGCGCTATTTCTCTTGTAATAACTCGTTATACTTTCCTTCTTTATACGGATAAGTATTCCTTCCCTCGAATTTCCAATATTTTTATACATTCTACGTTTGTTAAAAATGGCATTAATTGCACGATAACTTATTAGAAGTGCTAAAACTACAAACAAATAAAAAGTTCCTAATCTAACTCCTGAAATTGTTACATAGTTTTGAAAAAACGTGTTTATTAACCATGTGGATGGTCTTCCAATAACTATAGAAAGTATTACAATCTGAACAACACCATAGCCTGCTTTTTTATTTGTTATTAACTCGTCAAACCTTACTTTATCGATTTCTATTGCTTTAAAAGGGAATAGCCACACAAGCATTGGCAAGAACCAACAGAATTTATTACTATCCAAATCTAACAAATAATATTTGGCGTTCATTTCTACTAGTTTATATCTCTTATTCGTTGATTCATAAACTTTCATAGTTTACCACCCAAAACCAGATACAAGGTCGTTAAAACCTTTAGATATAGATTTTCCCATATTATCAAATCCTTTGCTTATATTTTTCATGCTTTTGTCGAAATTATTAGCCCATTCATCACTCATATCTTTTATTCCCATGAAATTATTGTCATACATTTTGTTTGCTAACCAACTACTTCCAACAGCAATTCCAGCAACAGCCCAACCAGCAGGATTACTACCTAAAAATGCTCCAACAGCCATTGTCGCTCCCGTAGTTATCCATGTAGCAGTAGCAGTTACAGCAACATTATGAGAAATTGCTTGACCTACACTGCTTCCTTGAGAAGTATCCGTTATCATGCCAATTGAGAATCCAACAACAGGTAATCCAATATTCTTTATCATTTGTCCTGCAGCATAAGAACTTGCTCCACTTAAGCTTGCATTCATTGATGCAGAATTAATATTAGCCAAACCAAATGCAGTAAATGAAGTACTTCCGTTAGTTAACATCCTTCCTAAAGCATCAAAATCGAGGAATTCTCCAGCAGATTCTAAAAGTGCATCTAGTTCTATTCCAGATAAATCATCAGCATATTTTCCAAAAGTTTCTTTCAATACTTCTGAAATTTTCTTAGGAAAAGTTACACCTTTATCTCTTTTTTGAATATCTGCCAAAATAAGTAAATCTTTTGAAGTTACCTTTTCTGGAAAAAGTTTTTTTATTCTATCTATTTCCTTTTTGTCAACTTTATCGCTAACTTTTTTCGCCCAATCCAAATCCTTCCCCTTCGGAATCGAAAAAGTGCCGCTCGCAGGATTAAAACTTGAATTTGCCTGTTGTAAGCCCTGTGACAGCGTTGAATAAAAGGCATTCACTTCAGAAAAGATAGCTTGTGATGAACCATTGAACGCAAGTAATTTTTCTAGTTTTTTCTCCAGATCACGTTTCGTTGTCTCCAGAGAATTGATGATTCTTTGATTTGCCTGCTCCAATGGATTCGTTCCTGTTGGTAATTTAGGTAAATTTCGATTGATGCTTTCCATATTCAGGATCGATGTATTTATTTGCTGGATTCGTCGCTCTAATTCTTCTGATTTTAAATCAATACTATCAACGTCAGATATATATCGATCCACAAATTTTTGACAGGCATCAGCTGTCATCTCTGCACCAACTTCAGCACCTTGAACCAAGGGTTGTATCACAGCTGAAAAAAATTCTTTCGCAGAGTCATAGCCTTTGCTTGATAGTTCACCTGCACCAATAAATTGCTGATTACTTTGCAGTAAAGAACTATACCCTTGTGCTAATTGATTACAGGCACTTTTAACACTCGATGCTTGACTACGCGCTTGCCCCAGGTACATATCAATACTCATGTGCATCCTCCATTTCTTCCTTTGATTTTAGCTCTTGCCAGTATAATTCTTCTTGTTTATCTTCTAGCGCTCTTGCTTGTTTTTTTATTTCTTGCTGTTGATCTTCTAAAAAGTCTTGGATTCCTCCGTTTTGCCAGTTGATTTCCTCTGACATCTCTTGATAAAGCATCCCTGTTTGACTTTGAGCAAACTCTTCTTGTAAGTCACTGAATAGTTGCTTTTGATAGAAAAAGTATTCTTCATAATTTTCTGCCGTTTGATTCATGTTTCGTTGTAAAGCTTCGATCTCATCTTTTTCACGTTCGATTTTTGTTTTTTCTAACTGGATTTCTTCAAGTTTAGACACCTTCTACTACTCCTTTCATCTAAAATTTTATGAAAAGGTACTGCTTATAAAATAGATATTTTACTGCAGCATTTGATTCGTTGAAATTTGAGAGATTTTTTGGTCAACCGCTTCAAATTCAGCAGCTACCGAACGAATATTGTTGCTTGCTTGAGTCACTGCTTGAACGAGCGATGTGTTAAATGTTGTCATCTGTGTGATTGCTTGTTGTGCGTTACTATTTCCCGATACTGTTGTTTGCGTATCTTTGGTAATGGACGAGCCTTGATTTAAAGAGCCCAAAGACGATGCAATGGATGTAGCAATGGCTTGTGCTACGCCTGAATCACTTTTGATATTTGACATTTTTTCTCCTCCTTATTCAAAAATGAAGTATATTCGACGACTGAAAAAATAAAATGGTCCCTAATCTCTGAATAATTACTTATCTTCTTAATTGTAATTCGAAACTAACTCTGTGTAAATATATAATTTTTAAATGTTTTATCCACTTAATTAAATGGTGGTTATGAAATACTTTCTTTTTACTTAAAACTGCTTGATCAGCGTATACAAAAACAGGTAATCTAGAAAATAACCATTTTCCAAATCACCTGTTTCTATAACTATTCTATTTTTCCACTCTTATCAAATCCACTACATCCCGCGGATTTCCTACATCTACTGTTACTACTCGAACATTATCCAAAATATCTTGTGTCAATGCTCTCACTTTTTCCGGATCATTCGCAACCTCCGCACCGATTTGCCAATGGCTTGGTACTGGATATACATTGATCGTCCCATTTCGATTACTTGTATAAACGATCTGTCCTTCAGCACTATAACCACCATAAAGCATAATAGCATCCGTTGGATATGTCACACTGCCTGCATCGTATGGATTGAGTGGTGTTCCCGCAGGAATCACCTTTGCATGAAGCTCCGATGGTTTCACGCCGATCAATGTCAACCACACACGAGCATATTCGATCTGGTCATCAGAATAGCCCAGGAGCATTTTGTCATCACCTGTTGCTTGTTCTACCGCTTTATTGGCATCTGCTTTGGCTTTTTCTAGTGCGTTATTGACTTCTTGCTCTGCCGCTTTTTGCTGCTGCGTCAATGCATTGATTTGTCCTTGCGTATCGATCATCGCTTTCATTAAAATCAATTTGGCTGTAAAGGTCGTTTTCAGCTCTTCGTTTTTGACCTTTTCGATTTCTTTGTTTAAAGTATCATAGTTGCTTTGCTGAACGGTTTCTTTAGGCACATTTCCATCAAATGACTCGTTGAGTAATTTTTTGATTTTTTCAACTTGATCGACTTGTTCCGTCGCATTTTTTAGAATCGATTCGATTGCGTCCTGCCATTTTCCTTTTAGCTCCTTGTTGTCTTTGAGTTCATCTGTGACTGTGGTGATTTTTTCTTTCGTCAAATCGACTGTGATCGGTAATTGATCTTTGACGTTATCGCCTTTCAGCGCTGGTTCTTTTGAGCTGAATAGTTCATTTGTCTTTGTTTGTATCTCTAATTTATCATTGGCTAAAGCTGTTTTTTTCTGTAGCTCTTGAATATTTGTTTCAGCTTTGTCGGCTGTGACTTTCTTGCCGTATTCACGTTTGATTTTTTCAATTTCTGTTTGTTTCTTTAACAACTTTTCTTTCGTTTCTTTGATCGTTGCAGGTTTGATTTCTTTGTTTAGAAATTCTTGTTCGTCCTCGTAAAGTAATGCAACATCTTTCGATAACTCACCATCTTTTGCTGTTGTTTTTTCGATGGCTGCGATTTCATTTTGCGAGGCGGTGATTTTTTTCTTTTCACTTGCTTGCTTTTGAAGTAAAACTGCACCGATGATCGCAAGAATCACCACGACTACACCGATCGAGATCCCCAAAACTTTCTTCTTCATTCCCCAAAACACTCCTGTCTTTCCAACTTTTCTTTTTTTGTTTCTATTGCTAGTTTAGCACATTTATTCGATCTGTCATTTAAAAGATGAGACAAAAAAAGAACTACTGAAAATCAATAGTCCTTCTTTTACTTATTTGCTTCTTTTTTCTGCTCGTTTAACTGCGTGGATCCTCAATCTGCGGTAATCGGCTTCCCAATGATCTTCTTTCCATAAAACAGGTTTTAACTTCTGATCCATGTTTTCGAGAACTATTTCTTTTTGTTCTAGGGTCAGTTCTGCTAACTCGTTCGGATAAAATTGTTCCATCCATTGACGTAACCCAAAAGCACCTTCTTTTAATGGTGTCGGTCGCTCATATTCTAAAATTTCGATGCGATCAAAATGGTTTTTTTCAAGTAATTTTTGATAGTCTTCGGATGAAGTAAAGCAAAACGGTTCCTCTAAAGAAATCTCATACGCAGCTAACTCTTCACGAAAAGCATCTCGAATGGCTTGAACATTGCCAACCGCACCAAATTCACAAATCAACTCACCACCATCAACCAATAGCTGATGAATATTTTGAAGCAAACGATCTTGATCTGGAATCCAATGAAAAACAGCGTTTGAAAAAGCAATGTCATAAGAGTCAAATCCTGTCACAGGATCTAAAATATCTCCCTTTATAAATGACAACTCTGGAAATTTATTCGTCGCTTGTGTGATCATTGCTTCGGATCGTTCAATGCCTGTTACGCTGTGACCTAATGCAGCAATTTGCTTAGTCAATTCTCCTGTACCGCTGCCAATATCGATCACTCGTTTTGGCTCCTTAGGTAATAATTCTAATAAACCAGCACCATATTTAAAGATAAAATCATGTGTGGTATTGTATTTTTTTGCATCCCAGTCCATCTGTCCCCTCTTTTCTCTACCGATGTACTTACTGCCAATAAGCAGGAATTTTCGCTTCATAAGCCGTGATTTCGTCAGCATGGCCCAAGCTAATGGCGATATCATCCAAGCCATTCACCAGCTTGTGCTTCCATGTGCCATCGATCTCAAATGTATACGTCGCATTAGGTGCTATGACTTGCTGGTTTGGCAGATCGATCGTGATCGTTTCATCTGCTTTCAGCTGTGCCAAAGCTGTTAATTCTTTCCGCTTTAAAACGATCGGCAGTAAGCCGTTTTTAGTCGCATTCATATAAAAGATATCGCTAAAGCTTCCGGCGACGATCGCTCTAAAACCATAATCTGCTAATGCCCAAGCCGCGTGTTCTCGGGATGATCCTGAGCCAAAGTTATCGCCGGAGATCAGAATCGTTGCTTCTTTATATTGCGGCTCGTTTAAGGTAAAGTCAGGATTTGGTGTACGATCTGGCAAATAACGCCATTCATCAAATAGAAATTCCCCAAATCCTGTTTTTTCGATGCGTTTCAGAAATGATTTTGGAATGATCTGATCTGTATCGATATTATCATTCATCAGCGGAACCGTGGTTCCTGTATGTTGTGTAAATGCCTCCATTATGCACCAAGCTCCTTTCGAATATCGACAAATGTTCCTTCAAGTGCAGCTGTTGCGGCCATTGCGGGGCTGCAAAGATGCGTTCTAGCCCCTTTTCCTTGACGGCCTTCAAAGTTTCGGTTTGAAGTGGAAGCACAGTGAACACCTGCTGGTACTTGATCAGGATTCATGCCCAAACACATTGAACAGCCTGGTTCACGCCATTCAAAGCCGGCTTCTGTGAAAATTTTATCCAAACCGATTTTTTCTGCCGCTTTTCGAACAGGTCTGGACCCTGGTACCACGATTGCTGTGATCCCCTCTTTGACTTTTTTACCTTTGACGATTCGAGCAGCCTCTTCCAAATCAGATAATCGACCATTCGTACAAGATCCGATAAACACATAGCCGATCTCAATATCAGATGGGCGTTGTCCCGGTTTAAGATCCATATAATTATAAGCACGTTCATCATTCATATCTTTGATTTCTGGGAAAGTCCCTGTAACTGGAATGCCCATTTCCGGGTTTGTGCCCCAAGTAATATATGGCACAAGTTCATCTGCATTCAATTCTAGATCCACATCGTACACAGCATCAGGATCGCTTGGCAGTTTTTTCCAATCCGCGATCGCTGCTTCCATATCTTCCGGCGCATATTCTCTACCGCGCACGTACTCAAAGGTTTTTTCATCCGGCGCCATCATCCCCATTTTCGCACCACCTTCGATCGCCATGTTACAAATCGTCATTCGTTCTTCCATTGTCAGGCTTTCGATCGTTTCGCCATAGAATTCAACAGCATAGCCGACACCGAAATCAACTCCGTATTTTGCGATCAACGCTAGGATGATATCTTTTGCATACACGCCTTTTGCTAATTTTCCTGTGATTTTCACGCCCATCGATTTGGGCTTATTTTGCCAAATACATTGTGTGGCAAAAACATGTTCGACTTCACTTGTCCCGATCCCAAAAGCTAATGCACCAAAAGCACCGTGTGTTGCGGTATGAGAATCACCACAAACGATCGTTTTTCCCGGCTGAGTCAAGCCAGTTTCCGGACCAATCATATGAACGATCCCTTGACGGTCGCTGCCGTTATCACATAGTGTGATGTCGAATTCGTCACAGTTTTTTTGAAGTGCTTCGATTTGTTTTTTTGCTACTAGGTCTGTGATATTGAAGATATCTTTTGTTGGAACATTATGATCCATCGTAGCAAATGTGCGATCTGGTCGACGGACTTTCCGCCCCGCTTCTCTCAATCCTTCAAATGCTTGCGGCGACGTCACTTCGTGAATCAAATGAAGATTGATATAAAGCAGCTGCGGTTCGCCTTCTTTCCCGCTGACCACATGTTGTTCCCAAAGCTTATCAAATAGTGTTTTTCCCATATTAAGCACCTCTCAATTCTGTTAATACCGCTTCTGTAAATTCAGTCGTAGTCGCTTTACCGCCAAGATCTGTTGTTAAAATCCCTTGATTCATGACACGGTCACAAGCAGCTTCGATTTTTAGCGCTGATCGTTCTAACCCAAATGACTGACGAAGCATCATCGCCGCAGATAAAATCATCGACATCGGATTGGCTTTATTTTGATTGGCAATATCTGGCGCTGATCCGTGAATCGGTTCATATAATGAAGGACCCGTTTCACTATGACTAGCACTTGGCATCATTCCTAGTGAACCAGGGATGACTGACGCTTCATCACTTAAAATATCGCCAAACAGATTCTCTGTCACGATCACATCAAATTGTTTTGGTCTTTGGATCATGACCATCGCCGCAGAGTCGACAAGCTGATGCTCCAACGTGCAATCCGGAAATTCTGCTGCCACTTCTTCCGCTGTTTGACGCCACAATTTACTGGTAGATAGTACATTGGCTTTATCAACAGAAGTTACTTTTTTATTTCTTGTACGAGCGATTTCAAACGCTTTGCGGATGATTCTTTGGATCTCTGCCTTTGAATAAGTACAAAGATCTGATGCTTCTGTGTCACCTAATTGTTTTTCGCCAAAATAGATACCGCCTGTCAACTCACGTACGACAACAAAGTCGACGCCGCGAACATTTTCTTCTTTTAATGGAGATAAATGAACCACTGCATCCGGCACAGAAATTGGACGAATATTGGCAAATAGTCCTAACGCTTTTCTTAATGCCAATAGCCCTTGTTCTGGACGTTTTGGAACGTTGTCCCATTTCGGTCCGCCGATCGCACCAAGCAAAATCGCATCTGCTTTTTTACAGGCTTCCAGCGTTTCTTCAGGCAGAGGATCTCCTTTTTGATCGATTCCAGCGCCGCCAAAAGCAAAACGCTCGATATCAAATTCTAAGTTCTCTTGAACCATGATCTCCTCTAAAATCGTTAACGCACTATCCATGATTTCTGCACCAATGCCGTCTCCCGGCAAGGCAATGATTTTTTTACTCATTAGGCTTTCCCCACTTCTTTTTGAAATTGTTCACTTGCTTTGACATACGCTTTTGCCGATGCTTGCAGTACGTCAAAATCGATACCGATGCCGTTATAATGTGTGTTTTCTTGATCGGCTAAGGTCACGTGGACTTCTGCTTGAGCATCTTCCCCGCCTGTGACTGATTTAATGTAATATTCTTTTAAATCTGGTTTTTGGCCGAAGATTTTATCGATCGAATTATAGATCGCTTGAATACTCCCTGAGCCGATCGCCGATTCTGTTTTTGCTTCTTCCCCTGTATCGATGGAAACAATTGCCCCTTGACTACCGTCAGAAACGTATTGCAACTGTACTCGCTCCAACCGATAAGTGTCATTTGATTCTTGGCTTTGACCGACCATCAACGCAATGAGGTCATCTTCTGTTACTTGTTTCTTTTTATCAGCAAGTGATTTAAATCGTTTGAAGGCATCTTTTAGTTCATCATCTGTTAGCTGGTAACCTAATGTCTCCATTTTAGCGGCAAAGGCATGACGCCCAGATAACTTACCAAGCGGCAATGAGTTTTCATTGACGCCAACCAATGATGGGGTGATGATTTCATACGTATCAGGATTTTTTAGCACACCATCCTGATGAATCCCTGATTCGTGTGCATAGGCATTCGCTCCGATAATCGCTTTATTTCTGGGTACAGCTACACCAGATAAACGGCTGACCAAATCACTGGTACGTTTCGTTTCATTTAATGTGATCATGCTTTCTGCCTGATAAAAGTCTTTTCTGATATACAAAGCCAAAGCTACTTCTTCAAGCGCAGTATTTCCTGCACGTTCACCAATGCCGTTCACTGTTCCTTCTACACGACGTGCGCCATTTTCGATCGCAGCAAGTGCATTGGCTGTCGCCATTCCTAAGTCATCATGACAATGGGAAGAAAAAATGATTTCTTGATCACTTTGGATATTCTCGATCAAAAACTTGAACAACGCGCCGTATTCGGAAGGATTAGAGTAACCAACTGTATCAGGAACATTGATGATCGTCGCACCAGCATCGATCGCTGTTTGAACTGCTTTTAATAGGAAGTCCTTTTCTGTTCGTGTGGCATCTTCCGGAGAAAATTGAACTTTGTCAAACTTGGTTTTGGCATAACTGACATGTTCTTTGATTGAACTGATCACTTCATCTGGTGTCATTTTCAGCTTATATTCCATATGAACAGGGCTTGTCGCTAAAAATACATGGATTTGCGGATGCTTAGCATGTTGAAGGGCTTCATGAGCGCGGTCGATATCCGCTTTTTGACAACGAGCTAACCCCGCAACCGTCATTTTTTCTACATTTTCTGCAATGGCTTTGACAGCTTCAAAATCACCCACAGAAGCGATCGGAAAGCCGGCTTCGATCGTATCTATTCCCCATTTTTCTAATTGTTTAGCAATTTGGACTTTTTCTTTTGTGTTGAAATTTACACCTGGCGTTTGTTCGCCATCCCGTAGTGTTGTGTCGAAGAATTGAATCTGTTTCATTTTTCATACATCCTTTCTGATAAATTGCCTCTTCATTTTTTAGTGTTAGTTTTTAGTTTGATACGTTCTTACTGAGTGGTTGTTTTTGCTTTTTTAACTTTGGCTACTTACTGATGGAAACTTCGCTCATTCTATTCGCCAAGTATTGTGTATCATCAGCTCTGCAAGCAATCGCTGTATCTTTGTACGAATGAAACTTCGCTCTCTTCGTTCGCCAAGTATTGCGCGACATCAGCTCTGCAAGCAATCGCTGTGTCTTGCAACAAAAAAGCATCCCACGATATGGGATGCTTGTCATCCCGTTCATGCAATGCGAAAACAGGACTCTCAACTTCTGATAGAAAAAGCAGCTTGTTTGCTCGCTTCTAAAAATCAGTGTGATGAGTCCTTCACTAATAATAAGAATGTAATTGTTGTAATTTTTTTGTTCATGATCGTCAACATCCTTTATTGTCAGAATTTTTGAATAATTCAAACTATAGTCATAAAGATACAGAACTTTTCTATCAAAGTCAATAGTTTTATGAGAATTTTTTTAAGAATCGACTATTCTACCTTATCTGCCTTTCTAAAAAACACTTGATACAAAAGGAAAAGCTTCTGTATCAAGTGTTTATGTTTAGATTTTCGCTAAAGCTTGTTCTAAGTCTGATAGAATATCCTCAACATTCTCGATACCGATCGATAAGCGAATCAATTCTGGAGAAGTTCCTGAGACCTTCAGTTCTTCTTCGCTTAATTGGGAATGTGTGGTTGATGCTGGATGGATGATCAATGATTTTGCATCACCGACATTTGCCAATAAAGAAAATAGTTCCACATGATTGATCAAGTTTTTCCCAGCTTCTGCTCCGCCTTTGACACCAAATGTAAAAATCGATCCCGCTCCTTTCGGCAAATACTTTTCAGCTAAGGTATGATATTTATTATCAGGCAATCCAGGATAGTTGACCCAATCGACTTTCGGATGTTTCACTAAGAATTCCGCGACTTTTTGAGCATTTTCTACATGACGTTCTAATCTCAAGGAAAGTGTTTCTAAGCCTAAAATCAGCAAGAAACTATTGAATGGCGAAATTGCGGCTCCTGTATCTCTTAGTAATGACACGCGTAAACGAGTAATAAAAGCTGCTGCACCAACATCCTTAGTATAAGACAAGCCATGATAACTTGGATCAGGATCGACCAATTTAGGAAATTTTCCATTCGCCCAATTGAATTTTCCGGAATCGATCACCACACCGCCTAAAGCAACACCATGTCCACCAATGAATTTCGTTGCCGAATAAACGACGATATCTGCACCGAAATCAAACGGACGATTTAGATAAGCGGTAGCAAAGGTATTATCGACGATCAGTGGTAACTCGTGCTTGTGAGCAATATCTGCGATTGCTTCAATGTCTGCAACATTCGTACTAGGATTTCCGATCGTTTCAACAAAAATCGCTTTCGTATTTTCTTTGATCGCTTCCTCAAAATTAGCCAATTCATCTGGATCAACAAAAGTTGTTGTGATGCCAAATTCAGGTAACGTATGGGCAAACAAATTGAAGGTTCCACCATAAAGAGTTGAAGCAGAGACAATATGATCACCGCTGCTGGCAAGGTTTTGAATGGCATAAGTGATTGCTGCTGTTCCTGACGCAACAGCTACAGCCCCCACACCACCTTCTAATTCATTCAACCGATCTTCTAATACAGCCGTCGTCGGATTGGTGATCCGTGTATAGATATTGCCAGCTTTTGATAAGGCAAATTTTTCTGCTGCATCTTGCGTATCATCAAATGTATAGGAGGTTGTTTGATAAATTGGTACCGCTCTAGAGTTCGTGTCTTTATCGGGGGTATGTCCTCCGTGAATTTGGATGGTTTCAAAGTGATAGTTTTGGTTTGTCATTATGCTTCATTCCTTTTCGTTTAATTTTAGTTGATTCTATTCGTTTGCTGCACATGTCACCTTCTTGCACAATGACCACCTCTTTCTGGATTGTCCTCATTGAAAAGAATTTCCATCGATTGTCAGATCTGTTAGTAGAAAATCCGACACCTGATACTTTAAATTTGGCACTTCGCTGTCTTTTGTGATTTTGACGCTCACAGAGAGTTATTCATTCTGATTTTTCTTTTTCAGCATCATTTATTGTTTTCGATTGATTTAGCTGAACTGGTTGTGGTCCTTTGACTTTCCATGATCAATTTAGAGGGGATTGGGTGATTCACTAGTAGGGTGACTTCGCTCTCTTTAATTGCCAAGTATTGTTCACCATCTACTCTTTGTTGGCTCTTTTTGGAGTTGTTCCCACTCTTTGGGGTTGGATTCTAGCGTTGGGTGATTCCTAGTATGGATACTTCGCTCCCTTTAGTCGCCAAGTACTGTTAATCATCTACTCTTCGTTGACTCTTTTTGGAATTGTTCTCCCTCTTTTAGATTGGATTCAAGCGTTGGGTGATTCCTAGTATGGACACTTCGCTCCCTTTGGTCGCCAAGTACTTTTCATCATCTACTCTGGCGTAGCCAGTCGTAGTGATGAAAAGCAAAAAGCCCTCCACCAGCCTATGCTAGTAAAGGGCGATGATCGCGGTACCACCTTTATTGGAAAATCATTTCCATCTCAAGCCAAACAATAAATCACTTTATGATTTGGTGCGTTGTTAACGGTAGCAGCCGTAAAAATCAGATTGATTTTTCCTCTCCAAGATCATTTTCGACAAATGTCCATTACTTTCTTCCACCATCCGAAAGCTCTCTCGCTTCAGCAAAAATCTTTGCTGAATAAATGTTTTTTTGTGTACTCTTCTTTTCAATGAGTTTTGATATTGAATCAATATTAGAACATACTCATTTATTTGTCAACATTTTTTCATATTAAATTTATTGATCAAAATTAATTAGGTTCAAATAAGGGTTCCTGTTTCTCTTTCTACTCATTTTTTATTATACTTAAATAAATTGGAGGTCGATCGAATGTCAGAACATATTGAAAAAGTGGATTTTCTTTTATCTTATTTGTCAGAAATCCATACAAAGAGCCTTTCTTTGTATGATCTAGTCACTAGCCGTCCACGGCCTGAAGAATCTCGTATTCTTTTGAATATCAATGAGGTTTTTACCTACTATCATAGTATCCGGATTTTTTATATTAGTAATGATGAGATTTCTTCCGATGCAGTTCAGCCCTTTTTTACTGCGTTTGAAGAGTTCTACTTTGAATTGAAACAAGTTTTTTTCCTTGAAGATGATAACAGCGCACTTCTTTATAGTAAGTTATCTGCGATGAAGGATGCTTTTGAGCAGTTGACGAATGATTTTAATGTTTTATAATAGAGAAGACAACAAATAAAGAAGGTGCACAAATGGATCAAAGCGAAGTATTGGATCGCTTGCGCGAGGAGTTGGAGATTCCATTTTTTAATGGATCGATCGAAGAACGTGAATACACAGAAGAAGAATATCAAAAAATCAAAGCTGATCTTGTTCAGTATTTTGATGACTATGTTCGAAATGTAGAAAATTGATAGAACTATTTCTTTAAAATTAAAAGATGGGATAAAACAAAAATGTTTTATCTCATCTTTTTTATGATTCATATATTTTTTTATTTTCATAAAATAACTTCCATTTTTTAAAAACAGTATAATACAAAAAATATTTTCTATATTATATTCTGGATTAAATGATAATACAATAAAAAAACCACCGGTCTAATTGACCGATGGAAAAGGAGTATTACTCAATAAGAGTAAAATGAAAAATAAAAAGGTTGTTGTTGGTATGAATATATAATACAACAAATTATTTTTATTGTCCACTAAAAATAACGTTAAAACGAAATTAAATACAATTTCTTTTTGTCAATATTTCCTTTATTTTTTTATTTTTTTAACAAAAGATTACTCATTCGAGTGATTGCAAATGAGATATCATCTGTTGCCTTATCTTGTTTTTCTTCAGAAGCGTTGAATAAGTCAACATCGATCCCTTTTTCTGGATCTAAAGAGAGAATCATTTCATTACAGCCAGCTAAATATTCAATATAAGAGCGTTCAAATTTTTTATGGATACCCATTACACGTGCTGGTGGACGTAATTGAGTAACTTTGCTCAGCATTGCTTCGTATTCTTTTGTTCCGTCTTGGAAAATACGTTGGATTTCAACAATGCGCTCTGGTGCTAACTCTGTTACTTTATCTTCGTCGATTGCCTTACGAACTTCTTCATAATAATCGTTCATTTTCTCGCCGACTTCTTCTGTTTCTTTCACAATATCATTGATATTCTGTACATAATAACCTAAATTTGGTTTCAAATTCTTTCCTACTTTCTTTTGATAGTCACCTAATTTTACACTTTTTCATAGGGTGATGACAAGAAGAATCTTTCAAAACAGCTTTTTTCTAATCATTTTGATAAAAAAACTGCAAGTCACTTGTACTTGCAGTTCGCTCTTATTTTACTTAATTTCATCGCTTGTATCGATGATCTTAGATACCATCCCATAATCTTTTGCTTCTTCAGCAGACATCCAGAAATTACGGTCTGTATCTTTGGCAATTTTCTCATAGGTTTGTCCAGTCGCAGCAGCGATCAAACGGTTCACACGTTCGCGCATGCGGATGATTTCTTTAGCTTCGATCTGAATTTCAGTACTTTGACCTTGAACACCGCCAGCTGGTTGATGGATCATATAGCGTGTGTTCGGCAAGCTGTATCTATTTTTCGCTTCAGCTGCTAGATAAATCGTAATCCCTGCACTTGCTACCCAGCCGGTTCCAACAACGATCACTTCAGGTTTCACGAATTTGATCATATCATGGATTGTATCTCCAGCTTCCACATGCCCACCTTGGCTATTAATAAAAATCTTGATTGGTTCATCGCCCATCGCTGCAAGCAAAAGCAATTGTGAAGTGACTTCTCTCGCTAAGTCTTGGTTGATTTCACCATAGATCAAAATCGTACGTTCTTCAAAAAGTTTTTTCATAAACGCATTTGGTTGTTGCTTTTCTTCTGTTTCTTCATTTTCATCTAAATAGTTCATAATGAATGACCTCCATATTTTAAAGCTAAATATCTATCTTTAATAATACCGTAATCTGAAAATTTGTCCACTTTTTTGACTTATTTTGACCTTAAATTTTTCTTTGAGTTACGATACTTAATGGTATAAAAAAAGATAGCCGAATGTTCGGCTATCTTTTTTTATTTTTATACCCCTTTACCCATTCTTCGTTGAACAAATTTTACAATCTCAACAATTGGGATAATCGCAAATGACGTTCCAGCAACGATTGCCCATTGGTATGCATCTAATGATGTTACGCTGAACAAATCATTGAATCCTGGAATCACGATCGTAGCCGCTAGTAATAAGAATGATACTAAGATCGCCCAGTTGAATGATTTGTTTCTGAACAAACCAACTTTGAAGATCGATTGGTAAATTGATTTTACGTTAAACGCGTGGAACAATTGGATCAATCCTAATGTTGCAAAAGCCATTGTTAACGCATCACCATGCTGTAAGTCATACAATGCTTGAGCAGTTAGATTTGGCATATTTGCCGCTGTATGTGCTGGGAACTCGATGGCCATCTTGTAAACGATCAATGTCAAGGCACCTTGTGCGATCCCTTGATAGATCACACTGCTCATTACACCGCCAGAGAAGAAGTTTGATTTCTTCCCACGAGGCGCATGACTCATCACATCACGTTCTGCAGGCTCGACTCCTAAAGCGATCGCTGGGAAGGTATCTGTTACTAAGTTGATCCACAATAAATGGACTGGTAACAAGGTATCCCAAGCAAGCATCGTTGCAATAAAGAGTGTCAAGACTTCCCCTAAGTTCGCTGAAAGTAGATACTGGATCGTTTTTTGGATATTAGAGAAGACTTTACGTCCTTCTTCAACTGCTACAATGATCGTAGAGAAGTTGTCATCCGCCAACACCATATCTGAAGCGCCTTTCGATACTTCTGTACCAGTGATCCCCATACCAATACCGATGTCAGCCGCTTTCAAAGCTGGTGCATCATTCACTCCATCACCTGTCATGGCTACCACTTTACCTTCTTGCTGCCATGCTTTAACGATACGAACTTTATGTTCAGGTGATACACGCGCATACACTGAATAATGTTCGACAACTTTTGCAAAAGCTTCATCAGATAACTCATTTAATTCAGCACCTGTGATGACTGCATCATCGTCGCCTTCTTTGATGATACCAAGACGAGCAGCGATTGCTTCAGCTGTATCTCTGTGGTCTCCTGTGATCATGATTGGACGAATGCCGGCTTCTTTGGCCACTTTAACTGCTTCTGCTGCTTCTTTACGTTCAGGGTCGATCATACCAACTAGACCAGCAAATACTAACCCTTGTTCAACAACCTCTGAGTCCATTTCAGCTGGAACTGCATCTACAAATTTATATGCCATACCTAAAACACGTAAGGCTTGTTTAGCCATTTTTGTATTGTTTGTTAAAATTTCTTTGCGTTCTTGATCATTTAAAGCTGTTGTTTGACCATTTAATAAAACTTGATCACAGCGTTTTAGTAATTCATCCGGCGCACCTTTGACTGCAACTAAGAATTTTCCATCAGCCAATTGGTGAACAGTTGTCATCAGTTTACGGTCAGAGTCAAATGGAATCTCAGCCACACGAGGTTCTGCTGCTACTTTTTCTGTGACATTAAAGCCGTGATCTAAACCGAATTGAACTAACGCTGTTTCTGTTGGATCTCCGATCAATGTACCATCTTGAGCAAATTTTGTGTCATTTGTATAGTTCATGATTTTTAAAGCCATATTGTCCAGCGCTACATCTTCTGTTGCAGCAGCGACTTTGTTATCTGTATATAACGCTTCAACAGTCATTTGGTTTAATGTCAACGTTCCTGTTTTATCTGAACAAATGATATCTGTACTACCTAATGTTTCAACGGCTGGAAGTTTACGCACGATTGCATTTTTCTTCGCCATTTTTTGTGTTCCTAACGCTAAGATGATCGTAACGATTGCTGGTAATCCTTCTGGAATCGCAGCAACAGCAAGTGAAATCGACGTTAATAACATATCGATCCATGTTCGACCGTTCATCATTCCAACAACAAACATAATTGCAGCGATCACTAAGATCGCGATCGTCAACATTTTACCTAATTGATTCAAGTTTTGTTTCAATGGTGTTTCTGTTTCTTGTTCGTTAGCTAGCATGCCGGCGATTTTACCGACCTCTGTATTCATACCAGTACCGACAACTACACCCATCCCACGGCCATACGTTACGTTGCTGTTCGAATAAGCCATATTGATACGATCGCCGATACCGATATCTTCTGGCGTACCTTCTAAAACAGTTGCTTCTTTTTCAACTGGAACTGATTCACCTGTCAAAGCTGCTTCTTCAATTTTCAAGCTAGCTGCTTCTAATAAACGTAAATCTGCCGGCACTACGTCGCCAGCTTCTAATAAGACGATATCTCCTGGTACTAATTCATCACTTTTGACTGTGATCACATGTCCATCACGACGAATGTTCGCATTTGGTGAAGACATTTCTTTTAGTGCTTCGATCGCTTGCTCTGCTTTGGCTTCTTGGATCACACCGAAGATCGCATTCAATACAACAACGAGTAAGATGATGATCGAATCCACGACATCATGTGAGAATACCGCTGAAATCACTGCAGCAAATAGTAATACGATGATCATAAAATCTTTAAATTGTTCAAAGAATTTTACGACGATCGATTTCTTTTTCCCTTCATCCAGAGCATTTGCTCCGTAACTCTCTAACCTTTTTTTAGCCTCTTGGTCCGTTAGACCTTCAGCAGTCGTACCCATTTTTTCCAGAACTGTTGCTTCCGGCTGAGTATAAAATGCTTCAGCTAATTGAACCTTTTTTTCTTCTGACATGTTCTTCCTCCTCTGTAATTTGCAGCTACTTACATCTATTTTACTTCATAATAGCGAAACGAACACGTATTAGACCCTCTAAAAGAGAAGCTAGTTCGTAGCAAAAACGAAAAAAAATAGACCTCTGTATGCTACCTAAATAGAACATACATAAGTCTCACTGATTAAGACAACACCAGAAATTTCTTTCGGAGTTGGTGATGTTGTCGCAGCTAATGCCGCCAGTTACTCCCTCATGAAATAATATGATGGTGATCTTTGAGGTACGATCGCCAATAATTATTGCTGAAATTAATTATACCTGTTCTTTTAGTGTTTTTCAAATGAAATCGTATTGATTTTCAGAAAAATTTTCAGAACAGGTATATTTTCACTAATTATAGAAACATACAGCAACAGAAACTATTTGAATAACTTCTCTTCAGAAACTGACATCGTTTTCGTCCAAAAGTTTTCCGTCACTCCTTGCTCCATCCCCATGATAAACTTCTCGCGAAGATCAGGATAGCTCTGTGATAAATTCGTGACGACCTGCTTGATTTCCTCGCGTTTAGTCTTCTTATCTACTGGGCAAGGATTGAAGATCACTGGTAACTCTTCTCTCTTAACAAAACGAATGATCTCTTTTTCTTCTATATAAAGTAGCGGACGAATCAGTGTGATATCTGTTTTAGACAAATAACTTCTCGGTTCAAAACTTGCCAGCTGCCCATGGAAAAAGAAGTTCATGAAATACGTTTCGATCGCATCATCTAAATGGTGTCCTAAAGCGACTTTATTACAACCTAATTCTTTTGCTCGATTATATAAGATACCTCGTCGTAATTTTGCACATAATGAACACGGAGAACGTTCTTCTCGAATATCAAAAACGACCTGAGCAATATTTGTAGGAACAACATCTAGTGTATAACCTAGCTCTTCAACAAATGCCTGCATCGGTGCAATATCCACATCAAAGCCCATCGCCAAAGTAATTGGTACGATTTCAAATTCAAAGCCTAAACGCTTTTGTTTGCTGATCATATCTAGAAAATACAATAAACTCGTGCTGTCTTTTCCACCACTCATCCCAATCGCCACTTTATCACCAGGCTGGATCATTTGATGATTCAAGATCGCTCGGCGAATTGGATTGTAGTAAACTTGATTATCTTTCTTTTTAAAGCTCATTTTATACTCCTTTTAAAGGTTAATCAAAAAAATCTTTTTTTAAGCTATATTGCTCGCCCGAAACGATGTCATACTGAATCATTCGATAATCTTCATAAAGCTCTTCTTGTTCTTTATTCAGTTTCAACGTCTTGTTCCAGTTCCCATTTGTATAATAGAAGCTTTTTTCAAATGCTGGTACTTGTTTTTCAAGTTGGCTTAGCAATTGATAAAAACCAGTCATCTGTAAATTACTTTGATCGAACAACGTTGGTGCGAAGTAAAAAAGACTTGAGATCGCATCCTGTGTTTTTTGTTCACGTAGTGATCCTTGCGTATCATACATCAGGAATTCTGTTTGATGCATCATTACCTCATCGTTCATTTCTTTGATTTCATCTGAATAGATACTTGGCAAATGATCGCCCCAAAAAACAACTAAGGTTCGTCGTTTGACATTTTTCAATTCCTCAGTAAATTCTTTCAATGCAGCACTGCTATAGGCAATATCCTGCATGTAGCTATCGATCGCTGTTTTATTTCCTTGCCCTTGAGATGAATACTCTATATTAGTATATTTATCACTGTAAGGCATATGAGTTTGCATCGTTACCAGATGGACAAATTGCGGTTGCTGATCGTCTTTTAGAAGATCAAGAACTTCTTTATACGCGGATTGGTCTGAAATGTAGGGATTGTTTTGCAGTTTTTCTTTATACTTCATCGTATCTTCACTAATAAACTGATCAAAACCTAACACGTTATAGACATCTTTACGCTTATACATTGAGGTATTGTATGGATGGATCGCTGTTGCTCGATAGTCCTGATTTTTCAACAAGGAAACAATCGACGGAACCTCATCCATTTTAGGTACTAACATGGTATACGGTGTCGTCATTTGCGGATTGAATAGCTCCATTGAGAAGCTGGTCAATGCTTCAAATTCGATATTGGCTGTTCCACCACCATAATTTTGAGACAGCATTTGGCCGCTATAGGTCTTATCCGCTACTTCATAATAATCTTTTAGTGGGTTCTTATTTGCGGTTACTCCTGCTAGATGTTGCGGATCAGAAAAGCTTTCGCTCATCACAAAAATAATGTTCGGTTGTTCTTCTTCAGCATCTTTTATTGCTGTGACTTGTTTGTTGTATTTCTCGGTGATTTCTGTGATCGTTTTTTTAGAGTAATTGTCTGGCTCATCCATCGCTTCGACTTTTAAATTAAATAAAAAGCCGCCTATAAAGCCTGTATTATAGTAATTCATTTTTTGGCTATACGGGATCCATAAAGCCGTTTTGTCATATTGCTTGCGTAAGAGATTATTTGGATTATTGAAATCACTGATATATACCAATAAGCCAATCGTGACGATCAAGCCGGTCACACGAACGATTTGCATTTTTTTCGATAATAAGCGACTTTTGTAGATTGCTCGACAAAAAAAGACTAGGGCGATCGCTGCAATCAGTACGATCACAATAAAAGGAACGGTTCCGATCATTTCTCTTAGCAGCCCGAATTCGGTGATCATTTTTAGATCATCAGGATAAATAGGCTCTGTCCGGTAAAACATCTTCTGATAATCTGCAAACCCTAAAATAGCGATCGTTATGGCATAAAGAACACTTCCTAGTAGAAAAGAGCCAGCTAGACTTATTAAGAATAGCAAGAATACCAGTAAAACCAAGCAGCCTAAGATAAATTTTTCTGTATGCCAAGAAAAGGCAAATTTTAGCATTAAATCCGTAGATAATTCATTTTGACACCATTGCAGATATAGATTGCTGATAACTACCAGCAGGAGCAGCCCGATCACGATCAGTGGATAGTGGACCGATTTTTTCTTGAATATTTGTATTTTTTTCTTCACAACGTTCTCCCTTTTCTTTTCCCTAAACACATTCTCTAATATTTTATGCTTAGACGAAAAAAAAGTAAAGCTTCCCCTTGGAATGCTTTACTTTTTTATAGAAGAAAAAGTCATTTTCTTCCTTAACTATTGGTTACATTAGTAGTGTTTAAGATAATCATACGATTTCTTTTCTCCCGCTTATACTGCTGAATGATTTTCAACGCACGTTTACGTGTCTTTCGATTGGTACATTTTAATCTTCTGCGTGCGCTTGAAATGTCTTGTTTTTCCATTGTTTCTCCCCCAAAAGCGTTCTATTACCAGCTAGCTTTATGTACGCCGGGAATTTGCCCTGCATGTGCTAGCGTTCTAAAATTGATCCGTGACATGCCAAATTTGCGCATATAAGCTCTTGGTCGTCCATCGATCAAATCGCGATTTTTTAAGCGATTTGGGTTTGAATCTTTGGGTAATTTTGCCAATGCTGCGTAATCTTTATTGGTTTTTAATTCTTGTCGCAGTTCCGCATATTTTTCGACCAATGCTTGTTGCTGTTTTGCTTTGGCAATCTTTGATTTTTTAGCCATATTCTTATCTCCTTTCTGCAAATCGTAATCATTTCGTTTTAAGAGAAGTAATAATAACATCAATTTGAGTGAATGGCAAGCTTTTCTTCTTACAGCATTTAATTATTACTTTGCTCCAATAAAAAAACGAAGTATAAAACCTTCGTTTTTTGCTCTTCACTCTGTCAACAACATGATCGCTTCTGGTTTCACCGTCAGTTGTTTTACCTGATCAACGGCCACTTCCTTACTGCCTTTCCACCAAAGCTTCGTATCTTTATGAGAAAACCAACTACTTTGTTCAAAAGGTGTTTGCTGTGAAAATCCATAGGATACGTCTAATTGATTGATTCCAGAAATATTCAATAAGAAATCATGGGCTCTGATCCCAATATGAGAATGTTGCGGCAATACTTCTTGTGCCACAGTCAATGGCACAGACCAGCCTGTCACTAAAACGGTATGCGCATCTAGTCGTTTTATCGGGAAAATATTTTTACAGCCTGTCAACTTTGCGGCTGCAACAGTTTGCGCTTGTCTAAACAAGGTGTCTGTTTCTCCTTGCAAACACGCTCCTTCGGTCATGATCATCAGTTTAGGACATAAGCGAAACAGCTCATCTAAACTATGGCTAACGATCAATACATTTCTGGCAAAATCTGATAATCGATTTTGAAGTTCTAGCTGGAGTTCCTCTTTCAAAGATGTGTCCAATGCAGAAAACGGCTCATCCAGTAACAACAAATCTGGTTCTGCTGCTAACATCCGCGCCAAAGCCACCCGTTGTTTTTGTCCTCCAGAAATCTGGTTGGGGTAACTATTTTGAATAGTTTCTAAATGAAATAATTCCAGTAATTCTGCAATCAACCGCTTATTTTTCGTTACACTACTTAGATTTTTGTATACTGTCAAATGTGGAAATAAGGCGTATTGCTGGAATAATAAACCAACTTTTCGCTTTTGCGGTGCTACGTTTATCTTCAACTCTTTATCAAACAACATTCGCTCCCCAAGTTGAATCCGCCCTGAATCCGGCGTTTCGATTCCAGCAATACATTTCAGCAGCATACTTTTTCCGCAACCAGAAGCCCCTAAGATTCCTAAGGTCGTTGCTTCGATTTCAAAAGAGGCTGCTAACGTATGTGTACGTAATTTTTTTTGAATATCGACCATCAGCTTCATACGTTGCTCCTCCATGATTTTCGATTGAAAAATTCAGCTAGAAAAAGAATCACTAAACAGATTATGAGAATGATCCACACATATTTCTGCGCCAATGACCAGTCTCCTGCAGCTACCGCCGAATAGATAGCTAATGGTAAGGTTCGCGTTTTTCCTGCAATATTTCCTGCAAGCATTGTCGTTGCACCAAATTCACCTAACCCTCTGGCAAAAGCTAAAATGCCACCAGCTAAAAGACCATGTAGTGCTAAAGGCAACGCAATTTTGAAGAATACCTTTCCTTCTGAAAAGCCCAGTGTTTGTGCTGCAAAGAACAAATCTTTATCGACCTGTTCAAATGCTGCGATGGCTGAACGATACATCAATGGAAACGACACGGCAACAGCTGCAATCACCGTTGCTTCCCAAGAAAAGACAACTTTTACTGCAAAAAAATCCAATAAAAATTTCCCGATCGGCTGCTGAACCCCGAATATATCAAGTAAAAAGAAACCAAAAACCGTTGGCGGTAACACCAGCGGTAAGGTGAATAAGCTATTGAGAACGATCCTAAGAGGACGATTTTTTAGACGGAAAACGATATAAGCAATAATAGTCCCACTAAAAAACGTAACAATAATCGCAACAATTGCTGTTCTAAATGAAATAAAGATTGGGCTAAGATCCATAGCATTCACCTACTTATTAATAATAAACCCTGTCTCTTCAAAATATTTTGCCACTTCTTCACTTTCTAAAAACTTCATAAAGCGTTCAGCTGTCTCTTTTTCCTTTGAATTTGATACTATGCCCACTGGATAAATAATCGGCTCATTCAGTGTTTTTTCCGGCATAACTGCAACAACCTTGACTTTGTCTGTCGAAGCCGCATCTGTTGCATAAACAAGCCCTGCTTGAGCACTACCTTCTGCGACCCAATTCAATACTTCTGTGACATTCGTGCCAAAACTCGCATGTGCCTTAACATAATCCCAATCTCCAGTTGCTTTTAATCCCTTTTCAGCATATTGGCCGGCTGGAACACTAGCTGGATCGCCCACTGCAATTGTTTCAGCCTTTTTCACATCGTTAAATGATTTCCAATCCACATCAGATGCCTCTGGAACGATCAACACTAATTGATTTTGGAGCAATGGAACCACACTTTTTTCATTCACTAACTTTTGTTCGATCAATGCCTCCATCTGTTTCGTGGCGGCAGAAAAGAAAATATCCGCTTCTAAGCCTTTTTCGATTTGAGTCTGCAATTTACCTGAGCTGTCGTAGTTTCCCTCAATTGTTGTATTTGGATGCTCTTTGACGAATGCTGGAATGATTTGCTTTTCCATGACTGTCTCTAAACTTGCCGCTGCAGCAATCAATAAATGGTGCTCCTGTGTCTGACTGTCGGAGCTAGTTTTGCTTTCTTTTTTTTGGTCATTAGCTGTGCAGGCAGATACGATCAGGAATACTGCAACTATCCAACTAATGACACAAACCTTTTTTTGTTGTTTCATTTTTTCCTCCTAAATAAATTATTATAAATACCCGCCGTAACCCAAAGCGATAATTTCATTTTTTGATAGTTTATCTTGTGCAATGATTCGAGGTAATAACAAGTCAAAAACCGTTTGCTTAGAAAACAGTACGCCACCTGGCAATCCCACGATCGTCTTGCCATCTAAATAAGCTAGTAGCAGCATAGATCCAGGTAAGACAGGTGTTCCATGGGCAATGATTTCAGCTCCTGTTTGCCTGATCGCTAAAGGCGTTCGGTCGTCAGGATCAACACTCATCCCGCCAGTACAAAAAACAATATCTGCTCCTGCTTCAATCATTTTATTGATTGCTTGAGTGATTTGCGTTGGATCATCAGTGACAATCTCTTGGAATTTGATTTCTGCTGTTCGATATTCGGATAATTTCTCCTGAATAACGGGTAAAAATGCATCCTTGATCAAGCCTTTATAGACTTCACTGCCTGTCGTTACAATGCCGATCGTTACTTTTTCAAACGGAAGCAAAGATAAAATCGATGTTTCTCCAACTACTTGTTTTGCTTCAACTAAAGTAGCAGAATCAATTTCTAATGGAATGATCCTTGTACCAGCCAATTTTTGCCCTGCACTTATTTTCTGATTCGTAGGGAGCGTAGCAGCAGCTATCCCAGGAATCGCGTTTAATCTAAATAAGGTTTCACGGTCGACTTTCAAAAGGCCATCAACCGTTGCAATCACTTCGATTTTCCCTTCTGAAACAGGTGTAGCTTCCATAAAGGCTCCTGCCAAAAGCTGATACAAAAAGGCTGCTGCTTCATTTTCATGGATCAAGTCTGATTCTTCTGATTGTAGAAATAAATGCTCTTTGCCTAATGAAAGTAAAACTGGTATATCCTCCGCTTTCACTTGATGCCCTTTTGAAAATGCAACACCTTTGAACTCACCTTTGATAATTTTGGTAATATCTTGATAGAGGATCAACCCTTCCGAATCGATCGTTTTTACAACTTTCATCGTTTTCCTCCATTTAGTGCTCTGTTTTACGGTCCGTTAAAATATCTAGCGCATGTGATAGAATCGGCTGAATATAAGTTAAAATCTCGTCCACTGCTTTCGGACTCCCTGGTAGATTGATGATCAATGTCTTATCTCGTTGAACTGCTACGCCGCGGCTTAACATACCAAACGGTGTTTTTTTGATACTAAGCATACGCATCCCTTCACTGATTCCGGGAATTTCTTTATCTGCAATACTCATTGTCGTTTCGGGTGTGATATCTCTCACGCCCAATCCCGTTCCGCCAGTCGTCAAAATCAACTCACATGTCGAACAACAATCGATCAAGGTTTGCTTCAACGTTTCTTTTTCATCTGGAATAAGGATTCGATCAATGATTTCAAATTGATCTTTCAGCATTTTTTCTATTAAATCCCCGGACTCATCTTGTCGCAGTCCTTGCGCCCCTTTGTCACTGAGCGTGATGATGCCCACTCTATACAACTTCAAGCGTATCACCTTTTTTGATATGACCTTCATCTACGACAACTGCAAATATCCCTTCTCTAGGCATGATGCAGTCTCCAACACGAGCATAGATCTGACAATGCTTGTGGCATTCTTTTCCGATTTGAGTCACGACCAAAGACGCATCCCCGATTTGAATTTTTGTACCTACTGGTAATCTACGTAAGTCGATTCCTGAAACAATAATGTTTTCACCAAATGCGCCATTGCCGACGCGAGCCCCGCGCTCATTAAATTCAGTAATTTTTTCAAAAGACAATAAGCTGACTTGCCGATGCCAATTTCCACCATGAGCATCATCCGCTAAACCAAAGCCTTTCACTAAATCAACTTCTGGAATCTCCTTTTTCTGTGTTCCTCTTCGTTCACTAATATTGATACCAATAATTTCTCCTGTAGCCATAATCGTCTTATCCTCCAATTTGTGACATGAAACGGGAATCTCCCTGAGTTTCTAAAAAATGATGTTTTTCTGGTTTTTTTCGAATAGCTGAAAAAATCTGAGTCAATAGTAACTCTTTATTTTGTGCAGTCAATGCTGGTTTTAAAGAACAGCCTTCATCCATATGCAGGCATGTCTTGAGGTTACCATCCGCAGTAATGCGAATACGGTCACACGTAGCGCAAAAACAATGTCCTAATGCACTAATAAATCCGATCTTGCCTTGAAAATCTGGTAATGAAAAATAACTTGCCGGTCCATTCCCTAAACGTTGCTCAAAAGAATTTAATCGCCCATATTCTGACTGTATCACAGAAAAAAGCTCTTCCTGCGTTCTCCCAGGACAGCCTTTTCCTAAACCGATCGGCATCAGTTCAATAAAACGAACATGAAGGGCTTCATTTTGTGCTAATCCAGCTATTTCTATGATTTCTTGGTCGGTCAACTCACCTCTGGCAACGGTGTTGATTTTTATATTGGGTAATTCGACATTGATCGCTTCATTCAGTCCATCAAGAACTCTTTTCAGTTCACCTATCCTCGTGATCGTTCGATATTCCACTGGGTCAAGTGTATCGATACTGATATTCAATCCATCTAATCCTGCTTCTTTCAATGCTTGTGCATAACGTTTTAGTTGAATTCCGTTCGTTGTCATCGTCACTTTTTCGATGCCTTTTATTTGCTTGATCTCAGCAATCAAAGCAACTGTGTCTTTCCTTGCTAAAGGTTCGCCACCTGTGATCTTGACTTTTGTGATTCCATGTTCAGCCAGTGTTTTTAACAAAAATAGAATCTCTTCTTGATTCAATACTTCTTCTTTTTTCAAAAAACACATTCCAGTTTCCGGCATGCAATATGTGCAGCGCAAATCACAACGGTCTGTTACAGATAAACGTACATAATCAATTTCGCGATTAAACGAATCTTTCATTTTCTCCGCGCCCTTCCTACTCTCAGCATTTAACTTCTATCTCTTTTGAAAACACCACTTTTTCCGCCTGATTTTTCCAGTAAACCGATATTAGTCATCATCATTTCACGATCTAACGCTTTGCACATATCATAGATCGTCAACAGAGTAACATTAAGCCCAGTTAATGCTTCCATCTCAACACCTGTAATACCAACAGTTTTAGCTAAACATTCAACAGCTAAAATCTCTTTTGATTTCCATTGAAAATCAATTTCACATTTCGTTAATGCAAGCACATGACAAAGCGGAATCAGCTCAAACGTCTTTTTCGCTGCCATGATTCCTGCAATTCTAGCTACTTGAAGTACTTCTCCTTTTTTTACGTTCTGATTTTTAATTGCTTCAGCTGTCTCTTTTTTCATATGGATCTCACCATAAGCACGCGCAGTTCTTTCAGTTGAAGGCTTTCCTCCAACATCCACCATTTGTGCTTGCCCTTGCTCATTGATATGAGTGAACTGCAAGTTATTGACCATTTCCGCACCTCTTTTAAAACGCTTTCATTCCTATTTAAAGAACAATTTGTTCTCTTTATCACAAGTGTATCACTATGGCTAAAAAAAAACAATCTGCGATAAATAATTTTTTTCAGCTCTCTTTTTTTCAGTCATCTATCATTCCTTTCAAAATAATTTTAAGTTTAATTTTTTAACATGAAAATAATATAAAAATAAAAATAAAATTCTAAAAGAAATAATTATTTATCAATATATACTTTTATTTTTTCTTTTTTTGCTGTATGATGCTTTTTGGGGAACAATATTCCCTTTAATAAAAACGAAAGAAGGAAGAAAATGAAAAAATGGATACCTGTTTGTCTGCTATTTTCTCTGGCCATTTTAGGAAACAGCGAAACATATGCAGAAGAGTCAAACGAAACAAAAGAAGCAACAGCTGAAACTCAATCAAAAACGTTGCAGACTTCTGAGCGAAAAGAAGTACGTAAAGTGTTTTTAGGTCGAGGAAACGCTGCAAATGAACAAAAACGACAGCTACGAACACTACGCTATTCTAGCTTAGAAGCTTCGGGATTATATGGAAAAAAAGGCGATATGTTACACGTCAATGTGAGCGATCAAGATTCTCTTGAATTAGTGATAGGAACACCTGCACGTAACACAGAAAAACGTGTTCGTTTAAACCGTGGGGAAAATGTCATTGCTGTAGAAAATGACGGGGCTATCTACATCACAAATCCAAATGATAGCGGCAGCGCATTAGTAACGATTTCAGGAGCAACAGGCTCGATGCCTTATTTTGATTTAAACGCGACGAGTGTCAGTGACTTTCAAAAACAAATGGAAGAACAAACAGATGCTGCTGACGTACAGCTAGTGAGTAATAAAGCAATGATCACTGTTAGCTATGCCCGAGCAAAAAAATATCTTAAAGATCCTAAACAGCTGATGGAGTATTTTGACAAATTTTTATTAGCACAAGATCGTGTTTCGGGAATTAGTGATACTGGCAATCCTCTGAATTATACTGATCGACATTTTCAACATTTTATTGAAGTATCTAAAATGTATATGTATGCAACGAATGAATATCTGGGCTTTAATGGCGATGCAGCAATAAGTAGATTACTGCAAACCAATAATGGTTGGGGGATTTGGCATGAAAGTGGCCATCAGAGACAACAAAGTCCTTGGAAATGGGGATCAGTAACAGAATCCACTGTAAATATCTATTCAATGGCTGCTGAAAAAGAAGTCACTGGAAAAATAGGTGCTCTAGATAAACATTATCCGCAAATGCATTCCTATCTAAATTCAAAAGACAAAGACTTTGAAAAACAAAGCAACGAGTTAAAAATGGTCTTTTTTGGACAATTATCAAACACATTTGGTGATCAGTTTTATCCTATTTTACACCAATATTATCGTGAAAATCAGCTGTCTTATTCAACTGACGCTGAGCGCATACAGAATTTTATGACAACTGTTTCCACAATCACTGGTTATGATATGACACCTTATTTTGAGCAATGGGGATTTAGCATCGATGACGCCACAAGAGAAAAAAATGAACAATTGAATAAATTACCAGAGCAGATTTGGTTAAATGATAATAAGACAAATAAAAAATTACCTATGCGTTTGTTTAATGCGATTTCTCTTTCTGATTATAGAATAAATATTGCTCTTACAACTTATCAAAATGATATTTTTGAAGGGCAAAAAATGGTATTAATCAAAAATGATCAGTATATTGCAGAACTGACGAATAAAAAACCTGCCTACAGCTATTTAAACCAAAATACCTGGGCAAGAAATATTCAATTGGAAGCAACCGATGTTATCCGTATCGAAACAAGAAATGCAGATGGCACATTCCAACTTTACAGAGGTTCTATCGTCACTGATCAGTTAAAAAAACAGCTTACTGAATACCTTCATTTAGGCGGCGAAATAATTAAGACGATTGATCAAGCTAAGTTGGATGATCTGAGAGGGAAAATAAATACTGTTACAGATACTATAATCAAAGAGGAACTGTTATCCTTGTTAGAAACTTTAGAGGAAAGATATTTAGACTATTTGATTGATGATATCACTTTAAATGAACAGGGTGTTCTTCAGGTCGATTTCTTTGATAATAGATTTAAAGCTTATAATAAAATCGTCATCTTAGGCAATAATAAATATATTGCAGAAGTTGCTAAAGGAAATCCGTATTACAGTAGTTTATCTGGAAACAGCTTACGTATGGCTAATAAGATGGATCAAGACAGTTTCGCCGTACAATTCCGTCTTCCACATAAAACTTACACTGTAACAGAAATCAAGAAATCAGAGCTTCTATTAAAAAATGAAATAAACGCATTGGTCACTGCAGACAATCAGCTGGATCCAAGTGTCACACAAGAAAAACTAGACAGCTTACGTGCCCAAGTCGGACAAACGACGGGCAGAGTAAAAGAAACATTGACTCAAAAACTTAACGCGGCACAACAATTGTTTTTTGAATCAATGATTGCTGAAATAAACTTGGACAATAATAAAGTGACGGTTACTTTTGCAAATGATCTTTTCAAAAATTACAAAATTGTTATCATTGAAAATAGTAAATATTTGGCAGAAGTAACAAACGGAAAACCTTATTACGGGCAATTAATCAATAATGTATTTGTTACCAGCAAAACTAGCACAGCAGAAAATTCTTATGAGCTAGAGATAAGACATTCCAGCGGCAATTACAGAATCAAAAAATAGCTTCTAATGAATGAAAAGCTGCACTAAAAAAGAAAGTATTCCCGATAATGCTTGGGAGTACTTTCTTTTTTTATCATTAAATTGTTCTGCCAAAATTTTTTTCAAAGCTTCCAATAATAAACAGTCACATTCTCCCCTTGTTTTAAAGATGTTTTTGCCGGCTGATCGATTAAGCAGTTCGTCTCCAGTGTATTGTGAAAGACAGACGAAAAATGCTGGTCTGAAATAAGTGAAACTACTCCATCTTTTTCATACGCTCGAATAAATCGGCGAATACCTGAATACTTTAAATCAGAAGCAAGTCGCACCTTTCGAGTCTGGATGTTCAATTCCGCACAATCCATCGCATGAGCTAAAAATGACCAATAAAATAAATGTAAATTGACCACAGATGCAAAAAGATTCCCTGATAAACTTAAAATCAAACAATCAGCATAACAACTAGCCATGACCGGTGTGCCTGGCTTCATATTCACACAATGAAAGAGCTGCTGACCGCCGATTTTATCAATGACTTCCGGCAAATAATCCTTTTCGCCCACTGAGACACCGCCAGTCGTAATCAGTACATCAACAGATGAAATTTTTTCTTTGATCCTTTCAGAGAGCTGTTTTATATCATCTGGACAACGTTCCTTGAAGAGTAACTGACTATTGCCTGATTGGATAAAAGAAGCGAGCGTGTAAAGATTGCTGTCATAGATTTTTCCAGATGTCAGAGGAACACCAATTGAAACAAGTTCTGTTCCAGTTACGATAAGTCCTACTTTTAACGGTTGAAAAACAGAGACCGTTTCCATTCCCTGAGCTGCCAAAATCCCAATCGTTCGACTATTGATCAGTTGTCCCTTGGAAATAATCTTTTGACCTTCAAAAACATCCTCACCGATTCCTCCATAATTCAATCCTTTGTTTACCTCACGATAAAGCTCAACCTTCTCTATGCCGTAGTCTGTCCATTCTTGCCTGATCACTGCATCAAAACCTGTTGGAATTGGTGCTCCAGTCATGATCTTATATGCAACACCTTTTTTTTCCGTTGTTTGGATTTCTTGATCCCCTGCATAAATGGTTCCTACAACGGCCAAACAAACAGGTTGCTCTTCACTAGCTCCTACTGTTTCGGCGGCAATCACTGCGTAACCGTCCATCCCCGCTCTGGAAAATGTAGGTACAGCTACTCTAGCGTAAATATCTTCTGCGCACACTCGACCAGTAGCTTCTAAAATCGAAACAGATTCACTATTATTTTGACGAGGAAAAGCTTGTCGAATTTTTTCCTGTGCTGCTTCTACTTCGATCATTGACGCCCCTCCTCTTATTTGATTGGAACGATATCTACCGCACAAACCTTATATTCAGGGATGATCGCAATATCATCAAACACAGCATTTGTCAGTTCATTGACATTTCCATCTGGAAAATGGAAGGTCATAAAGACTTCTTGCGGGAACACACGATTTCCTACTGCCGCATAAGTTTCGATCGTCCCACGTCTTGATCTCACTTTGACTTTATCCCCTTCTTGAATTCCAAGACGACCAGCATCGACACTATTGATCTCAATGTATGAACGACCAGCAATTTGATTGATTCCTTCTGTTCGACCCGTCATCGCTCTCGTATTATAGTGATAAAGCATTCTACCAGTCGACATTAAATATGGATACTGTTCATCCGGCAACTCTCTTGCTTTTTTGTATGGGATAGCCATAAATAGACCTTTACCACGCGTAAAATTACCTACGTGCATAATTGGCGTTCCAGGATCATCTAAGGTACGACAAGGCCATTGCAGTCCTCCGGTTTCTTCCAGACGCTCATAAGTGATACCACCAAAAGTTGGTGTTACTGCAGCAATTTCTTCCATGATTTCTTTAGCTGAATCATAATGACAAGGATAGCCTAGGCGAGTCATCACCTCACAGAAAATCTCAAAATCTTGACGCGCGCTTCCTTTTGGTTCAACTGCTTTTCTAACTCTTTGAACTCTCCGCTCAGTATTTGTGAACGTCCCATCTTTTTCAGCATAACTGATGCCCGGTAATACAACATCCGCATACGCTGCAGTTTCTGTCATAAATAACTCCTGAACAACTAAAAACTCTAGACTTTCCAACGCATGGCGAACATGATTCGTATCAGGATCTGTCACGATCGGATCTTCACCAAAGATATACAATCCCTTTACTTTCCCTTCAGAAGCTTCCGGCAATACTTGAGTAGAGGTCATTCCGACAGTTCGATTCAGCTTAACATTCCAAGCTTTTTCAAATTTTTCGATGACTTCCGGATTCGCGACTTTTTGATACCCAGGGAAATCAAATGGCATACAGCCCATATCACAAGCTCCTTGTACATTGTTTTGACCACGTAAAGGATTGACACCACAGCCGGGCTTCCCGATTTTTCCGACTAACATTGCCATATTAGACATACTCATAACGCCTTCGGTTCCGGTAGAATGCTCAGTTACACCTAAACAGTAAATAATCGGTGCTTTTTCAGCTGTAGCATATAGTCTGGCTGCTTTGATTAGATCATCTGCTTCGATATGACAAATTTCGGCTACTTTTTCCGGTGTGTATTCTGCGACTAGTTGCTCTAATGCTTCAAAACCTTCTGTTTTTTCCTCGATAAATTTACGATCTGCTAAGCCTTCTTTCAAGATCACATGCATCATACCGTTTGCAAAAGCGACATTGGTCCCTGCTTGGATCTGCAAATGTAATTCACTGTTTTTAACTAGATCGATCTTTCTTGGATCAACAACGATCACTTTGGTACCACGCTGCATCGCTTGACGAATTTGAGCGCCGATCACAGGATGAGCTTCTTCTGGATTAGAGCCCACGAGTAAAATCACATCGACATCTGTCGTAATATCGGCAATTGGATTTGTCATTGCACCAGAACCTAAGGTATGTGCTAACCCGTGAACAGAGGCTGAGTGACACACTCGGGCGCAGTTATCGACATTATTCGTACCAAACGCTGCTCGAACCATTTTTTGAAACACATAATTATCTTCATTGATCGAGCGGGAGCAAGAAAAACCTGCAAGAGCATCTGGTCCGTCATTCGCTTTGATTTGTTTGAATTTATCTGCCACTAAAGTCAATGCTTCATCCCAAGTCGCAGGTTCAAAAACACCATTACGCTTGATCAAAGGTTCAGTCAATCGATCCCCTGAGCCGACAAATTTGTAGCAAGCAAATTTCCCTTTTACGCATAAAAGATTTTTATTTGCTGCACCATTGATCGGTTCAACACCAACCAGCTTGTTTCCTTTGACTACTAAATTCATTTGGCACCCAGTTCCACAATGCGGGCAGGTCGTTGGAATTTTTTTCGTTTCCCATGCTCTATGGGTTTTGCGCTCTTTCGCCACTAATGCACCTGTTGGACAAACTGACACGCAATTTCCACAAGATTCACATAAAGATTGATCAAAGGAAGCTTCATAGCTTGGTGTCATTTTTGTATCAAATCCGCGTTTAGCAATACTGATCACATCTCTACCTTGACGTAATTGGCACACTCTCGAACACTTACGGCACATGATGCATTTTTCAGGATCATAGGTAAAGAAAGGGTTACTGGTGTCCTCTTGGTGACACGGCATTCTTTTTCCTTCTGTAAAGGTAGTATCATCAATACCGTATTCCATACAGTAGTCCTGTAATTTACAATCGCCGTTTTTCCCGCAAGAAAAGCATTCTAACTTATGATTGCTCAATAATAGATCTAAGATGAAACGACGGGAATCATTGACTCTTGGTGATCCTGTATGAACTACCATACCTTCTTGGCAATGTGCTGTACAAGCCGTATTCAGTCCACCTTTTCTTCCGCCTTCAACCTCTACCACACACATGCGGCAAGAGCCATCCGGAGCCAGTTCTTTTAAGTGACACAATGTAGGAATATCGATACCAAGCGTCTTTGCAGCTTCTAATACTGTTGTTCCCTTCGGTACAGTAACCTGTTGCCCATCGATAGACATGGTCACTGTTTGTGTTTTGATTATCGTTTCCATATTACCAAAGCCCCCCTTTAACTGGTATAGCAGCTTCTTTCAGTCCAGCTTCAAATTCTTCTGGAAAATAGTCTAAACCGCTTCTCATCGGATTCGCTACAGATTGACCTAAGCCGCACGCTGAAAGATTCGTGACATGTGTCAGCATATGTTCAAGACGTTCAAGATCACCTGATTCCGCCTGTTTCTTATTGAATTTCGTCAATAATTCTAAGATTCTCGTTGTTCCTAAACGACAGGGCGTGCATTTTCCACAAGATTCATGTGCAAAAAAGCCTGCTACTTGTACCAAGTAATCAACAATACTGACCTGATCATCCATAACAACGATAGCCCCTGAGCCGATCGACAAATTCTTCTCCCAGAGCCCTTCGTATGAATAGATACAGTCATCTAAATTTTTAACAGCACCGATCGGTCCAGATTGTCCGCCAAAATGAATAAATTTCAATGGATTCCCTGTAGATGATCCGCCCCCATACTCTTCTGAATAGATGATTTCATGTAAAGGAGTCCCTAAGTTTACTTCATACAATCCTCGATTTTTCACATGACCAGATAAACAAATCAATTTTGTTCCACCGCCATCTTCGGTGCCTAAATCACGATAGGCCTGTCCGCCTTCTCGCAAAATCACAGGAATCCCCGCAAAAGATTCAACATTATTGACTAATGTAGGTTTTAAATACAACCCCACATCTGCTAAATGAGGCGGTTTTACTCTTGGTCGCCCCGTTTTACCTTCAATTGAATTTAGTAGAGCTGAATTTTCACCACATACATAAGCCCCTGCTCCTGAAATAATCGTAATTTTATAATTGAAGCCTTCGATACCTAAGATATCATCACCTAAAAAACCTGCTGCTTCTGCATGATCCAATGCTTCTTGAAAAATCTTTTGAATGCGTCGATACTCTCCCCGCATATAGATATAGCCAGCCTTAGCAGAAAATAAGTATCCTGCAATAACCATTCCTTCGATCACGCTAAGTGGATCATGTTCCAGCAATGCTTTATCTTTAAATGTTCCCGGCTCACCTTCGTCAGCATTACATACGATATATTTTGTATCTCCTTTGGAGCCGTACAAGTGTCGCCACTTTTTGCCTAAAGGAAAAGCAGCTCCGCCTCTGCCGCGTAAATGAGCAATATCCAGTTCATCTAAAATGGTTTCTTTATCCATTTCTATTGCCTTTTTCAGTCCTTCAAAGCCTTGATAACGTTCATATTCTGCCACATCCGTCGCATGTTTCATCTTGTTGACTCGTTCCAGCAAAACAGGTTGATTTCGTTTGATCATCTCTTTTCCTCCTATAGATCCTGATAGCGGCCATTGCGTAAGTCGTCGATCAGCTGATATACTTTTTCTTCTGTCAAATCACTAAATACTGTATCTTTGATTTTAATGACTGGACCTTGATCACATGCACCAATACAAGGAATACTATGATACATAAATAACCCATCCGGCGTTGCCTGATCGATCGGAACCTCTAGAATCGTTTCTAATACTTCCGCCAGCATGTCTCCTCCTGTATACAAACAAGGAGTGCTATTACAAATTTTAAGGACATATTTTGCTTGTGGTTCTGTCTTTAAAATAGCGTAAAAACTTAACAGCTCATAAACACGCGCTTCAGATAAACCCAAATGACTGCCAACCAGCTTTGCTGTTTCTTCATCGATATATCCTTCTTCTGACGCAAATTGAATGTCGAGGAAAATATTTAATATGCGTTGTGGATCAGAATCATTTTCAAAAATAATTGCTTCTTTCTCTTTCAAACTTAACCCCATATTTTTGCTCTCCTATCCTTATCCTTTTTGTTATAATAAATACCCGAATTTGTTTTGATGAGACCGAAATGATTGGGCAATTCTGGAGAATTTAAAATCAAATCCGCTTGGTCGATCACTTTTGCTGCCGTTTTCTTCATTCCTTTTTGATTATTCATCATGATAAATAATCCAGGTTCAACGACCTCACGAACAGAATTTGATTCACAAACAACCACTGTATCTGCAGGAACTACTTCTTGAAAAGCTAAAAGACCTTCCAATAAATGATCGTAAAAAACCTTTAGTAAATAGACCTTTTCACACCCTGCTCTTAATAGCTGCATCGTATCTTTGGAACCACTGGCGTTTTTTTCTTCGATCAATTCATACCCTTCGTCAATACTTGTACATATCCCACAGCCAGTTTCTCCTCGTTGACATTTCCCTTTAGCCCCGCTGATCGTAATGACTTTTAGCCCATAGATAGGGAAAAATGGTTGTCCTTTTTCTATTAAAGTTTTCGCAATCGTTGTCTTCCCACTGTTACGACCTGTAGAACCAATCTGGACCATCATAGGCATTTCAAGTTTTTTCATACACGCCACCTACACTTAGCTCTTCTGCTTCTTTTTTCTCAGTTGTGACAAACATCAAAGGTACCGCTAAAAATAGACTGCCGCCGACTGCATTCCCGAAAAAGACGATCACTGTGTTGATTAAATAGTCAGACCATTGGATGTTGCTTGCGTTAGAAAAAATCGCTGCGGGAATGATAAATGCGTTCGCTACAACGTGCTGAAATCCGCAAACAACAAAAACCAATACAGGAAACCATAGCCCAAAAATCTTGCCTAAATAAGTTTTTCCCATCGCGCCTAAATAGACAGCTAGACAAACAAAAATATTACAGCCAATGCCTGAAACAAATGCCACAAGCGGCGTATCATTGATTTTTGCCTGTGCCACAGAGAGCGTTTTTTCTAAAAATGCGCCTTCAGTCAAACCAACGATATGACCGAAGAAAAAAGCGACTAAAAAACCTCCAATACAATTTGTGATCAATACGATCAGCCAATTATAAATTACATCTTTTTTCGTAATTTTCTTTTGCATCAGTCCTAAAGCCATCACCATCATATTGCCAGTCGCTAACTCACCACCCACGAAAGTAAGCGCTACCAAACCGATTGGAAATAAACAACCTCCTAAAAACGTTGCAAAGCTGCCCCACGCTTCAGGAACAGTTCCTGTAATTCTGATAAACGATAAATACCCCAGTGCAATAAAAGAACCTGCCATAATTCCTAAAATACTCAACCGAACAAATGATAATTTCGTTTTTGCCTTTGCTTTATCCCCTAAACTACTGACGACTTCCTGACTGCTGTCAAAATCCATCCTGTACCCCTTTCATGTCACTTTATTTTAATTCCAAAAGACAAGTTCTTTTGGTGTGTTCACATTGTTGATGGTCGTGGACGTGTCTAATGTAATGATCTTAACTGAAAATCGATCGAATTCTTTTGCTATTCGCCAATTTTTTGATGTAAGCTGCTGTTGAAAAACAGGTAAACAAGAACGATGATAAAAAGCGAATAAGGGTTCCAATCGACCATTTTGCTGACATAGTACAATTTGATACGTTGATAAATGCTCTTTCATGATCCGAATCAAATCAACGGTCAAGTTAGGGATGTCACAAGCAACTAAAAATAGATATTCTGTTTCTATCTCTTCCAGTCCCGTTGCTAAACCACCAAGAGGCCCTTTTTCATGGTAATGATCTTCAAGGATCGTCACTTGAGAAAAAACAGCTGGAAATTTTGTTCTCTGATTCGCTACAAGCAGTACTTTAGGAAAAATTTTTTGGAGTTGCTTCACTGTTCTGAGTAAGACGAACTCACCCTTGACTTTTAACAAAGATTTATCAAAGCCCATTCTTGTACTCTTTCCCCCACATAAAATGACGGCTGTAGCCTCTTTGATCATTCCCACAGAACTCCTCCTTTTATTCAGAGTAAGCTAATAAAGCTAAATATTTTTTATCCAACATAAATATTTTTAAGCACTTTCATTTACTCTATTATAAAACATCCTTTCAACAAGTCAATTATTATTTTTACTATTTCTTACCTTTATCTGATTTGATATAGGTAATTTGATGGCTACAATAAATTTTTAAATAAAAAAGTTTAGAGGATAACTGGTTGAGTTATCCTCTAAACAAAGTGAGACATCATAAATGCTCGATCAGAGACAGTCACTGAAAAATTTCAACCCACTCACTCTAAACAGAGTGAGACGCATTTTTGTTCGTTGAATATTTTTTATCAAGTGGTATTTCAATCCACTCACTCTAAACAGAGTGAGACCGTGAAAACATACCATTTTATAGTGATAATGACATATTTTCCTTAGTTACCTGCCATTAAATGTGAATTCGATGAGAAAAAGCTGTTTTTCCACTATTTTCCATCAAAAAAATGGTGCGAATCAATTAGTGATTTCATGTGCACTTAGGGTTCGCACCTCAATACATACTCTTGAACATATTCTGGGAAAAAACAGAACAACGAGGATTCGTCATTCTAGTTTTCAATCCCTAGTGCAAAACTTATTCTGAATATTGTTTTAGTAAACTCATATATTCAGGATGATCCTGCAAATTGTTTTTCAAACTTTTCTTATTTGCACCGAGGAAGCTGTGTCTTTTTATTGCAAAAAATATCCAAACACCGATACCGCCCACCACAAGGAACGATAATACGGGTTCCACAGTCTTAGGAAGAAGCTCAAACGCAAAGATTAAGAAAAATACCAAACTTGCAAGTAGACCATAACGTCCATTACGTTTCATCCTGTTTTCTATTGAAGAATCTTCCTGACTCACAGGACGACTGCCGTCAATTTCAATCTTTTCCTTTTTAGAGGCAGTCATCAGTACCATATGATCGATTCCTTCATATTTATACGTGACTTTCCAAAATGGGACATACGTATATTTTGAGATCAATGTGTACGAAAATTTAGTAATTTTTTCATTTTTATTCTTATCACCAGGTAGGAGACTCTTCATCTTCACTCGCGCTTCATCATGGGCAAATCCACGAACAGAACGTAATGCTTCGGAAACCTTATCTGACGAAATTTTCAATTGGCGAGTTCCAGCTGTATAATGCTCATCAAAGGGCTTCACTTCATTTATGATTGCTAGACCAGAAGCTTTTTCCGCAAACGCCGCAACTGCTCCTGTCAATTCATTGTTGATCAGATAACTTTTATAAGCCGTTCCTGTAAAAATATCGCTTGAATGATTCCAATCAATGACTGTTCGCGTTTTAGTCACAGGCTCTGTATATTTATTGCCGTTTTTGTCTTCTTTAGTTACGTATTCTGTATAGGTTTCATTACGATTATAGCCAATATCAGCACTCCAAGAACCTTCATATGAAACACTTGCTCCCAAATAAGGGATATACACTTGTTCTAATTGGATGCTCGTTGCTTTTCCAAGAATATCTAGCGGAACGTTTTTCCCTGCGATCAACCATTCATAAAATTTCTTTTTTGCTAAGCCTTCTGGCACTTGAAACGGAATCAAGTCATCCGCTTCATAGGTCAAATTATCAAAATCCTGCTCTGCTTTTGTTGTAAAAGTCGAGTGACAAAAATCACAAGCAAATTGTTGCTTCTCGATATTAAAAGTCACTGGTGAGCCGCAGTTTGCACACAGCTCGATATTTTTGTTTTTCTCATCGATTTCTTTTTGAATCATATCCAGCGTCGTACCGCAATGCGGACAATTTTTAAATGATGGATCATTGATTGCTCCCCCACAAGCTGAACATTGATTCTGAACTAACGTTTCTTCCATTTTATTCCCTCCAAAACTCACTTTTTCCCATTTGATTATCTCATTTTTCCAGTAGAAGGTAAACCCAATAAAAAAAAGATATGACTTCAATTTTCTCCATCGAAATCACATCTTTTTATTTATTTTTTCTGTTTTCTTAATTTATAGGCATATTCACTTGCTTTAAATAATAAGTGATTGACAGGTAAATCAAACTCACCAATAAATTCATTGACTGTTGGATTGAAGTTAGATTTGAATTTGATCAACCCATCATTCAAGCTTCCTTCAAGTCCACCCATATTGCATGAAGAACATCCGCGTTTAAAACATTCTTCGATTGCATCGAACCATGTTAAATACGCTGGCATATAGCGCTTGTATCGGTCATCCATGCCCGCATATAAAATTTCGCTCGTTGAACCGAACGTGATCGCCAAAGCACCGGCAACGACAGCAACATCCCCAGAATGTGCGATATTTTCTTCTAATTCTATCATTTCACGAGTCAAAGAAAAATCTAATTCTTCTAGATTATGGCGTTTTTTGACCTGATTTTCTTTCAAATTTGCCAGATCCTCTTTATTTTTATCGAAACGTTGCTTAGTTTCTTCATAGCGTTCCTTCAAATTGACCTCTGCCAGCATGATAAATGAGTTCTCTGGATAAATTTGCATCAGTTTAGTGAAATAATCACTATTTCTTAAGGAAATATTCTGACGTTCTGTGGTCAATTCAATTACCTTAGCAAAGTCTTCAACAAACTCTGTGTGCCCCATTTTGACCGTCACGCCTTTTTTCTGCGCTTGCTTCATCATTTTCTTTGTGCTTTTAGAAAGCTGTTCTTCACTAAAGTCTTCTTTATAGATATTAGCTTGAAAACGCGGCTGAATCGTTGCATCCATTGCCATTGTCAAGCCTTGATGCTTTGCACCACTGGCAATTAAATTATCGATGATCACTTGAGCTTTGGGATCGATTATTTGCTCTTCACCTAAATGAAAATCCTTATAATGAACAGTTGGGTCCATTTTTACAAATAATGCTTTTTTTTGTTTCCCGAATTTTTTTAATTCTTTTAAAAAGAAAGTGACAAGCTCTTTATTTGTATAATCCATGATCGGCCCACGTGGTGTATATAACATGGTAAACTTCATAGGCAACGGTCTGATCAATACTAAACTAGAGGCAACCAGTGTCCCATTTTCATAAACGCCGACAAGTTCTGAGCCCCAGTTATCTTTTACTTTTCCCCAAGCAGACGATTGCAGTAAATTGCATAAGGGATGGTTTTCTACAAAGGAATCGTGTTCTTTTTCGTCAATTCCGATCTTAAATTCAAACATTGGTTAAAAACTCCTCTACATTTTTGCTTCTGTATTACCATATCATAATTTTACCAACAGGAACAGTAAAGTTTTTCAGAAAATAGATTAAAAAATTTATACGTAAAATGAAAAACTGGCTCAAAACATTTTCTGTTTCAAACCAGTCCAATATATACACTATTTTTCCTTACACTCTTTTTTCAAAATGAACCGATTTATTGATCCAGTACATGATCGGTGCAGCTACTGCCATCGTTGCAAATTCACTAAGCGCAAGTGTTGCATAGTTGCCCCAAAAAGCTGCTCCTCCTTCTGGTGCCAGCATATATGCGATGATGCACATCGTTGCTGTGAAAAAGACCGTATTCAATGCTAATCGAAGCATTACATTTGGCACTTTCTTATAGAGTAAAGCAGTTAATCCTAATGAAATAAACGATTGCATTCCGCCATATAGCGCATCGATCGCACCATAACCAAAAAAGAAATTATAAACAATTACTCCGCCCAAAACACCCCACATCAACTTGCGGTTGAAAACGACTAAGTGATTTAGACTTTCTGAGATTCTAAATTGGATCGGTCCTGACGAAACAGGTGCGACTAAAAGCGTCAAGGCAAGATAGAGTGCCATCACGATTCCATTCATGGTGATTCCTTTGACTCTACTGTTTGTTGTAACAGTTTTTTGCATAGTTTCCCCTTCTTTCTCCGAGTTTTTTTACAAGGGATGGTTGATGAACCTTGTCGAGAACTTTTCGTTCTCAAAAAATGATACTTAGGCATTATAGCTTATATTGGGCTCTTTCACAATGGAAAATCATAACTATTTTTTCTCGAATACTTTTCAAGCATTCCACATTCTTAATTTTTCCATTGTCTGTTATAATAAGAGTTTGAACAAGGAGGAAACACATGAAAAAGCATTTTTATCTTGTCATCAACGAACATGCAGGCAGCGGAACGGGGAAAAAGGCTGCTCAAAAAATCATTAATCAATTGCAAACAGTCGCAATCGATCATACAGTTTTTTATACAGAATATGCAGGTCACGAAGAAGTGATCGTCCAAGAATTGGTTGAACATACTCTGCTTCCTTGGTCAGATGATTTGGACATCGAAATATTTCCATTACTCGTCGTTTTAGGCGGCGATGGAACATTACATAGTGTGATGAATGCCTTGCAAAGGTTTGATCCAAAGATTCCTTTAGGGTATATTCCCTGCGGCTCTGGTAATGATTTTGCCCGCGGTGCTGGGATTTCTCGTCAAACCGAGAAAGCATTCGTTCAATTATTGAAGGCGGAACGACCACAAGAACTTCAAGTCATCACCTATAATGAATCGATCCAAGAAGAACTTGGGATCGCTGTCAATAATGTTGGTATTGGTTTAGATGCGGCCATCGTCAATGCGGCCAATGAATCAGCCTCAAAGCATACATTGAATAAATTCAATTTAGGGTCACTTTCTTATATTTTTTCTATATTGAAAGTCTTATTCACCCAAAAGGGCTTTCCAGTTCGTGTGGAAGTAAATGGTCAAGATCTGGAATTTGATCGTGCCTTTTTATGCACAGTAACAAACCATCCTTATTTTGGCGGCGGTGTTGCGATTGCACCTGTGGCTGATCCTCGAAAAAACGTTTTAGATTTTGTTTTGGTCGAGCGAGTAAATCTCTTTAAAATTTTTTGGTTGATTATTTTATTGATCCAAAAAAAGCACATGAAATCTAAGTATTTTCATCATTTTCAATCAAGTAAGTTAAGAATCGTTTCGACCGTTCCTCAGTATATTCATGCAGATGGTGAAATTTTGGGCAAACGAGGAACAGACTTTTCATTCGCTACAGAACCAAGATTATTTTGGTTTTAACAAAAAAGAAGAACATTAAACGAAAGTATGCATCCACTTTTGTTTAATGTTCTTCTTTTATTTTATCGCTTCAAAAGCCTGTCTTAAATCGTTGATCAAATCCTCACTTGCTTCGATACCAGTTGAAACCCGCAATAAATCCGGCGTAAGCCCATAAGATTCTCTTACATTCTGCGGAATATCTGCATGCGTTTGTGTTGTGGGATACGTAATTAAACTCTCAACACCACCCAAACTCTCAGCAAAAGTAAAAATCAATAATTGCTTTAAAAAGTCTTTGATCACCTGGTGGTCTTTTAATTTGAAACTCAGCATACCGCCACGTCCTGGATACATGACTTCCTTAACAAGAGGCTGCTGGATCAAGTAATCTGCAACTGCCTGTGCATTTTTTTCATGCCTTTCCATGCGTAAAGATAATGTCTTCAAGCCACGAATCAACAACCAACTGTCAAAAGGAGAGAGTACTGCTCCTGTTGTATTCAGCTGATACGCTAATAGATCACCTATTTCCTTCGAACGAGCGACCACTGCACCTGCCAAGAGATCATTATGACCGCCAAGATATTTTGTCGCACTATGAATAACGACATCCGCTCCTAAATCTAGCGGCTTTTGAATCAGCGGCGTATAAAATGTGTTATCCACGATGACTTGGGCTTTGTAACGCTTAGCAACAGCAGCAATTTTTTCAATAGATACCTCAGTCATCAATGGATTAGTCGGCGTTTCAATAAAGACTGCTGCTGTTTGAGCCGAAATTGCCTTTTCAAAACCTGCCTCATCTTCCACATAAACGAACTGATACATTCCCAGTTTTTCTATTTCTTTGAAATAACGATAGCTGCCCCCATATAAATCTCTTGAAGCAACAATTTGACTGCCTACAGGAAATTGACTAAAAACTAACTGAACTGCACTCATACCTGAACTCGTTGCCAAACCTACGGAACCATTTTCTAACACAGCTAAAGCATTTTCTACAACTTCTCTTGTTGGATTTTTCGTTCTCGTATAATCATAGCCCGTCGACTCACCCAAAGTTGGATGCTCATACGTCGTTGAAAAATAAATCGGCGTATTGATCGATCCTGTCATTGGATTTTGATGATTTCCGATTTGTGCTAAAAAGGTGTCCGTTTGAATGTTGTTTCTTTGCCTTTCATATCCCATTTGCTTCCCTCATTTCTACCAAAAATAAAGTTAAGTTTATCATTCTTTTATTACGATGTCCAATAATTATTACAAGTATATTTGCATCATTTATTTTTTACTATGTTTGATCAAGAAACCAATAACTATACTATCTATCTTTTTTGATTTACTATAGAAATACCTTGAGCAACTTGGATAGAAAAAGGAGGATGTTAAATATGGTAAAAGGAATTTTTGAAACGCATTTGAATGTAGCAAATTATCTGGAAAGTGCTAAATTTTATGAACAGCTTCCGGGAATAGAACCATTACATGTTGATCATCACAGAAAATCGGTCTTTTTTTGGGTTGGGGGAAAAGGCAGAGGAATGTTAGGGATCAGAGAAAACTATCCTTCTAGACAAATCCAAAGACAGCATTTTGCCTTTGAAGTAGAAGAAAATTAACTCTTCTCTATCAGAGAGGAGCTAGAAGCTAAAGGAATCCGGACAGAGAACTTTTACGGAGACGACTCAGGAGATCTATACGTTTTTACTTTTATGCCTGCGGTCTCTTTTTATGTAACAGACCCTAATGGTCATTCGATTGAATATCTTGTCATGTTGGACAAAAAAATAGATGTAGAAAAATACGGAGAGATCATTTCCTATAAGAAGTATTGTTCACTGATCTAGAATAGAATTATCCTATCTAAAAAATTTGAAGCATGTAATACTAGGAAATTTGTTGTTAGGATGATTTAGTTCCACTAACAAGATGTATTCCCTTTAAGTCTTTCAAATGAAATGCCCCTCAAAAATTAGATTTTTGAGGGGCATTTCATTTTTTATTATTTCATAAAATCATACGGCGTCGTATTTTTCATACCGATCATTGGATCGATCGATTGCTCTTGAACTAATGCTGGCGTTAACAGACGTTCGATTTCTAACGCCACCTGTTCCTCTATTTCCTCATCAGGCTGGGCAAATAGAGACAATTCTTCTACTTTTGGTTTCGTGGTGATCGGTTCTACTTTCTCTTCTACAACAGAGGCCTTTTTCTCTTTGACTTCTTCGTAGGCAACAGATTTATTTTCATGAGTGTCTGAAAATGGTGATTCCTCACTTAGTCCTTCTTCATAAGCTTCCAGCTGCATTCTGACAGTCAATGTCATATCATCAGCGCTTGTGATCCGTTCTTTCAACATCGTCAAACGACTCGCTGATTCATGTGTGACACAGGTCGAAAAAGCTTGAACTTCACCCAGCAAAATCAAAATTTCCTTACTCCGGGTGACAGCAGTATATAGCAGATTTCGTTGGAGCATTCGATGATATTGATGCACCATTGGTAAAATGACCATTTTAAATTCACTACCCTGTGCTTTATGAATCGAACAACAATACGACAGTGTAATCTTATTCCATTCATTTCGTTTGTAGCTCACTTCATTATTATCAAACTGAATCACTAATTCGTCTACTTTGTCTTCTGAATCTTTTGCCAAAATGATTCCAACGATCTCACCCATATCGCCATTAAACACATTTAATTCTGGAGTATTGACTAAATGCAGTACTTTATCACCAATTCGGTACACCGATTCATTCCATTTTACTTCTTTTTTTGAACCATCATTCGGATTGAATATTTCCTGCATCATTTTATTCAATGCGTCAATTCCTGCAGCGCCACGATACATCGGCGCTAACAATTGAATATCCTGCGGCGAAAAACCTTTAGCTTTTGCCTTGGTCACAATTTGCCGAACATAATTTTCAATATGATACACATCACTTGGGAAAAAGGAACGATCCTTTTGATTCACAGTAAAATCTTGCGGTAGTTTTCCTTGTTTGATTTCATGAGCTAAAGGGATGATACTTGAGCCATCTCCTTGACGATAGATTTCTGTCAGCTCCGTTTTAGGAATTTCATTGATCTGTAATAAGTCGTGCAAGACTTGACCTGGTCCAACAGAAGGCAGTTGATCTTTATCTCCTACAAAAATAACTTGCATATTCGTTGGGATCGCTTTGAACAACGTATTGGCTAACCAAGTATCGACCATCGACATTTCATCGATGATCAATAGCCCGCCTTCCAGCTCCTTAGCAGACATGCTGGGATTTTTTTCCCGACCAGTCAAGCCAAGCAAACGATGAATCGTACTTGCCGGCAGACCTGTCGTCTCGTTCATCCGTTTAGCCGCTCTTCCTGTAGGTGCTGCAAGTAAAATGGGAAACATATCCTGCGTGTAATCTTTGATATCTAAAGACAAGCCATTCAACTCCGCAAACAATGAAACGATCCCATTGATAACCGTTGTTTTCCCAGTCCCAGGTCCTCCAGTTAAAATAAATAAAGGAGATTTGATCGCTTCTTCGATAGCTGCCTGTTGAGAATCTCCATATGAGATCCCCAAACGTTTTTCGATCATCCGAATATTTTTTTCGACATCTTTCTTGTCGTACTTGATCGTTTTTTTGCGTGAAAGCAATCGTTGCACAGATGTCCCAATGCCCCATTCTGAAAAATAGAGACTATTTTCAAAAAGCTTTGTTCCTTCTTGCTGGATTTTACTTTCCTCTACTAAATGAATGATTTGTTCCGCAACTACATCCATCGAAATCTCGAATGGACGGCTGGATTCAAGTGTATTGATCGTTTCTTGCAATAATGTTTCAGCTTCAACATATGTGTTTCCAGAACGTACTGAATGTTGAAAAATCTCATGAGTGATCGCCGCTCGAATACGTTTTTCAGAATCGGCTTCGATCCCCAATTGTTCCGCGATCGTATCTGCACGTTTAAACCCAATTCCTTCAATATCTTCAACTAATTGATAGGGGTTTTCATGAATGATATCCAGCGTTTCTTCTTTATAGGTTTGATAAATTGAAAATGACAGCTGACTCCCGAAACCATAGCGATTCAAGCCTACGATCACTTGCTCCATCCCGTGATTCAACCGAATCGTTTCAATGATCGTCTGCCGTTTTTTTTCGTTCAACTGTGGAACTTCCTCTAGTACATCCGGTGTTGCAATGATTCGATCAATGGCATCTTCACCTAGTATCTCGACAATTTTTTCAGCGGTGCGTTTACCGATCCCCGGAAATTTTTCACTGGATAAATAATTGACGACACCATTTGCTGAAGTCGGTCGTTCCTGCTGATAGTTATCTACTTGAAATTGACGACCATATCTAGGATGATCGACAAAATGGCCAAAAAAGCGATAGATTTCTTCTTCTTGTATCTGACCAAAACTGCCAGTGGTCACAATTTCTTTTTCTAAATAATCGGTATTTGTATCCGTGATCTTCACTAATAATACTTTATAAAAGTTGCTGGGGTTTTGAAAAAAAATCGCTTGGACATGCCCTACAACGTATTCTTTTTCTTCTCCAAATAGTGTTTCCATCGGTTTGCCCCCGCTTTCTTTCAAAAATAATGTTATTGTAAAAAGGAATCATCGTTCCATAATTTCAAATGATAGCTTTGATCCTCAGAATCAGAAGTTTCTAAAATCGACAAACTATTATTTTTTAAACCGCCCATGCTACGTAAATCGGCTAACTCTTTGCCTGCTAGAGATTGGATCGCCGCAGTCATTGATGCCCCATGACCTACGAATAAATAAGGACCAACACCCGAATCAACTGCATTTTCGACAACAGATGAAATTCTTGAAATCGCCTGTTCGATCGGTTCTCCTTGAAAAACACTTGGATCATATTTATCTAATTGGTAACGCATGTGATCCATTTGTTCAGCGTACCTCTTTCGCATTTCAGCAATCAATTGACCTTCAAGCTGACCTAACCCCAGCTCTTTCAGCTCATCAGTATAGACGATCTCAACTGGAGAGGCTAATACTTCTTGAATTCCTTCAGCTGTTTTTCTGGCACGTAAAGATGTACTAGAAAAAATTTTTTCAAACGGCACATCTTTGATTTGCTGACCTAGTAATTTTATCTCTTCATAACTCGTTGGCAACAATGGCGAATCACCTGTCATACCTTGAAAACGTAATTCCTGATTCCATTCTGTTTTGCCATGCCGAGTAAAGTATAATTTCATTCTTTTGACTACTCCCTTGATCCTATAATATTGATTATCTTAACTAGTGTATCATTTTCATTATAAAAATTCCATTCACCTCTAAGGTTTTCTCTAGAAAAATAGCGTATAATGAGAGACGCACGATCAACCCATTTGAAGGAGGCATTCCCTTGTTTTTAACAACCATTCATCATATTGCGATCAACTGTTCAAATTATGAGCAGACGATCGAATTCTATGTAAACAAACTGGGTTTTCAGATCATTCGCGAAAACCATAGAGAAGATAAAAACGATATCAAGCTTGATTTAAAATTAGGCGTATATGAACTGGAGTTATTTATTTCTTCAGACTATCCAAAACGTCCCTCTTACCCAGAAGCATTAGGCTTAAGACACCTAGCGTTTAAAGTGACGAATATTGAAGAAGTTATCGCAGATTTGAAAAGCAAAGAGATCGACTGTGAACCCATTCGAACAGACACTTTTACTGGAGAAAAAATGACCTTTTTCTTTGATCCTGATGGCTTGCCATTAGAGCTTCATGAATAATCCAAGATGCGATAAAAATCGCTTAGGCTCGAACACCGTTTATTAAGAATTAGAGTCCGGAAAAAACTAGAAAATAGTTTTTTCCGGACTCATGTTAATCGATCTTATCATTCTCATAATGATGCTGTAATTCCAATTGAGGAAAATTTTGCTGCCGCAGTGCTTCATAAACGACTAATGCTACCGTATTGGACAAGTTTAATGAACGGACATGCTCATCATTCATCGGAATACGTAAACATTTTTCTGTATTCTCCCGCATAAATTCTTCAGGCAATCCTGTAGTTTCTTTCCCAAACATAAAATAATGATCTTTTTCATCTGTGTAATCCACTTCGCTATACGTCCGATTCGCAAATTTTGTGATCAAATGCAGCGGTTGTTCTCCTAAGTGATTCAAAAATGCAGCCAAATCTTTATGGTACATAATATTCACATCATTCCAATAATCTAATCCTGCACGTTTCAGGTGTTTGTCATCTGTTGAGAAACCTAACGGCTCGATGAGATGTAAAGGAGAGTTCGTTGCGGCACATGTCCGAGCAATATTTCCAGTATTTGCCGGAATTTGTGGTTCAAATAAGACAATATGGTTGGTCATAATTACAATTTCCTTTCAATTGAATGACATAAATTTTACTTTTTTTATTAATTATCGGCATAAAAAAAACGTACCGCCTCGGTGTCAATCACTGCGAGTCGTTACGTTAGTGAAGCTCTTCTCACTAACTTTTATCAGAACAGGAACCTGATAAAAACCAATGAAAAAACAACTTGTATGTAATATAACACCAATATTAGAGCTTTGCAATACCTTTTCGCAAATTAACTAAATGTAAGCGCTATTTCACCTTCCCTTTTAACATCCGGACGTCAATTGTAATTTCTTTTAGCGGGTCTTTTTTTAATTGTTCTTTGACTTGTTCTGATGCGCCCCATTCCAAAGGAGACATCTCTAATAGATCCAAACGATTTTCCTCCGGTATTTCAAATGTATACCGTATTCTTTCATTCACCAAAACATCCATTTCGTTAGTAAATTTTGCTAACACTTTTTCATTTGAATAAGTTTGTTTCCGTTCATCCTCTGGATAAAATGCAGCCCGTAATTCTTTCAGATAATCCGCTTCTGGTATCACCTTGACCAAGACTCCATCCTTTGTTAAGACTCGTTGAAATTCCTGGTAGTGTGACGGAGAAAAAATATTCAAGATCGTATCCATTGAATGATCTGCAAAGGGCAAGTTCGTTAAATCAGCAACACACCAAAAAGCATCAACGACTTGACTACTAGCTAAATAGATCCCCTCTTTAGAAATATCAAAGCCAAATTTCGACCCATGTACACCTAATCGACTAAGTTCCGATAAGAAACTACCTTCACCGCAGCCCACATCCAACACACTGGCAGTTGGCTCGATATGCTCACTGATTTCTTCCAATAACGGACGATACATTCCACTTTTGATCATACGTCCACGAGGTTCTAACATTTCTTTACTGTATTCTGTTTGAATACTATGAGAAAGAAAATAAATCGTTCCTTTTTTCGAAAGATCAAATCGATGCCCTATTTTACAGGTTAAGCTATATTCGTTTAACTGAACCTGTCCATGACAAACTGGACAAAGAAATTGTTGTTGATGTTCTTCTAAAAAGTTACGTGCTACCTCAATTTTTTTTAACATACACTTCTTCCTATTCTTTCAAAAAGTTCTACTACACTTTCATAAACTCTCGTTACTCATCTTACAACGAGAACAACACTTTGGCAACTCGCTGAACTATGGTACAATGCCTGTGAAGCAAAAATGAGGAGTGGAACCAATGATCAAAGAATTTTGTGCTGAGAATTTTACAAATATCCCAATGGCTATCCGAAACGGTGCTAACCGTATCGAATTATGCGATAATCTTGCTGTTGGCGGAACAACACCAAGTACAGGCGTGATTGAAGAAGTAATTGCTTATGCTGGTGAACATTCTGTTCCTGTGATGACAATCATCAGACCGCGCGGAGGGGATTTTGTCTATAATGATATCGAATTAAAGATCATGCATACAGACTTGATCGAAGCAAAAAAAATAGGCACTGACGGTGTCGTTTTAGGCTGTTTAACAGAGGATGGCTGGCTTGATGAGGATGCTTTGGAGCTGTTGATCGAAACTGCAGAAGGCTTACAAATAACCTTCCATATGGCTTTCGATGCCTTACCGAAAGAAAAACAATTCAAAGCTATCGATTGGCTAGCGGATCATGAGGTTCATCGAATCTTAACGCATGGCGGTCCTAGCGGAACACCAATTGAAGACAATTTTGCTCATTTAAAAGAATTGATCGCCTACGCAAATGATCGAATCATTATTCTCCCTGGCGGAGGTATTTCAGATAAAAATTTAGACACTGTTGTCAATGCGCTGCAAGTAAATGAAGCTCACGGAACAAAAATTGTAGGATGAACCAAAAAAAGATAAGACAAAAGCAGTTTATTTCTGAATACACTGCTTTTTTTCTATGATCATTCGAGATTAGAGACTGGAACAAACTGATTTTTAGGTTTGTTCCAGTCTCTTCTCTTTTACTCTTCATCACTCTTGATGTTACTAGCTTCCATACTCATCACAAGACTTCCTACCAGTCCTAGACCACCTAAAAAAAATAGTTCTTTTCTTTCAAAAATGATACCTGCACTTGCTATTAATCCACCAGCCACTAAATTTGTCAAGGCACTCTGATTCATTCTTCGCTTAGTCAATTCGGGGATTCGAATTTGACTGCCCACTTTTTTATTTAATTGGTTGATTTTTCTGTTTACTTCATTGATCATTCTTTTTCCTCCTTCATTTTTATCCTACTCTAAAAAATAAGTTCTCATACATACTATTAGTATGTATATATTAAAAATAAAAATGCTCCTGGCATCTTTATTCTTTAACTACTCTAAACATAGTAACGACATCTTGAATATATTCATCATCGATCAACGGAAAATTGACCCCTTCATATAGCTGTTTAAAAAAGTTCAATTTGTTTAAAAGTTCTTCTTCATCCATTTTATAAAAAGAAGGCGCTAACCACATATTCGTTGAAAGAACGATCAGCTCAGCGGTTTCTTGAGGATATTGAGTTGAGATAGAACCATCTTGAATCCCTTCTTCAATGACTCCTCGAAGGTAAGGGATCGTTTTTTTAAATGCTTCTATATACAACTCTCCAATCACCCTAGGATCTGTGATCAAAGATTTCGCCGAGAAGGCTAATTTTTGATGTTCCAAGGATCGTAGACTGATTCTATTGATTTGTTTGATTTTTTCAAACCCGCTGATTCCTTCTAGTGATTGAATTTGCTTATTGATATCGACAGTATATCGTTTTTCTAAGATCGTATTGAAGATCTCTTCTTTAGATTTAAAATGATGGTAAATTACCCCTTTAGTCAAGCCTCCCAAGTTATCAACAATATCTTGAACAGTGGTATGATCATATCCCTTTTCTATAAAAAGTTGTTCTGATACATCCAAAATTTTTTTCACTGTTTCTTCAGGATATTTATTCCGTGCCATTTATTCACTCCTATACATACCGTTAGTATGTATCTTACTGTATCCCAATTTTTTTGTCAAATCAATCAAAAAAACACACCCATTTTTGAGTATGTTTTAACTAATAAATCTTATATCAAATGATTGAATCTTCTTTAGACAAAATACTGCATGAACAAACTTGCTATATTAAAATAAATCAGTACACTAGTCAAATCACTCAAGGTCGTAATAAATGGACCGCTGGCAACTGCAGGATCGAAACCCAATTTATCCATCAGCATAGGAATCAAGCTTCCAGCTAAATTCGCAACAGTGATCGCACAAAGCATTGCCATGCCAATCACAAAGCCAAGTGGAAAATTATGCTGCCAAATGCCCACAACAACAAAAATTGAAACCCCAGTTACAGCACCTGTCACTAAACCAGTTAATACTTCACTGATGATCAAACGTGTAAAGCTATTATCTTTTTCATCTGAAACTGCAAGCCGCCTAACGGCAACCGCCAATGATTGCGTGCCAGCATTACCTGCCGTTCCTGTGATCAATGAAATGAATACAGCCAAAATACTTGCTTCACTAACTAATTCTTCATAATGGCTGATCAATGTTGCTGTAGACATTCCCAAAAATAATAGTGTAATCAACCATGGGAGACGTTTTGAGGCAGCTTTAAATGGATTTTCACTGACTTCTTCTACGTTGACCCCTGCCAAACCAGAGTAATCACTGGCAGCCTCATCATCGATAACGTCAATGATATCATCAACGGTAACGATCCCTAATAAATGATCATCATAATCTGTGACCGGCAGTGCCAGAAAGTCATAGTCACGAATCGTTTGTGCCACATCTTCTTGGTCGTCTCCCACATGAACCGAAATTACCCGCTCACTTAAAACATCAGAAATCATTGTATCATCATCATTCACGATCAAATCACGCAAAGAAATAACTCCGACTAAATGATTTTCCTGATCGACAACATACACATAATAGATAGTTTCCGCAACATCTGCTTGATTTTTCAACACATACATGGCTGAACGTACCGTTTGATTAGCCACGATCGAAACAAATTCAGTGGTCATGATCGCCCCAGCCGTGTCATCTTCATAATGAAGCAGCTCTTTGATCTCACCGGCATCTTCTGAACTCATTAAGCTCAGATATTTAGCCTTTTGGCTTTTATCCAGCTTATTCAATAAGTCGACCGCATTATCTGTATACATCTCTGATAACATTTCAGCTGCATAGCTTGGACGCATCTCAGCGATATAATCTTTCATGTTTTCATTATCTTCTTCGATCACATCAAACATATCCGCCAGCTCTTTTGGTGATAAGTAGCTATAGATTTGTTTGCGATCTGCTTCATCGATCGATTGATAAAATTGTCCTTGTTCATAAATGTGAAGTGCTAAAAACAATTCGCGAAACTCAGTCATTTCCTGTTTCTGCAGCGTCTCTAGCAGCAGCGAGAAATGCTCTTCCATTTCCTGTCCTTCATTCACATATACCGCTCCTTTCTAGCTATAGTTGTGCTGCAATTTTTTTCATATCGTCTGCTAAAGGAGACCTTAATTCCATATACTCTTTTGAAAAAGGATGAACGAAATTCAACTGACAACAATGCAGCGCCTGACGTTCAATTCCCTGATCCATATTACCGCCATACATCTCGTCCCCTAATAACGAACAACCGATCGATTCAAAGTGTACTCTGATTTGATGTGTTCTTCCAGTATGCAGCTGGATATTTACTAAGGCTTGTTTTTCCTGACGCTTTAACAACCAGTATTCTGTTTCTGCCTGTTGTCCTGTATCAACGACCATTCGCTTCAATATAGACGATAAATCTCTTCCTATTGGCTGGTCGATTTTCCCATGTTCAGCTAAAGACTCTACATGTCCGCCAACCAATGCCTGGTAGATTTTTACGACTTTTTTTTGCCGCAGCTCCTGATCCAGCATCGCATGAGCAAAACCATGCTTTGCAAATAACATCAAACCCGTAGTATCACGATCCAAACGAGTAACTACGTGAATCACCTGATTTTTATACCCCTGAGCTTTATAATACGCTTTAACACGATTAGCCATCGTACCATTCGGATGATACTGCGATGGAATAGACGCAACTCCTGCTGGCTTATCGACTACTAAATAGTGCTCATCTTCAAATAAAATTTCTAAAGGCTTATCATCAACCAGCAACGTCTCATGCTCCAGCTCATCCGGAATCGTCACTTTGACTCGATCGCCTAAGGACAGCTTAAATAAAACATTTTCGACTGAATCATTGACTTCGATCTTACCACCTTGAAACTTGATTTTAGCTAGAAGACCTCTAGATACTCCCTGCTCTTTTAAAAAATATTTTACTTGCTGCGGTTCTTCTTTATCTACAATCCAACTAAATTCCATTTTCCCTTAATCCTCACTAATAAATGCATCTTTCACTCGATGCCAAAAATGCATATGCCGATATGACGCAAAATGAATTCGTTCATCAGCAATACGATAATAAATCGATTTAATATCATCTTGATAAATATCCAACTGATCGACTGTAATCAAATAGTCATTACTTTCCTGCAGTTTGATCTCTACCCATTCGGTATGAGCGATCACGATCGGAGATCCTAGCGTTCGAAAGACGCGATTGTTCAATGAGGCGATCTCAGCTAATTGAAACGCATTGATGCTGGGATGTAGTACTGCTCCGCCGATACTCTTGTTATAAGCTGTTGAGCCCGTCGGTGTAGAAACGGACAAGCCATCCCCCCGAAAGCGTTCAAACAGCTCATCTTTAATAAATACATCCGCCACCATCGTCCGATTAGCACGCTTGATCGTTGACTCATTCAAAGCTAAAAAATGCTTGTCTGGCTTATTCCCATGGAAACTGATTTTTACATCTAATAATGGATAACTAATGCTTTTTTCCTGATGAACTAACAAGCTTTGCACTAATTCTTCAAGTTCATAGTCCCGCCAATCCGTATAAAATCCTAGATGTCCTGTATGGACACCTAAAAAACTAACCTCATCCAAGCGATGGTTGAAGCGGTGAAAGGCCGATAATAAAGTCCCGTCTCCACCTACAGAAATCACCAGTTCCGGCTGTTGTTCATCGATTTCAATGTTATTTTGCTTTAACAGCAAAAGCAGACGCCCTGTCACTTCTTTTGACAGATGCTCAGGATTATGAACAATTGCTACTTTCATCTGATGCCTCCTATTGATCTAGTTTCTCTTTCTTCTCGGATAATCGTTGATAATAATCATCCTGAAATTTCCCCCGTCCATGAGAGAATAAATGCTGTGCTTCTTGAATTTCTTCACGAATCGTCGACATTTCTTCATCCAATTGATAGGCCGCTTCTGCTGCTCTTTGTAGACGCTCTTTCATCTCTTCGGGAAAAACCCCTTGATATTTATAGTTTAATGAATGCTCAATCGTCGCCCAAAAATTCATTGCTAATGTCCGAATCTGGATCTCAGCTAAAATTTTCTTTTCACCTGTAATCAATTGGACAGGATATTCGATCACTAAATGATAGGAACGATAGCCGCTTTCTTTCTTATTTGTGATATAATCTCGTTCTTGAATGATCCGTAAATCTTTTCTGTTGCGAATGATATCCACCACTTGACGAATGTCTTCCACAAATTGACACATGATCCTAAGACCAGCTATATCCTGCATCTCTTCTTCAATTCGCTCTACTGGAATATTCCGCAGAGCTGCTTTGGTTAAAATACTATCGACTGGTTTCACACGTCCAGTTACAAACTCAATAGGCGTATGTTTGTTTTGTTCTCGAAACTGCTTACGAATACCACGCAGCTTTACTTTCATTTCTCCAACAGCCTGTTCATAAGGTGCCAGAAAAAGCTCCCACTCTTTCTCCATCCTAATCCCTCTATTTCCTTGAATTTGATTCACAGCTTATTTTACCATAGAGCTGAGAAAAATAGGACATTTTGAGAAATTGTCTGTTTTTTTTAGACTTTCGTAAACTTTTTAACTTCTAGTTCACTTTTCTTGACGTAAATGGGTAAAGTATGTAAAAATTGAATTAAATTAAAGAAAGTGGGTCAAAAAGTAGTGAGTGAAAATTTAGAAATAGAATTTAAAACCTTATTATCTAAAGAAGAATTTTTGCACACCGCTAAATTTTTTCAATTAGAAGAAAACCACTTTTTTACACAAACCAATGACTATTTTGATACAGCTGATTTCCAGTTAAAAGAAAAGCACATTGGTTTAAGAGTTCGAACACTATCGAAAAATGCAGAAATCACTTTGAAAGTACCTGACAAAGTCGGTTTATTAGAGATCAATGACTCGCTTTCCACTGCGCAAGCACAAGCAATTATTGACTCAGGCATACTCCCTAATTCAGGAGCTGTCTACAATAAATTGATCACCTTAGGCATTCCCAAAGACGATTTACGTTTAATCGGCAGCTTAACAACTAAACGAGCAGAAAAAAAACTTCCCCAAGGTTTACTCGCGCTAGATGAAAGTTGGTACAACGAGCAGCATGATTTTGAGTTAGAGTTAGAAGTTAGTGATGCAATCATTGGTAAAAAGGATTTTCTTGGTTTATTAGATACTTTGAATATCAAAGAAAAACCCTCACTAAATAAAATTCAACGAATGATGCAAAGCTCCAGCAAAAAGATTAAGAAGTTATAATGGTAAAACATATCATTTCAATTTTCCCAAGTTTTCTGATAAATTAGGGTCACTTAGTTGAGAAATGATGTCTAGTTGCAAAAAAAGAGTCAAATTGGAGGAAGTATGAATGATTGAAATCTATCTGTTCGTTAATCCTTTGGGGGGCATTTGTCTCAACATAGAAAAGGATATTTTAAAATTAGTTGAAACGGAGAATAAAAAAATTCAGTTTCGTTTCATTCCATTAGTTAATATGAAGACAATTAATCACCTGATAAAGTTATTTGATATCCCCGCACATGATATTGAACAACGAAATCAATTGTTTGAAGATATCTATTCCGCTGCTCTTGATTACAAGGCTGCACAGTTACAAGGAAAAAAGAAAGGTCGTCATTTGCTTCTTGGTCTTCAACAAGCTGTAGCAGTTGATAATCAACCTTACTCATCAGAGCTAGTTGAAAAACTAGTTGTAGAAGCTGGTGGTGATTTAGAGATGTTCCATGCTGATCGTGCTTCTGATTTTGTTAAGGAATCATTCCAAACAGATCAGCAGATCGCTCGAGAGATGGGTATTACTAAGCATCCATCTGCAGTTGTTTACAATTACGCTTGTGATCGTGATTTTGGCGTACTTGTTGAAGATTGTGAATCTATGGATGAAATCAAAAGTCTTTGTGAAACTTCGGAAGATAACTTACAATATTTCCATGAAAAATTCGAATTGAACCATTTCAATGATTCAAGAGTTCCTCATGGTCATTTACATTTACTTTAAACAAAAAACAACCTCCTTACCCAAAAGGAAGTTGTTTTTTTGTTTTATCCAATTGATTCTACAAGTTTCTCCAATTCATTCAAACGCGCTTCAAAAACCTTCATTGCATCTTCTATATATTGTGGTTTAGTCATATCCACACCAGCCTTTTTCATGACTTCGATCGGATAATCACTGCTTCCTGATTTCAAGTAGGTCAAATAATTCTCTAGAGCGCGCGGTTCTTCGCCCAAAATTTTATTTGCTAAAGCAGAAGCCGCTGAAAAGCCTGTTGCGTATTGATAAACATAGTAATTATAGTAAAAATGTGGAATTCGTGTCCATTCCAACATGATTTCTGGATCTTTTACAACATCTGGTCCGTAGAATTTTGCATTCAATTGCTCATAGTATTCACTTAAATACTCACTAGTCAAAGGCGTTCCTTTGGCATCTTCTGTATGGATAAAATGCTCAAATTCAGCAAACTGTGTTTGACGGAAAATCGTTCCTTTAAATCCATCTAAATAATGATTCAGCACGTAGGCTCTGATACGTGGATCCGTTTCTGTCTCTAACAGATGCTCTGTTAAAATATTTTCATTTGTGGTAGATGCAATCTCAGCTAAGAAAATCGAATAATCCCCATAAACATAAGGTTGATTGTTACGAGTAAAATAGCTGTGCACGCTATGGCCCATCTCATGTACTAATGTATAGAGTTGATCTAGACTATCATGCCAATTCATCAAAATATACGGTGCTGTGTCATATGCTCCTGATGAATATGCACCGCTTCGTTTTCCTTGATTTTCAATGACATCGATCCAACGATCATTAAACGCAGTTTTAACAACGGTAAGATATTCCTCTCCCATTGGTTTTAAGGCTGTCAGCGCTTTTTCTTTTGCTTCTTCATAAGAGTATTTGATTGAGGCTTCTCCTAAAATCGGCGTATACATATCATACATATGCAGTTCTTCTAAGTTCAGTAAACGTTTCCGTAATGCAACATATCGATGAAGCAACGGTAAATGCTTATTCACGACATCTAACAACGTATCGTAGACACTTTCGGGTATATGGTTACTACTTAATGCTGCTGCTCTAGCCGATGGATAGTTTCGAACCTTGGCTTTATAATTATGCGCTTTGACATGAGAACTTAACGTTTGCGCAAATGTATTTTGGAACTGATCATACACTGAATACAGTGCTTTAAATGCCTTTTCACGAACATCTCTATCGATATTCTCCATCAACTGGCCATAAACACCATGAGTCAATTGAATTTTCTCACCATTTTCATCCTCGATCACAGGAAATTTCAAATCTGCATTGTTCAAAATTGAAAATGTATCACTTGACGCGCCAAAAATTTCACTAGCGCCAGCTAGCAGTGCTTCTTGCTCTGCAGATAAAATATGAGGACGTTCATTTAGTATATTTTCGACAAAATGCCTATAAATTTCCAATTCTGGCTTCTCAGCAAAATAGCCCCAAATCAGATCATCATTTAAAGATAATAATTCTGGTTCAAACCAAGCAACTGCCTCACTGACTTGTGCAAACAATGAGCTTGCTCTAGCATATAATGCTTGATATGTCGCATTCGCTGTATCTTGATCATTTTTTAAATGAGCATACACATAGATTACTTCGATTTGACGATATACGTTGAGCAGCATCTCAATACTATTAAAAAAAGCTGTACTGCCCTGATCCAGCGTCCCTTTATATTTTTCTACTTCTTGTAATTCTTTCGTCAACACTTGGTAAGCATCGTCAAATGCCTGATCGTCTTTAAAAACTTTAGTTAGATCCCAAGTCATTTCAATAGGCAATGTGGAACGTTCTGGTAATTGTTTTGCTCCGCTCATTAGATCTACTCCTTTAAGAATTATTTTTCATAAATTTATAGTATCATATTTTGATGCGGAGTAGCACTGATTACGCGTTTCTTTTCAATACTTTTCAGCCATTCGTGGATATCAGTAACAAAATATTCATTTTTTCCAGCATTTACCTTCCAACCTTTTGACGTTTTGATCAAATGCTGAAAATAGATCAAACGACGAAGCAATTGTTCGAAACAATACTCTTGAATTGATGCTAATGAAATATTGGGAAAATCATAAAATAATTCTGTTGATTTTGCTAATTCTGCTATCAAAGAGGTTTTTAGTTCATCCGGTGAAAAAACATTCTGATCAAAAAACTGTACCCATTTCCAAACGTTTAATTTTAACAGCATATCTGATCCACAACAGCAAAAAATATGTAGCCCTGGATAATAAAACCAGTACGGCAGTTGGAGGATATGAAAATAGTTGTTATATAATTGAGATTGAATCGATCGTACCTGCTCTTCTCTTTTAAGTAACTTTTTGTTCAGTTCATCATAATAAGCTGAAATCAATGAGCCAACCTGATATTCTCTGTAGTGATGAAGCTCTGCAGTCATGGGAAAATCAATAATTTTAAGAAGATGATCTGTATAAATCGACCAAGTTCTTTTAGCAAAGTACACTCTTTTTTTCCAGTCCTCTTCTATATGAAAGTACAGTAAAAGCTCCTTTTTCTGCCAATCTGCTGCCCATAAATAGAAACCAATGTTTTCAGAATAGTAACACAAATTTCTCGTCAACTCTGTTAACTTCGTTAAATTGCTAAATATCTTTTTTCCACAGATCCAAACTGGCTGATACCCACTCTCTCGATAGGTTTTGCTTCTTTCGATCAATCTAGATAAAGGTAACGAGCTGCACTGAAATTCCACGGCGACCTTACCTATCAACAGATCTGGCCGCTGATTGATTTCCGGCAAATATTTCTCCAATTCATAGGCGAGCCCTTCAGATTCACACCAAGTAGCAAACATTTCTTTCAAGGAAAGATGCTCTTGTGTTTCCCCAGTCGTGCCAAATGAACAATCACTCCGACTATAATGCGCAAAATGAGGAATTTTTACACGTCCATTCTTGATTTGAACAACAGATTCACAGATTGGGCAAAAATATTGGACTTCTTTAAGCTGATCGATCTCTTCTCTAGTTTTATGGAGTAGTGTAATGAGCGCTTTGTCTTTCGTATATGCATTTAATATAGTAATCACCTCTATTACTAATATACGCAATCTTTTCAATGATATACGAAAAAACTGAAACAACACACCTATTGGGTGCTGTTTCAGTTTCATAGAGTCTATTCAAAGTAATATCTAGTTAATTCCAATGCATTTCGTTCCATAATACACGTACCATATTCATTTAATGTTTCAGGAGTGACCGTTGACAAACGAGTAAATTCCAATAATTGGGCTAACTCATTTTCCACATCATTTTTCCCTAACTCATCCAGCAAGAAAATGACTTGTAGATAGTAGGTTCCTTTAAATGTATATAAATTCGCTATCACAGACTGTAGATAAACTTCATTTGCTAATTGAATCATTGTTTCAAAATCGCTAAGTTCAAACACTAAATTTTTTACTGTATTATCAGAAAATTCTTGTGTGTCATCAGCAAAATCATCTTCAATTTGTTTTCGAATAATATTACTCACTTCTTCTGAGCTCAAATCATTAAAATTTTCAAAATTAGAAACATCATCCATCGAAGCATTTTTACTAATAAATAGTTCTAACCCATCGCTTTTTGGCAGAACCTGAAAGGTAACAGCTTCACTGCCTTGAAATTCATCTTCCACATCAACTTCTTCTAGAATGCTGTAGAAAAAATTTTCTACCTCTTTGTGATTGCCAAGTAAATCTAAAAACGTAATTCCTCGGTCAGCTAGATCTTCGTTGCCAATCAATACCCGTATGGTATTTTCATTGATATGTTCCATTTCCATGTCGCTACACCTCACTTTTGCTTATCAGGAAACTTATTCTTACGTACATTGTAGCGGAATCACGCCAAATGTAAAGGGAAAAGTAACAATATTTGTAAATAAACTGTTCTCTTATTACTTTCATTAACTCTCACAGCATATATGTAGACTTTTCCATAAATAGTTTCATTGTTCTATGTAAAAATAGTCAAAAAAGAAAACCTCTGTCACAAGGACAAAGGTTCTCCTCAAATTTTTTATAAACCTGCCATCAGTTGCGCTTGACGTAATTCTAACTGCCGAACACCTCTTGGCAAGAAACGTCGAATTTCATCCTCATTAAAACCAACCTGTAATCTTTTTTCATCAATCATTATTGGCCGACGCAACAATCCTGGATTCTCTTTTACTAGTTCTAGTAAATCTTGCAATGGCAGCTCATCCAAATCCATATTAAGTTTTTGGAAAACCTTAGAACGAGTAGAAATAATCTCTTCAGTTCCATCTTCTGTCATTCGCAAGATTGCTTTCAATTCAGAAATATTCAGTGGTTCAGAGAAAATATTTCTTTCCTTGAATGGAATCTCGTGTTCTTGCAACCACGCACGAGCCTTACGGCAAGACGTACAACTTGGGGAAGTATAAAGTGTCAACATGTGCATCACTCCTTTTGTGATTAGTATCACTCTTTTAAAACAGGAAATCAAACTGTTTACCTGTTTAATGTAAGTATACCCAATTTCTAATAAAAATACTAGGTCTTTTTTTGAAAAAAAGCATAGTTTTTTCGTTATTTTACGTTTTTTTTTTAATAAGCAAAGATAAATTACCTCTACGTCACGAAAAAATGTAGCGTTTTCATTCAAACAAAAAATGATACAGTTTGACCTATTATTCAATCTGTATTAGTCCAGAAATTGTAACAATTTAGTTTTTTTCTTTGTTTCCCTGTTTTTTTTTTCTTTTAGCTGTATAATAATAAACAATAACGTTTATTAATTGATTAAGGTGGTTACTTTATGGAAACAATTTTTTCTGGCATACAGCCAAGCGGAATACCAACGATCGGTAATTATATCGGTGCAATGAAGCAGTTCGTTGATTTGCAGAATCAGTATGATTGCTACTTTTGTATCGTTGATGAACATGCAATCACAGTCCCTCAAGATCCTATTAAATTACGCCAGCAAATCCGTGGCTTAGCAGCTTTATATTTAGCTGTTGGTTTAGATCCTGAGAAAGCAACGATCTTTATTCAATCAGAAGTATCAGCGCATGCTGAAGCCGCTTGGATCATTCAGTGTAACACAACGATCGGCGAGCTTGAACGTATGACTCAATTTAAAGATAAATCGCAAAAAAATGGACGGACTGGCGTCAGCGCCGGCCTTTTGACTTATCCGCCATTGATGGTTGGAGATATCATTTTATACAATGCTAATCTAGTTCCTGTAGGAGATGACCAAAAGCAGCATTTAGAATTGACTAGAGATTTTGTTGAACGCTTTAACAAACGCTACGGTCAGGCGAATCAAGAACTCTTGGTGATGCCTGAAGTCAAAATCGCTGAACAAGGCGGACGTGTGATGAGCTTACAAGATCCAACAAGTAAAATGAGTAAATCTGATACGAATGCTAAAGGATTCATTTCTATGTTGGATGAGCCTAATGTGATCCGTAAAAAAATCAAATCAGCTGTTACCGACTCTACTGGAATTATCGAATATGATCCGGAAAACAAACCAGGTATCTCTAATCTTTTAAGTATTTTTTCAGCAGTGACAGGTCGTCCTGTTGCAGAAATAGTAACGCAATATGAAGGCAAAGGTTATGGTGATTTCAAATCTGATTTAGCTGAAGCTGTCGTCGCTTTACTGGAACCAATCCAAACTCGCTATAATGAACTATTAGCTTCAGACGAATTAGATGAGATTCTTGATAAAGGCGCTGAGCAAGCACGTCTAGTTGCGAATAAGACATTACAACGAATGAAAAATGCGATTGGTTTAGGTAGAAAGCCGCGCAGATAAAACCTTGGTCCAAGTACGATCGCTTCCATAATTAAGAACTTGGCTGATATAAATTTAGGGTGTAAACCAAAAGTACAAAGACACTTTTGGTTTACACCCTTTTTGTTTATCAATCTCTAAACTGTGCATCGTGCAAGCGACGGTAATGTCCGCCTTTTGCCAACAGTTCTTCATGTGTTCCTTCTTCAAGGATTCCTTGATCACTGACAACGATGATGCGTGTTGCATGCTTGATCGTAGCTAAACGATGGGCAATGATCATTGTTGTTCTACCTTCAGCTAAAGAATTTAGTGATTCTTGGATGACCTGCTCTGTTTCTGTATCAAGTGCAGAAGTGGCTTCATCTAAAATCAAGATCGGCGGATTTTTCAAAAACATCCGAGCAATTGCTACCCGTTGTTTTTGACCTCCTGAAAGCTTGACTCCTCTTTCACCAATCAATGTATCCAAGCCTTCAGACATCTGATCAATGACTTTTTCTAAATGAGCTAATTTAACAGCTGTTTGGATTTCTTCTTCTGTCGCATCTAATTTCCCATAAGCAATATTCTCTCGAATCGTCCCCGGGAATAAAAATACATCTTGCTGAACGATCCCGATTTGGCTTCTTAATGAAGCTAAGGTCATATCTTGAATGTTGATTCCATCGATCGTGATGTTTCCCTCGCTTACTTCATAAAACCGCGGCAGTAAATTGCATAGTGTTGTTTTACCAGAGCCGCTTTGTCCTACAAACGCGACCGTTTCGCCAGGAATGATATGCAAATCGATATGATTCAGTACTTTTGTGGAATCTGCATATGAAAATGAGACATCATCATAAATAATATCCCCAGTCAGATGCTCAACAGCCACAGCATTCGGTCGATCCTTGATTGCCGGCTTCTTGTCGATCTCTTCAGTAAAGCGTTTAAATCCAGCGATCCCTTTAGGATAACTTTCGATCATGTTATTGACTTTCTCGATCGGACGTACAAAAACGTTTGCCAACAATATAAATCCAACAAAATCGCCATTAGTGATCTCGCCATTGATCGTGTAATACGCGCCAAAAATCAATGTAAATAAATTGATCAGACGAATGAGAAAATAATTGTATGCAGAGCTGACCCCCATCAATTTATAAAACATGATCTTTGATTGACGATAGGCCTGATTTAAGCCTTCAAAACGTTTACGTTCAAAAGGTTCATTTGCGAAAGATTGTGTCACTCTTATTCCGCTGACAGAAGCTTCAACACCTGCGTTGAATTCCCCTAGATTATCATAAATCTTAGTATTGACTTTTGTCATTTTTTTATTGAAAAAGACCAGTGCAATCGTAATGAATGGCAAAAGCACAAAAGTTGCCAATGCCAACTGAACATGGATACGAAGCATTAAATAAAACGAACCCAATAATGTCATCACAGTAATAAAAACATCCTCTGGACCATGATGAGCAACTTCCGAAATTTCAAATAAATCAGTCGTTAAACGGCTCATCAACTTCCCTGTTTTTTGATTGTCATAATATTCGAACGGCTGAGTCTGCAAATGCTCATATAATTCCCTGCGCATATCCGTTTCAATATTGACCCCTAACTTGTGACCAAAAAATACAACAATATACTGTAAAACCGTGTTTAAAATATAAAAAAACAGTAACCCTACACAAGCCAATCCGATCAAACGAAAATCGCCTTTGGGCATGATTTTGTCAATCACTTGATTGACAACAACAGGAAATGATAATTCTAATAGACCTGCAATAACAGCACAGGAAAAATCTAAGATAAATAGATGCTTATACGGTCGATAATAGCTAAAAAAACGTTTTAACATAAACTCCCTCTTTCTTTTTTTGACTCTTATATATTATACGCAAAGAAAAGCATTGATGCAAAGCTTGCAAAAAAAATAATTCATACTACAAAAAACAAAGTAAAAATACTTGAAAAAAAAATCACATGATAAGCAAAAAAAGAGGGAAAAATTTATTTTTAAGACATAAAAAAATGAAAAATCGTTATTTTTTAAACATAGAAAATGATAATTCTATTTCCGAATAATATATTATCTAATTAATATATATTAATTTTTAATATAATAAAAAATAACTTTTGTGGTAATCAAATCCGTTGAAATAGATAGTTATTTCTTTAAATAGACAACACTATTATGAAAATTTTTTAATAAATCCATCGGTAGGATTTTCAGATATAATTAGTAAAAATATCAGATAACTACTTTGTAATTCTTATAATTAACTTTAGTTTTAGTTTTTTATACATTTTGACCTCTGTTATTTCAAATACTTGAAAAGACGATCAGTATTTGTTAAATTATATACATACATGTACATCATTAAAAAACACCGATAAGTTGCTTATATCTTGGGGAAGATAGGCCTAATCGGTGTTTCTGTTTATATTATACTAAATGTATATTTTTTTTTAAAGCCTTATTCTAAACAATCTAGTTAACATTCAATAGTATTTAGCCTCCTGTTTCAAGAAAATTTACCTTTAACATTAAAAATTTCTTTCTGTTCTTTTTTCGTGAAGTTCGCTACAATGAAAATGAGATTGAAAAAATTTCTGAAAAATATTAAGGAGTGCAATTTTTTTAATGAAAACTATTGTTTTTGATGTGGATGATACGATTTATGACCAGCAACAACCTTTTAGAAATGCGATCAATACAGTTTTTCCTACTGTGAAACCAGATGATATGCATGAGCTTTACATTCGTTTTCGCTTTCATAGCGATGAAACATTTCCAAAAGTAATGTCCAATGAATGGACATTAGATTTTATGCGTTTTTATCGAATCGACGAATCATTGAAAGATTTAGGATACTCTTCCGTCACAAAAGAAGATGGCCTCACTTTTCAAAAAATATATGAGAAGGAATTAGACAATATCGTCATGCATCCTGAATTAAAAAAAGTCTTTGACTTCTTAAAAAACAAAAATATTCCAATGGGAATCATTACAAATGGTCCGACAGACCATCAATATAAAAAGGTAAAACAACTCCAGCTTGAACAATGGGTGCCTACTGATAATATCATTATTTCTCAAAGTACTGGCTTTCAAAAACCAGAAAAAGAGATTTTTGACTTAGCTGCAAAAGAATTTTCTATGGACGCTGAACATACACTTTATGTCGGTGACAGCTTTGAAAATGATATTGCTGGTGCTAAAAATGGCGGCTGGCACTCTCTTTGGTTCAATCACCGTTTAAGAGCTCTCCCTGAAAATGAAACACCAACACATCTTCATGAAGTAACATCGTTTGATGAATTGCTGCCAGTCATTCAATCGATATTTTCATAAAGAAATAAAAACCGAGCCCGGCACAAAACTAAAAAATCAGTTTTGTGTCGGGCTCTAATTACGAATAAGCTGCTGCGCTCTGAACACATCAGCTAGCGCATACAACTTCACTATTGTTTCCTTTTTTACAACTCTCCAATGCTCAAAATTGCCCGAATATCATCTTCGGTCATTTTGGCTAGCTGCTCTTCATTCCCTTGGATCACTTTTTGGAATAGCTCCCGTTTCTCCTGTTGCAGAGAATTCATTTTTTCCTCAACTGTTCCTTCGGCGATCATTCGCCAGACCTCAACGACATTCTTTTGCCCAATACGATGTGCGCGTCCAGCTGCCTGTTCTTCTACAGCGGGATTCCACCATAGATCGTACAAAATAACCGTATCTGCTCCTGTTAAATTAAGTCCTGTACCGCCAGCCTTCAATGAGATCAAGAAAACATCTTTCTCACCTGCATTGAAAGCATCTGCCATTTCCATCCGTTCTTTGGGTTTCGTACTCCCTCTTAGATAAAAGGTCGACAGCCCTAATTCATGTAATTCTTTTTCAATAATAGACAGCATGCTGGTAAATTGAGAGAAAAGCAAGACGCGGCGGTTATTTTCTTTAGCTGCGATCAATAGGTCTTTCACTTGGTCCAGTTTACCAGAACCACCAGAATAATCGTCGATAAACAATCGAGGGTCACAGCAAATCTGACGCAATCTTGTCAAACCAGCTAAAATACTTAAACGATTTTTCTTGAACGTATCTTGATCCATCTGACTGACATCTTCCTGCATTTGTTTTAGATAGGCTAGATAAACTGTTTTTTGTTCCTCCGTCAATACACTATACAAATTACTTTCAATTTTTTCAGGTAAGTCCTTAAGTACTGTCTGTTTATCCCGACGCAAGATGAATGGTTGGATCATCTTGGCGATTTCTTCCGGTTTCATCGCTCTAAACAATGTGCGTGTTGGGAATAAACCAGGTAAAATCATTTGAAAAATCGACCATAATTCATCTAAATTATTTTCGATCGGCGTCCCGCTCAATGCAAAACGTTGAGGCACAACTAAGCTTTTTAGCGCTTGAGCTGTTTTTGTCCCACTATTTTTGACCATTTGGGCTTCATCCAAAATCAGATAGCCTAAACCAAATTTCTGGTACATATCGATATCTTGTCTCAAGCTCGCATATGAGGTGATCAAAATATCCAGATCTGCTTGAGCGGCAATGACTTCCCGCTCTGCCTTATTACCTGCAATAACAGCTGCTTCTAGGTCTGGTGCAAATTTTTTGATTTCTGCTGCCCAGTTGTAAATCAAACTTGCTGGTGCAACGATCAATGCTTTGCCTTTGATTCTATTTTCTTCTTTTTCAGAAAGCAAATAAGTAATCGTCTGCAACGTTTTCCCGAGACCCATTTCATCTGCTAAAATACCGCCAAACTGATAATAACTTAGCATCTTGAGCCATTTAAATCCATCCTCTTGATAATTTCTGAGCGTCGCTTGAATATTTTCAGGTAGTTTCGCTTCGAACTCTTCTGGGTGCGTCAGGTTTGCGACCATTTCTTTGAATGATTCTGAAAAATGCGCCCGTGAATTATTCTCCAGCATATTTTCGATCATCAAGCCTTGGTTTCTAGGAACTTGAATCGTTCCTTGAACATTTTTCATGTTTTGTCTCAACAACGTTAGTATTTCACTGGTTTGTTGAAATTCTTCTGAATCAAACGACAAAATCTCTCCTGATTCTAAGGTATAAAAACGATCATTCCGTAATAAACTTGATAAAACTTCATCGATTTCCTGTTCACGAATACCACTGATGTCAAAACGAACATCCAACCAAGAATCAGAATCAGAAACTTCGATCATTGGCTGATGATGTTGAGCATCCAAGAATAATTCCCGCAGTTTTTTTCCCATACGAACCTCGCCTAGTTGTCTGAAAGCAGGGATCTCTGCTTTAAAAAAGTAATACAAACGTTCACCGGCTGGTAATGGTTTTTCATAGGCATCAACGCTTTTTTGATAACCGAATGTGCTAAGCTGCTCAAGGATTTCTTGTTCTTTTTTGCCGTCACGAATCACTTCTTGATTTGCCCCCGAAGCGACCGAATGCATTTCATCAGTTGAAAAAACAACATCACCATAGGTAAAGTCAACTCGAACTTTGATCATTCCTTTGATTTTCCGAAAAATAAAGATTGTTTCTAATGAATGATAAACAACTTCTCCAGAGACTTCATCACTTACAGAAACCGTTCCAATTTTTTCTAATAATGGCACAACGGAACCAAATAGATCTGATAGTTCGTGTTTCTCATAAATGATTTCAGGCTTTTCGATCCGTTTCAACAATTGAAGCAAGGTCGTATAAATCGATTCTTGCTCTGACGTAAACAGATAAACTTGATTGTCACTGATCCCCCACTGATAGTGTGCTAAAAACGTAGTGATTCGATCTTCGATCATTAATTTATATGTACCGTCATTTTGCTTACTAACATCAAATAGAATCGGCAACGCGCCTTTAGTAAATGTCAGATGACGATACTTTTTCTCTCCATCATTCAGCTGAAAATAGGGAATGTGGATCATTTTTTCAATTAACTGCTGCCCTTGATCAATCGGCAAAATGAGATAACGCTTATCGATTTTCCCTTTCACTTGGACACCGTTGGCACCAAGCAGCTGACTTGTTTGATAAACAGCAGCCAATTGCGTCAATAATTCTTGTACTTCGATCGAAAATGCCTCTTTTTTTAAGTCAAAGTAGTGCTGTTTATTGACTAAAAAAGTACCTTCTTTTTGAAAGGTTTGTAAAAATTCGCCAATATTTTTGATAATATAAGTCTTCGGTTTGACTCCTTGATACCCTAATCGAAGAGAGACTCCTAAAACAGCCAGTTCAGGATAATAATTATTAGTCTCGATCACATCAATGACTACTTCAACAACTAATGGAACTATTTTTTCTGTTTCAGTTGTTTGATTTAGCTTAGCAAAACCTTTTGTAAACATTTCAGACATAGATACAGAACGCTTTTCAAATACCTGAGGCTGATCCTCTTTGATGATCCTTGAGGTTCCTTTTTGTCGTAAAGATAACTCGACAGCTACAGTATGTTTACAGTACCCATGATCCATCCAATAAGGACATTCACAGATGTCGTTTTCTTTTGCTGAACCATCTAATTGTACGTGGTATAGTTCATTGCCTAACACTTCAGCATGCCATAGTTTTCTTTCAGAATCTTGGACGATCGACAAAACACGTCCTTCTTTCATATAATCTCTACCGCGCTCTACAATACGCTCTGGTATACTCCACTTCATATGCTCACCTCCTATGCTATTTGATATGTTACTTTACTTTGACCATTACCGTTTGTTTTAATTTGTAGCTGTTGCGGAATTCTTGCTTTTAATTCACTTACATGACTGATAATACCGATCATTCTTCCTTCATTTTCAATTGTTTCCAAGGCCTCCATTGCCATTTCCAGCGCTTCTTCATCTAAAGACCCAAACCCTTCATCTATAAAAAGTGCCTCGATCAAAACACCACCAGCTTGTTCCTGGATGACTTCTGCTAAAGACAAAGCCAATGCTAACGCAGCAATAAAACTTTCTCCACCTGAAAGAGTATGGGCACTCCGGCTTGTTCCGGCATTGTCATCATACACATTGATTTCAAGTCCTGTTTGATTTTTATAACTACCTGAATCTTGGTTCAGCTCGAACTGATATCGGTTATTCGTCAGCAAACCTAAGCGTTGATTTGCAACAGTCAATACTTCTTCCAAATACGTTTGAAGGACATATCGTTCTAAACTGGTTTTTCTTGGATTATCGCCATTGATCGTTGCTGATAATTGATGCAAAGCTGTGACTTCTTCCCATTTTTGTTCAACAGAAGCAATCAATTCTTTGATTTGTTTCGCTATATTTTCATTTGATTGGATTCTTTCTTGTTGTTGGTAGTAAGCTTCTTCTTTTGATTGAATTTCATTAGATAAAGAAGTAATTTCAGCTATGATCGCAGTGATTTCAGGTTGTTCTTTATCTTCTAATTTCTGATTTAGCTCAGCGAGTTGGAAAATCAATTGATCTTTTTTCTTATCAAAAGCTGTTAATTCTTCTGTGATTCTTTCCAATTTAGGAACTTCCTGCACTAATAATCGCAAGCTTTGTTCCTCAAAACGAAACTTTGAGTCGCTGATCGCCTGTTTGAGCTGCTCTTGTAACTTTACTTGTTCTGCAGAATTGGTTTCTTTTTCGTTTAAAAGATGAGTCGCTGTATTTTTTAAAATCAAATGTGTTTCTTTTACTTTTGACCATTGCTCTTCGATTGTTTGTTTCTGTTCTTCCCACTGGGTATATTGTTGTTCCAACTGTTCCTTTTCACTTAACACATCAGCTAAAGAAGTCTCTTGATCTTGTAATTGTTCTGAGATAGTTTTTAATTTTGTCTTAGCTGAAATCTGCTCTTGATTTTTTTCATTCCATTGTCTTTCTTGCTCGCTAAGCATTTCCATTTGCTGATCAACAGCCGATGCTAATTCAATGAGCTTCAACTTAGCTGATTCAACTTGTTCTAAAGCTTGGTTCAAATCATGAGCTGCTTTTTCAAATTCGTCGATCCCTTTTTTGATACTCTCTTCATTTATTGGCTCTATTAGCGTCAAGAAGGAGATCTTATTTAGGGTTTCACTAGATACATCCAGCTTCTTCTTTTGTTTTTGTAGCTCACTAGCCAGCTCCACTTCACTTGTTTGCGACTGAGTGAGCTCCGATTGAAGTGTTGCTGTAAGTGCTTCTTGCTTTTGTGCCTTTTTTTCCAGCTCATCTAATTGACGTTCCATCGTCTGGATTTCCTCTAGCGAAAATTCTTGGTGTTCATTTTGCGTAGGATGCTCAATAGATCCGCAAACAGGACAAGGTTCTCCCTCAACCAAAAGTAGACTTAGGCGACTGATCTGCATTTTTGCCCACTGACTTTTTTGTTTTTTGACTTGATCGTAAATAGTTGCCTTCATTTGTTCAGCTTCTGCTAATGTTGTTTTTTGATTGGCCATTTCTTTGACTAACCGCTCTTTTTTTTGTTCCAGAAGTTTTTTATTTTCCCAATTCTCTAGAAAAATTGCCCACTGTTCCTTATTTCGTTCTAGTGTCAACTGATCTTTTTCGATCGTTGATTGCTGTTCGACGATCAACAGTTGTTCCTGATATGCTTTTTTCGTGATGACTTGCTGTTCTTTGATTTCTGCTAATCGATCATTGATTTTTTCTAAAATATGTTGATTTTGCTGAATGGTTTCAGTCACTTTCTCTTTTTCCTCGTATAAAGGAATTTGAAATTGTAATTTAGTGATCTTTTCTTTCATGTGAGCCATTGCTTCAGTTTGACTTTGACTGGTCTCATGTTTTTTTTTCCAGTATTGTTCTAATTCCTGCTGCTTCTCTTGTTCTAATTGATTGGACTTTATTTGCTCAGTATAGGATAAAACCGCCCGATTTTTTTCATCGATTTTTTCGATCAAGCTTTGATGATCTTTGACCCACTTCAGTTGCTGCTCTTCTACACGTAGTTTTTCGATCAATTCAGCTGTTTCATCTAACTCAGTCTTTTGTTTTTCTAATTGTGCCTGCTTAGCAAAATCATTGATCAGTTCTTCCAACTGAAATTTTTCTTGTTCTTTCGCCTGTTTTTGCTTTTTAAGAACAGACAAATCAGTTTTATTCATTTTTTGGTGTTCCTGCATTTCTTTTTGCTGTAGATTCATTAGGGCCAACTGCTGTTCCACCGTTTGTTCGGCTTCTATGTCCGTCTGCCAATATAATTGATCCAGCTTAGCTTCAATGGTTTGTTGTGTTGCTTCGATCCCTTTATTGACTTCCTTTAGCTGTAGTTTAAGCTGTTCATTCAAGGTCTGATATAAACGAGTGCCAAAAAGATTTCTTAGAACCTTTTCTTTGTCACTACTATTAGCAATCAAAAACGTACGAAATTCACCTTGGGGTAAAAGTACGATCTGGGCAAATTGATTCGCATCTAAATGGAGCAAGTCTTGTATAAAAGTATCGACTTCACGCCGTTTGGTATACTCTCTAAGCTCTTTGCCCTTATGGTCTTTAACGACCAATGAAATCTTGGCACTCTGCACTCTGGTACCATCCCCACGTTTTTTAAATAGTTCCTGTTCAGGCTTTCTTATAACGTCATATAAATGGTCTCCGTGTGAAAAAGACAAATGAACTTCCGTTGGTTCAGAAGGATCCGCAAAAGTTGAACGCATCTCTTTTCCTTGCCGCAGCTTGCCAGAACTTTCGCCAAACAAGGCATAGCTTAAGCCATCAAAGATCGTTGTTTTTCCAGATCCTGTTTTACCACTGATCAAGAATAATGAGGAATCTTCAAATTGACTGAAATCGATTGTTTCATCAATAAAAGGGCCAAAGTTTTTCAATGTTAGTGTTAATGGTTTCAACTTACTTCCCTCTTTCTGTTTGATGAATTTCAGCTAATTGCTCTTTGATCCATTTTTGCTGTTGACCAGTAGGTTCTTCGCCCGTGACTTCTGAAAAAAACTGTTCGACCAATTGATTTGGTGCTAATTTTTTAAATTCCGCTTTCACCGTTTTCTTTAACGTTTGATCTTCTCTTCCATATGGTCGTTCAACACCAATGATTCTAGGATATACTTGCCTTAATTGATTCATCATGTTTGGGATAACCGCGCGATCTGTCAATTGTACATGAAGATAATCCTCTTTTTGAATCGTTTCATAAAATTCAGGTGCGATCAGTTCCTTGAAGCTCCCCTCAATCTGAACGATATCTCTTAACGGCTGAATTTCTTTGAATTCAAGTGCTAGCTTTTGAGCGTCGACCTCTACGAGCCAAACCCCTTTTGTCTGATTCAGCTCAGACAATGAAAACTTCAATGGCGAGCCACTGTATCTAGCTTTTTCTGATTTAAGAGCATTTTTCCCATGAAGATGACCTAATGCGACGTAGTCAAAAACATCCAGTGTTGCTAGTGGCACCGTATCTAGTCCGCCAACCATCAATTTGGTTTCTGAATCTGTTTTTTCACTGCCGGCCACAAAAAAGTGACTGACTAAAACATGCGCCTTCTCCGGATCAAAATGTAATACCATTTCTTTGACGACTTCCTTCATTGCCTGCTCGATCGTTCTGATTTCATCATTTTCAAAATATAGACGAGCAGAAATCGGCTCAAAATATGGCAATAAAAAAAATTGAGTATCTCCCATGTCGATTGGCTGAAATGCCTGTTCCAAGCGTGTATGCAAATAAAAATCAGACTGCGCAAACCAAGGGCCACCGGTCTCTAGACGAGTACTACTATCGTGATTACCCGAAATTGTTAAAAGTGGAAACTTTTCCTGCAAATTCATTTCAATGACCATTTGATTGAAAAGTTCGATTGCCTCCACCGCTGGTACAGAACGGTCATACAAGTCACCTGCAATAACGATCGCATCAACTTTTTCTGTTTTTGCGATTTGTAGAATTTGTTTAAATGCTGCTTTTTGATCCTCTAGTAAATCAAATCCATGCAGTTTCTTGCCAATATGCCAATCAGCTGTATGTAAAAAACGCATTACTTCACCACCTAAAAAAAGTCCTTCTCACTATTATACCAAATTTATGGAAAAAGAGGTCATTCAAATGTATCGTAATTATTAAAATTGCATCAAAAAAAGAACCAAAACCTATTTAGGTTTTAGTCCGCTTGATTTACTCTTTGATTTCATATTTGAAGTTCGGATCGATTTCCTTATCTAAACTGTCAAATGCGTTTTGCATTCTTCGCTCAACTTCAGCAATACCCTCTTTATCCATTTTTGGAACATCACTGATATCGATCGGTTCTCCAAAACGCACAGTGACACGACGACGTTTGAACAAATCTTTTAATGTTAATGGTCCTTGATAAACTGCTGGAACGATTTTGACTTTCGCCATTTTGGCGATCAAAGCAACACCGCCTTTTAGTTCAGAAGAATGTCTCGTCCCGCTCGGAAACATGATCAAACTCAAATCTGTGCTTTTCAAACTTTTGACCGGCGTTTTGATCGCACTTGGTCCTGGCTTATCCCTATCGACTGGAAAAGCATTGGCGTGACGCAAGATAAAGCTTAAAATACCATTTTTAAATAGTTCTTTCTTAGCCATAAAGCTAAACTTTTTAGGTGAACCGCCAACAGCCAAATAAAGCGGCTCCCACCACGTTCTATGAGGTGCAACTAAAATATAATTTTCATTTTGAGGAATACGGTCTTTTTTTTCATAATGTGCATTGCCATTGATAATAAATAGCACAACGCGTACAACACCGCGCATAAATGTAAAAAACATAATTTTCTTCCTTTCTTTTCACTAGTTATAAGTATGCCGAAAGCTTTGGCGTTTGACAAGTCTTTTTAGTTAGTTTCTTATGATTCTTAATCGTAGTATAATACAAGGATTTCAGTGATTCCATCAAAGTGTCTTTTACACTAAGAATCATTGCCAGGTCTTTCTATTTTCGCACAATTACTATATAATCTAAGAAAACTGGAGGTTATCTTATGGTTGAATTCAAACAACTCGCACTTAGCGAAAATGAAGCGAAACTGATCGAACTGCTTTCTGAACATCAACTTGAAGAGAAGCAAATTCCTTCTGAATCAAATAGTGATTTTTCATTGGCCCTTTATGACGATGGCCATTATCTTGGCGGAGTCACCGCAAATAAATGGATGAACATCACACATATTTCTTTGCTAGCTCTTGTCAACAGTGCTCGCGGCAAAGGTTATGGGACTCAGCTTTTAAAGAAAGCCGAAGCATTTGCTGCAAAAAAAGGGGCAGCGATCATTACGATCCATACACAGGATTACCAAGCAAAAACATTTTATGAACAATTTGGTTATTCCGTTTTTGGAAAACTAGATGATGTTCCATTTGAAGGAACAACAAAGTTCTATTTAATGAAAAAAATCTAATTAGAATACATATAAAGGAATGAACAATACATGTTATTACCCGGTGAACGAATCGATCAATTATTTGCTGATGATATTCAGATTATCCAAAGTAAAGAGGTGTTTTCTTTTTCGATCGATGCTGTCTTACTGGCAAATTTTCCGAAACTGCCCAAAAAAGGATTAGTCGTAGATTTGTGTGCTGGTAATGGCGCTGTGGGTTTATTTGCTAGCAGGAAAACAAACGCTACGATCGTACAGATCGAACTTCAAAAACGCTTGGCAGATATGGGGCAGCGCAGCATTCAGCTTAATCAGCTAGAACAGCAGATGACTATGATCGAACTAGATTTAAAAAAAGCAACCACTGCGATCAAGCCAGACTCTGTCGATCTTATTTTATGCAACCCGCCTTATTTTAAGGAGTTACCAACCAGTCAGAAAAATCCCAATCCTCATCTAGCGATCGCCCGTCATGAAATTCACACGACGTTAACTGAAGTCGTTGAGGTCTCCTCAAAACTATTAAAGACTAATGGGCGTTTAGCGATGGTTCACCGTCCTGATCGCTTTTTAGATATTTTACATGCGATGGAAGCAGCCGATATTGCTCCTAAACGCGTTCGGTTTGTCTATCCCAAAGTTGGAAAAGAAGCAAATGCATTGTTGATCGAAGGAATCAAACAAGGAAAGAAAGATGGTTTTCGTGTTCTTTCTCCTCTATTTACTTATAATGAAGAAAATAATTATTTACCAGAAATGAAGGCGATGTTATATGGAAACTGAGCATTACTTTTACGTTCTTCATTGTAAAGATGATACTTACTATGGCGGTTACACAACTGACCCTGATCGCCGCCTGAAAGAACATAATAGCGGAACTGGGGCAAAATACACGCGGCTTGCTTCCCGTTTACCCGCACAAATGATCCACATCGAAAAATTTACCAGCCGCAGTGACGCAACCAAGGCGGAGTATGCTTTTAAAAAACTAACACGCAAACAAAAAATAGCCTATTTAAACAAGAACCATCCTTGATCGAAAAAGATGATCAAAGATGGTTCTTGTTTATTCAGCTTGAATTTTCAGCTCTTGCTTCACTTTATAAAGGAAGAATAGTAAGAAAATGATATTCACAAACAAGAAAGGAGCTACATAATCTTGTAGGAGCAATCCAATCACTACCCAGCCAACAAAATAAAGAACATTTTTACTGATAAAAGGGAGATAGTTGTATTCTTTTTTCGTGTAGATGACCATATTAACAAGCGTACCCCCTAAAAAACAGATTAGACTGCCAGCTAAACAGAGCACAAAAAATAGCGGATCGATTTCACTCTTTACATAACTTTCATACAAAACGATCGACAACTCCAACCCGGCAAAGACAAAATAATGAGAATGAATCAAGACCAAACCAGCCGTTGTTTTTTGCCGATCGATTCCTGATTTATAGATTGTATTATAAAATAGAAACATCACAACGATCAATAAAAAGAACAAAACACTGCTCAGCTGAATGTCATTAAACAAAATCGTACTAGCAATAGCAATCACAGCTTCACCAAACAACAGTAAGGTAAACAAACTGTAACGCTCGGTCAAGTGTTCAAAATTCGTAGGAAAATCCAATAATGCTTTTTTCGTCACGATGGGAAAAAAAGCGGTGATAAAAATTGAACATACATAGATAGAGAAACGAAGCCAATAGTTTCCAAAAGGAAGAATTGAAATGAACCCGATCACTCCACTTACGACTAAAACGGCAGCCAATTGAATACACAATTTTCTAATAATTTCATTATCCGTACTTTTCATCTTCAGGTAATATTGTAACGCAATGCTAAAAAATAAAATAGAAGTTGCTCCAGCAAATGTAAAATGTGTTCGTTCGAAATCAACATTGATCGACTGTGCTAAAACAATGACCCAAAACATATCAAAAAATAGAAATAGAGCGCTAAGCTTATTTTTGATCGAAAAACGATTTGCAAAAACAGTTTGGTACGTCCAAATAGTCCAGAAAACAAGCGTCAGCATCAAAAATTCTCCAATACTTTTAAAAGACAACAGGTGATCTGTACCGACAAGTAAAATAGAGGCAATTCTACTAATAGCATAAGCAAAAATCAAATCATAAAACAGTTCAAACTCAGTCACTTCTTTTTTCAGTATCTGCATTTGATCACATCCACTCTGATTAATAAGTTCTCCTGTTCTTTATTATTATAATAGTTCCTTTGCTATTAATACAAAAATAGTGATCTTTAGAAAAAAAAAACGGTTATGAAACTTCTTTCTATCGTTTCATAACCGTTTTTCTTATTCAATTATTTGAGCACCTAATGTTTGTTTAAAATGTTTTAACGCCCACTCATGACCAACTGGATCAAAACTTGCGACAGCTGATTTATGCACAACAATTTGATACCCTAGATTATATGCATCTATTGCTGTATGCAGGACACAGATATCTGTACAAACACCTGACAAATGAATTTCGGTAATGTTTCTTTCACGCAGTCGGATGTCTAAATCCGTGCCACTGAATGCAGAATAATGTCGCTTATCGATCCAATAAACAGTTGGCAGTTCACTGCTTTCCTTGTAAACATCAGCCAATCCTCCGTACAATGCTCTACCTGTTGTACCATTAAGATTGTGAGGAGGAAATAATCTATTTTCAGGATGGTAGCGATCTTCTTTTTCATGGCGATCAATCGCATAAACAACAAACTCATTCTTTTCAGTAAAGCTCTTCGTTAAATCGACTATAGCCTGTTCAATTGCTTGACCGGCAGCACCTGTTGTTAAAGCGCCATTATCCGCTACAAAATCATTTGTATAATCAATAGAAATCAGTGCTTTCATCGCTATCCCTCCAATTTAGACAAGATGTTCTACAAAATGAATCACCATTTGAGCAGATTTCTCGCCTGCTTCTTCAATGAACTCATCAAACGTTTGACTTGCCTCATGATCGGCTGTATCACTGATTGCCCGAATAACTAGGAACGGAATCTTGAATTGAGCCGCAGCTTGAGCGATAGATGCCCCTTCCATTTCACAAGCCAATGCATCTGGAAATTCTTGAAGAATTTTTTGTACTTTTACTTTATCATTGACAAATGAATCACCTGTAACGATCAGTCCATGTTGAACAGACATCCCAGTTTTTTCAGCGGCTTTTTTCATTTCCAACTTCAAGTATTCACTGCATTCATAATACAATGGCATCCCCGGAAGCTGTCCAGGAGCATAACCAAAGCCTGTTACATCCACATCGAAATATGCTAGCTTATCAGAAATCACTACATCCCCAACCTTTAAGCCAGCACCGATTCCACCTGCTGAACCAGTATTGATGACCATATTCACTCCATATTGATGGATCAAAAGTGTTGTCGTAACTGCTGACAATACTTTCCCGATCCCAGAACGAACCACGATCACTTCATGACGTCCTAAAGAACCTGAGACAAATAGTGCTCCTGCTCTTTCCCATGACCGAGTATCTGATAATTTTTCCTTTAAGATTTTTACTTCCTGATCCATCGCACCGATAATACCGATTTTCATGCTGATTACCTCTTTTCTATAAATTCAATACAATAAATATAACGATCGCGAGTAAGATAGCGACAACGATAATAGCTTTCGTCAAGGTACTACTACGCTCGCGAATTTTTGTTTGTTCATTTGATCGGCTTTTTGTGATCTCCTTTTGCTTCTTATGTTCTTTGCGGTAAAAGCTGGAAATTTCTTTTTCCTTTTTGCGGTATTCTTTATCCGCTTCTTTTTTTTGTTGTTCCAAATATTTCTGTTCTTCTCTTTCAGCCTCTTCTTTTCGCTTTCGTAATTCTGTCCGAGTGACCAGCGGACTTTTGCTCATCGTTTATCCTCCTTTAGCTGCTGCAACTCCCAATACTGCACAGCAAAGATTGTTTTAGCATCACAAATCAATCCGCTGGCGATTTCAGCCTTTGCCTCAGCTAATGTTAATGTATACAATTCTATCACTTCATCATCATCTAACGGACGAGGATTAGGAACTTTTTCAAGTTGTTCAGCAAAATAAATATGCAGCAGTTCATTAGCAAATCCTGGTGAAACATACATAGAGTTTACGAAAGAAAACTTGTTTGCACGATAGCCTGTTTCTTCTTCCAATTCCCGTTCAGCTGTTTCTTTAGGATTATTTTGCTCTCCTGGATCGATTTTACCAGCAGGAATCTCCAAAGTAACTTTTTCCAGTGGTTTTCGATATTGTTTGACCATGATCATTTTATTATCCGCTGTAATCGGAATAACTGCAACAGCCCCTGGATGAAAAACTAATTCACGTTTCCCTGTTCCTCCATCAGGGAGCTGAACGTCATCGACGACGACCTCAATAATATGACCTTTAAAAATTTCATTTCTGGAAATCGTTTTTTCTTCAAAATCTTCAAAACGCATCATACTGTTCACCAATCTTTCTATCGATATCATACCTTAATTTTGAAATTTTATCACTTATGCTTCTTTTTGTGAATCCTTTCTCCCCATTTATTGCTCATTTATGCGCAAATCACATGATTTATTAACAATAACTTAGAACTTTTCCTGTCAACTTCAATTATACCAGTAAATGGTCTGAACAAACTTTTTTTGTATGTTTACTTATCAAAAGACAAAAAAAGAAGGAGAAACAAGTCAAGTGCTTCCCTTCTTTACGATAAAAACTATTTTATAGTTCTGTCAATGATTTCATAAGCTTGATCATATCAGGCTCATTATCCTTCTTTGTGCTTTCTAAAGTCCAACTGATACACTGAAGGTAGTGATCTTCACTCTCCATTAAATCATAAATGTAGTAAACCTCTACACCATCTTTCGTTGCAGTAAACTTACGCCGTTCACCTTTGATGTTATTGTATTTGATCGATTCCTTTTTCTCATTCGATATCTCACCTAAGTCAGAAAGATCGACTGATTTTTTAAATGAATCAAAATTCTCAAAATCTTTTTTGGCTTCGCTTAACACAATATAGTAAGTTTCTGTATTTGGATTTTTAATACTAATATCTGCATTATCACTTAATTCTTTCGTATCGACCGTTTCCCAATTAGCTGGAAGCTCAACTTTGAAGTCACCGTTGTTAGTCTTGATCACTTCTACTTTGCCTTTACTTTCAGTTGTAGATTCTGTTGTTGTCTCTGTGGCTTGCTTATTTTCATCTATTGTACTACTTGTTTCAGAACCATCCCTAGGCTCATAAAATACTTCGTTTCCTTCAAAAGAAACAGATTCCTCTATGCTTGAGCTAGAATCCTCTTTATATGCGTCCTCTATTATTTCTAGCTCAGCTTTACGCCCAAAACAACCCGTGAGCATAACTCCAACAAATAAAAGCGGTATGAAATTTCTTATCTTCACTATGCTTCTCCTTTTAATCAAATGATTATTATCTATTATACCTTATGATTTTGCTTTTTTCTCAGATTTCTTTTGACTTTTTTGTGAACGATCTCCTGCATCCTACATCTTAAGTAGGAAAAATCAGATGATTTCGCTTGCCATTTCTTACATTTTCTCTAAATATTAAAATCCATCTTTGGACTGATATTCTTTCTTGAGTAGAATGTGATAAAATAGCTTATATAGCGAAGGATAAATAACTTTCGATGGAATAAATGATTGGAGGGAACTGTAATGAGAACAGGGAAACTTATTAAAATAATTGCCTACTTAATTTTAGCTGGCTTCGTTCTGCGTTTTATTACCGGCGTACATCTACCTGCCGTTATCGTGGCTTTCGTACTATTATTGGTGTTGCTTTTGACAAGTTCAAATAAAAAAAATGGCAAGAAAGAAGAACAATTGCCTAGTTTGACCAAGACAAAAGAAGAGCATTATTCAAAACTTGGTATGACAGATCAAGAAATCGACTTTTTCCGTGATACGATGAACACAACGAAAAAACAAATCGTCAAGCTGCAAGAAAATATGAATGCTTCTACAAAATTAAGAGCGATCGATTTACGTAATGATACGTTGCGTGTATCAAAGGCCTTGTTTAAAGAATTAGTTAAAGAGCCTAAAAAGCTTCATTTGGCAAATCATTTTCTTTATACACACTTGCCTAACTTAGTTGATTTAACAAGTAAGTATTTAGAAATCGATGATCATGAAATCAAAAATAAACAAACCTACGAAAAATTAGAAGAAAGTGCTCAAATTATCGATCAAGTCTCAAAATTGATCAAAAAAGATTATGAACAATTTGTCGCAGACGATTTAGATGATCTAGATATTGAGATTTCCGTTGCTAAAAACAGCTTAAAAAGAGATAATGAACATAGTGAAACTCAAGAATAATATCATTAGCAGCACTATGTGAGCTCGTTTACGCACAGAGGAGGAAACTATATGGAAAATAAGCCAAAAGATGTGACACCTGTCAGCGATACTTTAGATGATTTATTGAATAATCCGTTTTCAACACCTATCGATTCACTGACTGCCACACAACAAAGTGAGATTTCTGCTTTAAAAGATCAGCAAGTCGCTGCCCGTTTAGTAGATAAATTACCAGAGGAACGTCAAGCACAAGCACGCGAACTAGCTTCAAAAATCGACGTACAAGATGCGCAAGCCGTGATTACTTACGGAGCTGCTGCTCAAACAAAATTAGGAGAGTTCTCTCAATCCATGCTAAACCATGTGCAGGCACAAGATATCGGCCCTCTTGGTGATTCATTGACTGACTTGATGTACCGTTTGAATGAAGCAAATCCTGATGAATTGCGTGCAGGTGAAGGAAATATTTTCCAAAAAATGTTTGGAAAAGTGAAACAATCAATATTTGAAATCACCGCAAAATATCAAAAAATCGGCGCTCAAATCGACAAGATCGCTATCAAACTTGATAAAGAAAAAAATGGCTTGCTAAAAGATAATTTAATGCTGGAACAGCTTTATAATAAAAACAAAGATTATTTTGATGCATTGAATATCTATATTGCTGCAGGAGAATTAAAGATTGAAGAATTGCAAACAACGATTATCCCAGAAGCAATGAAAAAAGCCGAAGAATCCGGGGATCAGATGGACGTACAAATTGCTAACGACTATACACAATTTTTAGATCGTTTGGATAAACGGACCCATGATTTACGCTTAGCGCGTCAAATCACGATTCAGCAAGCTCCGCAGATTCGTCTGATTCAAAATACGAATCAAGCATTGGCTGAAAAAATTCAGGCTTCGATCAATACTGCGATTCCACTTTGGAAAAACCAGGTGGTCATTGCTTTGACACTTTTACGTCAAAAAGATGCAGTAACAGCACAGCGTCAAGTCTCTGAAACAACCAATGATCTATTGAAGAAAAATTCTGAAATGTTGAAAATCTCAGCGATTGAAACAGCAAAAGAAAATGAACGTGGCATCGTTGATATTGAAACCTTACAAAAAACACAAAATGATTTAGTAGAAACGATCCAAGAAACACTACGTATTCAAAAAGAAGGAAAAGAAAAACGTAGAGCTGCTGAAATCGAATTAGGTCACATGGAAGAAGATTTGAAAAATAAATTATTGGAATTGACTCAATAAAAATCACAGAGTCCGCATCAAAACTATTGTTTAGTTTTGATGCGGACTCTTTTTCTTAATAACGGCGGGCTACCTTTAGCAAAAATAAATCTCTTCATGATTTATACATTTGGAATTGAATCGCTGATTACAATGTGGACAGGTACCGTTCTTTTTATATTGATAATGATTCATTTCATTAGAGCAGACTCCGCAAAGAATCACTTTGACCTGAGGATCTTTACTGACTGGCCAGGCCTTGAATACGTGCGTTTCCAACTCATCGTGACAACGATAACATGCATAATATGTCCGACACTCGTAACACTGATTAGCAACGACATCATACTCAGAAGCATAATGAATACATCTGCCCTGTTCATCAACACTGAGACCACTGATCACCTTCATCTTTATTCTCCTTTTTTTAGAAGTGCTCTTGAAAGCCTCTTAGCAATAAAAGCAGTTAGAAAAGCCTTGATTGTATCACCTGGGATAAATGCCAGACTTGCAACTAAACTTTTTGAAAGAGAAACATCCGATAATAGACTTACGCCGACAGCCCCACAAAAATCAATGAAAACTGCACCAAAGAGAAAGGTAATTACAAATGCATATATCAGCTTTTGATTATTGGGATTAAATGTTTCCGTTAGCCAGCCAATCAAAAAAGTCGCGAAAGGATAGGCAAAAAGATACCCTGCCGTAATACCTAAAAATACAGCGATCCCCCCACGTCCGCCTGCCAAAATCGGAAATCCAATTGCTGCGAGGAGTAAAAAGAGCAGCGTGGCAATCGTTCCATTCTTTTTCCCTAAAAGTAATCCACTCAACATGAATCCAGCATTTTGAATAACGATCGGTACAGGTAACAAACTAATTGGAATCGGTGGAAAAAAACCTAACACAATAATAATGCTCATCATAATAGCAATTTTCGTAATATCTTTTGTCTTCATAGATTCGCTCCAAACTGTTAGTATTTATTGCCTCTTTAAAATACTATTTCTCCCCTCTTTTGTCAACCACATACAAATAAAGGTTAACAAAAAAATCTAATTTAAAATTGCGTATCAATCTGATTTCACATTTTTTTTACTCTTTCAGGTATTTTAATCGCTTTTCTTTTTAAGAACTGTTCAATTTGTTCAAAATCACCTTCTCTTTCTCTATTTTTTTGGCACAATTTATGTTGTTTTCTAAATGACAATGGCGGTAAACCAAATTTCTCCTTAAATGATTTATTAAATGCTCTAAGGCTAGAAAATCCTGTATCCAAAGCAATATCCATGATTTTGGTATTTGTCTCCTTTAGAAGACAAACACTATAAAAGAGTCTGACTTCCCGTAAATAGATTTGCATAGTTAAACCTGTATTCTTTCTAAATTTTTGAAAAAGAGTATATTTATCCAACATGAAATATTCAGTCAATTTTTCTAAGCAGCATTCCTCCGTATAGTTTTTATGGATGTACTCCAAAATCTCAGAAAAATCCTTGAAAGAGCTACTATCATCTCTCAAAGCGTTCTCAATAAATACAATCTGATTTCTCAACAAGAGCTTCATCAAACGCTGGGGATTTTCTTTATAAAGTACACATCTTATAATTTCTTGATATATTTTTTCATTAGAAATTGTTAACGGTCTGGATTGTTTAAACTGACAATGCATCCACTTTTCCGGGGTAAGATTCAACTCTACACTGATTACCTGATTGTTGGTGCTTGAAAAAATACTCATCACTTCGTTTTTATTTAAAAGATAGATTTCTCCTTTTTTCAGTACAATATACTGATCTAATAAAATTAGCTCAATCTGTCCTGAAACAACCAATAGCAGTGTTAACTCCTTATTTAAATGCAGCATTTTTTCTTCTAATTCGATGGTCTGAAATTTGGTAATCGTTGTTTTAAGTCCTTGTTCGTTATGCATTCTTTTTACTCCTTCGCCTTCTTAATTCTCATTTTTTTCTTCTTGATAAAGATACGCAAAAATTTAAGCACTTTATTTTTTATCAATCACCAGTCTTTAGTTGTTTTTCTTGTTGATAATGATACAATAAAGTAAAAAGTACTTTTATCTAATTTAGAGAGGATGAGTGATTTGGCGCAATTTAATTCTAGGGAAGAAGAAAAACAATACTATGAGCAACACGCTAGTGAGGCTGAATTTTTAAATTGGTATCATCAACAAGAACTTCCTGAATATGAAAAGCCTTCTCTGACTGTAGATATTGTTTTGATGTGTTATAACAAAGAAGAAGATCAATTAAAAATATTGCTGATAAAAAGAAAAGGCCACCCTTACCGAAATTCATGGGCACTGCCTGGAGGATTTGTTAATCGAAATGAGTCTACAGGTGAAAGTGTACTGCGTGAAACGACTGAGGAAACAGGAGTTGTCATCTCTAAAGAAAATATTGAGCAGCTCCATAGTTTCAGCAGACCCGATCGTGATCCACGCGGTTGGGTCGTCACTGTCAGCTATTTAGCATTTATTGGAGAAGAACCATTGATTGCAGGGGATGATGCAAAAGAAGTACGCTGGTTTACAATGGAGCGTAGTGCAGATCTTCTTTCATTGACGAATGGCAGTGTAGAAATTATTCTAGATCTGAAAACAGGTGCTTCAAATGGCAAAGATACACTAGCTTTTGACCATAGTGACATTATTTTGAAAGCATTTAATCGTGTCTCAAATAAAATGGAACACGATCCGCAAGTTTTACAAGTGCTGGGAAAAGATTTTACAATTACTGAAGCACGTAAAGTATTCGCCAAATTTTCCGGAGTTGATTATAAAACGATCGATCACTCAAACTTTAAAAAAGCGATGCTTCATCATTTTGAGGAAATTGGCGAGCGTCCTGTAGGAATTGGACGCCCTTCAAAAATTTACCAGCTGAAACCTGAAAATTCTTTGAAGATCCGCTGAAATTTATAAAGAAAGGCTGAGACTATGACGACGTATCTAAGATATGCGCAGTCTGCTGATTTGCCTGAGCTTATGAAAATCATTGCAGGTGCAAGGCAGCTTTTAGCAGAACAAGAAATTCCGCAATGGCAAAACGGCGAAGGCCCAAATGAAAAGCAATTGACTTTAGATATTTCTTTAGGTCAATGTTATGTCCTGATCGTCGATCAAATGATTGTCGGTCTAGGAGTTATATCTACAGATAAAGAACTTCCATATGAACAAATAAGAAACGGTAGCTGGCAGGATATCACACCAGCTTATGCCACTATCCATCGAGTAGCTCTCCATCAAGATTATCAAGGAAGAGGTTTGGCATTGACCTTGATGAATCTGCTGATTTCTGCAGCAAGATTGGATGGCCACCTAGATATTAGAATCGATACCCATCCTAAAAATCAAGCCATGCAGCAGCTAATAAAAAAAGCTGGTTTCTCATACCAGGGTGATATTCTATTAGCAGCACCTAATGGAGAACGTTTCGCCTATCAATTAGTCTTATCATAAATAAAGAGATGAAACGAACTGATCGACAGTTCGTTTCATCTCTTTATTTTTACACTTTCTTTTCACTATAATTCTCAGCTGCTCACATATCAGTAATGGCCTAAAATGAATATCATCTTTTTATTCGTAATTCAACTTTTCACTTTTTTCGTTTTAAATACATACCCACACTTGACGGGCTTGTTTCAACAAATCCAAATTGTTCATATAATTTATTGGCTGGTACGTCCGCAATTAAATTGACATAGGCTAGCGGATCGCATTTTTCGTTTATATAAACCATCAGATTTTCCATGATCCGTTTTCCCAAACCTTGTTTCTGATATTTAGGATGGACAACAATATCAACAATCTGATAGCTTGTCCCACCATCACCTACGATTCGGCCCATACCAACTAACTGTCCAGTTTCGTCTTCTCTAATACAAATTGAAAACAAGCTATTCTTTAATCCTAGTTCACTTGCTTGCTCTCCTCGAGGGGATAGACCTCCATTTTTACGTAAATTTAAGTATTCTTGAACTTTAGGAATCTCTGTTTTAATTGACCACAACATCATTTTTTTCCTCCTTCATTCTGTCCTCTTTTATATTATACATTGAAAACAGTGAAAAATGGCAAAGAATCTGAACATTGACTTTTTCGTCATCGTCCAGATCCTTTTAAGATTATTTCAGAATTTCTTTTGCAATGAAGTTTGAATATTTGACTTGTCCATCAACATTAGGATGAACCCGGTCTTCATAAAACCAGTCTTCATGTGCGTTACTATAGTTATACCAATCGATAACCGTTAAATTCTTATATTTTGTTTTCATGTTATCCAACATCGTATTGACTTCGTTTTGCCATCTACGTGTTGGCACGCGAACATTGATCCAATAAACTTTTCGTTTCGTACCGATCGCTGTCATAAATTCATCAAACTGTGCTTCAGTAAAGGAGCCATTCGTCCCAAGCCCAACCAAAACATTGTCTTTTAATAATTTATCTTTATCCAATTTTTGAATCGTCGGAGCACTTTCATATAATTGTCTTCCCACTTCACCGTCAACAATTATTTTGGGAAAAATTTCCTGTAGTCCAGCTGCCGCATCAAGTACGACTGAATCCCCAAAAGCAGTGATCTCCATCCCTTGTGCTTTTTTGATTTCTTCCGCTGTCAAATCGACATTTATTTCTGGCGCTTTCGCTGACTGCTCTGTAGACTCAGTTGTTTTTCCTTCGTTTTTCGCTTTCTCTGCTGCTTTACGTTCTTCTGCTTTTTTCTTATTTTCTTCAATCGTTTTTTGTAGCTGCTTTTGATCAGCAGTTACTTCGTTAGACGGTGCGATTGCCAATCCGTATAAAGCAAAACAAGTGAAGACTGTACAGATGACCGTTGTGATTTTAGCTGATGTAAACCAAGGTTTTTTAAAGAAATCTTTGATTGCAAACCACGTATACTTATAATAAAATTTGCCTAAAGGTTTTTCGATAAAACGATAAGAAAGCTCGCTGATACCTAAAATCAATGCTAGCTCAATCAATGAGTGCAATAAAACATGGTCACTAAGATTTTTGATTTTTGCTTCGTAAAAAATCATCACTGGAAACTGATACAAGTAGATTCCATAGCTTCTTTTACCGATCCAAGTAAAAACCGGATTTGTCAGCCAACGATTGACATCAGCTCCTGGATGAGCCGTAACTGCTACTAAAAGTGTAGCAAAAATACTGACAATAAACATCCCGCCGTAATAGACAAAAGAATAACGATCTGCCAAAAACAAAAACGAAGCTGATAAAACAACTAATGAAGCAATCCCTACGCCATTCAATAAATTCCTTGCTTTAGCAGGAATTTCTTCTTTCAGACGATAGCTTGGCCAAACGAAAGCCAACCCACTCCCCATTAAAATCGAAAATAATCGCGTATCCGTTCCGTAATAAACTCTTGTCGGGTCCGATCCTGGTGTGAACAAAACTGCCATCAACAAACCAGAAATAACGGTCGCACCCATGATCAACGCAAAAATCTTACCGCTGTGTTTCACGTACTTTTTTAAGACAATAAATAACAACGGCCAAACAAGATAATTCTGTGCTTCAACAGCTAATGACCAAATGTGGGTAAAAGGAGATTGTGTAGCAAAACGATCAAAATAAGAAAAACCTTTAAAAATCTGCCACCAGTTATTGTAATAAAATACGCTACTGGCAAAAACACTGCGCAAATTATTCAGTAAATCTTTTTGGAAAAGAACGATATAGGCTGATGATAGGATCAACATAGCAATCAAGCCCGGGTAAAGCCGCTTCATCCGCCGAATATAAAAACCCTTGACATCGATCGTATCGGTCTGAAGCCATTCCTGCCTCAGCAGGTCAGTAATCAAATAACCTGAGACAGCAAAAAAAATAGGGACACCTAAATAGCCCCCATGCATTATATTTGGGAACAAGTGATAAAGAATCACGCCAATAACCGCTAGTGTCCGAATCCCATCAAATCCGGTGATATAACGGCGATCTTCTAACCTTTTATTAATATTCATTTATATTCCAACTTTACTAATATTCTATTTTGGTATTTCGAGTAATGTTTAACAAAGAGACATGATAATAAAAATGACGAATGATAGAAAAAATAATTCTGGTTTGATCAAAAAGGTGATCGAATGAAGTGAAAATGATTTTCTATCTGGCTCATGCTCATTGACAGTCGATGTTTTTGACTGATTTAATGTAGTAAGTTAAATATACGTTCTTTCGGAGGAAATGGCAAGGACTCTCTCTTCATTTTTCTACATTTTTAATCAAATTTTAGATATTTATTTTTGAAAAAAAAAATGACTCATTTATCAGGTTATGTTCTGATAAATGATGTCAATTTCTACTCATATTATTTTCGGATTTATTTACTAAAAACACAAAATAAAATAACAAATATTCCAAATATAAAAACAATTTTTTCTAAACAAGTAGTGCATATAAAGATGGATTATCACTCAAATCAATGTAATTCGGATCAAAGGTAGCCATTTTCTTTAATAAATTAGGTAACTCTTCTTTTTCTTTTAAAAGAATACCCAAAATTACTGGCCCCGTTCCACGATTCACCTTTTTTGTATACTCAAAACGAGTGATATCATCATCAGGACCTAAAATATCCGTTACAAACTCTCTTAATGCTCCAGGCCGTTGAGGAAAGTTAATGACAAAATAATGTTTCAATCCTTCAAAAATCAATGAACGCTCTTCGATTTCTTCCATGCGATTGATGTCATTGTTGCCGCCACTGATAATACAGACCACTGTTTTTCCTTTGATTTCTTCTTTGATATGTTCTAATGCAGAAACACTTAATGCGCCAGCTGGTTCAACTACGATCGCTTGTTTGGTGTATAGCTCTAAAATCGTTGTACAAACTTGTCCCTCATCGATAGCCAGTAATCTATCTACATAGTCCAATGCATGTGCATAGGTCAGTTCGCCTACTTGTTTTACTGCCGCTCCATCAACAAATTTTTCGATTTGTTCCAGCATGACCGGCTCCCCTTTATCAAAGGCTGCTTTCATCGATTGAGCGCCGAGAGGTTCTACACCGATCACTTCAGTCATTGGACTTACAGCTTTTGTATATGTAGAGACACCACTGACTAAACCGCCACCGCCAATCGCTGACAGTAAATAATCAACTTGAACTTCTGCTTCTTTTGCTTCTTTAAAAACTTCAACTGCAACCGTTCCTTGCCCAGCCATGATATTTAGATCATTAAATGGATCGATAAAAGCTTGATCATTAGCCTTTGCAAATTCTTTCGCCGCCGCTGCTGAGGAATCAAAAGTATCTCCAATCAATTGGACAGTTACCTCATCGCCTCCAAAAAACTTCACTTGAGAAATTTTTTGTTGGGGTGTTGTTGTCGGCATAAAAATCGTTGCTGGAACGTTCATTTCTCGACATGTATATGCAACACCTTGCGCATGATTGCCAGCACTCGCACAAACAACACCATTTTTTAGCATTTCTTGTGGTGTTTGTTTGATCGCATAATAAGCACCACGTAGTTTGAAAGATCGAACCTTTTGCAAATCTTCTCTTTTCAGATAAACATTACACTTGTATTTTTGCGATAAGTAGATATCGTATTGTAATGGTGTTTCAGTTACGACTTCTTTTAATGTATGATAAGCGTCTTCTATTTTTTCTCTCGTTAACTGTACCAACTGTTTCACTACCTTTCATGTAACCAGAAAGGCTGAGAAAAATAGTTGCTATTTTCTCAGCCTTGATCCAGTTACTACCTATAACTACCTATTAATCTTCTCTAGAAACAAAAGGCATCATTTTACGTAGCTCTGCTCCAACTTTTTCAATTGGATGTCCAGCATTTTCTTTACGCATTTGATTGAATTCTTTAAAACCATTTTTGTTATCATCGATAAAGCCTTTCGCAAATTTGCCATTTTGAATATCTGTCAAAACATCTTTCATATTTGCTTTTGCTTCAGCTGTAACCACGCGTGGACCTGAAACATAATCTCCATATTCCGCAGTGTTAGAGATCGAGTTACGCATTTTTTCAAATCCGCCTTCATAAATAAGATCTACGATCAATTTTAATTCATGACACACTTCAAAGTAAGCTAATTCTGGTTGGTAGCCTGCTTCTGTCAACGTTTCAAAGCCTGCTTCGATCAGACTAGTTAAACCACCGCATAATACTGCTTGTTCACCAAACAAATCTGTTTCAGTTTCTTCTTTAAAGGTTGTTTCAAGGACCCCTACACGCGTTGCGCCGATACCTTTAGCATAAGATAATGCAACATCACTAGCCTTACCAGATGCATCTTGATAAACTGCAAACAATGCAGGTACAGCAAAGCCTTCTGTAAATGTCCGACGAACAAGATGACCTGGTCCCTTAGGAGCAACTAAGAAAACATCCACATCTTTGGGTGGTGCGATTACATCAAAATGAATATTGAAGCCATGTCCAAACGCTAAAGCATTCCCTGCTTCTAAGTTTGGTGCAATCTCATTGTCATAAAGATCTCCTTGGATTTCATCCGGTGCTAAGATCATCACAACATCTGCTTTTTTAGATGCTTCTGCTACTGGAAATACATCAAATCCATCGTTACGAGCTGCTTCTGCTGATTTACCTTCACGAATCCCGATGATCACTTGATTCCCATTATCTCTTAGATTTTGCGCATGGGCATGTCCTTGAGAACCGTAGCCGATGATTGCGATCGTCTTTCCTTCTAATTGATTTGTTTCTACTGAATTATCATAATATACTTTTGCCATGTTGAACCCTCCAAATTTTTTATGCTTATAAGCGTATGCTTTAAACCCTTTTTTAATTATTTCCTCTTGTAAACCCTGTCACACCCGTTCGTGCCAACTGTTTGATTCCATAAGGTGCTACGACATCAACAAATGCACTGATTTTTTCACTGGTACCAGTAACTTGGATCACCACTGAACGTGTCCCTACATCAATAACATTCGCCCGAAATGGATCGATAACTGAGAATAATTCTGCCCGAACTGCTGCTGGTGCATTGACTTTGACCAGTGCCAGCTCTCTTTCTAAATGAGCCTCATCTGTGATATCAGAAACTTTGATTACATCAATCTGTTTGTTTAATTGTTTTGTGACCTGTTCACTTTCATTTAAGTCCGCGACCTGAACAACAATCGTTATTCTCGAAACGTGTTCTTGTTCTGTTGGTCCAACTGAAATACTGTCAATATTCACCTGTCTACGGGTCAGCACTCCGCTAAACCGATTCAACACACCAGAATTATTATTAACTGTTGCAGTAATAATACGCCTCATTTACTCCACCCCCAACATCTGATAGTTCGCTTTTCCAGCAGGAACCATCGGCAGCACATGTTCTGTTGGAGAAACCATTACTTCGATAAGTATTGGTCCAGTTTCATTGAAGGCTTCTGTCAGTGCCATCTCCAACGTTTTTGGATCATCGATTCTAACACCTTTGATATGGTACGCTTCAGCCATTTTTACAAAATCAGGCTGACTGGAAAAAACAGACTCTGAACGGCGATTATTGAAAAAGCTTTCTTGCCACTGACGAACCATCCCCAGTGACTGATTATTTAAAATGACGATTTTTATCGGAATATTATATTCATTTAAAATAGCTAATTCTTGATTCGTCATTTGGAAGCCTCCGTCACCAACAAATAGAACAACTTCTTTATCCGGACAACCTAATTTTGCGCCAATTGCCGCAGGAACGCCGTAGCCCATAGTTCCAAGACCCCCACTTGTAACTAACTGCTTTTCATTTTTGAATGGATAGAATTGGGCTGCCCACATTTGATGTTGTCCAACATCTGTCGCAACGATCGCTTCTCCTTTTGTTAACTCACCAATGAACTCAATTACTTTTTGTGGTTTTATTTCTGTGTCTTGTTCTTTATCGTACTTAAATGGATGCAATTTTTTTCTTGAAAGATTCAGTTTGTTCCAATCATTCCAACCGACACATGCTACATCGATCTTTAACATCTCCTTCAAGGTTTCTTTAGCATCAGCCACGATCGGAATTTGTGTATCAATGATTTTTCCTATTTCAGCTGGATCGATATCTACATGTGCAATTATTGCATTTGAAGCGAATTCTTTCGGTGCACTTGCTAATCGGTCATCAAAACGTGACCCAATGTTAATCAATAAATCACAATCAGTTAAGGCCATATTTGCTGCAAAAGAGCCATGCATCCCACCCATTCCTAAGAACAACTCTTGCTCCGTCGGAATCGCTCCTAATCCAAGTAAAGAACTCAACGCTGGCAACTGATACTTAGTGATGAATTCAACCAACTCTTTTCCAGCATCTGCATGCAGAACACCTGCTCCTACAAGTACTAAAGGCTTTTTAGCAACAGCTAATGCTTCCATTAATTTCTTCACTTGTAGTTTATTTGGCTTGACCGTTGGCTGATAGCTTGGTAAGTGAAGTTTGACATCAATATCGGCTTCCGCCTCCATTACAGTCATATCTTTTGGTAAATCGATCACAACTGGGCCTTTTCTACCTGTGGTTGCAATGTGAAAAGCTTCTTCAATGATTCTTGGAAGTTCTTTTGTATCACGAACTTGATAATTGTTTTTCGTGATCGGCATCGTTAAACCAATGACATCTGCTTCTTGAAACGCATCCTTGCCAATACCATCAGTGATCACCTGTCCGGTAAAAACGACCATTGGGATCGAGTCACTCATTGCATCCGCGATCCCCGTAATCGCATTCGTTGCCCCAGGTCCGCTTGTCACTACAACCACTCCTGGTTTGCCTGTTGCTTTTGCATAGCCTTCTGCTGCATGAACTGCCCCTTGCTCATGTCTTGTCAAAATATGAGGAATATCCCCATCATATAAAGCATCATATAGAGGAAGAACAGCACCACCCGGATAACCAAAAATCATTTCTACCTTTTGCTTCAACAACGCATCGATCAAAATCTTTGAGCCGCTTTTCATTTTTTTCTGTTGTTCTGCCATGAACGTCCCTCCTCTAGTCTAGCAAATCTTCTGGAATCTGCATGATGCCTCCTGTATGAGCTGAAGTGACTAATGCCGTATAGCGAGCTAAGTATCCTGTTTTTACTTTCGCTTTAAATTTCGGCAAATGATCGTTCCGCCTAGCCATTTCTTCATCGGAAACATGCAGTTCCAGTGTTCGGTTGGTCAAATCTATCTCAATTTCATCCCCATCTTCGATCAAAGCAATCGGTCCGCCTGCTGCTGCTTCAGGGGAGATGTGTCCTACAGCAATCCCTCGTGTAGCACCTGAGAATCGACCATCGGTGATCAGCGCAACATCTTTGCCTAAGCCTCGTCCAACAATACTTGAAGTTGGCGCTAACATCTCCGGCATTCCCGGTCCACCTTTGGGTCCTTCATAGCGAATAACGACCACATGGCCTTTTTTCACTGTATGATTATCGATTGCTTCAACCGCTTCATCATGAGAGCTGAAACAGATCGCTTTACCAACAAATTTCTTGATCGATGGATCAACTCCGCCAACTTTGATGACACTGCCTTTCGGTGCGATATTTCCGTAAAGGATCGATAACCCACCGACTGGGCTATATGGATTTTCTTTAGGATGGATGACTTCTTCATTCTTGATCACTGCATCTTGAACATTTTCTCTGATCGTTTTTCCTGTTACCGTGATTCTATCTGGATGAATTGCATTGCCTAAATCAACTAGTTCTTTCATGATCGCTGGTACTCCTCCAGCTTCATGTACATCGTGCATGGAATAAGCAGAAGAAGGAGCAATTTTTGAAAGATACGGAACTCGTTTGGCGATTTCGTTGACTTCTTCTAAGTTGTAATCAATTTCTGCTTCATTTGCGATCGCTAATGTATGCAGCACGGTATTCGTTGATCCACCCATCGCCATATCTAAAGCAAATGCATCATCGATTGCTTCTTTAGTCACGATATCTCTTGGTTTGATTTGCTTTTTGACCAAATCCATCAGATGAAAGGCTGATTTTCTAACCAATTCTCTTCGTTCGTCAGAAACTGCTAAAATCGTCCCGTTCCCTGGAAGTGCTAATCCTAGGACTTCCATCAAGCAGTTCATTGAATTTGCTGTAAACATTCCAGCACATGACCCACAAGTCGGGCATGCATTTTCTTCCATAAATTTAAATTCTTCTGCAGTCATTTTTCCTTCTTTGAAAGTACCGACTGCTTCAAACATTGAAGATAAGGTTGTCGTATGTCCTCTAGGATCAACACCAGCTTTCATAGGACCGCCGGAGCAAAAAATCGCTGGGACATTCGTTCGAACACTAGCCATCAACATGCCCGGCGTGATCTTGTCGCAATTAGGAATATAGAAAACACCGTCAAACCAATGGGCATTGATCACTGTCTCCGCTGCATCAGCAATGATCTCCCTACTTGGTAACGAATAGCGCATACCAATATGGCCCATCGCAATTCCATCATCAACCCCGATCGTGTTGAACTCAAAGGGAATCCCTCCTGCTTCACGAATCGCTTCTTTGGCAACATCTGCTAATTCTCTTAGATGAACATGCCCAGGTACTATATCAATATACGAATTACAAATTGCAATAAATGGTTTCTCCATATCTCTAGCATTTTTTACCTGACCTGTTGCATACAGCAAACTTCTAGCTGGTGCTGCTTCGATTCCTTTTTTTATTTGATCACTACGCATTGTTCATCCACTCCAATTCAATTCAGTTATCGTCTTTACAATACTTCCTACCAAAAAAACATCCCAATCATAATGAATGGGATGTCTTAGTAAGAATCCCATCTACCAAAGACAAACAGGACTCAAACATCTGCAAAATTTCTCAGTGTTCTAAGTCCTTCACGATAAAATAATGACTAATACGTGGTTGTTGTTTGTTTTTTTCATGGCAATGGTCTCCTCGTTTAAAATCTATAAAGATTAAAATTCAATGTGATAAATACAAGCTTTTGTTAACTATAAACCTAATAAATGAGATTGTCAATAAAAAATAGTGAAAAAAGTCAGAAAATTCCAAAAATGTTTGTTACTGTTTTCCGACTTTATGTTTTATAAATAAAAAAATCCGTACCTTTCACTTAAGGTACGGGCTTTTTAGCTCTTTTGGAAATAATACAGCGGTTTGTGCGACAAACGTCTCATCTGTCTTTTTTTATCTTCAATGATCGTCATCAGCTCTTCAGAGAATGTTTCTAAAATAAGCTTCCCACCTTTATACGTGCTGCCGCCCATTGAAATCACCTCATCAGGTGTCAGAATAACTTTTCTGTGCGCAATCTTCTTAAAAAATTCTTCGACTAAATACGTAGGAAGATAGAAATTGTTTTGAGCAGAAAAAGATTCTAAATAAATAAAATCGTCAATACTGATGTAGCAATCATCCATGGAAATAAAATTGACCGATTTATCAACATATATGTCTCTCTTTTGCAAAATTTCATTGATTTTTTTGTTCAAAAGATTCAATGTTTCGATTTCTTTGACGAAATGTTCCAGCTCACGATAACGTGCTGCTTTTCGTTCCTCAAACGTCACTCGTAAAGCAACGCTGATCGACACGATCACTGCGCCAACTAATACGCCTGTTATGCCTGCGATAAAAACAACCATCCGAATCCCCTCACTCTTCTTTACTTGCTTTTTTAGTATAACATACTCTTTCACAAGCGTAAAAACATAGAACAAAAAAATGAAAAGGAGTCATTTACTTAAATTTTTACAATTCTTTTTGAAACGAATACAGAAAATCTGCAAGACAAAATCAACATCAATATTGTCAATGAAAACAATAATACTCAATCAGTGGGCGGTTATGTACAACAAGGTAGAGTAGTCAATAAATGGATTTATTTCATATTAGCATTTTTCTTAGGCTGGATCGATGCTCATAAATTCTACTCTGGTTTTTCTGGAAAAGGCATCATGTATCTTGTTTTCAGTTGGACTGGTATTCCAGCTCTTATTGCTTTCTTCACTGCAATCATGACTCTATTGAAGCCTGCAGACCAAAACGGCAACATTGTTGTCACTTCATAATATTTATTTTGAGAATAATAACAGTAGAAGGCAGAAACCTGACTCAACGTTTCTACCTTCTATTTTTTTGGTTCGTTTAAGTTGACCTTTTTTGACCAATAAAGTATACTTTTTTTAAGCATTCAAGTATGCTTTGTGATAAAATGATTTGAAGAGCTTTTTATATAGGAGGAATATACTATGAACTTAATACCAACAGTCATTGAACAGTCATCTCGTGGAGAAAGAGCTTATGATATTTATTCACGATTATTAAAAGATAGAATCATCATGTTAAGTGGTCCGATCGATGATAATGTAGCCAACTCAGTTATTGCTCAATTATTATTTTTGGATGCGCAAGACTCTGAAAAAGATATTTACATTTACATCAATTCTCCTGGAGGAAGTGTTTCAGCTGGCTTAGCAATTTTTGATACCATGAATTTTGTTAAAGCTGATGTCCAAACGATCGTTCTTGGAATGGCTGCATCTATGGGCAGCTTCCTGCTAACTGCTGGACAAAAAGGCAAACGTTTTGCCTTACCTAACGCTGAAATCATGATTCATCAACCGCTTGGTGGAGCACAAGGACAAGCAACAGAAATCGAAATCGCTGCAAAACACATCTTAGACACTCGCGATCGTTTGAACAAAATCTTGGCTGAACGTACTGGTCAACCTTTAGAAGTCATCGAACGCGATACAGACCGTGATAATTTTATGACCGCTCAACAAGCAAAAGAATATGGCTTGATCGATGAAGTAATGGAAAATAGTAGTGCATTAAGCTAAAAATTTGATTCCCATGCCCAAAATTCTTTTCAGAATTTTGGGCATTTTTATTTAAACTCTGACTGAAAAGCGCTACACTAGAAGTAAAGAAATGAAGGGATGTATAAAAATGGATATTTCAATTATTGATGCAACAAAAGTTACCACGGAAAATGGTTTAGTTATCGGGAAAGAGACCGCTCCCGTAAAAATGGTCGAATTTATGAACGTGCGTTGTCCTTACTGTAAAAAATGGTTTGAAGAGTCTTTTGAGCTATTGGAAGGTTACGTCAAAGAAGGGAAAGTTCAGCGTATTATCAAGCTGTTCGATAAAGAGAAAGAAACCTTACAGCCTGGAAATGTGATGCATCATCATATTGACTATACTATGCCTGAAAAAGGATTACTTAGCTTAAAACAAATGTATGACACTCAAGATCAATGGGGTCATCTTTCTTTAGCCGATGTTGCGGTCTTTGCACAAGATAATCTGCAGCTAGCTGAAAAGAAAAACCCTGAGATGATCGATGCTGTGATCGCTGAAGCAAATGCAGCTAATATCAAATTTGTTCCAACAATCGTTATTGGTGAACATATCTTTGATGAATCTGTTACGAAAGAAGAACTGATCCGCTATATTGAAGGCAATTAACAAAAAAAAGACAAAGCTATTTTGGCTTTGTCTCTTTTTTGTTCTTCGCTTCCTTCTCAGTGAGTGAATCTTCGGTCTCTTTTTGAGCATCTTCACTAAAATTCAAGATTTTATCTACGTCTTCTTTGCCCAAAAACTCTCCTAAACCTTCACCTAATTGTTTGATTTGCCGCATAATAAAATCTTTGTCCTCAACACCCATCACATTCACCTGATTTCTATTTTTTTAGAACAAGGAACTTTGTAGTTATGCACTTTTTTCTCTAAGCTTTTCAGCAAATTCATTGATTTTTCTGATTCGATGATTGATTCCAGACTTTGAAATGGCTCCGGAAGGAATCATTTCACCGAGTTCTTTCAGACTGACTTCTGGATATTCTAAACGTAATTCAGCAATCTCCTGCAATTTTTCCGGTAAAGCGGTCAACCCTACGACGCTTTCAATATACTGGATATTCTCAATTTGTTTTGATGCGGCGTCGATCGTTTTATTTAAGTTCGCTGTTTCGCAATTGACCAAACGATTAACAGAATTGCGCATATCTCGTACAATTCGGACGTCTTCAAATTTTAACATCGAATTCGTCGCACCGATCAATGTTAAAAAATCAGCGATCCGCTCTGCCCCTTTTAAATAAGAAATATAACCGTTTCTTCTTTCTAATGTTCGTGCATTCAAATCATAATAATTCAACATCTGACAAATATCTTCATTATGTTCTTCATAAATAGAAAATATTTCCAAATGATAACGACTCGTTTCAGGATTATTGACTGAGCCTGAAGCCATGAAGGCGCCACGCAAATAGGATCTCATCTTTTGAGCATTTCCCATGATCTCATCTGATACATGCGTATTAAACATCATTCCATCCAAAATATCTAAGTCGGCTAGAACATCTTTAGTTCCCTGTTTTAAACGAACAATATAGACATTATTTTTCTTTAATTTCATTTTTTTCCGAACAAGCAATTCCGATCGAACATCATAATGATCCTTTAAAAGAGAATAAATACGTCTTGCGATCGCAGCATTTTCTGTCTGAACATTTAAGACAAATTGTTGATTCACGATGCTTAATGATCCATTCATCCGAATCAATGCGGCAAGTTCTGCTCTAGCATGTTCTCGATGAACCTCTAAAGTCGTTAGTTCCTTTTTTACATCTGAGGCAAAAGACATTTTTCTTTCCCCCTCTCTTTTTACCTTTTAATACCTTGCTCCGAAAACGATACGGAACAATTCGTCGACTACCTTATCTCCATCATGGAAAACGCCGCCATCCCTTAACTTCAAAAAGTCAGTTGAAATCACTCGGCAGCCTTCTGATCTTAATTTTTGAAAGTCATGTTCGACTTGAACAAGATACTCATCGTAAACTTCCGGATCCATATACCCATCTGGTACTTTTTCTGTATTGACTAAAACAGTGTCAATAAACTTACTTTTGAGATGATCGTGTAATACACAAATATGGTCTGCATCCGTAAAGTGCTCTGTTTCACCTTTTTGTGTCATGATATTGCAAATGTAAACGACTTCTCCTTCTGCGTTGATAATCGCATCTCCAATTTCACTGATCACCAGATTAGGCAAAATACTCGTAAATAGACTTCCAGGACCTAAAACGATCATGTCTGCTTCTTCGATCGCTTTCACTACTTTTCGAGCGGCTTTCGGCTGTTCATCGTCATTTGTATTGGTCACAAAAACATAATCGATCGTTTTTCGATCGACGGCAATGTTCGACTCACCAACTGCTACTGTTCCATCTTTGAAAACAGCATGTAAGGTCAATGGTCTTTCTGACGAAGGAAAAATATGTCCATCCACATGCATCATTTTTGACAACAATTGAATCGCTTCATACGTACTGCCACGCATTTCAGAAACGGCAGCAATAATCAAATTACCGATGGCATGATTTGCAAAATATTTATCTGATTTATCAAAACGATACTGAAAGATATCTTCATACAATTGCGGCATATCTGATAAAGCAACCAACACATTACGCAAATCACCGGGTGGAGTCAAATTCATTGATTCACGAATTTCACCACTACTGCCTCCATCATCAGCAACTGTTACAACAGCAGTGATATCCGCGCTTTGATTTCTCAAGCTTTTTAAAATAACAGGCAGCCCAGTACCACCACCGACAACAACGATCTTAGGCTTTCTGATCCGGTACGTTTTCATTTTCATGAGCGATTCACCGTCTCTTTCCGTTTTCCTTTATCACGATGCGTGATGTTCACATGATACTCCTTACCAAGCTCATCACCAACTCTTTCAGTCAAAGCAACTGAACGATGTTGTCCGCCAGTACAGCCGATTGCGATAGTGATACTTGATTTACCTTCTTTTTCATAGCCAGGCATCACGTGTTTCAATAGATCGATGAAGCGAGTATAAAATTCCTCTGTCTCTGGAAAACTCATGACATAGTCGTAAACAGATTTATCTTGCCCAGTCAGTGGTCTCAACTCTGGTATATAGTGAGGATTTGGCAAAAAGCGAACATCCATTACAATATCAGCATCGATCGGCAGACCATATTTAAACCCAAACGATACCATCTCCACACGAAAACCATGTGTATCTCGTGTCTTAAATTCTTCATTGATTCGCTCTCTTAATTGTCTTGGCGAAAGATCTGTTGTATCAATGACAACCTGAGCATCTCCTCTGATTTCTTCCAGGATCGCACGTTCTTTTCTGATCCCTTCAGTGACCAAGCCATCCATCGCTAACGGATGAGCACGTCTAGTTTCTTTATAGCGCGAAACTAATTCTTCATCTGTTGCATCTAAAAACATGATCGTCGTATCGATCAAATTCGTATTTTCAAGTTCGACCAGCATATCCTGAATTTCTCTAAAGAAATTACGCGAACGTAGATCGATCACTAAAGCGATTTTCGTTACTTTTCCTGATTCCTTGATCAATTCCCAAAATTTTGGAATCAGACTTGGCGGCATATTATCAATACAAAAATACCCCATATCTTCAAAGCTTTGAATAGCGACAGTTTTACCTGCTCCGCTCATCCCAGTGATTATTACTAATTGTAAATTATCAGCCATTTTACAGCGCCCCTTTAAAAGCATTTGACTAATTATAACATTCCGGGCGTATCAATGAAAGCTTTTCAACATGCCGCTATCTGTCTTTGAGAAAATGTTAAACATTTGATCTCAAAAAAAACAAACAGCTTAGCAAAAACCATTAGCTCCAAGAAAAATGAGAATGACAAGAAACACGAAAGTTACATTTCTGATGTTGAATGCCTCCTACACGGTGCTCTTCAAATTTTCATGACCAAATAGGTACTATACAACCTCAACTTATTTCTGAAGGCACAGGTTTTTTCTCGCCATTTATTCGAAAATCAAGCCCGAAACAAAACTGATTATTCGTTTTGTTTCGGGCCCGCCTGATTGTATTTATTATTCTTAGTTAGATTCATCTTTTTCGATGATCCGAATATCACCTGTTTGTGTTGTAATAGTAATTTTATTAGATGATTCTTTGTTATTCTCAAACTCATTAATGATCTTTCCAGATTTACTCGATAGATTGAACTCTACAGCAGATTTATAATTTTGTACCCATTTTACAATGCCGGTATTACTTGTAACGACAGCATCAAGTGGATCTTTTTCATAAACAATAACTTGTCCGTGCTGATTTTTCAGGTCCAACTCTCCTTGAAGATCCGTCAATACAATTTTACCATCTGTATTTTTGATTTTTGTCCTGCCAGTTTGATTTTCGATGATCGTAGTTCCCTCAATATTTAAAGCAGTCAAGGTTTTGATCACACTTGAATTGACGACATTTTTGCCTTTGCGATTATTGATCACTGTTGACCTACTGGTTAAATCACTCAAATTGATGAGACCAGTTTTAGAAGATATCTCTACTATTCCTTGACCTTCTTTTACAATCGACTTCCCATGATCATTATAAATTTTGATGTCTGAATAAAAATTATTGATTGTTGTATCTGCATTTTTACTTGTTATATCGATAGTCGTTGAATAGATATCATTCAAGCGAAGTTCGCCCGACTCAATTTTGATTCCTAGTTTATTCGCATGCAAATGACTTAACATCACAGTCCCATGTTTGATTTTAAAAGAAACATCTCCAAGTGTTTTTTGTCGTGGCAAATAAAAGACTACATCACTTTTTTTCATTTTTTTTAGCACATCAAAGTGGTCTCCAGAACCAATTTGAATCCTAGTTGTCTTTTTCTCTTCTTTGACTAGTTGTAATTGATCTGACTTTTTCATGTATCCTTCTATTTCAACCTTCGGTGCCTCTCCTTCAGCAATTGGGATCACTGTGATGTCCACTGGATATTGCGAAAGAAACAAGGCTTCTTTTGAAGTGAAATCAGTTAGTTCAATGGTCTTATCATAATAGCTACCTTCATAAAACCATTGGCCACTAAAAAAAATACCAATACTACTTACTAAGCTGATCATACTGATCATACCCAACCACTTATTATGTACGAACTGTTTTCCTCTAATTTTCCAGATAAAATAAATTAAACTACATAAAAAAAATACAGCCAATGTAGCTGGTCCAAAAGCAAAATATTTTTCAAAAATGCTATATACAAAAACAAACCCAATTAAATAAATGCTGAGTGCTAAACACAATAACCCAATAGCTATAAAAATAGCAAGTTGAATCTTCTTTAACACTTTTTTTCGTTTTAATTGCTGTTCCTTTTTATAAACTTTTTTTACGTCCTCGACTGCAACGATATCTTTCTCTGCCTTCAAAGCTTTATCTAGACGCTGGTCTTCATAAAAAGAATCGGCAATCATTTCAGGTTTACCCAAACCCGCTATTATTTCTTCTTCTGTTTTACCTTCTTCTAACTGTATCTCAATTTGTTCCAATAAATCCTCTTTGATTTCGTTAAAAGAATCCAAGTCTTTCTCTAAGAAATAAGTCTTCATTTCTTCAAAGAAACCATTAATTCTTTTCATTATCTTCCTCCATTTTTATCAATGATACGTTTTTCACAAAAATCGTCCACTCTGATTCTAGATCCGTCAAATATTCTCTGCCTTCACTTGTAATCTTATAATATTTTCTTGCTGGACCATTTGAAGACTCTTTTAAATACGTCTCACAATATCCTTCTTTAACTAAACGTCTTAAAATTGGATATAGCGCTCCTTCTGTTAGTGAAATATACTTATCAACTTTTTGTGTCAACTCATAACCATAGCGATCCCTATTCTGCAATAAATAAAGCACACACAATTCTAGTACACCTTTTTTGAACTGATTTGTCTTTCCCAAGTCGAGTTGCCGCCTTCCAAATGTAATTTCACTTTTTAACCCACAGTTTAGTTTAACTTATTTTGCTTATAAAGCAAAGGGCTTGTACGAGTCTAAGATAAAATACGAAAAATCTATCTAAAAAAGCAACGAAAGCAATTACCATCTGTTTCACCCAATAAAAAAGCAGACAGTCAGAAACTAAACTTAGTTTTTGTCTGTCCACGCTTCATTAAAATTGCTTATTTGATTTTGAAATCAACTTTTGTTTTATCTACAAATTTAACTTTAAAATCAAATTTCTTGAAGTTTTGGTTTGCATTCAACTTAGTGATTACATGATTTTTTATTTGAGTTTGGCTGCTGTTTCGAACATCAAGACCTGCAAAAATTGCTTCGATTTTTTGTTGCGCTCTGACGCCTGACATTTTTTCACCAGTAAACTCATTTTCAAATTTAGCTTTCACAGTTCCATCTGATTTTACGTCATATTCTAATTCAATATCTTTATTTTTATATTCGATATCAACATCGATTTCTTTCATTGATTGTTTTGCAGCTGCATTGTTATCTTCACTTGGCGTTGTTTCTTCTGTTGTGGACTCTTCTGTTGAAGATTCATCTGTTCCTGGAGCTGTACTTTCTCCCATAGTTCCAATATTTACGCTGCTATAATATGGTTTATTGATTGTAACAACTTTTAAAGAAACATGTTCATTCATTGCGATTTCAGTTAAAATACCCGTTGCTTGGTATTTGCTTTCAGAAAAACGAGCAGCAACTTTTTTAGCATCTGCTTTGCTGTAGCCCAATTTTTCCCAAACTTTTGCTTGTGATAAAGAAGTGTATACTTTGTTGATTGTTGACGCTGTTAATGATGTGCCAACAGCCTTATCTAGATCTGCTTTCGTGAAGCTGATGATTTTTTCATATGCTGTTTCAGAAATCACCGTTGAGGCCTCTGCTGATACACCACTAATAAATGGTGCTGCACTGATCGATAAAGCCACTCCTGCTACTAATAAAGATTTCGTTATATTTGTCATTTTCATTCTTTTCTTCCTCTCATATTTCCATTTCCTTTTTTTGTAATCGTCATCGGCCAATAACTAACTTACAACAGTAGTATACATTGTATAGTACTGTTCGTCAATCAGTAATTGACTTTTTTTTTAATAGAACTGGAATATAGCTCTATGAGGTGCAACTTAGTCTCTTTAAAAATGAATAGACGGTTGAAACAGAAAGAATCCCTTCTATCTCAACCTCGTCTTTCAATAAGTTCCCTTACTCTCATCAATAGAAAAAAACAAGATGATCCCAGCTGGTATCGTCTTGTTTTCTTTAAATTTATTTGGTTTTCTACTCTAAATCAAGCTTAGTTTCAATACGTATGCTTTAAACGTCTTCAATGACATTTAAGTAATCCAAGCTTAAAATCGGATCGTCACACTTGATATTCGAACGGTCGGTAGGGTGACATTTAAGAACTCTAACTTCCAGGTCTTCTTCTTTTTTAGAAATTGCTTCTCCAATAAAGAACCAAGAAAAGTTTGAGCCATGACAAACATAATGAGCGCCAATCTTAATTTCTCTTTTTTCCAAGAAAAATCATCCTTCCATACTTTTTTCGTATGTATAGAATATCATGATTTTATTAAAATGTACCGTCCAACATACGTATATAATTTACCTTTTTTTGACTATTTTTAAATTAAAGTTATTAAAAAACAAGAGTTTCTCCATTTTTTCCCTTTCATTCTCATTTATTTTTGATTTACATTTTTAAAATTTTAAATAAAAATAAGATAGAAAAAAACAGTTTTCAACTGAATGAAAAACTGTTTTTTTTCTTTTTCGAACGGGTTATTTATAGAAGGAAAGATATATACCAATTAGGTTGAACAATATATCTACCTGTGAGTGATTCTACTGTATGGAAATGAAGAAATCAAGACTACTCAATAAATTTTCTTTAATCTTCAAACTTTCTTTAAGATTTGTGAAATAACTTCCTAAATGGAGTAGACCAATATCATAAAACCCGCTTCAAATATTTACCAGTATAACTAGCTTTGACTTTGGCAATATCTTCCGGCGTACCAGTGGCAACGATCGTTCCTCCACCATCTCCGCCTTCCGGACCAAGATCGATCACATGATCAGCTGATTTGATCACATCTAGATTATGCTCGATCACTAAGACCGTATTTCCCGCTTCAACCAATCGTTCCAACACAAGTAGCAAACGAGCGATATCATCCGTATGCAAACCAGTGGTCGGTTCATCTAAGATATAGAAGTTTTTACCGTTGGAATTTTTGTGCAGCTCACTAGCCAGTTTCATCCGTTGCGCTTCCCCACCTGATAATGTCGTTGCAGGCTGTCCTAACGTCACATAACCTAATCCTACATCAACGATTGTTTTCAATTTACGATGAATCTTAGGAATATGTTGGAAAAATTCCACAGCATCTTCAACTGTTAGATCCAAAATGTCAGCAATCGTCTTACCTTTATAGTGGACTTCTAACGTTTCAGAGTTATAACGTTTGCCATGACAAACTTCACAAGGAACATACACATCTGGTAAAAAGTGCATTTCGATTTTAATGATCCCGTCTCCACGACAAGCTTCACAGCGACCGCCTTTCACATTAAAGCTGAAACGACCTTTTTTGTAGCCGCGTACTTTTGCTTCATTCGTTTTTGCAAACAAATCACGGATGTCATCGAAAACACTTGTATAGGTTGCAGGATTACTTCTTGGTGTTCGTCCAATTGGACTTTGATCGATATCAATGATTTTTTCGATCTCTTTATAGCCTGTAATACTCTTATGTTTTCCTGGTTTATTAGAATTACGATTGAGCTTTTGAGCCAACGCCTTTTTTAAAATCTGATTAACTAACGTACTCTTTCCTGAGCCAGAAACACCTGTTACTGCAACAAATTCACCCAAAGGAAATTCAACGGTTACATTCTTCAGATTATTCTCAGCTGCACCAGTGATCTTGATTTTTTTACCATTCCCTTTGCGACGCTCTTTTGGTACCGGAATAACTTTTTTTCCGGATAAATACTGACCTGTCAGGGATTTAGGATTTTCTGCTACTTCATCAGGCGTTCCAGCTGCAACGATTTCTCCGCCAAGGTGCCCTGCGCCAGGTCCTACGTCGATCAAGTAATCAGAGGCCCGCATCGTATCTTCATCATGTTCTACAACGATCAACGTATTTCCTAAATCACGCATCTTTTTGAGTGACTCGATCAAGCGGTCGTTATCACGCTGATGGAGACCAATGGATGGTTCATCTAAGATATATAAAACACCGGATAAATTGGAACCGATTTGTGTCGCTAAACGGATCCGCTGCGCTTCTCCGCCGGAAAGTGTCCCTGCCGCTCTACTAAGAGTCAAATAATCTAAACCAACATTTTGCAAGAAATTCAAGCGATCTTCCACTTCTTTTAAGATCGGCTTAGCAATCATTTGCTCTTGTTCAGATAACGTGACTGTTTCAAAAAAGTTTACCGCTTTTTTGATTGCCAACTCACTGATTTGCCCAATATTTGTATTATCGATTTTTACAGAAAGAGCTTGTGGATTTAAACGATAGCCTTTACACGTCGTACAAGTCAATTCAGTCATATATAAGCGCATTTGATCGCGCGTGAAATCACTATTCGTTTCATGATAACGGCGCTTGATATTCGTCAACACGCCTTCAAAAGGCACTTCAACATCACGAACGCCGCCAAAATCATTTTCATAATGGAAATGGAAAACTTCCCCATTGGACCCATTCAAAATGATATCCTGATGTTCTTCTGGTAATTCACTAAATGGTGTATCCATGTCGATATTAAAACTTTCAGCCGCCTGCTCCAGCATTTGTGGATAATATTGTGAGCTGATTGGATTCCAAGGAACAATAGCTCCTTCACGTAAAGTTTTAGTCCCATCAGGAATCACTAAGTCCTTATCTACTTCCAATTTATTTCCCAACCCATCACAATCAGGACAAGCTCCAAATGGTGCATTGAAAGAAAACAGTCTAGGCTCTAACTCACCAACGGTAAACCCACAATAAGGACACGCATAGTGCTCGCTGAACAGCATCTCTTCGCCATCGATCACATCGACCAAGGCATACCCGTCCGCTAATCGCAATGCTGCTTCAAATGAATCAAATAGACGTGAACGAATACCGTCTTTCACCACGATTCGGTCGATCACTATAGAAATATCATGTTTCTTATTTTTTTCAAGTTCAGGAGCTTCACTGACATCATACGTTTCTCCATCTACTCGCATCCGAACATACCCTTCACGCTGAATCATTTCGAAAATTTTCTTATGTTGTCCTTTTTTCTTCACGATCACAGGTGCTAGGATTTGGATCTTTGTTTTTTCTGGTAATTCCAGAACCTTATCTACCATTTGTTCAACCGATTGACTGGTGATCTCGATGTTGTCATTCGGACATATCGGATGCCCCACACGGGCAAACAATAATCTTAAATAATCATTGATCTCCGTCACTGTACCAACGGTTGAGCGCGGATTTTTACTAGTAGTTTTTTGATCGATGGAAATTGCTGGGCTTAATCCATCAATACTATCGACATCTGGTTTATCCATTTGTCCTAAAAATTGTCTGGCATATGCAGAAAGACTTTCCACATAACGTCGTTGACCTTCAGCGTACAGTGTATCGAAGGCTAATGAACTTTTTCCAGAACCCGATAAACCTGTTACTACAACCATTTTGTCCCGCGGAATTGTAACATCTATATCTTTTAAATTATGTGCACGTGCGCCATGAATGACGATTTTATCATTTGCCATTACTTCTCTCCTTTTTACTTATTGGTCCGATGTCCCTTACTTCTAAACGAATAAATTCGTAAGAGTAACGGCTCTCCTTTTTACTTATTAGTCCGATGCCCAATACTCTCATTATTTTTAAGCGATCCTTGCTCGTCTTCAGAGAAATATCCTTGAATAGCGGAAGGCGGCTAATGGAACTATCGATCTTGAATTTCCATTAGCCGATCTGCTTTATTTTTCAGTGAGTTCAGCCTAATCTGCTGCTTTTAGCTCTAAGATCGTATCTCTCAGTGTAGCTGCCGTTTCAAAGTCCAGCGCTTTTGCAGCATCTTTCATTTCTTTTTCTAGTTTCATCAATAAGTCTGCTTTTTCCTGACGCGTCATCTCATGATAAGATTTATCGATCTTGAATGGCTCATTCTTTTCATTGTTCGCCTTAGAAATCGATATCAATTCTCGAATCTCTTTGATGATCGTTTTCGGCACGATTCCGTGTTCTTCATTATATTTCTCTTGGATCGAACGACGACGAGCTGTTTCATCCATCGCTTTTTGCATCGAATCAGTTATTTTATCTGCGTACATGATCACTCGGCCGTCTGCATTTCGCGCCGCTCTTCCGATCGTCTGAACAAGTGAACGCTCACTTCTCAAGAAGCCTTCTTTATCAGCATCTAAAATAGCGATCAATGATACTTCCGGCACATCCAGTCCTTCTCTTAATAGATTGATTCCGACCAATACATCAAACTCACCTAAACGCAGATCGCGAATGATCTCGGTTCGTTCCAATGTCTTGATATCACTATGCAGATACTTGACCTTGATTCCTAGTTCTTTGAAATAATCTGTTAGATCCTCTGACATTTTCTTCGTCAGTGTAGTAACAAAAACCCGTTGGTTCTTCGCTACACGTTCATTGATTTCACCAACTAGATCATCGATTTGTCCCATGATCGGACGAACTTCGATCAACGGATCTAGTAAGCCAGTTGGACGAATAATCTGTTGGATCACAGTATCTGTCTGTTCATGCTCATAAGGGCCTGGCGTAGCGGAAACATAGACGATTTGATGAACATGCTCTTCAAATTCTTCCAATCTGAGTGGACGGTTATCTAAAGCACTTGGTAAACGGAAACCATAATCGACCAGCATTTGTTTTCTTGCTCTGTCTCCATTATACATTCCTCTAATTTGCGGCATCGTTACATGTGATTCATCGATTACCAACAGGAAATCATCAGGAAAGAAATCTAGTAATGTGTATGGCGGCTCCCCTTCAGAGCGTCCGTCCATATGACGAGAGTAGTTTTCAATACCAGATGTATAGCCCATCTCACGCATCATTTCGATATCATAATTTGTCCGTTGTTCTAAACGTTGGGCTTCCAGTAATTTATTTTCACTACGTAAAACTCTTAATCGTTCATCTAATTCGGCTTGGATCTGAGAAATAGCGTGTTCCATATGATCTTCATTCGTCACAAAGTGAGTCGCTGGGAAAATTGCCACATGCTCTGTTTCCGCAATTATTTCTCCGGTCAGCGCATCAACCTCTCTGATTCGTTCAATCTCATCACCGAAAAATTCAACTCTTAACGCATGCTCATCTCTTGAGGCTGGGAAAATTTCAACCACATCTCCACGCACACGAAAACGTCCCCGCTGAAAATCGATGTCATTGCGTTCAAATTGAATATTGACCAAATTCGTCAATAACTGACTACGGTCCATTTCCATCCCAACACGAATCGATACGACCTGTTCACTATATTCTTTAGGATCTCCCAAACCAAAGATACACGAAACCGAAGCAACTACGATCACATCATTCCTTTCAAGTAATGAGCTTGTTGCAGAGTGACGCAGTTTATCGATTTCATCATTGATACTGGCATCTTTTTCTATATATGTATCGCTGGAAGGAACATAAGCTTCTGGCTGATAATAGTCATAATAACTAACAAAATACTCGACCGCATTATTCGGGAAGAATTCTTTGAATTCACCGTAAAGCTGTCCAGCTAATGTTTTATTATGCGCGATGACCAACGTAGGTTTATTGACCTCGGTAATCACATTAGAGATCGTAAATGTCTTACCAGTTCCTGTTGCTCCAAGTAGAATCTGAGCTTTCTCGCCGCCTTCGATCCCTTCTGTTAATCGCTTGATCGCTTCCGGCTGATCACCATCCGGCTGATACTTTGACACTAGGTCAAACGTATTGGAGGTTTCTCTTTCTATCATCCAACATCCTCCTCTGTATAATTTACTGGCTGCTTCCATTCAATTATTAGCCAATGATAATAGGTCCAAATTTTCTAAAATCACTACTATTAAATCGAAGGGAAACCTCTGAAAATATTCTACCATACCGAACATATTTTCGCCACCTTTAGAATGAATTGCGTATACGCATTTTTTATTGATTTCAACTTTATTTTCTGATTTTTCCCCAAATTTTTTCACCCACCAATGTTACATTTAATTACATAAGATGTTAGAAAATGACATTTTTTTATGTTTCACTTGTCTAATGACTTGTGTTTTACCCTTTTTTTACTATATAATTATTCAATATGTAAATATAGGAGGTATTTTATGAAAAAGAAACACATTTTGCTTTCATTTATGCTAATGATGGCAAGTCTGCTGACATTTACACTTGGGCAATCGGCTCAGGCTGAGGAAAAAACATATAATATAGGAACAGATTTAACTTTTGCACCTTTTGAATTTCAGGATTCTAAAGGAGAATACATCGGTATTGATGTTGATTTACTTCAAGCCATTGCAGCTGACCAAGACTTTAAGGTCAATCTAAAACCGCTTGGCTTTGACAGTGCCATTCAGGCAGTTCAATCTAAACAGGTTGATGGAATGATCGCCGGAATGAGTATCACAGACGAGCGGAAGAAATCCTTTGATTTCTCAGACCCTTATTTTGATAGCGGCTTGCAGATGGCTGTCAAAAAGGGAAATGACAAAATCAAAGGTTACGATGATTTAAAAGGAAAAACCGTTGCCGCTAAAGTGGGGACAGAAAGTGCTACTTTCCTTGAAAAAAATCAAGATAAGTATGGCTATACGATCAAAAACTTCGACGATGCAACTGGGCTTTACCAAGCACTTGAAAACGGTGAAGCAGATGCTATTTTTGATGATTATCCTGTATTAGGCTATGCAATCACGAATGGTCAGAAATTACAGTTAGTTGGTAAAAAAGAAACCGGAAGTTCTTACGGGTTTGCTGTCAAAAAAGGGCAAAACAAAGAATTACTTGAAAAATTCAATGCTGGATTAAAAGATTTAAAAGACTCCGGCAAGTATGATGAAATCATTGCAAACTATATTTCTACAGGAAATGAATCAGAAGACCAAACAGATACAAAAATGAAAAAGATCCAACCGAAAAAAGATACTTATGTCATTGCTAGTGATTCAACCTTCGCACCTTTTGAATTCCAAAATTCTGATGGTGAATACGAAGGAATCGATGTTGACCTAGTCACACGAATCGCTGAACTCCAAGGATTCAATATTGAATTTAAATTTATTGGTTTTAGTTCAGCTGTTCAGGCAGTTGAATCTGGGCAGGCAGATGGGATGATCGCCGGAATGACGATCACTGACGAACGTGAAAAATCATTCGACTTTTCGACTCCTTATTTCAATAGTGGGATCCAAATCGCTGTCAAAAAAGGCAACGACAAAATCACTTCCTATGAAGACTTAAAAGGGAAAAAAGTCGGTGCAAAAATCGGGACAGAAAGTGCTGATTTTCTTGAAGCAAATAAAGATAAATATGGCTATTCAATCAAGTATTTAGATACAACAGATGCTTTATATAGCGCACTTGAGATCGGTGAGATCGACGCTATGATGGATGACTATCCTGTTATCGGTTACGGCGTTGCTCAAAAGCAACCACTAGTAACACCAATTCCTCGTGAAGAAGGCGGAAAATACGGGTTTGCTGTCAAAAAAGGCAAAAATCCTGAATTGATCCAAATGTTCAATGAAGGACTTGCAGAATTAAAACGAACTGGTGAATACGACGAAATCGTCGGTAAATATATTAAAGATGGTTCCACAGAAAACAAAGTAGATGAATCAACCTTCGTCGGTATGATTCAAAATAACTGGAAACGACTATTGAGCGGACTATGGATGACGATTCAACTAACATTGATTTCATTCATTCTTGCTTTGATCGTTGGTGTGATCTTCGGATTATTCAGTGCTTCACCATCGAAAGCTTTACGAGTGATAGCCACTGTTTATGTCGACATCATCCGCGGAATTCCATTGATGGTACTTGCTTTCTTCATTTATTTTGGTTTACCAGGAATTCTCGGCTTTAATATTCCAGTCTTCCTTGCTGGAATCATTACCTTGACGCTAAACGCCAGTGCTTATATCTCTGAAATCGTTCGTGGCGGTATCAATGCTGTGCCTACAGGGCAAATGGAAGCTTCACGCAGTTTAGGACTTTCCTATAATCGGACAATGCAAAAAATCATTTTGCCGCAAGCAATCAGAATCATGATTCCATCATTCGTCAACCAATTCGTTATTTCATTGAAAGATACGACGATCCTTTCAGCGATCGGGTTGATCGAATTACTACAAACAGGGAAAATCATCGTTGCCCGAAACCTACAAAGTACACTTGTTTATTTTGTGATCGCGATGATGTATCTAGTCTTGATCACAGCGTTGACAAAACTAGCAAAAGTCTTGGAAAAGAAGGTGAAATAATATGGCTGAAAAAATTCTAGTCGAGCATTTAGTAAAAAAATATGGTGATAACACTGTTTTAAACGATATTAATGTTTCTATCCAAGAAGGCGATGTCGTTTGTGTCATCGGTCCTTCCGGCTCTGGTAAAAGTACTTTCCTTCGTTGTCTGAATCAACTGGAAGAAGCAACAAGCGGCGATATTATTATTGATGGAGCAAACTTAACAGATAAAAATACCAACATCAATAAAATACGTCAGCATATCGGTATGGTGTTTCAGCATTTTAACTTATTTCCACATTTATCGATCATGGAAAATATTACATTGGCACCTACTGATCTAGGTCGTCTTTCTAAACAAGAGGCGGAAGAAAAAGCAATCCAGCTTTTAGAAACTGTGGGGCTTGCCGATAAAAAAGACAGCTATCCAGAATCATTATCAGGCGGTCAAAAACAACGTGTTGCTATTGCCAGAGCTTTAGCGATGAATCCAGATATCATGCTATTCGATGAACCGACCTCTGCACTTGATCCAGAAATGGTTGGTGATGTTTTGAATGTTATGAAAAAACTAGCCAAACAAGGTATGACGATGGTCATCGTTACCCATGAAATGGGCTTCGCTAAAGAAGTGGCAAATCGTGTGATGTTTATTGATGGCGGGAATTTCCTAGAGGATGGGAGCCCGCAGCAGATCTTTGAAAATCCGCAAAATGAGCGAACCAAAGATTTCTTGGATAAAGTTCTAAATATTTAAGACTAACTAAAAAGGCATGATTTGAATGATTGATTCAGGTCATGCTTTTTTTCGTTCAGATATTCTTTTCTTGATAAATCTCCTATTCTAACGTAAATTAAAAAAGAAGTTATTTTTGAAAGAAGGCTGCTGTTGATGAAACGTATTTTCTCATTTTTTATGGATGATCTCTTATTTTCTATTTCCCTTTTCGTGGCCCTTATCAGCTGTTTCTTCGGCAAATTTTCGATTGAGTCAATTGATTTTAAAGTCATCGTTTGCCTTTTTGGACTGATGCTGCTTGTCGCTAATATTGATAAATTGGGGGTTTTGACCTATCTTGCTGAAAAATTGATCGATGTTTCAATCAACACTCGAGCTCTCATTAGAAATATCACCTTGCTGGCTTTTTTTAGCTCGATGCTTTTAACCAATGATGTAGCTATTTTAAGTCTTATGCCGATCTACTTGACGATCACGAAGAAAGTTCCTGATATGAACCATAAACTGACCGGTGCTGTCCTTTTGATCATTGCAGCCAATTTAGGCAGCAGCTTTTTCCCTTTTGGCAACCCGCAAAATTTATTCTTATTTTCTTATTACTCATTGGCAGCTGGGACATTCTTCAACTGGGCTTTTCTCTTACTGCTTGTATCGTTTGTTTTTTTATTTCTTTCCTTTTTTTGGATCAAAAAGAGCCCTATTCCAAATCAAGAAGAGCCGCTGCCATCGATCGATCAACGTAATATCATTTATTTGAGCTTGATCGGCCTACTGATCCTGATCGGTGTCTTCGATCTTCTCCCATATTCTATCGTTATTCCTATAGCTATTTTACTTCTAGGTATTTACGATTCCAGCAGTTTGAAAAAAGTTGATTATCGTTTATTGGCTACCTTCATTTTTTTCTTTATCGCTGTCGGCAATTTTTCACAACTGGAAACTATTTCCTTGTTGATCAAAAAACAGTTTACTACATCCTCAGCTACATTCTTTGGCAGCATCGCAGTTAGTCAGGTTATCAGCAATGTTCCTGCTGCCATCCTTATCGCTCCGTTCACTGCTCAAACCAAAGCGCTATTTTTTGGTGTTAACGTGGGTGGATTAGGCACAATCATTGCCTCTTTAGCTAATCTGATTGGGTTTAAAATTTATAAGCAATATTATCCTAATCAATCAAAACAATTTTTGCTGATGTTTAGTCTGATCAACTTGATTTTTTTAATTGGATTTATTGTACTCTTTTATTTCATTCTATAAAAAAACAACCAAATGACGGTCATTTGGTTGTTTTTTTCAATTTTTAATTAGCGATTGCTTCCAAACGAGCTGTTACTTCCTGCTCTGTTAAATGATTTTTTTGTACATAACGATTAGCTGGATGATGGCGACACTCGTCTGAACAGCTACCAAGATATTTTGCTTCGTTTTCTTCTGAAGCTAAAATTTGTTTATTGCAGAACGGGTTAGCACAATTGATATAACGTTCGCAAGGCGTTCCGTCAAACCAGTCTTTACCAATGATTTTTTTATCGACATGGTTGATTTCCACACTGATCCGTTCATCAAAGACATACATTTTCCCGTCCCACAATTCACCTTGTACTTCAGGATCTTTTCCATATACAGCAATCCCGCCATGAAGTTGTGAAACATCTTCAAAGCCTTCTTTCAGCATCCAGCCAGAAAACTTCTCACAGCGAATTCCACCAGTACAGTAGGTTACGATTTTTTTATCCATAAATTGTTCTTTATTTTCTCTGATCCATTGAGGCAGTTCTCTAAAATTACGGATATCCGGACGAACAGCGCCTCTAAAATGCCCTAGATCATATTCATAGTCATTTCTAGCATCGATGACAACAGTATTTTCATCAAGCAAGGCTTCTTTAAATTCTTTTGGCTCCAAATATTTACCTGTTAATTCCAACGGGTTGACATCCTCTTCCAAGTTTAAAGAAACAAGCTCTTTTCGCGGACGAACAAACATTTTATGAAAAGCCATTTCTTCTGTTTCATCGATTTTGAAGTAAGTATCTTTGAATCGCTCATCCGCAAGCATTGCTTCCATATAAGCATCTGTATCAGCGATCGTTCCAGAAAGTGTGCCATTGATTCCTTCTGAGGCGACTAAAATTCTTCCTTTTAAATTTAGTGATTTGCAAAATGCTAAATGCTCTTTCGCAAATTGTTCTGGATTTTCTAGTGGTGTATATTTATAGTAAAGCAATACACGATAGTCCATTCTTATCTTTCCCCTTTTTTACAAACTGTTTACAAGACAGTCCTTAATTTATCCTCATACCTATTAAGTATATAAAAAAAGAAAGAGGAAAATCGAGATATTTGCTTGTGTATTAATGTACAATGTAAAAGCTTTGAAACCGGGTATCTTCAGTCAGGTTTCAAAGCTTTTATACTTACATAAGGTTATTGTCCAGAGACCGCAAAATAATTTTCATCATTATCCGCGAAATTAAACACCAGTCCCGTCGGCAATTGAACCATTTCACCTACTCGAACACCAGCATCTTTCATTTTCTTGTATAAACTCACAATGTCATCTGAGAAGAACATCAATGATGGTGTATTTCCCGCAACTTCTGGTGAATGTTTTTGAATGAACTCCAAATCATAGAGAACAATACTTGTATCGGCATTCTCTCCTGGTGACACTTCTACTACTAACGTGCCATCGACTGCATCTCTTTCCTTTTCCACAAAACCGATTTTTTGCCAAAACTGACTGGATTCCTCGACATTTATTACATACAACATGATTTTAATTTGATTAGTAAACATTTTTGAACTCCTTTTCTTGATAGCGATTATTCCATTTCTCGATTATTCCATTTCTATTATATACTTTTTACTATATCTTATACCAAGATTTATGAAAATAATTTTGCTTTAAAAAAGGAGATGCAGCTAATAAACAGCCGTATCTCCTTTTCATTTTAACTCTCTTGGGGAAGAGAAGTGGATCACTTCTTAGGCATTTTCTTCAATGACTAAATTGCTGTCATTTAGAACATCACGATCTAGTTCATTGATTCTAGAACTCGTCACGATTCCTGCAACCATGCTATCACTCACATTAACAGCTGTTCTTGCCATATCGATCAACGGTTCTACAGAAATAACTAACCCAACAATCGCAACTGGTAAGTTCATCGCACCTAATACGATCAAGGAAGCAAAAGTCGCTCCACCGCCGACACCAGCAACACCAAATGAACTGATTGTAACAATTGCAACTAACATCAAAATAAATTCTAAACTAAAGACATCGATACCAACCGTTGGAGCAACGATCGTTGCCAACATTGCAGGATAAACACCAGCACAGCCGTTTTGACCAATCGACAAGCCAAAGCTTGCAGCAAAGTTTGCTGTCGCATCATCTACGCCTAAAGCTTTTGTTTGTGTTTCAATATTTAAAGGCAATGCTCCTGCACTTGATCTTGATGTAAAAGCAAAGCTTAGAACTGGGAATGATTTTTTCAAATAATTCACAGGATTTACTTTCACCGCAATCAAAATCGCTAAGTGAATGAGCATCACAATAATCAACGCAGTATAGGAAGCTAATACAAATTTACCTAAATTCAGAATCGCTTCAAAATCACTTGTCGCTACCACATTAGTCATTAACGCTAACACGCCATATGGTGTCAAACGCAATACAAGTGTTACGATACGCATCGTAATTTTATAAAGGCTGTCGATCAGATTTGCGAAAAACTCTCCTTCTTTTGGTGCTTTGCGTTTCACACCAAGATAAGCTACACCAACGAAAGCAGCGAAGATAACAACGCCAATCGTACTTGTTGGACGAGTTCCAGCAAAATCTGCAAAAACATTTCTAGGAATAAAGGCTAAGATTTGTTGAGGAATCGATAGGTTTTCAACGGTTTCCTGTCGAGTCGCAAGTTCTGCGATCCGTGCCGTTTCTGCCGTTCCTTCAGTAAATTGTGCACCTTGAAGTCCAAACAATAATGTGGTTCCAATTCCGACCAAAGCCGCGACTGCTGTCGTGCCTAATAATGTTGCGAGAACATTAAAGCTGATCTTTCCTAATTGTTTGGATTCTTTCATTTTCGTAAATGCTCCGACAATCGAAACAAAGACTAAGGGGATTACGAGCATTTGTAAAAATGCTACATATCCATTACCTACAATACCGATCCAGTCCATTGCTTGTGTTGTAACTTTATCTTGAGTACCAAATGCGAATTGAATAATTGCACCTAAAACAATACCCACGCCTAATGCAGCAAAGACACGCGTTGAAAATTTAAGGTGTTTTTTCTGCATACGATAAAAGACGTATAACACAGCAACAAAAGCCAGGACCACTAAAACAGTGATGAGTGTTGTCATTTTTTTCCCTCCCAATTTTTAAAGCGAAAGCAGCTTTTAGAGCTAACCACCGCAAAATAAATGACAGTCCATCAAAGGAAGTAAAGGTTCCCGGGAATCATTCTTCAATGATCCGCCCTAAAAATAAAGAATCTTATTTTTAGTGATACGTCTATTTTAACTTATTTTAAATAAGAAAAGATACTTTTTTGTTTCGCTGATGATAGTAAAAAGAGTTTGTGATAGTTTCAGACTATCACAAACTCTTTTATTTTCGGCTTTATCCTTCTTGCGACGACTGAAAGTTCAATTGAATTCCTGGTTTGTCCAGTGCAATTTCAGTCACTTCATAGGCCATACGTTGAACAATGCTGAATAGAGGACTTACTAATTCATCCACTTCTTCTTGGCTGATATCTTCTTGTTTTTCAATTTTGTGATTGATGATATGGTTGATTTGACTCACAGATCCTGACAACACATATTCTTCAAATACTAAGCGAAACTCTAAACGAGCCGCGATAATTGAATTTTCTTTAGGATAATTCTCATCTGTTGATTCAATTGGTGAAAAACCGACTCTTAGGTCTGTTTCTACCTCGCCCATATCTTGTGTACGCATGTCGTAATGAAAAGCTTCTACGACTTCTTGCTGACGTTTTATTTCCACGTTTTTGTACTCTCCTTTATATTTCGGTTTGACAGTCACTATTTTACTGAAAAAATAATTGCTCTGCTTAAAATCATTATAACATATTTCGTTTTCTTAAAAATAGCTCCAACCCTTATTCAACTAATTTTTAAAAGAATGAATCGGTGCTGGAATCCGTCCGCCACGTAAAATAAAATCAGTAGATGCGTAGTCATTGACTTTCATCACAGGTGCTCTGCCTAATAAACCGCCAAATTCCACCATATCTCCTACTTGAGTTCCTTTAGCCGGAATGATTCTGACAGCAGTCGTCTTATGATTGATCACGCCGATCGCTGCTTCATCAGCGATCATAGCAGCAATTGTTTCAGCAGAAGTTTCTCCAGGTATCGCGATCATATCTAATCCTACCGAACAAATCGCAGTCATTGCCTCTAATTTTTCCAAATTCAAAGCGCCGTTATTAACCGCATCGATCATGCCAGCATCCTCAGAGACTGGAATAAATGCGCCGGAAAGTCCACCAACGTGATTACATGCCATCACTCCGCCTTTTTTCACCGCATCGTTCAATAGAGCCAATGCAGCAGTTGTCCCATGAGTCCCAACACTTTCCAAGCCCATCTCTTCTAAAATATACGCAACACTGTCTCCCACAGCTGGCGTTGGCGCCAATGATAAATCTACGATCCCAAAAGGCACATTTAAACGTTCTGAAGCAATTTTTCCAACTAACTGACCCATTCTTGTGATTTTAAATGCCGTTTGCTTTACGACTTCAGCTACAACGTCAAAAGGTTCTCCTTTGACTTTTTCCAGTGCCCGTTTGACAACTCCTGGTCCGCTGACACCGACATTAATCACACAATCCGCTTCCCCTACACCGTGGAAGGCGCCAGCCATAAAGGGATTGTCTTCGACAGCATTTGCGAATACGACTAATTTGGCACAGCCCATATCAGATCTTTCCGCAGTTTCTTTGATCACATACCCCATATGACGAACAGCGTCCATATTGATACCGGCACGAGTAGAGCCGATATTCACCGATGAACACACAAATTCTGTTTCAGCCAATGCTTGGGGAATCGAATTAATTAGAATATCATCACCATGCTGATATCCCTTTTCGACTAAGGCACTAAATCCGCCAATAAAATTGACCCCAACCGCTTGAGCTGCTCTGTCTAATGCTTTCGCGTATTTCACATAATCTTTATCTGGACTAGCTGCGGCAATGATTCCGATCGGAGTTACTGAAATCCGTTTATTGATGATCGGAATCCCGTATTCTGATTCAATCTCTGTTCCAACTTTAACAAGATTCTTCGCTAAGCGCGTGATTTTTTCATATATTTTTTGACAGGCACGATCACTATCACTATCAATACAATCCAGTAATGAAATCCCCATCGTGATCGTTCTGATGTCTAAATTTTCTTCTTCGATCATGCGAATCGTTTCTAAAATTTGGTTCGTTTCCAAAATGATTCCTCCTAATATTAAAAATAATGCGAGCTCACATGGTCTCGACTGGAACATAAGAAAATATGACTATGGTGATCTACTCCGTATTCATGTTTTTCTTTTTTCCAAGAGACTAGCTCCTGAAGCTAGATAATGTTAAAAACTCGAGCACAGACGACTATAGATATTATAGTTTGTGCATCACGTTGAATATTTCTTCGTTTTGAATACTGATCGTGACCCCTAATCGTTCACCTAACTCATTTAATGTTGCACGAATATCTTCAAAATTTGCTTGTTCTTTCGATAGTTCAAGTACCATCATCATCGTAAAATAGCTATCCATGATCGTTTGAGAAACATCAAGGATATTTATGTTCATTTCAGCTAATGTGTGGCTCACACCAGCGATGATCCCTACTTTATCTTTTCCTATAACTGTCAATACTGCCCGCATATAATTTCCCCCTCAATCATTTTTTCTATTATAACATAGCATGTTCACTTGTTAACAAAAAAGCGGAACAAATTCTACTAAAATGAATCGATCGTTCGTTTTTCAATAAAAAAATTGAAAATCAACTCTTCTTAGTCAATTTTCAATCTAATACTTTACATGTATTCATTTTTAAACTATCTTAAAAAACTGCTCTTGGCACTTCGAACAAGTTACTTTGATCTTGCCTCTTTTTTTCGGCGCGCGTAACTGCTGTTTACAAGCTGGACATTTAAAATAACGATATGCCTTACGATGGATAAACTTTGTCTTGATCATCGAAATAGATGTTATCATCTGCTGTCGGCTTGCCACAAAACGAGTATTTTCATTAGCTCTTGGATATATCCGTTTTGAAAAGAAACGATAATTTGACCATAACCACAAGCTAAATGCTACATAAAATGCAAAAGAAGTTGGTAAAAATAAATTTAATACTAGCAAAATCAAACTAAGCGTCAATAACGTACGATTAAGTTGATCGATTCGTGCATATCTTCCAGTTAATAATTTCTGTATTTTTCCATTCCAATGAAGCAATCGTTCAAACCATAGTTGTTTCATGTTATCCCTCTTTCTCTATTCCATGCTATTATCTCAATCAATAATCAGCAATTCAAGAGTATTTACGAATAAATCTGCTGAAGTTTTTGGACTTCCTCTTTAATTTGAATTTTGACTTCATCTGGCTCTATTACTTCGATCGCACTCCCAAAAGAAAGTAAGTAAGAAGTCAGCCAACTACCTTTAGGTTGCTGTGTTCTTACTGTTGTATACTTTTCATTAGGCTCTATTTCGAGCTCAGATAGCTCTTCTTTGATTCTGTAAAACAGCTCATTCTTTACTTTGAATACAACATCAGTTGTTTCAAATTCCGGCTGATATTCCTTATCCAAAAGTAATTCATCAATTTCAGTGTCTGTCATGATCAAATGAGTGATTCGCTTTAATTTAAACAAGCGAGTCGTTTTTCGAACAAAACAATATCCCGCAAGATACCAAGCGTTTTGCTTAAAGATCAGTTTGTTCGGCATTACTTCCCGGGATATTCCATCACCTTTGGTATTTCTATAATAAAAAGAAATACACTTGCCTTTGGTTTTAGCCTCTGTGATCAATTCGATTGCACGAGCTTCGTCTTCTTGTCCCCAAGTTGAAAAATCGATATCGATCCAAGGCTCTATTTCTTTATTAAATAAGGAGGAAAGTTTATTGACTAAAGGTTCGACATTATTCAGATTCGCTGCTGATAAGTTCTGTAAGCCTAATATAATTTGGTCCTGCTCTTCATCATCTACAAAAGTCGCTGGCAAATGATGTGTATCCAGCAAATGGATCCCGCCATCACGCCCACTTTTAGCGTATACGGGAAAGCCCTGAGCAGACAATACATCAATGTCACGATAAATCGTCCGCGTCGAAACTTCCAATTGTTCTGCCAGATAAGTCGCTTTCACTTTATTATGGAGCGTCAGGTAGTGCATGATGTAAAATAACCTTGATAAATTATTCATGTACTTTAAAATCCAAAATCAATTTGCTTGATTCACCAATAAAATCATACTGATATGAGCCAGACAGACCTTGTAATTCTCCTGTCCCTTTGATGATCATTCCAGGGGAATCCAGTGCGCCTTTATCGAATAGGCCTTTTTCCGCAGCTGTAAAGGTTCCTGTTTTTCCTTTATACTGTCCTTCGAAATGAAGAAATCCAGTAATTCTAGCTGTTGCAAGATGACCGTCTTCTTGATTACTTTCAATATAGTACAGTAGATATTCAACCCATGCGATTCCTTGCAAATCTCCTTCAAGCTCATACTGAGCATGAACTTGATTGAGCGGAAAATTTGTCTTTTCAGCATCAATCGCCTGTTCGTCCCACTTGGTCACGTTAAATGTTGTACTCATACTTACCCCTCCTTATAATTAAAGGATACCAAACATATGTTCTTTTTTCAAGCTGCAATTGTCAAATAAGCTATTTTTCACCAAAAAAATCTATTCCCCATAAACGAAAAAAGGAGGACAACGAAAATGCTGTTCTCCTTTTTGAATACTGATTTTTTTCTGAGTCGCAAGTAACAATGTTTAATCCAAAAGAGGATGTTTCTTCGTTCTTATTCTCCTTCAAAAGACTTTGAATTCATTGATCGGAAAAAACTGAGCCGTTACTTTTCCGATGATATTCTTCTTAGCTACGAATCCATAATGCCGACTATCTGTCGCATATGGTCGATTATCTCCTAATACAAAATAATATTGGTCAGGGACCACGACTGTTTTTCGTGTGAAGTCTTCCGTATAATTGCGGCCATTTTTTTGGTTTTCATTGATCTCTTCGATCAAAAATTTTTCATCGATCGGATGCTCATTAACGTATAAAATATCTGACTGATAATAAACTGTCTCTCCCGGCAAACCGATTATACGTCGAACTTGTTTTTTTTCTTTGCCTAAAGTAAAGACAGCTAAATCAAATCTTTTTAGATCACTCGTTTTTCTCGTTACTACCTTATCTCCTTCACGTAGAGTCGGAACCATCCCAAACCCACTCACGGTAATGATCCTAACAAAATAAAAGCTAACTAACAGTATAAGAATACTTCCACTAAAAAAAGCTAAAAATAACTCTTTAACGATTCTTTTACGCTTATGACGAGCTTGTTTCTTTTTGCTTGATGTAGTTAGTACGCGTTTCTTCTGTATCTGACGTTTATTTCTATGCTTTTTAGACGAATGAATACGGCGCTGTCCCTTTTCTTTAGCAGGGTTTCCGCTTATTTTCTTGACAGTTGAGGGATTAGGCAATGATTTTCTCTTCATGACTTTTTCACTCCGCCTACTTTTCTTCTGAAAAGGCTGTTTCATCGACTTTATAATAAGTAAATGCTGCTTTCTCGTAAACTTTTACTTTCTCTATATCTTCTAAAAAGCTATCAACGATTTGGGCATTTCCATAAAAATTTTTAGTTTGTGTACTGGCATTCATCCCAACTTGCTTGATCGCATTATAATAACGATTCAATGTCAACTGACCTTCTTTTGAATTGATTGTACTGGCTGTTTTTGTTCCGTAGCTGGCCATCGCTGTCGCTAAATAGCGGATATTTTTCTGCATTTTTTCTTCATTGTCGCCTTTTTCTTTAGCAACCGCTAATTGTTGTTCAAAATCACGTAAAAGATAATATCCCTTCACTACTGAATCTGAATCATTCGTCGTCAGGTTCATCGCTTGATAATAAGAAAGGTAACTGGTCGCACCAGCAAATAATCCTGTTAAAAATAAGAGCAGTAGAAAAAATCTAAAACTGATTTTTTGCTTTTTTATAAGCATTTTTCGCTTTTTCACTACTATTCGCTGCTTTTTTTTATTTTTTAACCGCCTGGCTGGCAGTCGTCTGATTTGCTGTTTTATTCGTATGAATCTCACTAAAAAATAACCTGATCCGAGGAGCACAACGATCGTCATTGCTATACCTATAATGAAAATCCAATCTATAGTAGACACTCACTTCAGCTCCCCTACTGCATTAATTGTTTGTTTTTTTCTGTTTAGTACTTAAATTTCCTGAAGCTTGTTTTTTCTGCTTCCTTGCTTTTTTATTCGTGATATTCTTTTTGTGCTTTTTTTTTCTAAAGAAATGAACAACTAAGAAAAGAAGGAAAATTCCTATAAGAAATGCTGCAACAAGTAATAGGATCAATTTCCAATCCAAACTTTTTTCCTGAACTAAACCGACATCTCGCTCATTGAATTTATTTGCATCTTCATCGGTAATTTTGAATGCTTGTTTCCAAGCCCATTTTTTATCCCCAGAAGTGATCAGAATATCTGCTTCATAATCTCCAGGGATCATTCGCTCGCCGTTCATGCTAACAGGAAAATCGATAAACGAATTTGGCGCCATCCGCATAGCTGTTTGTTTTCGCTCATATAAGACTGTTTCTTTCCCTTTTTCAGTAATTTGTACTTCTGCAGTCATATCATTTAAATAAGCAGCTTTGGTATTAGAATAGTTGATAAAAATTGCATTTCGGTAATTGTTTTGGCCTGCTTTTACACTATTCAATGATAAATCGGGTTGAATTACAGCCTCATTCTCCTGTAAAAGTACACCAATGACATAGGCGTATTGATTGATGATTTTAGATCCACCACTATTCGTTGTTGCCTCTTGTCCGGCACGCATCAATTGAATACCACCGGCAATGACTCCATCATACTCTGTCTCTGGCATTTTAACTGTCAACTCTAAACTTTTAGTTTCTCCTGGCGCTAATTCAACAGATTTTGGGCCTTCTACAAGGTCAATAAAATTGAATTTTAAGGATGGATCATTTTTGATCGCTGATTCACCATATTCGATCACACCGTTTTGATTGGTCTTTGCCCCATTCAATTTGACATCGATCACAACCTTTTCTGCACTTGGATTGCTTAACATAATACTTAATTGCTGTTCCTGTCCAGGCGTCATTTTCAACTTGTAATAACCTAATTCTTTATCTATTTGATTATCTGGAAAACTGATACTATAGGTAAATCCTGTTGCACCTGCAGAATTCTCCTCCTCAGCAGACACCGCTGTTGCTTTAGCTAAAAATAAAAATCCTACAATTATACTAAAAACCAAAATAGTATACTGCAGCGTAAAAGACTTATGTGTTTTCATAACCAACCTCGCTTATTTTGAAATGATTTTCTATGTATACAGGCCAACAAGATTCACTTGTTGGTCTGTAAAAACTGTTAGAATCAGTTTATTATGCTTATTGTGCTGCAACGATTTTCCATGTTACTGTTGCTGTATAATCAGTTGCTGCCATATTTGAAGCCGTTGCTGCCGGTACAGTTAATTTAACAGAGCTCGTATCCGTATCTGGAGTCCCTACTGTAGAATCTTTACTTTGACCAAATTCCATGATATAACGACCTTTACCTTCTTTTAAATCTTTGCTGGCAGTTACGATCGTTTTAGCATCATCTGCTGCTTCTGTTAATTGGAATGCTGTTTGTGCATTTGATGGCACTGTATTTGTATTGCTTCCTTGTGCAGAAACAAGTCCATTACTAAAATCAATTGTTGAACCTGTCAATACATTTGTTCCTGTAGTATCTTTGAATTGACTTGATAATTGTGCTGTCACAGTGTATCCATACGTACCGCCTGAACGAACATCTGCCCATTGAACATATGCGCCACGAGTTTTTGCTCCTGCTTCAAAGCTCATTGGTTTAGCAAAACTTGTAACTGCATCTGCAGAAGTTTTGATCGTACCAAAATCTAGATCAGTTGTTTTTTCAACAACTAAAGGCCCTTTATCAGAGTTTGTATTTTCTCCAGGTGATTCTGGATCAGGATCTGGTAATACTTCGTTAGGGTTTTCTGGATCGACTGTTCCTTGATCTCCACCACCGGCTGTTCCTTCTTCAACTTTGACTGTACCAGTTGAATTTAATTCTGTTGGAGCTGCAAATGCAGGTGTAGCACTTCCTAATAAAGTTACTCCTAAAATTGCTGCTAATGTTGTTGCACAAAGACTTCTTGCTTTCATATTGTTGTTCCTCCTAAAAGTGTGTGTAATTTATTAAGGCAACTTGGCTAATATCCAAGTTATCTCCGTTTGATATTCGACCGGATGTATCACCGTTGTTTCTGGTACGGTCAGAGTAATTGCTGAATTGCTATACACTGGCTTGTTATAGGTTTGATCTATAATTGGCTTATGTGAAGCATCAACGACTGGTGTTAGTGTATGAGGTTGATTATTCGTATTGCTCTCTGAAGCACCGAATGTGATCGTCCAAATTCCTTTACCACTATTTTTTCGTGCAGTCGCTACTTCATATGCCGAACCAATCGAATTCAAAGCAATCGTTTCGCGTGTTACTGTTGGGGCTTCACTAATACTACTAGAATTTGCCCAGCCTTTATCCAAAGACAAGACTGCCCCTTTCAACTCTTGTTCCTCAACGTTTTGAATGATCGGATTCGTAAATTGCTTCTCTTGTTTGACCTGTAATGTCCAGCCTGAGGAATCCGCCTGCTGATCTGTGATCTGGATATAACTTCCTCTTGGTCCTGTATCACCAAAAAATTGTTGCGCTCGTGCATTGTATCGACGAGCACCTTTCGTGATTTTACTTTCACCAAAATCAAGTGCTGATACATAATCGATCCGAAGTGGACCTGTTGTAGATGGGCTTTTCCCAGGATCAACTATTGTACCTGGATTTTCAGGATCAACAGGGTTTGTCGTTGAACTTCCTTTTACTGAGACTGATCCAGATTGCTCCATAGTATCGGGAGCTGCCTGCACAGATAAACTATTGATACTAAACAAAAGGACAAGACCCGTCATACTAGCTATAAAAGAAGTGTGTGTGAATCTCATTTCTGCTCCCCCTTTCTCCTGTTAGTAAAAAAGAGAAAGATTAGGACTAAAAGAAGCAAGCCGCCTCCAATTAGACTATAGTGTTTGATCTGTTCTCCCGTATTAGGAAGCGGTTTTCCAATCGATTTGCTTGGCGTCGCTGAACTGGGTTCTGTGCTGGTAGAACTGCTGGTCTCAGTCGTTCCTTCATAAAATGAAATTTTTCCATCTGTAATGACTTGACCACCATTTCCTTCATTTGCCTGAACAACGGTTTCTGTAGAAAAGACCCCTATCCATAGAATCAGAGAGCAACAGAACAAGATAACTCGCATTTGTTTCATTTTTCTCTCTCCTTTTATGGTTGTCCTGCCATCACTTTCCATGTAATGACGCCAACATAATCTCCTGTATATACCGTATCTGAGGAATTGATTTGAAGCTTGATTCCATCCGTATTAGGGGCAGTTCCCCAGCCGTTGCTGACAGTATAGCTCCCCATAGTCCCTTGCGTATTGGTATAAATAACTTGTGCATCTTGGTTTAAAATCGTTTCTTTTCCTTGATTCACATAGCGTAAAGCATTCGTCAATTCTTGCCCTTTGGCATTTTGCATTGGAGAAGACAAGGAAGCGGTCATACGCCAACCATTCGCTGCTTCTGCACGCGTGTCAGTCACAACAAGTTGCTCATCAAAAACTGGCTCTTCTACTCGTTTGGTTGTTGCATCATACGACAATGTTCCAAAATCCAACGCATGCGGTACTGAAGTTAAACTCAATACCCCCTGCAGTTTGTATCTTACAGTCACCGTTGTATTATCAATTTTTACTGCAGTCTCATTTTCTGGACGTTGAGCGATATCATACCCTGCTGATAATACGTTCTCTAATTGACCTTGAACTTCAGTATTTTTAGTCAGATCGATCGTATCTCCTACCTGTGTATCAAGTGTCACTGTATAACCTGAAAGTACTTGCTCTACTTCATTCACAAACTCGACATTCAACACTGCGTCTACGTCAACAACTGTGACATTGATCGTCGTAGAGATATCTGTTGGCAATCCTGAATCGCTAGCTTTGACTGTTAGCGTCACGGGATATGCTTTAGGTTGAATGGTTGCGATATCATTCAATCCACCAAAATCCGTCACTTTTATAAATGAACTAAGATCTGTTTTTTCACCATCCATTAATTTGTACGCGGTTGGTTGGCTATGCGTAAGAATGTAATTTTTCAGTTGTTCTTCGGATAAATTACGAATATCGACATAAGGTGCTTCTATATCAGAGCCATAAATTTCTTGTGTTGCCTTGTTCACAGTAAGAGTAGATACAACAGTCGTCATATTACCTGCTTCATCCGATAAGTCGACTTTTACAGTATGTTCACCAAGTTGACCCATAAAGCTGTCAACCAACGACTGCGGTGTTTCTGCATTAAAAGCATACGTGAAATTTTGTGGTGTTGGATTAGAATCGGTTGGATTACTTACAAATTTATCTGCAGTCGGTGCAGCTTCGTTTAAAGCAACATGATAATTTACGGACTCTCCTTTTGGAGGCGTTTTATCTAAAACTGTTTGATTCGTGTAGCTGTCCTTCCCATTTAACCATCCATAAGCTTTTATCTTTTGTCCTGCTTTCAACGTAACATTCTCAGGTAACTCAAAAGTAAACTTTCCTTTATCATCCGCGATCGTATGAAATTTTCGTGCATCGCCTTCAACTGGAGAAGCTACATCCGGAGTTGTTAACAATACATCTTTACTTGGATCGTTTTCATCTGTTACTAGATAAAACAGCATTGCTGCATCATTATTGACTGTCCCAGAAATTTTTTGACCGCTTTCTAGTGCTTTATTATCACTGATTTCATCTACTCCAACGATCACATCTGGAATATAATCATAAACAATTCTTGAAAAGTTTTCTGTTCGATAGTTATTTATGAAATTTGTTTGGATCGCATTTGTAATACTATTTCCTGAAACACTTGTTGTAGTAATACCGTTATACTTGATCGTCATTCCATACATCGGTGTCCAGTGGAATGTTGGTGTTACTTGTGCTGCATCCTGCTTACTCCAAGAAGAAACTTCCTGAATATCAGCTGTAAACGTCCCTGGATTCGTCATATTGATCAAATTTGCATTTGTATTCCCCCGTGAATCCAAGTCTATTTTTTGAGCATTCGAGAATTGGAAGGTAGTATTGCTACCAAAATCCAGCATATTCCGAACGCCAGTCCCATCTTTAATAACAGACTCAAAGGTTCCTTTATCACCAATAATAAAAGAAGAACCACTACCTCCATAGATCATTGAGCTTGTCGATGTTCCTTCATTTGTGGAAATAAACTTTGTTGCACCTTGATCACTTACTTTAAATTTAGAGCCATTAGAAAGATCAAGAAGACGTCCAACTCCCCCGTTTTTATTCAACGTCAGCTGCCCTTTTTCTGCGACATCAAATTTGGCGTTTTGTCCCATAGAAATGACCGGAGCACCAGCTGTCATCTGATTTGCATTGATAGTCATCTCTGCATTGTCACCGACATTGATAGCGGAATTTTGTTGAAGCATAAATCCTGCACGTGAACTAGTCGTCGCAATCGGACCGTTGATGTTCACATTGAAATGACTGCTTTCCTCCAGATCGATACTCGTCGTCCATTGAGAGGTTGCTGATTGGTAACCTAAACGTACGGGTACACGTGTTGTTCCATCTGCGGTCTCAACATTTAATGTGGCGTTTTTACCGACATTTATTTTTCCATTTCTTTGAACGCTGATCACAGAAGGAATATTGCCGCCATCAGTTTGCCAAGAATTTGTTTCTCCCGCGTTCCCTAACGTACGAATCGTTGCAGTAGCATTTTCTTCTAAAGTCAAAGAAGGTTGAATCGTTGCGACCGTATCATAGTTAGAGTACCAGCTACCTAAAATCACACCATCACCATTTTCTACTTCGATCGTTGTGTCCGTATTAGATGCAAATAAAAGTGTATGTGACTCTAAACCAGATTGATTGGTATTGGCCATATTGCGAGTAGCTCCATCATAAGAGGTGTAACTTGTTGCTTTAGACTTAATGACGTTTTTCCCTTCAAAGCGTAAAAGCGCTTGGAAAGAGGCCGTCACTTGTGAACCTGTATAATTTACATTTCGATACGTGATACTTGAGCCATAGGCATTTCTATCCCACATCGTCACAGGTCCATAATAGTGCCCTCCATACATATCTACATTATCGACAACTGCTTTGTGTACGATCGATGTATTCGTTCCCCATCTATAAGAATAGCCAATAAAATCAAGAGAGTAACCATTTCCTAATAACACATAATTTGGTCGGTTATCCGAGACAGTTCGATCCGTCCTGTTCGTTACAGTATTGGTCATAGAATTTTGCACATCGACAATCGTTACCGTGTTACTCATCAATGCAGCATCCAGTTGATCCCATGTACTTACTTTTGCTACATTTCCGACATAAACGATGACTTCACTTGTCAAATCGCTGCCTGTTCCTGACTCACTTGAAGGAACGGTCAACGTCAAATGAAACTCTTGTAGATCATTCGTTGCAACTGTATCAAGTCCTTTTAGATCAGATAGTTGGATCTTATCGGTTACTTCAACGATAGATCCGCCAGACACTCCATATGCTTTTGCCTCAGTATCTCTGAGAATCATCTGTTTGATTGCTTCAGTATCACCGTTATAGCTTTGAATATCCGTCATTGTTTTTGCTATATTCTTAGCTACGATCCCCGTCCCATTTTCTGATAATTCAAACGTTTCAAGATTTGTCATTTGGGGCTGTATAGTCTTTACATTCTTATTAGTCTCACCTAGCGTTGAAGATTCATTTTTAGTAACATCAGCTTTAGATGACTCGGTTGTTGAAAGGGGCGGTGTCGACTCTACAGTACTTTGACTGGTAGATTCTTCTGCTTTAAGCAATGGTGTACTATGGTAAAAATAGATGCCTACGATCGTAATGAAACTTAGAAATAAATAGAGTCTTTTTTTCCTTTTCATTTTTTCACCTCCTTTCAACTGCTTATAAAATCAATCGATACCCTTTAGATCGTACAGTCTTGATATAAATAGATGTATTTTCCAATTTATCTCTGATGTGAAAAACCAGATTAGCTACCCGATACGGCCGATCGCTGTATGGAATTTTCCAAAGAGCTTCATGGATTTCTTTATATGAGAAGGCTTTTCCAGGATTGCTGTATAATAGTTCCATAATCCGATACTCTAATTTTGTCAAAGCAATTTCTTTCACCTGGTTTTCACCTGTAACGACAGAGAGACTTAAATTTCTTGGGTCCAATTTCATCGAATTTATTTCGGAATCATTCATTTCTGTTTTTTGTTCTGCTGGAATTTGTTTCATTTTTCTAGTAAACGTGTTCCGTATAACTAATAAGGGTTCTTCAGGAAAGTAGTTACTATTAAATACATTATCGACCCCTAGTTGTAAATAAACTTGCCGATCGACAGTCGTTGACTTTTTAGAGAGAACCCAAATAAACACATCACTTTCTTTGCGAATCGACAACACCAATTCGCAAATGAGACTGATTGAATGTTCTTCTGTTTCTTCAATAAAAATGCCATCCAATCCGTCACTACAGATTTGTTCTTTGGTTAAACATGTCAGCATGAAACCATTTTTTTCAAACTCGGATATTATTTTTTCGGAATAATTTTTTTTTGATATAATTCCTAATTTATACATGACGTGCCTCCCAAATTCTGATTATTTAAATCAAGAGCATTTCATTCCCTATTGTTTTCAGAAATGTAGTATAATATCTAAACTCTTTCGTATAACTTCTACTTATAAGAAAAAATGGTAAAAAAATCATATATATCTAGATTCCAAGCCGCCAAATGACCATTGCTTTGACGGCTTTTAAAACAAAAAAATAAAACCAATATCAGGATCTATTGGTTTAATGTCATTTGAATAAAGGGGGTTTTTTCAACAATGCATCAACGGCTTTCATGACTTCTTGTCGATGCTCCAACAATGAATCGGCATAGGTGTCGAGTGTGAGCTTTGTCGATCGATGCCCCAAAATTCGACTCAAGCTAACAATATCAACTCCTTGTTCCAAACACCTAGTTGCAAATGTGTGTCTCAACACATGGAAATGAATCGATGCGAACTCTGTTTCACGAATCATTCGTTTAAAACGATAATTAATGACTCTTGGCTCCGCCAGTTTTCCTCGACAATGAATCACGTATTCAGAAGGAGAGGTTTCTTTTTTTTCAAGTAAATAGTCTTTTAAATTAGTTGCTAAAGGAATCACTCTGCTAGAATATGCTGTTTTTGGGCTTCCAGAGATTAGTTCTGTTTTATTGATCGTGCTATGTTCATCGATAATTCTTGAAATCGTTCGATGGACTCGAATCAATCCTTTATCAAAATCAATATCTTCCCATTTGAGTCCACTGATTTCTCCTATTCTCATCCCCGAATAGAGAGCTAAAATAATTGGGGAGCACTCCGTTTCACGGAAGGCCAGTTCTTCTAATTTTCTCTGCTCCTTACTACTTAATGAGTGAATAATCGGCACCGTGTGCTTAGGTAAATGTACTGAATTACATGGATTTTTATCTAAATACTCATTTTTTACTGCTTCTTTTAAGGATTTATTTACGATAGTAAAAATCAAACGAATCGTGCTGTTTGCTAGATTTTTAGCAAGTAATCCATCAACAAATTCTTGTAACAGTGCAGAAGTTATCTTTGCCAAATGATATTCTCCCAGAGTAGGCAAAATGTGCTTACTTAGCAATCGAAAATAATTTGAATAAGTTGTGGCTTTCACTGTTCGTCTTACAGTATTATTAAGCCAGTAAATAATCCAATCTTGATACGTTTTATGGGAAGAAATCACAGTCTCTTGAGTGACTAACTGTTTTGCTTTTAGAAAAATCAGCTTTTCTTTCACCTCACTATACTTTTTCCCATAGACGTATCCATAAATAATTTTTTTCGTTGGTGTTCGTTGTTTAATGTAACGACCTTCCCAGCGACCGTCTTTTCGTTTATAAATATTTTCTCCTTTTTTAGACATCTTTCATCATTCCCTTCCAACATTTCTTGACGATTATTTTGACGGCTCATTTTTATTTTTGATATAACGCTATGAAAACAATGTTTTTTAGTGATTAAAATCAGAAATTTGTTTTATAAGCAACAAAACTCTTTCATTATTCTCTTATTTTTCAAAAAAATATAAAAAAATTGATAAGATAAAAACGAAATAATACATTGACTTCAAAGGTTTTTTAGATTAAAGTTATCTTTGTTAAATGAATTCCGACTGAGATATAGACTCTATTTTCCTACAAGTAGAAGTTATAAGAAAATAATGACAAAAACATATTTTTTCAATTAAATAACTAAAATGGTTTCAAATTATTTTTTTCAACTATTTAACATCACTACTTAAACTATACTATATTTAATTTGTTTTTTTCAAAATAATTCAAATTTTATCGCTATTACGAATATTTTTTTCAGAAAAAACAAAAAAATAGGGCTATATGATTCTCTGAATAGTGTTATATTTTACTTCTTGAAATAGATCTATAAAAAAAAGTACGTGTTAATGATTTGGAACTAATTATTCTAAATCAGTACCTTACGAATCATCTATTCACTAAAAAAAACGTTAAACTTCAGGCCTCTGGCTAAAAAGTTTAACGCTTTTTTTATCTAGTTTTCACGATCATCTCTAAAGCTTTTGCTAGATCTTCATTGGAAAGATCGATCTGCTCATCTTCCATACATTGTTTCAAATTCTCTGTCACAACAAGTCCGATTACTTTATCGATACTGGAACGGACAGCCATCAGCTGAGTCACAACTTCTCGACAATCCTTACCTTCTTCCATCATTTTTAAAACGCCGCGAATTTGTCCTTCAGAACGTTTTAAACGATTGGCTAATTTAGGATCACATCCCACGAGTAACGTCTCCTCTCCAAGCGGACATTCCGCCCATCACATTCGTTACATTATACCCTAATGAAGCAAAATATTCACTAGCCATTTGAGAGCGTCCGCCAGAATGGCAAATAATATAATATTCTTGCGCTTTGTCCAACGTCTCAGCGGTCTCCTGCAGGGTGCTCAAAGGCATGTTTTTTGCTTCATTGATATGACTAGACTGATATTCGTCCACTTCTCGCACATCAATAATTTCTAATTGATTTCTTTTCTGTAATTGTTCAAACTCATCGATCATCATTGACTTATACATTATTTAATAACCTCCTGGGGGTAAATCATGCTATAAAGCTGAAATGCACCATCTAAATTTTTTACGGTAAAGCCATTATTTTTCAAGATTCGTTCTGCTAAGTAGCTTCTTTGTCCACTTTGACAGCTCACAATGATTTCTTGATTCTTAGGTAATTCATCTAAATGCGCTCTCAGTTCATCCAATGGAATATTTTTAGCTTGTGGTAGCGCTCCATTATTGGTTAGCTCATTTGGATTTCTCACATCAAGCAACAACGCGCCGTTTTCGATCGCTGCTTTTAGTTCATAATATTGAATATTTTCTGAAAACCCTTCTAGAATGTTTGCTGCAGCATAACCGATCATATTGACTGGATCTTTTGCTGACCCAAATGGTGGCGCGTAAGTAAACTCTAATTCAGGTAAATCGATCACAGTCATCCCAGCTTTGATCGCCGTTGCAATAATGTCGATTCGTTTATCTACACCATCTGCTCCAACGGCCTGAGCGCCAAAAATTTTCCCAGAAACAGGATGGAACAATAATTTCATTACGATGGATTGGCTCCCCGGAAAATAGCCTGCATGGCTTTTTGATGTAGTATGAACGACTTTATAGTCTATTTTATCATTACGTAATTGACGTTCACTCAAACCAGTGCTTGCAGCTGCCAAGTTAAAGACACGAACAATTGCTGTACCAATACTGCCTTGATTTTTCCGCTCAACGCCCATAATCACATCTGCTACTTGTCTTCCTTGACGATTGGCTGGCGAAGCGAGTGAAATCAAGGCAGCTTCGCCTGTAATTTGCTGTTTCACAACGATTGCATCACCCACAGCATAAATAGCAGGATCGCTTGTACGATAAGCTTCATCAACAAGAATTCCGTCACGTAACCCTGTCTCTAAACCAGCAGCTTGCGCCAATTCACTAGAAGGTTTGACTCCTATAGACAGAATGGTAAAGTCACTGGTGATCGTTTCTCCTGTGCTTAGCTCAATTATTTTCCCAGAATCCTTGAACGCCGATGCAGCAGCCCCTTTATAAACAGTGATCCCATTTTGTATCAGTTCTTTTTCAACAAATGCGGCCATTTCTTCATCTAATGGTGGTAAAATTTGTGGAGCTGCTTCTACTAATGTGACGTCCATTTCTAAATGTTTTAGACTTTCAGCCATCTCCAAACCGATAAATCCAGCTCCAATGACAACCACTTGCTTTGGCTGTTCACGTTTCACCGTTTCGACGATTTTGTCGACATCCGGGACATTTCTCAAGGTGTGTAGATTGGTCGCTTGGGACAAGCCTTCGATTTCAGGAACTATCGGTTGAGCTCCAGGGGATAAAATCAATTGGTCATAACTGATCGTTTCTTCTTTTCCTTTAGAATTTGTTTGAACTGTTTTATTTTGACGGTCGATTTCAACTGCTTCTGTTTCAGTGTACACCTTGATATTGAATCTCTTTTTCAGCTGCTCAGGAGTTTGTAAAATCAGTTCTGAACGCTCAGTGATTTCTCCAGATACATAATAAGGCAGTCCGCAATTAGCAAAAGAAACATACGGCCCTTTTTCCAAGACGATAATTTCGATATCTTCTGATAATCTTCTTAATCTAGTCGCAGCAGACATTCCGCCAGCTACTCCACCAATAATTACTACTCGCATTATAATTTTCCTCCTCTAACTGCACCTGACCAGCGGCTCATTCCACCTTTGACATTAAATGCTTGTATGCCTTTTTTTCGTAATATTTTCGTCGCTTGTCTGCTTCTTAAACCTGATTGGCAGATGACATAGATCGGCTGTTCGCTTTTTAAGCTATATGAGCCGATTTTACTCAGTGGAATATTTTTAGCTCCAGGTATATGCCCTGCTTGAAATTTTGACTTCTCACGTACATCAATGATTTCAGATTTCATGTCTAGCTTTTGCTGAAGTTCCGATAAATCGATCGATGTTTTGTTAAAAAATGAAAACATATGCTCCTCCTTTTATACCCCTATGGGTATTTACAGAACTTAGCATAAATCATTTTTTATAACTTGTAAAGGGGTTTGTTTCATTTTTTCGTTATCATCCATTTTTCATTCTTCAAAACTTTCTTAATCAAACTGAATTATTTCTTAAGAAAGCCAAACAATTATTAACTTATTTGGCATCTTTTTGTAACATTGAACCACTATACTAACTTTATTCACTAAAGGAAAAGAGGGGATGACATGAATCAAAGAATCCTTATCAAACGAAATATTTTACCGCTATTATTGATTTTACTTCTTTCAATTGCGAGTATTTTCTTAATTTTTAATAACGAAGAACAACCCATTCAAGATGAAGCCACTGCGTATCAACAGATTTTTATCGATGAAATCGCGGCTGAAGCCAAAATCTTACAAAAACAAACGCATCTATTTGCCAGCATCACGATCGCTCAAGCCATTTTGGAATCTGATTGGGGACGTAGTGATCTAGCAATTGAAGCGAATAATCTTTTCGGGATCAAAGGTGCATTCAACGAGCAGTCTAGTATTATGCCCACCGAAGAATTCATTGATGGTGAACAAATTACGATCGATGATTCATTTAAGAAATACACAACGATCCAAGAATCAATGGTCGATCATATGGAATTTTTAAATGGCGGAACGTACGAGTCGATCAAGACAAGTAAAAATTATCGTGAAGCCGCTATTGCTTTGCAAAATGGCGGTTATGCAACTGATCCAGAGTATGCCGAAAAATTGATCGCCTTGATCGAGGAATTTCGACTAGATAAATTTGATAAATAATTCTAATAAGAACACAAATCCACCTAACACTATCTATTGGTAGGTGGAGAAAGGTTGATTTATGAATACTTTGTCTTCTATTTTAATTGACAGTGGACGTTTTCTATTGAGGAATAAGTGGCACTCTTTCATTAAAAGTTTCTCGATCATCGCTTATTTTTTTATTTCGACGCTTCTCATTCGTATAGGACTTACACTGAAGCATTTTGAGACATTGGAACGTGAACATCTACTAAGTCAAACTGAAATGATCGATGCCTTTTCACAGACAGCGGCTCTTAGAAATTTGATTTTTTTATTGACCACGCTAAAAAATGGACTGCTTCTGATTAGTCTAGGATTATTTATCGCTGGTCTTTTTTACCTGTTTATTCATTTTCAACAGGTTCTGTTAGTGGATAAAAAAGAGTTGATCATCAAAAAATTACTTGGCAGTTCTGGTATTCGAGTAACGAGTGAGATTTTTTCAGACTTTTTACTTCTTGCCATTCCAAGTACTTTTATTGGCGTGCTTAGCACTGAACTGCTTTATGCGGATTTTTTTAGGACAAACACTTCATGGATCAAGGATTTTTTATATACCCCCGGCCGTTTTTTTCTTTGCGTAGACTTGCCATTGATGGGCGTGTTTGGGTTGGTTCTACTTTGTCAGTTTTTGCATATAAATAAACAAGTAACAAGGTTATAAAAGGAGCTGCTGCTTATGAATATTTTGATTGCGGATGATAGCCCAGAAATGGTGCAGATTTTAAGTGCTTATATGAAACAGGCAGGGTTTACTGTCTTTCCTTCCTTTGATGGTGAAGCCGCACTTGATCTTTTTTATACAGAAAAAATAGATTTAGCGATCATCGACTGGATGATGCCGAAAATCGATGGTATCGAAGTAATCAAAACCATCAAATCAGAAAGTCCAGTTAAAATTCTGATGTTGACTGCTAAAACAACTGGTGAGGATGAATTTCTCTCTTTATCCAGTGGTGCAGACGACTTTCTCACAAAACCCTTTCATCCTCAAGTGTTAGTTTTGAGAGTCAAAAAATTACTCGGTGTGACAGAATTGGTCACGGTAAAAAGCCTTGTGATCGACCCGACTAAACTGAGTGTCTGGAAAAACGAACGATCAATCGATCTAACAAAAAAAGAAATCGATCTGCTGCTGTTTTTCGTCAAAAATCGCGGAACGATTTTAAGCCGGGAACAGCTTTTAATTGGTGTTTGGGGTATGGATTACGAGGGTGTCGCTCGTACTGTAGATACACATATTCGACGATTAAGGGAAAAAATCGGTGATGAGATCATCACAACAAAAAGAGGAGTTGGGTATCTCATTGAAAAAGAAAACTAGAAAAATCAGTACAACACTGACTCTCACTTTTTCGTTGATCATCATTGCCAGTTTTTTTGTCATGTTTATTTTCAATACGATGATCGTTCCTTATTACTATAACGCTAAAATGGAGCATAAAGTAACTTCTGTCATGGAAATGATTCAGCAATCTTCTTCTAGTGAAGAACAACTGGAGCGCCTTGAAAACGAGCATCAAGTGACGATAACTACACAACCGATCGACGGAGCCTCACTTGACGACTTCAATGAAGCTTTGACACTGAACTTAAATAGAAAAAAAGTCGCTTTGAACCGCTTTTGGGTCACCCAGGAGACTTTAGATCAGCTGCGTCAAACGGCTCGACCGATCCAAAGAAGCTTTGATCAAGGAAAACAAAAATCTAGTTTTCTCGTTGAAATGATGGTGATCGATGACACGTTCTATTTGGTTGGCGTTTCTACCGTTAATTTTTCTGAAACAGCAGCCTTGATCAATAGCTTTAACTTGATTTCACTGAGTCTTACGTTGATTTTGATCATCTTTTTGATTTATGTTTCTGTTAGAAAAATTACTGACCCACTGGTTGAGTTAAAAAAAGTAGCTGAAGAGATCACCGCTTTGACCTTTGTAACTACTGAAAATATTCCTGCAAATGAAATTGGTGAGCTAGCGGTCAGTATCAACAAAATGAGTCACGCTTTGGCAACGTATCAAAAGAATCTACTTGCAAAAAATGACCAATTAAAGCAATTCACAGCTGATTTGACCCATGAATTGAAAACACCGATTGCCTTGATCAAAGCTTATGGCTCAGGCATCGAAGATGGTTTAGACGATGGCACCTATTTGACGATCATCCTCCAGCAAGCCCAACGATTAAATGAGATCGTTGACCAAATGCTTGATTATGCAAAATTAGAACAGCAACAAACACTACAAAAAGTGCCCATCCAATTGTCAGAGATTTGGCAGCAAACATTACGAGATCAAGAATCCTTACTGGAAAAAGAGATGATTTTACTATTGGAAGCCCAAACAGATACATCAATGTCCCTGATTGAAGCTGACCCTTTATTGATCAAGCGTACGTTTGACAATTTATTGACCAACAGCATCAAGTATACAACAGATAAAGAAATCCAAGTCAGCTGGCGGGAAACGAATGACTTTATTGAATTTTCGATCAGTAATCAAACCTCCTTACCTTCAGACTTTGATATTGAAAAACTGTGGGAAGCATTTTATGTTCATGAAAAATCTCGCAATAAAAATCTGTCAGGCACGGGACTAGGCTTATCGATCGTTCAATCGATCATGAATGAACATGGCTTTGACATCGAAGCACGACTCGTTCATAAAACGTTGATTTTCAATTTGCATTTCAATAAAAAAGCGAAAGCTGCCTTTTTTGATGAAAGAGTAGTATAAGCGCCTTCCTTATCTAGCACCAGAGTACGATCCTTCTTTGTGGATCGTACTCTTTTTTTGCCATATTTCTGTAACAGATACTTGTTACACTCCAATTGGTTCAATAAACCAGTTCATTTAGGAGGAAAATCATGAAAAAGAAATTTTTTATCACACTTTTAACCACGCTAACACTTTCATTAGCAGCTTGTCAGACGCCCGGAATAATGCAGAAGCAGGTACAAGAAAAAAGCTCAGTTAACCAAGAGCTAAACAAAAATAAATCTTATGCCAAAACTGATTTCTCATTTGACGTTGATCCTGAAACCTTTGCTATCACAATCACCGAAAACAACCAAAAAGAAACCGTTGCTCAACCTCAAACAACCAAACGAGTAACAAATTTAAAAAAAACGACTAACGAAATCAGCTGGACTTATCCAGATGAACACCTTCAAATCGCAGTAAAAAAAGAAGACGAGCACTTGGCTATTTCACTTACAAGTTTGACTGATGAGGACTTAACCTTCAACTGGCCAAAAATCGATGCTAAAAATTATACCTTACCCATCGCAGAAGGAAAAATGATCCCAAATGATCAAAAAGATTGGCTGGCTTATTTTCAACAAAACAATGAGTTAGCCATGAGTGAAGCTTTCTCCATGAGCTTTTTCACTGCTAACTATGAACAGTTTGCCGCAAGCTTTGTCACTGATGAAACCTTTAATAGTGATTTGCTCGCTGAAACAAGTAATCACCTAGCTTTTGAGGCCAGTCATCATTTTATCGGCTTCGACAAAAACAAAACCTTGAATTATCGCCTTTATATCACAGAAAATGACCCAGTTGCGATTGCCAAAACTTATCAAATGGATCGCATCAAGACAAATAATTTCAAGACATTAGACGACAAGGAAAAAGAGAATCCAGAAATCAAGAAAATGCGGGGAGCCATTCAAATTTATTACTGGAACAGCCGGATTTTAACTGAAGAAGATATTAACTGGAGCAAGCTTCCTGAACAAGTTGATGAGCCTATTTTTCAATGGATCGCTGAATTATTATCACAATATGGCGAAGATGGATCAGCAGAATACGAAAATGCTTTAGCTGCTTTCAAAAATAATGAAGGCTATCAGTATGAAAAAAACACCCTTTTAAATTCACTCAATTATGTTCTGCTTTACCCTCAATTTTTCAATAAGTCTATTTTTAAACAGCCGGATGAAACAGCTTCAAAACTGATTGAAAAAGGAATCGATACATTGAGTGAACAAGACCGTTATACATTAAATAAACATTTATTAGCTGGCGCTCTTCAAGACCTGACTCCCCCGCTTGAACAATGGGGCAAAGAGACATCCGTCGACGTCTTTAAAGAAATGAAAAATGCTGGGATAGAAAACGCTTGGATCGGTTTACCTAACTGGGCCAATGGCTTAATGAATCCTGCTATGGTAAAAACGGCAGCTGATCAAGGATATTTGATCGGTCCCTATGATTCGTATCAATCTATTCAAGAAAATGCCAGTATCGATTGGAATACCGCTTCTTTTCCCAATGAAAAACTCTATGAACAAGCAACTGTGACAAAGAAAAATGGCGAAAAAGTGGCTGGGTTTTTAGGCAAAGGTAGAAAGCTAAATCCAACGCAAATTTTTCCAGATGTTGAAGAACGCTTCATTGGTATTATGCAAAATAAGATTCCTTTCAACTCTTGGTTTCTAGATACAGATGCAGCTGGAGAAATTTACAATGACTACAGTCCTGATCACCAAACAACTCAAAGTGAAGATGTTGCTGGTCGTCTAAAAAGAATGGATTATTTCAATAAGAATGGATTAGTTGTCGGCTCAGAAGGAGGAAATGATTTTGCTTCAAAAGAAATGGTCTTCTCTCACGGAATCGAAACGCCTGTGATCATGTGGTCTGACCCGGATATGAGGGAAAATAAAGAGAGTGAATATTATGTGGGAAGCTACGCTGCTTTAGATGGCGGTATTCCAACAAAATATAAAAAAACCGTTCCGATCAAAGATGAATACAAAGCCATTTATACAGATCCAGCTTATTCACTCCCACTATATAAGCTTGTTTATAATCGCTCAGTCATTACTTCACATCAATGGGAATGGGATAGTTACAAAATCAAAGGACAAGTCGCTGAACGCCGTATGAAGGAATATTTATATAATACTCCGCCAATGTTCCACCTCGATAAAGCTGCGTGGGATGAACATAAACAGGATATCAGTGAAAATGCTAAAATTTGGGCACCATTTCAAAAAGCTGCTTTAGCACATGAAATGACCGACTTCACAGTCTTGACACAAGACCGTCTCGTACAAAAAACACAATTTGGAGATGATCTAGTAGTGATCGCTAATTTTTCTGATAGGAATTATGATACGGATGATGTCAAAGTGCCTGACCAAACAGCTCTGATTATCAATCATAGGCAACAAACAATTATTCAAGTAAAAGAATAATATTTCATCTCACAAATTGAATCCTATATAAAAAAAGATCAGACAAATGTTGCTTCGTTTTTTTAGTCCAATTACCGAAAAAACTGGTTTTTATCCGTCCGTTATCAAAAGCTAACAAGCCCGAAACAAAACTAAAAATCAGTTTTGTTTCGGGCTTTGATTCTGAATAAGCGGCGAGAAAAAAGCACTTTTATTCCATTATTTCAATTTAAACGTCATCTCAACTGGATTATGATCTGAATGTTGAAATTCCTTATCGATCACTTTTCCATTGATATTCTCAATATTATCAGACACAATAAAGCCATCGATCAACGCAACAAATGACTTGCCTTTTTCATAAGGTTTGTCTAAATTACGAACTGAAGGTACCGCTTCTTTGGTTTCACTCAATGCTGCTACACGAAGATTTTCGGGCAGTTCTGTTTTTGGAAAAGGCTGCAGCCAGGTATACTCTTCTGTCGGATCGTTTTTAAACGTTTCCGTAGAGGAAGGAAGCAAATCATGATTAAAATCTCCTCCACAAACCACATAATTTCCTTTTTTATATTCCTGTTCCATATGATCAAACAGCTTATGCACTTGCTCTTTTTGAATTTTCTGGTCTTTGATATATGCAGATAAATGAACATTATACAGCATCAATGATTTTCCGTTTGCAACTGGAATTTTAGAAACCGTAAACGCTCGGTCTAAATCAAAAAATTTATTAAAATTGGTTTCGATCGGTAAACTGTAACGTGTACTACTTTCCATTTCTGTATTACTAAGTGTTAAAATCCCAGATTTCGATTTTCCGATTGGATCTAACACCGGATACATTAAAAATGCGGAATCATAATTCACTGCAAATGCACTTGTGTGTTCTTTAAAACTCTGATTGATCTGCTGAACCTCATCTACTCCGCGGCTGCGTGTTGCTTTTTCATCTACTTCCTGAAATAAAGCAAAATCAGGAGCGATTTTCTTTGTCGTTTCGATCACACCGTCAATGTTAGTACGTACACTTTCCTTACTTACCGCTTTGGATTGCTTTCCACCGTCCATGAAAAATGTATAATCAGGTGTATATGAGCCGTAGCCAATATTGAATGTAGTTATTCTATATTCTTTGTTTGTAGTTAGGCTTGAATGTTCAGCTTTCTGTACCACTTTAATCGAAACATCATCTTCAATTCTTGAATAGCTGAAATAAACATACCCCACATAGATTAAAATAATAGCGATAATTGCAGCAAGTATACTGAACAGTATCTTGATCTTTTTTTTCATAATACTTTCCTCTTTCCATCCTATAAATAAAAACAGACTAACAACCATTATACAATAAATCGGCTGCTCGTCTATTTTTTATTCACTAGATATGTCGTTCATTTTTTTATGACGTGTTGATCGACCAACAAGGAAAGTATAAACCTCGGAGCCATGTCGAAGGCAAGTATTCATTTTTCTTTTTTGATCAGCTCCGCTATTTTCATAACTGTATTGGCATTTCTGATCGTGATTCGATCATAGTACGCTGAGCTGACGATCTTTGACCAGCGGGTTCTCGAAAATGTTTTTAATGGTGCTGACCAAAAAATCACTCGTTCATGATGATCGACCTGCTCGTACTCCGGTTTTGCTTCTCCAACAGAAAGCATGACCTCAGCTGTTGTCGTTGGCGAAATAATAAAAATTGCATTATGTTTTGATTCCTTGTCTGTATTCCACCATTTTGGCGCATGCTTGACCGCTTCCAGCCACGCTTCACCAGAAACGATCGTCACAGGAATATGCAGCCCTGTCATCCTTTCAATCAGCATTTCACACTCTTTAGTAATCATTTCTGATTCCTTTTTCTCCGTTGAAAAAATGACATTCCCGCTATTTAAATACGTTTTGACTTGTGTAAATCCATGCTGCTCAAATGACTCCCTTAATTCGGTCATCACCACACGATTTTTCCCTCCGACATTTACACCGCGCAATAAAGCAATATATTGTGGCATCTTCATTCCCCTCCTTCTACTCAATCAAATACCTATTCTAAATTCTTTATTCATATTATAATAAAAACAATGAAACAATCCTACCTAAAAGAAAAGAGGTTTCACGATGGCAAATTTAAATGAATTTACAGAAAAAATCAGTAATCCAGACCAACGTCAGCGTTTGAATGATCTGTTTAACTGGATCAAAGGAAGTTTTCCGCAGCTAGAAACCGTCATCAAATGGAATCAACCGATGTTTACCGATCATGGGACATTTATTATCGGTTTTAGCGTTTCGAAAAAACATATGTCGGTCGCACCTGAAACCGCGACACTTGCCGCGTTCAAAGAAGACATCGAAAAAGCTGGATATGAGCATACAGATAATATCTTCAAAATCACTTGGGCCCAAGAAATCGATTTTGCCTTACTCAAAAAAATCATCGACTATAACATCCAGGAAAAAATCGATTACACAAAATTTTGGAGAGAATAGCTGCCGATCCTTTTAAATACAGAGTTTCTTCAAAAAAGTAAGAAGGATAGGATTTTTTTGAAGTAGCAAAAGCAGTGAAAATCGTTTATGATTCATTCATAGAGAAATTACTTATCTTCCCCAAAAGATAAATAAATCATTTGATCCCATCTTGGCTGAGATGGGATTTTTTGTGCTACCGTTTTGCTTACTTTATATATCTTTGTAAATGTTTAGCAGTATATGAATCTGATACAGTCAATAAATCAATCGGGTACCCCTCAAAAAGTATTTTCCCGCCTAAATCGCCTCCGCCAATCCCCATATCGATGATCCACTGCGCATGACTAATAATTTGAAGATTGTGTTCTAAAACGATCAACGTCTGATTTCTTTTCAGAAGTCTTTTGAAAAGCTTTAGTAACTTCTTGATATCAGCCTCATGTAAACCAGTAGATGGTTCATCTAAGATCAATAAATCCGTCGTATTTTGCTGCATTACCTTAGCTATTTTCAAGCGTTGTAACTCTCCTCCCGAAAACGTAGCTAATGATTGGCCCAATTTGACATACCCTAAATTAACATCAATCAACGTTTGCATAGCTGCTACTAATGCACTGTCTTCAAATAGCTTGCGCGCTTTTTCAGCCGACAGCTGTAAAAGATCATAGATGTTCAAGCCGCGCCAAACTATGGAAAGTGCTTCATCACTATATCTTTTCCCCTGGCACTTTTCACAAATCTGTTTAACATCTCCCATGTAGGCTAAATCTAATTTTAAATAGCCCTTCCCTTTACAAACAGGACAAGCACCTTTCCCGTTATAGCTAAAAAGAGAGCTGCTTTTTCCGGAATCATGTGCAAAAATATTTCTTATTTTATCAAAAACATTAAGGTACGTCAGGACATTTGAACGATTACTCCCACTTATCGGATTCTGATCCAAGATACTTGCTTCGGGGTATTTTTGCTTGAAGAGCTGCCGAATCAACGTACTCTTTCCAGAGCCAGCCACACCTGTAACGACCGTTAATGATTGTTTTGGTATTTTTACTGAAGCCTCAATAACGTTATGCAGGCTAACTTTATTTAATGAATAGTAAGTAGAAAACAGCTTTTTTTCAGTATTGATCGTATTTATTGCAGATAAACTTTTCCCCGTGATTGTATCCGATTTCAATAATTCTTGATACGTTCCTTCAAAAGTGATCTTGCCACCTTTATCTCCTGCATATTCCCCTAGATCCACCACATGATCTGCGATTTTTATAATATCAGGATCATGGTCAACTAATACCACAGTATTCCCTTTCTTTTTCAGCCCAATAATAATTTTTGACATTCTTAAAATATCTTCTGGATGAAGACCAATACTGGGTTCATCAAAAATGTATAAAACATCAGTCAATGCACTATTTAGATGCTTGGTCATCTTTATTCTTTGGGATTCACCACCAGAAAGAGTAGCTGTTGGGCGGTTAAGAAATAATTAACTCAAACCAACGTTCTGTAAGCTTTCTAATTTTTTGATCAGATCATTCAAAACAATCTCAACGTTAGGAGAATGAATATGTTTAATGAACAACAGTAATTCTGTGATCGACATGGTTACGCAATCCGCAATAGATTTTCCATCAATTTTTGCAGATCGAACAATTTCGTTAACTCTGGTTCCATGACAGCCCGAACACTCTCTGACCTCAAGTATCCGATTCAATTGCTTCGTATATTTCGTCTCGTCTTTCTCTACAAAATTTTTAGTGATTCTTGGAATAATCCCAATATAGGTTGAGGTTTTTGGCCATTTTTTGGTTGGATTCTTTGGCGCGCTTCCGATATCGTGTAAAAGAAGCTCTAACTCTGACTGGCTATAATCTTGGATTTTTTTATCATTATCGAAATTTCCTGATTCTGTGTATCTGGTCAATCGCCAGCCGCCAGGTTGAAAGGTAGGGAAATCAATTGCACCCTCATTTAATGATTTGTTAAAATCAATCAGCTGATTCAAATTAATTTGTTTTGTTTCACCTAAGCCATTGCAAATCGGGCACATTCCCTGCGGATTATTAAATGAATAGACCATTGAATAGCCAATAAATGGCGTAGCGATTCTTGAAAATAAAAGGCGTAGACTCGAGTAAATATCTGTTACTGTACCAACAGTTGAGCGTGCATTGCCACCAATCTTCTTTTGATTGATCACTATCGAAACAGGTAGATTTTCTATAGTATCAAAGACAGGTTGTGGATAGTGAGGCAATAGCTGCTGAATATAGCTAGAATAAGTTTCATTTAAAAGTCGTTGGGATTCAGCCGCTAGAGTGTCGAAGACTAGAGAGGATTTACCAGACCCTGAAACACCAGTGACAACGGTTATTTGTTGTTTTGGAATGTCAAGAGACAGATTTTTGAGATTATTTGTTTTGGCTCCTTTAATCGAAATAAAGTTATTCATGAGCCTTCAACCTTTCTGATTTAAGCGCATTGGAGAATTTTTCAGCCAGCTGTGAAAATTGTTCTTGTTCTTCATTGGTAAATACTTGGTTGGCAACTTGATGAAGTTGTTGATGCCCTTGGTCGAGATCCTTAAGCAATTGATGACCTGTTTCAGTTAAAACCGTTCGTAATTCTCGTCCATCTTTTTCATTTGGTTTTTGTTGGATATAATACATGGTCTTCAACTCTTTTAAAGCCTTAGATAGCTTTGTTCGACTGATTCCAAGTAAAATACTGATTTTTGATGGCGCTAGCTCTTTTTCTAAATCAAGAAGATGTAAAACGTCATACTGAAGCCAGCTGATCCCTTGAGGATTTGTCCTATTCCTTTCCGCAACTAGTTCACACTGTAGATTCATTAACGTATCTTCAAGCGTATTCATTTGATTCGCCTCCATAAAATGATTTCTATATGGAAATTATAATAAAAAAGAAACTATTTTACAAGAGCCTTGACTCATGTAAAATAGTTAAACACTAGAAAAAATTCATATACGTCGATTAAACAAAAAAATAGCACACCCAATCAGAACAATTCCTAGAAAACTGATGACTATTGGACTTTTTTCACCGGTCTCAGGTAATCTATTAGACATTGATGTATTGTTTGAAGAACTGGTTGGATTGTTGCTTGGTGCTTCTATTCTCTCAACTTTGCTCGTTTTTACTAATGGTTCATTAACGTCAGTTGAACTTTCTTTGTTACTAGCACTTGTCTGTTCATTTTCGATAGATGATTCAACGCTGGTCGTTGTTGAAGTCTCTATGCCAATAGCAGTCGAGGAAGGCACACTTGTCTCTTTTTCTACGCTGGCAGCGGATAGTGAGCTTGTCGTCTCTGTGGTCGTTTCTTTCGTGCTATCTGAAGCTTCAATGGTCGTTGTCTCTGTAGTCGATTCCGTAGTAGTCGATTCGACCGCCGAACTTTCTTCTGTCGAAAATAGACTATCAGAATTTATTGGTTTACCATCGTTATACCAAGTATGCCCATCTAAATAATAGTCTTTTTGATCTTTAATGATATGGCTTGGTGTAACAATGATCGTTTCTGCTTCTGCTGCTATTGCCCAAAATCCTGTCAAAAAAATAGCTAAAGCGATAATAAAATATTTTTTAAACATGTTCTCGTTCCTTTCTTAAAGCTTTGATCTATCATGAACAAAATAATTTCTTATATAGATTAAAGTCCTATATCTAGGACTTTTCAGCAAAAACTGCTACACTCTTTTTATCAACAATCATAGCTTAGAAAGGATTTGAATTATGAAAGAATATGGACTGGTCATACGCGAGATCCGTTTATCTAAAGGTATTTCTCAAAAAGAATTATATAATAACCTGATTTCAAAATCTTATGCGATCGAATTTGAAAAAGGCCGTCATGATCTATCCTTAGAATTATTGGAGCAAGTCTTAGATTGCGCTAAGAATAACAGCTGATGAATTCCTGTTTATCTATAATCAATATACCATTCCAGAAACGACTACCTTTTGGACTTTATTAGCTAAAGCCTCAAATGAAAATAACCTGAATGATTTGTTTAAACTGAAGAAAGAAATCCAAACACAAGCAACTTCTGATACCAAAGAACTTTTTTAGCTTTAGTTGAAGGACGCATTCATATCGTCAATCATTTTCTTCACTTTAACAAAATCGATTACACCAAAATCCCAGCTGAACAAATGGCTATCGTAGTTCAATTTTTGTTGAAACGAGATCTTGGACACTCTTTGAATTGCTGATCTTCACAAATACACTTGACTACTTCTCACATGATCAAAGAATGATCTTTAAAAAAAATATATATATAACTGCTAAAAAAATACCGCAACTATGACCGTGGCAAAGAAATTTTACAAACATTATTGATCAATTTTTCTGAACTATGCTTAAAAGAGAATGAACTTTCGACGGCAAAAGAGTTACTTGATCAGCTAAATCACTTGAATACTGATCTTAATAGTGGGCTTTTTAGAATCATTGAGCGTTTTTTTAGAGGAATACTTTTGATTTTAGAAGGTCAAATATTATCTGGACAAAAGGTTGTGAAAAAGCTCTGAACACCCTGCGATATCTTGAATATGAGCAAATAGCTAAAGTTTATCAAGCGGAATGGGCAATTCTTTTATGATTCTTATTTCACACTCGCTCATAAAATAAGAACCTCCTAAAGTATCTTTCCACTTTAGGAGGTTTTACTATTGTTTTTTTATTTGAGTAAAAACGAACAATACGTTTTTTGTAGAATCATCGAAGTCCATGATTTCAAATACTATTTATTAAGGCGTCAGTAACTAGACTATTTTTATCTACAAGTGTTAGACAAATTCAAGAATCATTATACAGACTATCGTTGCAAATAAATATAAAATGTACGAATCCACAACCATTCTACCTGAATCAATGTTTTTCCACTTGTTCAAATGTGTTTTTTGATAAGCAATAAATAACATCACTACTGTAAGTAAAATGACACTCAACTGTCTAAAAAAGCAAAAATTAGGTTCCACGAATAAGAATAGGTAGACACTTGCATTCTAGGTAAAAAATAGTAAATGACAATAGCTAAGTTGGTTCAAAAAATAAACCCTTGATTCGTTTTATTCATAGTATCTCCTCATTCCTATTTCATTGATCTTAATGTCATTTTATTCCTTTCGTTTCAATCATCTGTTACTTTAAGTATACAATGAACGCATATTAGTATAAACATTTATTTATATGAAAATAGCATTTCCATCTGATCAATTCTCTTTCTTCTTCATCGTACTTAAATTTTTACCTTCATAAGTACTTTTCCTATTTTATTCGTTCGTTATTGTACGTTTTTCGTACCAACGATATAACTAAAGGATGAAATATTCATAAAGCATCGCTTATGAGAAGCTGTCCTTTTCCCCGCTACCATCAGCTTTCCAGACGTTTTTCACTGGTTTGTTTTACTTGCTAAAAAAAATTTCCAGCCTGCTTTTTTGTTTGAGTACTTTTTTACTCTAAATCAATTTTTTTTACTATTTGCAAAAGGACTTGACTCTTATCTTGTCTTTAAGTTAAGATAACGTTACAAAACAAAATAAAAAAAGGCGCCCTGCAGGAGACAGCAAATCATCCCGCAGAGCCCTGTATTATCAGCCACAACTAATAATACAAGTTGCCTTCCGTCAATATGTTATTGACTTCTTTCATTGTACTAAAAGTAAGAAAAGATTACCAGCTTTTTCTGACTTTTCTTTGAATTGGTTAATTTCTATTTACTGAACGTTTCATGGTATTAGTCGCTGACAAATACCATTTTTTTGCGTTTTGTCATTTGAGTTAATAATTAGAGCGAAAAACAAAATAAATAAGGCACTCTGTAAAAAGGACAGCAATCCTTCTACAGAGCCCTGTAAAGTCAGCCACAACTGACAATACAAGTTGCCCTAGTCAATGCGCATTGACTTATTCATTTTACCTAAAATTTGTAAGAAATACTAGTGTTTTTTTACATCTTTTAGTTTTGAATAGGTGAATGGTTATTCATTGAACTTTTGCACGGTATTTGTTGGTGACGAATATCGTTTTTTTTTCGCTCTTTTTAAATAGTACCATCAGGTTCTCCTTTTTTCCTAACATTTTTTTCAATTCCATCCCCTGATGTGTGCGAGCTGCTGGATAAAAATCAATGACTCACCATGTGTTTTTCATCTCGTCTAAAAAAAGGTGTGCTTACGTCAATGCGTAATAGAATAAAAATGAAAAAGTAAAAATGAACATGCAAACAATTATTTTCCGAGAATGATCCAGACGTCATGAAAGTCACAGATTATAATTTTTATCCTGTAGTAATAGTAAGAACCTAACTAACGATAGTCAGGATCCTACTAAAAAAACAAGCTGGCCTTGCAGAACCAACTTGTTTCAACTCTCCGCCTATCTCAACTCCATTCCTTTTGAAAAAAGACCATACCAACCATTTTTTTAACATGGGAGATAGGCGGGGAATTGTTTAAATTTTCAACAATGATAGTACAAATTATGACATGTTATGTGTCTAATTTAAGCGTTAACTTTTAGAAAAATGATTATCCCATATACAATTAAATTTGATAGAATAAGTGCATTCCTGACTCTAGTCCACAAAGACACTTGATAGTCTAGTCTCCATTTTGGATCGTGTCTTCTTTTCCAATAAAATGAAAATGTATGATAGGCCATATTTATACATCCTTTCTTTATAAAGTTTCACTCATTGATTTGAATAACTACTCTGAACAAATTTCCTGATTTTTTCCAGCAAATACCTCTCACTTATAGTCTATCACAAAAAGACATTTATTTTAATCTAATCATTAAGTAAAAACTGATCTATCTTGTAACAAAAAAACACTGTAATTTCTTTTCACAGTGTTTTCCTTTCATATAAAAAATCAGCTATTTTTCTATTTATAAATCAATTTGGAGTTTATTTGTTAATTCCCTATATGCGTCCATCAGCCAAGGATGGATAACCTTTATATCATTACTTAACAAGTATTCAATATAATAGTATGCAGCATGTTCCAATGACTGATCTAACGCAGCCATCAAACCATCAAGATATGGCGGCTCGCCTGCTTGATCCCATTTTATTTTATCTGCTACAAAACACGACTAAATCTAAATCAGAGTAACCACCCTTCAATGTTGTGTGACATTCAATCGCAGATAATATTTCCGAATCAGTAATTTTGAATAAATCAAGTGCCATTTTTCTGGAAATCTTTTTTGATGAATGATCATAGGAAACTTGATCTCTTCTTACATAGTTGAA